>NZ_JBSFDZ010000002.1:0-569111 GCF_053594175.1 Nocardia sp. NPDC001965
TTTTGACACTCGACGTCAGAAGTGTTTTTTTCCGATGTGTTGAGGGTCGTTCAGCTGGTGGGGGGGGTGGGGGGGGGGGGGGGGGGGGGGCGGCCGCCGCCGCGATCCGGTGGGAGAAAAATCAGCCGACAACCGCTACTGCCCTGTGCCACCATGTATTCCATCCGGCCCGCCCAGGGCTACGACACCAGAGCCCGCAGGGCTACGACGACACCAGAGCCCGCAGGGCTACGAACAGAGAAGGGAGGAGTGGTCTTGTATCCAGTCGCACCGGCCGGTGACACCCGGTCGAACGCCGAATCGGCGCTGTGCGCCGGCGCACCCAACCGGCCGACGAGCGTTCGCGGCGAACCGTTGCGGCAGCCGAAAACCGTAACCGGCGACCTGATGATCGACCGGCTCCTCCCGCAGCGGCGCTGACCGCCCGCGTTCTCCGATTCCTTTTGCAGACCCGGCTGCGCCGGGCCGTCGAAACCTGGTGATACCCATGCCGATATCCGCTGTCGCCGAACCCGCGACACTCACTCCGGACAACTGGATACACACCCGGGTACTGGTGCTCAACGCCAGCTACGAGGCATTGGCCCGGATTCCCGCCGACCGCGCGGTGGTACTGCTGACCAGCGGAATCGCCGAATCCGTGGTGGTGCGGCAGCCGCATTTCCCGATCCGGTCCCAGCACACCGAGATCATGTTGCCCGAGACCGTCCGGCTGATCCGCTACCGCTACCTGGCGCACGTCTCCGTCCACCGGCCCGAGGGCCGTGCCACGCACGCCGCGATCCTGCGACGCGACGGGAACAGGTGCGGGTACTGCGGCGCCGGGGCCCACACCGTCGACCACATCCGGCCGCGTAGCCGGGGCGGGCCCAACACGTGGGAGAACCTCATCGCCTGCTGCGGGACCTGCAATACCGGAAAAGCCGACCGCACCCCGGAGGAGGCCGGAATGCGGCTGCTCTGGCAGCCCCGGCCGCCGGACCCGCTGGCCCGTGCGCAGCGGCGGGTCTGGCGGCAACTCGCGACGACAACCGAGGCGATCCACGAAAGGAGGGGATCGAGATGACCGTCGAAGTTCTGGCAGATCTGCTGCCCGTCTCCGACAGCCGCGGCTGGCACCGGGCCGCCTGTCGCGGTGACCCGAACCACGAGGCGTGGTTTCCCTATCCGTCCCAGGATTTCGCCTATGCGCGGGAAGTGTGCGGGCGCTGCCCGATCCGGCAGGACTGCCGGAGGTTCGCCGAGCGCACCGGACAATCCGGCGTGTGGGGCGGGCAGGAATTCGACCGGGGCACGATGATCCGGGAATAGCCGGATCGAAGCTGGTCCCGGCGCTGTGGGGCCGTGCGGTGAGCACGGCCCCACAGTCGTGACCGTGGTGCGTCACCGAGCGGTTCAGGACCATAGACTGACTGCCCGTGGGTACCCATCGCAGCACCGGTTCTTCCCGGAGATCGAGCAAGGGACCGGTGATCGCGGCGGTTATCGTAGTGGTCCTGGTCGCAGTCGTTTTCGGCTGTTCACGAATGGGCACGGATCCGGCCGACCGAGCGTCCACCGGCACGTGTATGGAAGGCGAGGCCGTCCTCGACGTCACCGTCGATCCGGATATCGCCGATCCGGTCCGCACCATCGCGGACCGCTACAACGAGACGGGCCCGATCGTGCGGGACCACTGCGCGAAGGTCGCCGTCACCGAACGGCCCGCTGCGGATATGGTCGCCGCTTTCACCTCGAATGCCACTTGGAACCCCGTGCTCGGCCCGCGGCCGGGTCTGTGGATCCCGGTCTCCGGCCGCGATATCGAATCCATGCGGGTGCCGGGCCTGATCGAGGGCACACCGCAGTCGATCGCGTCCAGCCCGATCGTGCTGGCCGTTCCGGAGATCCTGCGGCATGCGCTGGCCGCCACCCAGACTTCGTGGGCGGATCTGCCGCGGCTGCAACAGGGTTCGCTCGATCAGATCGGGCTTCCGGGCTGGGCGGGGTTGAAGCTGGCGCTACCCCCGGGTGACAGCACTGTCGCCGTCGCCACCGCCGTCGCGGGTGCGATCTCTGGCACCGAGCCGCTGACCGAGGAGGCCGCGAAATCCGGACAGGCGATCTCGGCCGTTTCGGGACTGGCCACCGCGGCGCCCGAGGCCGCCGATATCTCCGCCGCGATGACGACGCTGTCGGCCGCCGCGCCGGCCGAGGCCGCGGTACACGCCGTACCGGTGACCCAGCGTCAACTGGCGGCCAACGGCAGCGCCACCGCCTATGTCCCCGCCGGGGCGGCACCGGTAGCCGACTATCCCGCCGCGATCATGTCCGGTCCCTGGGTCGACGAAACGCAGAACCTCATCGCCGGTTTGTTCGCCGACTATCTGCGCAGACCCGATCAGCAGCGGGAACTGATCGCGGCCGGGTTCGCCGCTCCCCCGGCCCAGCAGGTCGCCGCACCGCCACGCGCCGCGCTCGACCGACTCCGCAAAGCACTCGCCAACCCGGTACTGGGGGTACAGGCCACCGCCCTGCTGGACGTCTCGTCCTCGATGAGCACCACCGAGGGAGATCTGACCCGGCTGGCCAACACCGTGGGCGCGCTGGCCTCCACCATGAATGTGATGCCGCCCGATTTCGGCCTGGGCATCTGGACCTTCGGCAAGAACGTCGACGGCGCCAACCCCTATCGGATCATCGCCGAAACCGCCCGCCTCGACGACGCGCACCGCGGCACGCTGATGGGCTCGCTCGGGTCGATCGAAGCGACCTCCACCGACTCCGACGAGTGCTACCCGGCACTGCTCGCGGCATACCGGAAGGCGGTCGCGAGCTACGCGGCCGAGCGCACCAACTCGATCCTGCTGGTCACCGACGGGCCGGACGACGAGTCCGCGCTGAGCGGCGAAGAACTGCTGGCCGCCATCGCCGACACGAGCGACCCGGCGACACCGGTCCGGGTGGACGTCATCGTCGTCGGCGGCGGCCAGGGCGCCGATACGCTGCGTACGCTCAGCCAGCGCACCGGCGGCGGCTACACCGTGTTGCCGAGCAGCAACGATCTCGAATTCGGCACGGCCGTGGTCGGCGCGCTCACCACACCCTGAACCGGCGTCAGCCCGGCTCCCGTCCCGGGGCTTCGCGCCAGCGGTAGCGGGTGCGGGGCCGACCGGTCCGGCCGTAGTCGGAACGCCTGGCCACCACACCGTCTTCCGCGAGGCGTTCCAGGTAGCGCCAGGCGGTGATCCGGGAGACGCCGATCGCCGTCGCCGCATCGGCGGCGGTGAGCCCGTCCGGTGCGCCGCGGAGCACGCGGCTGATCTCGGCGAGGGTGTGCGGTGCGACTCCTTTCGGGGTGCCGGCCTGCCGCGCGGGGGTGCGCAGTACCGCCAGGGCCTGATCGATATCGTCCTGCGTGGCTGCGGACTCGCCGGTCGGCAGCGCGCCGTGGAACTCGCGGTAGCGTTCGAGCTTGTCCCGGAATGCCGCAAAGGTGAAGGGTTTCAGGAGATAGAGCACCACACCGTGGGCGACGGCGGCCCGGACCATGGCCAGGTCCCGGGCCGAGGTGATCGCGATGACGTCCGGGCGTGGCCGCTGGCCCACGAGTGTCGCCGCCACCTCCAGACCGCTCATATCGGGCAGTCCGATATCCAGCAGGACCAAATCGATCGGTGCCCCGGCGGCCGCGGCGGCCGCCACGGATCGCAATGCGTCACGGCCGGTACGGGCGACTCCCACCATGCGGAACCCGGCGATCCGCGCGAGGTAGGCCTCGTGCGCTTCGGCGATCAGTGGTTCGTCCTCGACGATCAGAACCCGGATCATCCGCGCTCCTCCCGTGGAATTCGCACCGTGACCGCGCTCTCCGGTGCGGTTTCGATACCGACGGTGCCGCCGTGGCGGGTGACGAGCCCGCTGACCAGCGCCAGGCCGAGACCGTGATGCCCCGCTTTGGTGGAGTATCCGCGTTCGGCGGCGCGCGCGAAACTCTCCGGCGCCAGGCCGGGCCCGCTGTCGGCCACTCGTACCGTGAGCGCCGCCGCGTCCGCGCGGACGGTCACCTCGACCCAGGCGCCGGCACCCCCGCCCGCGGCGTCGATCGCGTTGTCGATCAGATTCCCCACCAGCGTCACGGCCTCCCGGCTGGACAGTGGGGCCACAGTGTCCAGGGAGGTATCGGCGGTAACGGTCAGTTCGATATCGCGCTCGGCGGCCTGGTTCACCTTGCCGAGCAGCAGCGCCGCCAATACCGGGTCACCGACTTCGGCCATCAACCGGTCGATGAGGGCCTGGGACAGCTCCAGTTCCGCGGTCGCGAATTCCACCGCCTCCCGGTAGCGGCCCAGCTCCACCATGGTGATCACGGTGTGCAGCCGGTTGGCCGATTCGTGGGCCTGGGACCGCAGTGATTCGGCGAACCCCCGGACGGTATCGAGTTCGCCCAGGACCGTGCGCAGCTCGGTGTGGTCGCGGATGGTGGTCACCGTCCCTTCCGCGCGCCGCCCCAACCGCACGACGTCCTGGTTGACCAGTAGGACACGGTCGGCGGTCACATGTGTCTCGTCGCGGACGGACCGGCGATCCGGGTCGCGCAGCGAGGCGGGGAGGTCGGCACGGGAGACCGGCCCGTCGGGCAGCTCGAGCAATCTGCGGGCCTCGTCGTTCACCACTTCGGCCCGATCACCGGTGGGCCCGAACACCAGCAGCCCCTCGTGGATCGAGTGCAGTACCGCGTCGTGGTGTTCGTACATCGCCCACAGCTGCGCGGGCGCGAGACCGCGGGTCTGCCTGCGCAATCTGCGGTTCAGCAGCAGCGAGCCGGCCGCGGCGACCAGCAGCCCCACCCCCGTCACCCCGATGATCACCGGTAGTTGCGCGGCGAAGCGGTCACCGATCGCGGACCGGGTGACCCCGGCAGAGACCAGCGCGATCACCCTTCCCCCGGCGTAGACCGGCGTGACCGCGCGGATAGAGGGGCCGAGGCTTCCCGTGTAGGTCTCGGTGAACGTGGCACCGGCCAGCGCTCGATCGATGTTCCCGGAGAACGGCAGGCCGATCCGGGCGGTGTCGGTATGGGTGAACCGGGTCCGGTCCGGGGCCATCACCACGATGAAATCCACTCCGGTCGCGAGCCGGATCTGTTCGGTCACCGGTTGCAGCGACCGCGTCGGGTCCGGGGACAGCGCCGCGGCGGCGGTGGACGGCGCGGCCGCGACACTCACCGCGATATCGGTGACCTCACGTGTGGCGGTCCGATCGCTGTCGCGGCGGGCGTCGACCACCGCGTAACCCGCCCAGAGGGCGGTGACCAGTGCCAGCAGCACCAATTGCAGGACGAAGACCTGTCCCGCCAGAGACCCGCGACCGGTTCGCACGAACTCCTCCACTGAACGAAATGCACGAAAGCGTGACGGATGTCACGTATCAGTCCATCATTCTGCACAGGGCGTGGTGGCCGGGTTCACCTCGCCCGCGCACTACGACTCGGGAGGAGACCAGGTCATGGAGGACCGGACTCGAACACGGCGGGATCGCACCCACTGGCTCTATCTGGCGGTGATCGTCGCCGTCCTGGCGGGCATTCTGGTCGGCTGGCTCGCGCCGGGCACCGGCCGGGCACTGGCGCCGCTGGGCACCATGTTCGTCGATCTGATCAAGATGATGATCGCCCCGGTCATCTTCTGCACCATTGTCCTCGGTATCGGTTCGGTACGTGCCGCCGCGACCGTGGGAAAGGTCGGCGGTCTGGCCATCGGATACTTCCTCGCCATGTCGACCGTGGCGCTGGGGATCGGCCTGCTGGTCGGTAATCTGCTCGACCCCGGCACCGGGCTGAACATCACCGAGTCGGCGGGACAGGGCGCACAGTACGCCGAGCAAGCGCACGGAGCCGGGGGCACCGTCGAATTCCTGCACAGTATCGTCCCCACGACGCTGGTCTCCGCGCTGACCGCGGGCAGTGTGCTGCAAGCGTTGTTCGTCGCGCTCCTGGTGGGTTTCGCGGTGCAGGCGATGGGCTCGGCCGGGGAGCCGATCCTGCGCGGTGTGGCGCTGATCCAGAAACTGGTTTTCCGGATCCTGGCGATGATCCTCTGGCTGGCCCCGATCGGCGCCTTCGGCGCGATGGCCAATGTGGTCGGCCGGACCGGGCTCGAGGCCGTGGTCCAGCTGGCGACCCTCATGATCGCCTTCTATCTCACCTGTCTGCTGTTCGTCTTCGGTGTGCTCGGCGTACTGGTCCGGCTGGTGGCGAAGGCGTCGATCTTCAAACTGTGCCGCTACCTCGCCCGCGAGTACCTGCTCATCGTGGCCACCTCGTCGTCGGAATCGGCGCTGCCGCGACTGATCGCGAAGATGGAGCATATGGGGGTCGAGCGCACCACCGTCGGCGTCGTCGTGCCGACCGGCTATTCGTTCAATCTCGACGGCACCGCCATCTATCTGACCATGGCCTCGATCTTCATCGCCGACGCGATGGGGCAGCCGTTGAATCTGGGCGAACAGTTCGGCCTGCTGGTGTTCATGATCGTGGCGTCCAAGGGCGCGGCCGGGGTCACCGGTGCCGGACTGGCCACGCTGGCCGGTGGGTTGCAGAGCCACCGGCCCGAACTGCTCGACGGTGTCGGGTTGATCGTGGGTATCGACCGGTTCATGTCCGAGGCTCGCGCGCTCACCAACTTCTCCGGTAACGCGGTCGCCACCCTGCTGATCGGAACCTGGACCAAGACGGTCGATACCGAGCAGGTACGCGATGTCCTGGATCGGAAACTGCCGTTCGACGAGGAGACGATGGTGGACGACCACGGACCACGCCCCGCCGCGGAGGACGGCACAAAGGCCCTGGTCCCGGCCTGATTCCGCGCGGCGAATCCGGCTCCCACCGGCCTCGGCCGGGGCCCGTCCTCCGGAACGGACCCGGCCGAGGTACCGCTGCGGCGGGTCCCGGAATCGACAGCCCAGCAGCCCGGACGATCGGCCCAGAAGATCCGGCCACCGCGCCGGGAGCACCGGGTCAGTCGGTGTAGGCCTCGAGGGGCGGACAGGTGCAGACCAGATTGCGATCGCCGAATGCTCCGTCGATACGACGCACCGCCGGCCACACCTTCGGCCGTTCGTGTGTGAGACCGAGCGGATACACCGCGACCTCCCGGCTGTACGGGTGGTCCCATTCCCGAACCAGGCTCGCCGCGGTGTGCGGCGCATTGCGCAGCGGATTGTCCTCGGCCGGCCACTCGCCCGCACCCACCCGGTCGATCTCGCGCCGGATGGCGATCATCGCCTCGGCGAACGCGTCGAGCTCCGCCAGGTTCTCGCTTTCGGTGGGTTCCACCATCAGTGTGCCCGCCACCGGGAAACTCATGGTCGGCGCGTGGAATCCGTAGTCGGCGAGCCGTTTGGCCACATCGTCGACGGTCACCCCGGTGCTCTTCGTGATCTCGCGCAGATCCAGGATGCATTCGTGGGCGACCATATCGTTGTCGCCGGTGTAGAGCACGGGATAGTGCTCGCCGAGGCGGCGGGCCAGATAGTTGGCCGACGCGATCGCGGTCGAGGTCGCCCGGCGCAGCCCCTGAGCACCCATCATCCGGATATAGGCCCAGGTGATCGGCAGAATCGACGCCGATCCGTATTCGGCCGCCGAAACCGCGTGCGAACCGCGGACCAGGGGGTCGCCCGGGAGGTACGGCGTCAGATGGGACCGGACCGCCACCGGGCCCACCCCGGGCCCCCCGCCGCCGTGCGGGATGCAGAACGTCTTGTGCAGGTTCAGATGGCTGACGTCACCGCCGAACCGCCCCGGCCGGGCAATGCCGACGAGTGCGTTCAGGTTCGCGCCGTCCACATAGACCTGACCGCCCGCATCGTGCACGAGGGCGCACAGCTCGGCGACCTCCTGCTCGAACACGCCGTGCGTCGAGGGGTAGGTGATCATGATGCAGGCCAGCCGCTCGGCGTGGTCGGCGATCTTGGCCCGCAGATCGTCGAGGTCCACATCGCCGTTGGCCCGGCATTTCACCACTTCGACCCGCAGGCCGGCCATCGCGGCGGACGCGGCGTTGGTGCCGTGCGCGCTGGAGGGGATGAGGCAGGTGTCGCGGCGGGTGTCACCGCGGTCCAGGTGATAGCGGCGGATGGCCAGCAGGCCCGCGTACTCGCCCTGGCTGCCCGCGTTGGGCTGCAGGCTCACCGAGTCGTATCCGGTGATCTCGGCCAGCCAGCGCTCCAGGTCGTGGATCACTCGCCGCAGACCAGGGGTATCGGATTCGGGGGCGTAGGGGTGCAGCCGCGCGAAGCCGGGCCAGGTGATCGGCTCCATCTCCGCGGTGGCATTGAGTTTCATCGTGCACGAACCGAGCGGGATCATGCTCCGGTCCAGGGCGATGTCCTTGTCCGAGAGGGCACGCAGATACCGCAGCATCGCCGTTTCGGTGTGGTACCGGGTGAATGCGGGGTGGGTCAGGAATTCCGAGGTGCGATTCTCGATCGCCGCCGCGGCAGGCTCGGCCGCAGCGATACCGAACGCGTCCAGCACCAGCGCGATATGGTCCGCGGTGGTGGCCTCGTCGCAGGCGACGGCGACGTGGTCGTCGTCCACCCGGCGCAGATTCACACCGCGCGCGGCCGCCTTGGCGACCACCGTTTCCGCTTGTGCCGGCACCCGGGCCAGCACGGTATCGAAATAGTTGTCGTGCACCAGCGCGTCGCCGAGAGCCGCCGCCAGTTCCGCGGCATGGCCGTGCACCCGGCGGGCGATGGCACGCAACCCGTTCGCACCGTGGTAGCAGGCGTACATACCGGCGACGATGGCCAGCAGCACCTGGGCCGTGCAGATATTCGAGGTGGCCTTCTCCCGGCGAATATGCTGTTCGCGCGTCTGCAGCGCGAGCCGGTAGGCCGGGGCACCGTCGGCGTCCTTGGACACGCCGACCAGCCGGCCGGGCAGCTGCCGGGCGTAGTCGGCGCGCACCGCCAGATATCCGGCGTGCGGTCCGCCGAAGCCCATCGGCACACCGAAGCGTTGGGTTGTCCCGAAACAGACATCCGCGCCCTGCTCCCCCGGTGGAGTGATCAGCGTGAGCGCGAGCAGATCCGCACCGGCGGCCACCAGTGCCCCGCGATCGTGTGCGGTGGCGATCGTCGCCGACCAGTCCACGATCCGGCCGGAGGCACCGGGCACCTGCAGGATCACTCCGAAGAACTCACCCTCGGGCAGGCCGTCCCGGGCCAGATCGGCCTCCACTATCTCGATACCCAGGGGTTCGGCGCGAGTCTCCAATACGGTCCGGGTCTGCGGGAACAGATCCCGGTCGACCACCAGACGAGCGGGGGCCCGGCGATTGACCCGGCGCAACAGCGTCATCGCCTCCGCGGCCGCGGTGGCCTCGTCGAGCATCGACGCATTGGCCACGTCCGTGCCGGTCAGGTCGGTCACCATGGTCTGGAAATTGAGCAGCGCCTCGAGCCGGCCCTGACTGATCTCGGGCTGATAGGGCGTATAGGCGGTGTACCAGGCCGGATCCTCGAGCAGATTGCGCACCAACACCGGCGGGGTCAGAGTGTCGTAGTAGCCGAGTCCGATCATCGAGGTGGCGATGCGGTTCGATTCGGCGAATGTGGCGAGTTCGGCCAAGACCTCGTGTTCGGTCCCCGGTGCGGGCAGCCCGGCGAGCGGATCGGTATCGCGGATCCCGGCCGGCAATACGGCGGCCGCCAGTTCATCGGCCGAGGCGACACCGATCGCGGCGAGGATCCGCGCGAATTCGTCGTCGTCCGGTCCGATATGACGATCTGCGAAGGTCTGGGTCACCACGGCTCCCTGGGTGGGGCGGCCGACCGGCACGGTCGGCTGACGGCCCTCCCCCTCTGTCGCGGCGCCTGAGAGCTTCGGTGTCCGGATGCGGTCCGGTCGCCTTTCACCTTGGGCGGGTGGCCCGCAGCCACCACTTTCCAGAGGCGCCGGTTCCCGCACGGTCCTGGTGCCTGAGAGATTGACGGGGAGGTGCTGCTCCTTCGGCGCCCGGATCCAGGATCCGGGACTCTCCCGCACGGCTACGACGCCCGCTCATCCTAGCCCGGTGAGCGGTACCGCAGGGCACCCACCCGGGCGGTGTGTGTCCTTGCCCTCATCCGTCCGCTACCGGTGGACGATCAGCCGGTTTTGCGGGTCAGCCGGGCCTTGCGCCGGTAGGAGAGTTCGTCTTCGGGACGTTCGCTGGTTTCCGAGGCGCGTTCGGCGGGGAATGCGGCGATGGCTCCGGTGAGCTCCCGCATGGCACTGTTCACGGCGATCCCGAATACACCTTGGCCGCCCTGCAGTAAATCGACGACTTCTTCCGGTGACGTGCACTCGTAAACCGAGGTTCCGTCGGAGAACAGCGTGATATTCGCCAGATCCTGAACCCCGCGACTGCGCAGATGATCGACGGCGATCCGGATGTTCTGCAGCGAAATACCGGCATCGAGGAGTCGTTTGACGATTTTCAGGACCAGGATGTCCTTGAAGGAGTACAGCCGCTGGCTACCCGAACCCGCCGCCCCGCGGATGGACGGCACCACGAGGCCGGTCCGTGCCCAGTAGTCCAGCTGCCGGTAGCTGATCCCGGCGACCTGACAGGCCGTCGGTACCCGGTATCCCACCAGGTCGTCGGGAACCGAATCGTCGGGGAACAATCCAGGTTGTATTTCGTAGCGCCGAGGCGGGCCCACTTCCGATCGCATTTCCCGCATATTCTCTGCCACTGAACTACTCCCTTGCTCCGCCGATCAGTGCCCACAGCCGACGGCCCGGCGTCGACTATGAGGCTACTCTTCCCATTCTCTCGGCCACAGCAGTGCCGAACCAAATGCGACGCGCAGTAACAGTCTCGACCTGTAGTTGAGGTCTAGAAAAAAATGCGATTTCTCAACTGTCGGTCGCTTTGAAATCGTCGGGCGATACCGACTCGAGGAACTCCTTGAACTTTTCGACCTCGTCCTCGCGTTCGTCGGGCATCACCAGACCGGCTTCCTCGAGCACCGATTCCGCCGCATAGATCGGGCAGCCCACGCGCAGGGCGATCGCCACCGAATCCGACGGCCGCGCCGAGATCCGCACTTCGTTCTCGAAGACCAGATCGGCGTAGAACGTGCCTTCCTTCAGGTCCACGATATGAACCTCCTCGAGGGTGTGCCCGAGATCGGCGATCAGGATCTTGATCAGATCGTGGGTGAGCGGCCGGACCGGCGTGACACCCTCCTGTTCGAGCACGATGGCCGTAGCCTCCGCCTGCCCGATCCAGATGGGCAGATACCGCTCACCTTCCGCCTCCCGCAGCAGCAGGACGGGCTGATTCTGTGGCTGCTCGACCCGGATGCCGATCACGCGCATTTCGCTCATCGCACTGCCTCCCATACTCCCCGGCCGCCCGCCCTCGCCGATGCAGGGCTCGCCGTACTCACGAGTCTAGGCGAATTTCGCGCGGCGCCGCGATCGCTGGCGAACACCGGAATCGGTGTGTTGCCACCGGCGTAGCCGCCGACGGCTCGTCCGCAGGTCAGGCCGGATCCGGCCGATGACCGCGGAAATCGGACGGACGGATCATCCGCCCAATGAGTTGCGCACCGAGGCCTTCACCAGGCTCGCGTGCAGCGACAGCGACAGCGCGGCAAGTTCGCGCACCGTCTCCTCCGCCCGCGCCCGGGCGCCCGCGTCGCGGCTCTTGGCGATGGGCGCCGCAATCTGCGCCACCAGTGCCGCCTCCCGATCCGCGGCCAGTTTGAACGCGCGCAGATGGCGCGCCTCCAAACCGAATTCGGCCATGGCCTTGGCGGTCGCGGCCAAGGTGACCGCATCGGTATCGAAGAACCCGGCGGGTCCCGGAGCGATCAGGTTGGCCCGGATCAGGTCGTTGAGGAATTTCTCGTCGATCCCGGCCCGGTCCAGCAGGTCTTCACGGGTGACCCGGATCTGGTGATCGAATTCGAAATCGTCCGGGGTGATCCGCCCCGGTGGCACGCCGAGCCGCCGGGGCGGCCGTGGTGCCGGCTCCTCGGTCCGGTCGTCCGGCTCCGGCTGCCCCGCATCCGGACGGGCGGTGCGCGCCCGGGCGCGAGCTTCCCGCACCCCGAGCGTCGCCGCACCGCTGTCGATCGCCTCGAGCTGTTCCTTGATCACCTTCAACGGAAGGTACTGGTCGCGCTGCGCCGTCAATACGAAACGCAGCCGCTCGCAGTCCGCGACCGAGAACCGCCGGTAACCCGACGGCGTCCGCTCCGGCCGGATCAGACCCTCCGCTTCCAGGAAGCGGATCTTGGAAATGGTGATATCCGGAAAATCCGGTCGCAGCAGATCGAGCACGGAGCCGATCGACATCCCTCCGTGCGCCCACTGCTGCGCCGCGCCTGTCATGATCTCGAGTCTTTCATGCCGAAGCGCCGATCACCCGGACCGGCGCACCGATCGTCAGCTGTTCACAAACTTCCCGCACCGGCGGCCGAACCGGCCTCCTGCGTCCGCGGACCGGTGAGGAACACCAGCCGGAACTTACCGATCTGTACTTCGTCACCGTTCTGCAGCTCCGAGGAATCCACCGGCTCGCGATTGACGTAGGTGCCGTTCAGGCTGCCCACATCGACGACCTGGAAGGAATCCTCGTCCTGCCGGAATTCGGCATGGCGACGACTGACGGTGACATCGTCGAGAAAGATATCGCTGTCGGGATGACGACCGGCGGACGTGGTGGGCTGGTCCAGCAGAAACCGCGATCCCGCATTCGGACCACGTTTGACGACCAGCAGCGCCGCCCCGACCGGAAGACCTTCGACACCCTGCACCGGCTGCTCGCCGGTCGGCTCGCCGGAGCGCGATGCGTCGACCTCGTTCAGGAAATCCGCGCGGAAGACCGACGTCGTCTCGGCCGCGGTCTCCCCGTAACCCGGGTCTTTGTTCTCGCTCACCGTTTCTCTCCTCCTCGAACCTCATAAACCATGCAGGCAGATGCCGCGATAAGACGTGGCTGGGCGGCCCCGACTCCGGGCGGCACATCCGTTGGCTTTGACCGTACCCTGCCGGGCCGCACCCGTGCAGGTAGAACCGGGAAGGCTGGATCAGCCCCCGATAACTCCTTGATAACCCGCGGCATCGAGCAGTTCGGCGACACTCGAGTCCAGTGCGGACGCATCGCCCACCTCGAGTTCGAACAACCACCCGTCACCGTAGGGATCGGTATTCAGCGTTTCCGGCTTCGCCTCCAATTCCTGGTTCACCGCAACGACTTTCGCGCTCAGTGGAGCGTAGATATCGGAAACGCTCTTCGTCGATTCGACCTCGGCGATGCTGTCCCCGGCGGCGACCTCGGCGCCGGATTCCGGCAACTGCACGAACACGACGTCACCGAGTTGCGACTGGGCGTAATCGGTGATCCCGACCCGGACCCGGGTGGGCTCGATCCGACGCACCCATTCATGTTCCGCGGTGTATCGCAGATCCTCCGGAGCCCGGTTCACGTGGTGTCCTTTCCTCGTGTCGTCGTGCACGATGCCCGCAACTCTATGCGAGCCCACCGTCATCTGCCGCGCCGGTATCCCCGCCGCGTGTGACACGGCCTCCGGCCGGGGCCGGGGGGATCCGGCGGGCCACCGCGACGGCCCGGCCCAGGTAGAGCAGACCGGTCCACACATAGACGGCCGTACCCCAGATCAGTAGTGCCCCGCCGAACGCCGCACCGAAACCGTCTCCGGCCCAGTCCATCTCCCCGGCCAGCAGCCAGGGCAACGCGGACATGAGCGCGAAGGTCGCCGCCTTGCCGAGGTAGATGACCTCGGGCGGGTCCAGGTCGCGGCGGCGGTAGACCGTCAGACTCAGGGTCAGCACCACATCGCGTCCGATCAGCAGTGCGGCCACCCACCAGGGGATGAGCCCGCGCACGACGAACGCGATCAAGGTGGTGACCAGGTAGAGGCGGTCGACGAAGGGGTCCAGCAGGGCGCCCAGTCGCGAGGACTGGTCCAGCAACCTCGCGAGCTTGCCGTCGAGGAAATCCGTGAACCCGCTCAGGATGAGCAGTGCGAACGCCCAGCCGTCGGCGTGCTGCACCAGCAGCAGCCACAGGAACAGCGGCACCCCGATCAACCGCAGCACGCTCAGGACATTGGGCACGGTGAGCAGGCGGTCCGACAGCACCGCGCCGAACGCACTGCCGGGATCGCGGTCCGTGGCCGAGGTCTCGGATCCGCCGGTTCCCGAATCGCTCTTCACATGCCAGTGCTTACCGTATGGCGTGCGGCGACGCCAGCACACCCCCGCCGCGTCATTCGATGAAAGAATGAGTATGAAACCATCTCACCATCGAGTCGGGTGAGAGGAAGATCATGTCAGAGTTCGACTACGACGTGGTGGTCGTCGGATCGGGGTTCGGCGGCAGCGTGAGCGCCCTGCGGCTCACCGAGAAAGGCTATCGGGTCGGTGTCCTCGAGGCCGGCCGGCGCTGGGACGCGGAGTCGCTCCCCCGCAGCAATTGGAACCTGCGCAAATCCATCTGGGCGCCCAAACTCGGGTTCACCGGGCCGCAGCGGATCAGCCTGCTCGGCAAATGCGCGGTCTTCTCCGGGACCGGGGTGGGCGGCGGCTCCCTCATCTACGGCAACACCCTCTACGAACCGCTCACCGATTTCTTCACCGATCGGCAGTGGGCGCATATCACCGACTGGCAGACCGAACTCGCGCCCTACTACGACCAGGCGCGACGCATGCTCGGTGTAGCGACCAACCCTCGCACCACCCCGGCCGACGAGGTGATCCGGGACGTCGCCGCCGATATGGGTGTGGGTGGAACCTTCCACCCCACGGACGTGGGGGTGTTCTTCAACGAGAACGATCCCGGCACCGAGGTCGACGACCCTTACTTCGGTGGCGCGGGCCCGCGCCGCAGCGGTTGTGTGCACTGCGCCCGTTGCCTGACCGGCTGCCCGCACAACGCCAAGAACACGACTACCACGAACTATCTCTTCCTGGCCGAGCAGGCGGGCGCCACCGTGCATCCGCTCACCGCCGCCACCACGGTCCGGCCGCTGCCCGACGGTGGCTACGCCATCGATACCGAACGCCCCGACCGGTGGATCCGCAAACGCAAACGCACCTTCACCGCCGAACAGGTGGTGTTCGCGGGGGCAGCGCTGGGCACCCAGCGGCTGCTGCACCGGATGCGGGACAAGGGCATCCTGCCGCGGATCTCGCCGCGTCTGGGCGAGCTCACCCGCAGCAACTCCGAGGCGATCCTGGCGGTCGTCAGCCGGTCACGCCGCGATTTCGCGGCAGGTGTCGCCATCACCTCATCGATACATCCGGAGACGAACACCCACATAGAGGTGTGCCACTACGGCAAGGGACAGAACGCACTGTTCCCACTCTCGGCGCCGGTGATCGACGGCGGCGCGTTCCGGTTCCTGCGCTTCCTCCTCGCCGCGGTCCGGCATCCGGTGGTCTTCCTGCGCAGCTTCAACGCCCGCCACGCGTCGGAACGATCGGTGATCCTGCTGGTGATGCAGTCGCTGGACAATTCGCTCACCTCGTTCCTGCGACGTGGCGAACTGGCGACGAAGCAGGGTACGGGCGAGCCGAATCCGACCTGGATACCGCTGGCCCACGACGTCGGCCGGCGATTCGCGGCGAAGATCGACGGAGACACCCACGGGCTCTACACCGACGTCCTCGATATCCCCGCCACCGCGCACTACATCGGCGGCTGCGTGATCGGCGACCGACCGGAGACCGGCGTGGTCGACCCCTATCAGCGGGTTTACGGACATCCCGGGCTGCATATCGCCGACGGATCGGCCGTCACGGCCAACCTCGGCGTGAATCCGTCGCTCACCATCACCGCTCAGGCAGAACGCGCGATGGCATTCTGGCCGAACAAGAACCAGGAGGACACCCGGCCGGGGCTGGGCACCCCGTACCAACGGCTCACCCCCGTGGCACCGGTACGGCCGGCGGTCCCCGCGGCGGCTCCCGGGGCACTGCGCCTGCCCATCACTCCGCTGCGGGCGAGCTGAGCCGGACCCGGCTCACCCCGGCCCGCACACGCGGAAGCCGGCCGAGATCAGCGCTCGGTACCGTTGCCAGGTGTCCGACAGTCGTATCCCGTTGCGCTCCTATACGCCCGCCGAAGAGGTGCTCGCCCGCGGCCGGGCCGCGCGCGACCGGATACCGCGTACGGCCCGCGACCGCGCGGTCCGTGCCGACGGGCGGCCGTCGGTGGTGGAGTTCGTCGAAGCGTCGAACAGAGGGCGCATCGAGGAGTTGATCCCGCTGCGCATCGGCCGGATGATCGCCTCGCCGTTCGCGTTCTACCGAGGCGCCGCCGGACTGATGGCGACCGATCTGGCCGGTAGCCCGGATACCGGTTTCACCGCCCAGCTCTGCGGCGACGCCCACCCCGGCAATTTCGGTCTGTACGGCACCTCGCGCGGTGAAATCGTGATGGATATCAACGATTTCGACGAAACCGTGCCGGGGCCGTGGGAATGGGATCTGGAACGGCTGGCCGCCGGGCTGGTCCTGGCCGGGCGCGTCGGCGGCGCCGACGAGGACGAATGCCGGACCGCGGCCGCCGACGCCGCCCGCAGCTACCGGCGCGTCGCCGCCGCCCTGGCCGAACGCCCCTTCCTCACGACCTGGTCCGCCCTCGCCGACGAGTCGATTCTCGACCGGGTCGAGGCCGACGATCTGCTGGACAACTTCAAGAAGGCTGCCAAGAAGGCCCGGAAGAACAACAGCGACAAAGTCGTACGGAAATGGACCCATATCGACGATCACGAAACCGGGATCGAGAGCCATCGTTTCGTGGCCGATCCGCCGATCCTCACCACCGTCACCCAGGACGTCGAGGACGCCGCCGTCGACGCGCTCGAGCGCTACGGTACGACGTTGCGGGAATCCCGGCAGGGGCTGCTGGCCCGGTTCGCGGTGGCCGATATCGCCTTCCGGATCGTCGGCACCGGCAGTGTCGGCTTGCACAGTTATGTCGCACTGCTGCACGGTAATTCGGGTGAAGTACTGGTACTGCAGCTCAAACAGGCGGCGCCGTCGGCGCTGGCGCCCGTCCTCGGCATCGCCGCGCCGAAACACGAGGGAAAGCGAATCGTGCAGGGCGCCAGGCTGGTTCAGACCGAAACCGATATCCTCCTCGGCTGGACGACAATGTCGGTGCCGACCGGAAAAGGCACCCGGGACCTGCCGTTCATCGTCCGTCAGTTTCGTAATCTCAAGGGCGGAATCGCCCCCGAGGAACTCGAACCGCACGATCTCGACGACTACGGCCGGCTGGCCGGAGCGCTGCTCGCCCGCGCCCACGCCCGATCCCTCGACCCGCGCCTGATCAGCGGTTATCTGGGCGAAGACGAGGATTTCGACGAGGCGGTGGCCGATTTCGCCATGCGCTACGCCGACCGCGCCGAAGCGGACCACGAGGAACTGCTCGCGGCGGTTCGCGCCGGTAAACTTCCGGCGCAGGAGCCGGACCGGTAGTTTCGAACACGTGCGCCGCACGGCCGGCGCCGCCACAGCCTCGGCTCGGACACGTTGCCTCGGCTCGGACGCGAAGGGCGGTCACCATGCTCGTGCAGGTTCAGAACAGCACCGACAGCGTTGCCGAACGGGCCCTGGTCGATTGGCTCAGCGGCTGGGACAGCGCAGGCAGCCCGCAGGGTATCGCGACGGTGAACTGCGGGCTGCTCCATCAGGGTGTCTCCTATCGTTTCGACGCCATCGTCTGGACACCGACCAGTTGTGTGGTCATCGACGTCGCCGGGCTGCGTTCCACCCACGGCGGCACCCTGCAGGTCCCGCTGACCGGTGACTGGACCCTCAACGGCGTCCGCGCCGAACTGGAGACCAGCGATAACCGAGCACCGCTGGAACGGTCCCGCGAGAACACCTTCGCCCTGCAGAACTGGCTCGCCGCCCGGGGACTGGGACAGCGCGCGGTGCACGGGGTCGCGCTGATCGTGCCGCTGCAGAACGCCCCGGTGCAGATCGAGCAGAAGGTGCACGATCCGAGTTTCGATGTGATCCTCGGCGACGACGGTGACCGGCTCCGGAACTATTTCGGCGTCCTCGCCGAACGCGAGTCGCACCGCTGGACCGTCAACGATGTCGCGGTGTCGTTCCGCGGCATGGGGATGCTGCCGTATCTCCCGGCGCCGCAGTACCTGCTCGAAGAAGGTTTCATCGGCCCGGTCGACGTCACCCTGTGGCACGGCGGGCCGGCCCAGGCCGAGGCCGAGCAGTATGCGGAGGATCTCGCCGAATACGAGCGCTCGCTCGGCAGCCGGCGGTTCCGCTCACCCTGGTACAGCCCGTGGCGGCTGTACCCGCGCGAGGTCGGCGATATCGATTTCGGCCGCGCGGTGATGCGCGCGGGTTTCGCGCTGGGAATGTTCATCGCCATCGCCTGGATCCTCTGGTTCGTGATCACCGCCTTCCTCACCTACGGCCCGGGGTGAGGGGTCTGTCCACCTGCCCGCCGGCCGTCCCCGCTTCACGTGCCTCCGCTTCCGCCGCGACCGTGCGCCGGTTGCCGATGAGCAGCGCCGGGCTCGGGCCACTAGGGTCGGCTCGTGAGCACAGCATCCGGGGTGCCGGATCCGTTCGGCGCGGACCGGGCCACCGGCCCTGACCCCCGAACGAATACCGGCCGTCCGGAGAAACCGGCCGATTCCGGCGTGTACCCGCCCGGCGTCGACGGCCGGGCGCCCGACCCGGCCGGCCCGGGCGCCCGGCGTCCCCCGCACACCGCGGATCCCGTCACCACCGCGATCACCGCCGCGGCCGGGGCCACCGTCGCCGCCACGATCCCCCTGTCGTTTCCACCGGGCGGCGGACCGACGACCCTCGATCTCGCGGTGAACGCCCGGGTCGATCCACGGCTGGACCCCCGACCGTGGATCGCCGAGGTGCTGGCGCTGGCCACGAACACCGGGGTGGTGCTGGCGATCCTGTGCGGTGGTGCCGTCTGGTTCGCCTGGCAACGCCGCTGGTGGGAGACCGCGACGATGGCACTGGTGCCCGAGGCGGCGGTCGCGGTCAATGCCTGGGCACTCAAACCGCTCTGGTCGCGGCCCCTGCACGACTATCTCGCGTTCCCGAGTGGCCATACGGTGCACCTGGTCGCGCTGGTGACCACGCTCGTACTGCTGCTGCGTTCCGTCCGCGCCCGCGCAGTGACCATCGTGCTCGGGGCCGCCGCCCTGTGCGGCGGCGGTATCGGGATGATCGCGCTCGACTACCACATGGCCACCGATGTCGTCGGCGGCGCGGCAACCGGTATCGCACTGGCGATCGCGCTGTACTGGGTCGCCGTGTGTGCGTTCCGCCGTCGGTGGGCCCGGCCCGGCTGACCGGCCCGGGCCCCGGCAGTGTTACGCCCGGGCCTCGGGCACCGCCTGGTGCCGCTCGTAGACGCTCGCGTCGTCCAGCATGGTGGCACCGAGCATCGACTCCGGAACGCCCAGTCCTTCGACGAGCGTGAGCGCGTCCGGGCGCAACCGGTCGACGAGTTCGTTCACTCCGCGCCGGATGGCCTTGGCCCGTTCCACGGAGATGAACCGGTGCATGATGTACCAGGCCGAATTCTCTTCGAGGATCGAGTACACGTACAGATCGCAGACGGTTTCGGCGAGCCGGCGGGCCTCGGCGTCCTCGATATCGGCGATGCCCTCGATGAACGTCTCGAGGATCAACCGGTCGATATGGGCGGCACCGGCAGCGAGGATATGGTCCTGGGCGTTGTTGAACGCTTCGAACGGTTCGGTCTCCTCGGCACGCGCCCGCAGCCGGTGCGCGGCCGTGCGGATGAGGTAGTCCTCGCGGTCGGCGAAAAGCGCGAGCTGGGTATCGCGCCGGCCCAGATCGCCCTCGTCGACGGTTTCACCGCCGCGGTCACGCAGTGTCTGGATGAGCTGACGCACCCCGGACCTTTTACGCACCACGTCCCCGGCCATGGTCGCGGCGAACCGGACCCAGCCCAGCGCGTCCAGGTCCCGGACCTCGTCGGCATAGGAAGTCAGGATCTCCTTGGCGACGAGCTGGGTGAGCACCACATTGTCACCCTCGAAGGTGGTGAACACGTCCGTATCCGCCTTCAGGGTGACCAGGCGGTTCTCCGTCAGATACCCGGCACCGCCGCAGGCCTCACGGCATTCCTGGATCGCCCGGGTGGCGTGCCGGGTCTGTGCCACCTTCAGGCCGGCCGCCCGCTTCTCCAGCGCCCGCTGCGCGCCGGCGGCCAGATCCTGGCCGGTCTGTACCAGATGCATACGGCGGACCAGATCGTTCTGTGCGAACGACAGCGCGTAGGAATGGGCGAGCAGCGGCAGCAGCCGGCGCTGATGCATCCGGTAGTCCAGCAGCAGGGTCTCGGCGCCGTTGTCGGGATCCCCGAACTGGCGGCGTTTCAGCGAGTACCGCAGCGCGATACTCAAGCCGACCCGCGCGCCCGCCGCCGCCGCACCGCCGACACTCACCCGGCCGCGTACCAGCGTGCCGAGGGTGGTGAAGAAACGGCGGCTGGGGTTCTCGATCTCGGAGCTGTAGGTGCCGTCCGGCGCGACATCGGCATAGCGATTGAGCAGGTTCTCCCGTGGCACCCGCACCTGATCGAAGACGATCCGGCCGTTGTCCACCCCGGGCAGGCCGCCCTTACGGCCGCAATCGGAGGTGGTGACACCCGGGAGATCGTTGCCCTCCTCGTCCCGGATCGGGACCAGCAGGCAGTGCACCCCGTGTTCGCCCGAAGGGGTCCGCAGTTGAGCGAACACCGCGGCCATCCGAGCGTGTTCGGCGGCACCGCCGATGTAGTCCTTCCGGGCCGAAGGTGTCGGCGTATGGATCACGAATTCCTCGGTGACCGGATCGTAGGTCGCGGTGGTTTCCAGATTGGCGACATCGCTTCCGTGCCCGGACTCGGTCATCGCGAAACAACCCAGCAGATCGAGCGAGATCAGCCGCCGGATGTACTCGCTGTGCCGTTCACTGCCGAGGTTCTCCACCGCGCCACCGAACAGGCCCCACTGCACGCCGGATTTCACCCAGAGCGACAGATCGGCGTAGGCGAGCATCTCGAGTCCCACAACGGCGGCGCCGGGCTCGCCGGTGCCGCCGTTCTCCCGCCGGAACCCACGCTCGGCATAACCGAGTTTCGCCAGCGAGCGCATCTGCTCCAGAACCCGGGCCCGCGCCTCGGGCAGATCGAGATCGGGGTCGCCGGTGTACTCCTGCCCCGCGAGCTGGGTGCGAGCCTGCTCCCGGACCTCGCCCCACGGCCCGTCCAGTGCCTGACGTAAACGTTGCGCTGTCGAAGTGCTGCCGGTGCTCATACTTCCGACCATAACCGGGCGGTGGGCGGGTCGGGGTCGATGAACACGCGGGGGTGTTACGCAGAACACGCACTGTGTAACGCCCCCGGAACCGGGTAAGGCGCCTTCGGAGACGGCCCAGGTCAGCGATGTGATCGAGACGTTTTCTCCATTCGACATGTCAAATAAACCGGTACGTAACAAACGTCACAATTTCCAAGTGGCTTTTGCGGTGGGCAAGAGACCCCTTCGGCCACTACCTTCGCGGCTATGGCTGCGCAAGGAATCCTGGAAGGAGCAACCTCCGAACCACCGATCACCCCGGACCCGTCCGGCTACGCCGACTCGCGGCGTAACCCCCTGCGCCTGCCCGTCCTCACCGGTGCCATCAACAAGTTGGTCGCCGATCGCCCCGCCACCGCGGACACGATCGTGTCCGCGCCGGCGCCGTTGCAGCCCATCGATCTCTCCGATGACGCCGCGGTGGCCGAAGTGCTCGATCTGGCGGTCCGGATGGGTGAGGTCGTGCTGGCATCCGGTTCGGCGGTGACCGATACCGAGACCACGGTGCGGTTCATCGCCGCCACCTACGGTCTGTCGGCCTGTGATGTCGAGGTCACCTACAACTCCATCCGTATCTACGCGCATCGCGGTGCGCGGCTGCCGTCGGCCAGTTCGATGCGGGTCGTGCAGTACCGCTCGCTCGATTTCACCCGGCTCGCCGCCGTGGACCGGCTCACCCGGCGGATCCGGCGCGATATCCTCCCGCCCGACGAGGCGCGCCGGGCGCTCGACGCCATCACCACGGCGCCGCACCCCTACAAGCGGTGGACCGCCACCTTCGGCTGGTCGTTCATGGCGGCCGCGATCTCGCTGCTGCTGGGCGGCGGGTTCCTGGTCGCGGCACTCAGTTTCGTCACCACGGCGGTGATCGACCGGACCAACCGCATGCTCAACCGGCACGGCCTGCCGTTCTTCTTCCAGCATCTGGTGGGTGGTGCCATCGCCGCGGCACCGGCGGTGGTGCTCGCCGCCTTCGCCGGGCCGCTGGGGATCTCGGTCAGCCCGACGCTGATCATCGCGGCCGGGATCACCGTGCTGCTCAGTGGGCTGAGCCTGGTCGGCTCGGTGCAGGACGCCATCACGGGTGCGCCGATCACGGCGGCCGCGCGCATGCTCGAACTGCTGATGATGACCGGCGGGATCATCGCCGGTATCGCCCTCACCCTGCGTATCGGCGAAATGTTCGACGCCACCGTGCCGTTGGACCTCAGCCCCGGACACGGGCTGACGAATCTGCCGGTGCAGGTGGTGGCCGGTGCCGCCGCCGCGGCGGCGTTCGCGCTGGCCTGCTACGCCGAGCGGCGCGCACTGGCCGCCGCGGCGGGTAGCGGCGCAATGGGCACCATCTGCTATCTGCTGGTGATCACGGCAGGTTTCGGTCCGGTGGTCGCCGCCGGTGCGGCCGCCATCGTGATCGGTCTCGTCGGTGGTCTGTTCGCCCGCCGGGCGCTCACCCCGCCGCTGGTCGTCGCACTCGCCGGGATCACCCCGCTACTGCCCGGCCTGAGCATCTACCGGGGGCTGTACGGGCTGCTGAACGACGAACTGGCGCGCGGTGCGAACCAACTGCTGGCGGCCTTCGGTATCGGCTGCGCACTGGCCGGCGGTGTCACGCTCGGTGAGTGGTTCGACCGGACGGTGAACCGCCCGACGGTGCTGCGCAAGTTCGGCACGCTGCGTCGTCCGGTGGTCAAGCGCAAGCGGCGGCCCACGGTGAACCTCGGCAAACGGCGGCCGACGGTGAACCTGGGCAAGCGGCGGCCGACGGTGAACCTCGGCAAACGAGTGGGCACGGTGCCGGGACGCCATCCGGTGCGGGTCCCCGTACAGCATTCCACGCCCACCACGGAAGCATCGCGGGATCTGTCCCTCAGCCTGCCCGCGGCCGGGCAGCTGCCCCAGGTGCCCAAACTCGCCGAACGGGGCAGCGCCCCGGTCCCCGGGTTCGATCACGGGGGCTGGAGCCACGATCTGGAACCGGCGCCGCTGGTTCCGCCCGTGGCACTGCCCGAGGCAACGCCGGCGGCATTGCCGGCCGACATGCTGGAACTGCCGGTGGTCTCGGCGAATCCGCTGCTGCTGCCGGCCGAGGGCCCGGGGGTCCCCGAGGACATCGCGCCCACCCTGGCGATGCCGATCATCGTTTCGGGGCACCCGGCGGGGCCCGGCCCGGGCGATCCCGTGAGTGTGGGTGCGGCGGAGTCGCGGCTCGCGCCGACCGAACCGCTACCGGCCGCGCTGCGCCCCGACGGCCACTGACGGAGAAACCCTGACCGGGCTCTCGAACCGGTATCGTCAGGTTGTCTACCGCCCGGTCGCGTGGTGTGCCCCCACACCGCGCGACCGGTGCAATCGGACCGGGTGAGGTGCCCGGACCGCATCCGCAGGAAGGTTCACTCGATGCCGGACACTTTCGAAACCACCGAGCCGGCCGTGTCCTCGTTCTCCACTCGTATCCGGGAGGCCACCGCCCGCGAGCACGAGGAGGCGGAGAACTCGACCTTCATCACCGAGATGCTGGACGGATCGCTCGGTATCGACTCCTACCGTCGCTACACCGGTCAGCTGTGGTTCATCTACCGGGCGTTGGAGGCGCATGCCGAAGCGCTCGCCGCCGACCCGGTGGCCGGCCCGTTCATCAAACCGGAGCTGGCGCGCACCGCGGAACTGGAACGGGACCTCGCGCATCTGGCCGGGTCGGGCTGGCGCGACGGGCTGATACCGCTACCGGCCACGGCCGCCTACGCTGCGCGGATCGAGGAATGCGCTCGGACCTGGCCGGGCGGCTATATCGCCCACCACTACACCCGCTATCTGGGTGACCTCTCGGGCGGTCAGGTGATCCGCGGCAGTGCCGAGAAACTGTGGGATCTGCCCCACCGCGGGGACGGAGTACGGTTCTACGTCTTCGAGGACATCGGCAATCCCGCGGCGTTCAAACGCGAGTACCGGGCGCTGCTCGACCGTATCGGCGTGGACGAACTCGAACAGCGCCGCATCCTCGACGAGGGCAAACGCGCCTTCGTACTCAACCGCGCCGTCTTCACCGAACTGGCCGCCGAGTTTCCGACTCGACGCCCTTCCTGATCGTCGGCCGGCCGATCTGGTCGTCTGATACATTCCGGCCCGTAGCCACCGTGAGCGAAGGGTGAACCGTGTCCGAAACCTCTGCTGCCGGCCCGGTATCGGCCGACGAGAACCCCATCATCGTCGTCGGGGCCGGGCTGGCCGGTCTGGTCGCCACCTATGAACTGGCCGCGGCCGGGCACCGGGTGCTCGTCCTCGATCAGGAGAACCGCAACAACCTGGGCGGGCAGGCGTTCTGGTCGCTGGGTGGGCTGTTCTTCGTGGACAGCCCCGAGCAACGGCGCCTCGGTATCAAGGACTCCTACGAGCTGGCGCTTCAGGACTGGCTGGGTTCGGCCGGATTCGACCGCGACGACGAGGACCACTGGGCCCGGCAGTGGGCCGAGGCCTATGTCCGGTTCGCCGCCACCGAGAAACGCGACTATCTCTACGGCCTCGGACTCCGGGTGACCCCGCTGGTCGGCTGGGCCGAACGCGGCGGCGCCCTCGCCGACGGTCATGGGAACTCGGTGCCGCGCTTCCATATTTCCTGGGGCACCGGCCCGGGTGTGCTCGAAGTGTTCCTGAACCCCGTGCTGGAGGCCGAGCGCAAGGGCCTGGTGCGGTTCGCGTTCCGCCATCGGGTCGACGAACTGATCGTCGAGGACGGCGCGGTGACCGGGGTGCGCGGCAGCGTGCTCGAACCGACCGAACTCGCCCGCGGGGTGGCCACCTCACGCACCGTGGTGGACGATTTCGAGTTCCGCGCGCCGGCGGTGCTGGTCACTTCCGGCGGTATCGGCCACAACCACGACCTCATCCGGGCGAACTGGCCCGTGGAACGGCTCGGCCCCGCACCGCGCACCATGATCTCCGGGGTACCCGCCCATGTGGACGGTCGAATGCTGGGTATCGCCGAGTCGGCAGGTGCCGCGCTGGTCAATCGCGATCGGATGTGGCACTACACCGAGGGTGTCAACAACTGGGATCCGATCTGGCCCG
This sequence comes from Nocardia sp. NPDC001965, assembly GCF_053594175.1. Classification (NCBI taxonomy): domain Bacteria; kingdom Bacillati; phylum Actinomycetota; class Actinomycetes; order Mycobacteriales; family Nocardiaceae; genus Nocardia; species Nocardia sp. NPDC001965. The sequence continues at coordinate 25,450 of NZ_JBSFDZ010000002.1, forward strand.
ACCATGCCATCCGCATCATTCCGGGGCCGTCGTCCCTGTGGTTCGACGCGAACGGCCGCCGGCTCCCGGCGCCGTGCTTTCCCGGTTTCGATACCAACGCGACCATGAAGGCGATTTTGGCGACCGGTCACGACTATTCGTGGTTCGTGCTCACCCAGTCGATCATCGAGAAGGAGTTCGCGCTCTCGGGGTCCGAGCAGAACCCCGATATCACCAGCAAGGACCGGCTCACCACGGTGCGCAGCCGGTTCACCAAGGGTGCGCCGCAGCCGGTGGAGGCCTTCAAGGAGCACGGCGTCGATTTCGTGGTGGCCGATACGCTGCGCGAACTCGTCGACGGGATGAACGCGCTCGCCCGCGGCCCGCAACTGGACTGCGCCGCACTGGAGGAGCAGATCGTGGCCCGCGATCGCGAGATCACCAACAAGTTCACCAAGGACGCACAGGTTTCGGCGATCCACAACGCGCGCACCTTCTTCGGGGACCGGACCGCACGGGTCGCCAAACCGCATCGGATCCTGGATCCGGCCGCCGGACCGCTCATCGCCGTCCGGCTCAATATCCTCACTCGCAAAACCCTGGGTGGACTGCAGACCGATCTCGATTCGCGAGTGATCCGTCCCGACGGGACGCCGCTGCCCGGACTGTATGCGGCCGGTGAGGTGGCGGGTTTCGGTGGTGGCGGCGTTCACGGGTACAACGCCCTGGAGGGCACGTTCCTGGGCGGCTGCATCTTCTCCGGCCGTACCGCCGGTCGCGCGCTGGCCGCATCCCTCGGCGGCGCCTGAGATACTCGGGCCGGGCGCCCACCGTGGGTGCCCGGCCCGTTTCATCAGTCCTGGGAGAGCAGGCGACCGGCTTCCGCGGCCAGGGCCGCCAGTTGCCGGGCCTGCCGGCCGGTATCGATCGCCGGGCGGCCGGAGCCGATCCGAGTGGACAGCGACAGTGCCGCCACCGTGACCCCACGGCGACGTACCGGAACCGCCACACACCCGATACCGGCGACCGCTTCCTCGTTGTCGACGGCGATCCCCTGTCTGCTGCGGATCCGCGCCAACTCCCGGTGCAGTTCCAGCCGATCACCGATGGTGCGCGGTGTCAGCCGGGGAAGTTGTTCACGCAGCGAGGTTTCCACCACGCCGGGGTCCAGGCTCGCGAGCAGCGCCTTACCGAGCGCGGTGCTGTGCGCCGGGAGCCGGCCACCGATCCGGGTCGGCACCGCCGCGCTCTGCCGGCCGCCGGTCTTGTCCAGATAGACCACGTCACGGCCGTCCAGCACGCCCAGATGCCCGACCGACAGGGTCCGCTGGCACAGTTCGTGCAGCAGGGGGCCGATCACGGCGCGGAGTTCGTTGTGACCCGCGGCCAGCCCGCCCAGTTCCAGTGTGCGCAGACCCAGCCGATATCCGCCCGGATAGTGGGCCAGCCAGCGCAATCTGATCATCTGGTCCAGGATCCGGTGGACCGTGGAACGCGGCAACCCGGTGCGTTCCACCAGGTCCTGGAGCGTGAGTACCGGCGTCGCCGGCTCGAACGCGTCCAGGATCAATGTCATCCGCTCGATCATCGACACCGGTGGCGTAGGCCGGGCCGGGGATTGCGTAACCTGCCACGACCCGCCCGGCTCCGGGTCGGCCAGCACCTCGACCGTCAAGACTTACCTCCATCGTGCAGCTCGGCCAGCATATGCGCAGCGAACCGAACGGTATCGACCATGCCCCTTTCCATCCCTGTGCAAACCATCACAGGGTGCTCAGCTCGGCATGAAGGGTGCGTTGAAGACACTGCACAGCCACTTCCCGTCGACGAGTTCCATCACGGCGGACACCGAGAGCTCCCGGGTGGTCTCCGCCTGTCCCGGTACCTGATTCAGGGTGGTGAGCTGCACCTGCACATCGGCCCGGGTGTCACCTTCGCCCATGGTCGCCGCGCAGCTGGTGTCCCCGGCCCGGGAGCGCTCGGAATCCGAGGAGATCAGTACTCGCACCATCGGCAGCACAGTCGCGGCCTGGCTCTTCCACTGCCCGGTGGCACCGGCTTGCACTTTCTGTTCCCAGTCGGCCGGATCGTCGTAGTCGTAGCTGGCGACGAGTGCGGTGTATTCGCAGGCGGCCTGTTCGGCCGCCGCCTGCGCACCGGCCGGCGGCGAGACGGCCCCCGCGCCGTCGCCCCCGCGCAGGACGACAGTGAGCCAGGCGGCCGCGCCGAAGACCGCGACCACGACCACGGCAGCGAGGGCGGCCGGCAGCAGCCGCCGCGGCCGAACCGGAGAAGACGCCGCAACGGTCGGCACAGGGGCGGGAACGACGAGCGCGGCGGGCATCGTCACCGCGGGTTCGGTGAGCGCGCGACGCGCGGCCAGCGCCAATTCACCGCAGCTGCCGAACCGTTCGTGGGGGTTCTTCGCCATGGCCCGGGCGACGACCCCGTCGAATCCGGACGGTAACCGTGGATCCACGGCCGAGGGACGCGGCACCGGAGCGTTGAGGTGGGCGTTGATGAGCGCGCCGGTGGTCGTGGCCGGATAGGGCAATCGGGCGGTCAGCATGTAGTAGAGGGTGCAGCCCAGCGAGTACACATCGGCTCGGCGGTCGATATCGGGACGCATCTCGAACTGCTCCGGCGCCGCATAGTGGAAACTCGCGTACAGCTCTCCGGTACGGGTGAGCCCGTCGGTGCGGTCCAGCGCTTTGGCGATACCGAAATCGGAGAGATACACCTGTCGCTGCTCGCCCCAGGCGAGCAGGATATTGGCCGGTTTCACGTCACGGTGCAGGACACCCGCGGCGTGCGCGTGATCGAGCGCCCGGGCCGTCTCCTCGAGGATCCGTACCGCGTGATCGGGCCGCACCGGACCGTCCCGCAGCACGGCCGCCACATCGGTGCCCTCGATGTACTGGATCGCCATCCACAGCCGGCCCTGCTCCTCGCCGCGGGCGTACACGGCGACGATATTCGGATGCGACAGCCGCGCCGCGGTATCGGCCTCGCGCAGGAACCGGGCCCGGACATCACGGTCGTCGCCGACGATCGGCGTCAGCAACTTCAGCGCGACCGGTCGCGGCAGATCACGGTCGCGCGCGAGGTAGACCTCGCCCATACCGCCGGCGCCCAGAAGCCGGTCGATGTGATAGCCGGCGAAGATCTGTCCTGGTTCGAGTCCGTTCTTCACGCGCTGCGTAGTCCGGGCCGGCCGTAGGCCTGCGGCCCGGGTGCGGGCCGGGCGCGGCCGATCGTGGACTGCGGTTGCGGCACCACGGGCCCGGCGTCCGCGGGCTTCCGGAGACCGTTCTCGCGCCGGAACTCCTCGATATCCATCCAGCGGACCTGCGCAACGAGCTCCTCGAGTCGATTATCGGGCAGGAACCCGGACTTCGAGTACACCAGCGTCCCTTCCCGGAACGCCATGAGCCATGGGTACCGGTCCACCTGCCCGGCCGCCGCGAGCGCGGGTCCGGCTTCGGCTTCCACGGTGGCGTGCACGATATCGCGGTGCAGCCGTGCGGATTCCTCGAAAACCGGTGCGAACCGGGTGCACCGGACGCACCGGTTCGCCCAGAACTCGACCAGCACTATGTGATCGGTGGCCACCACCGTCTGGAAGTTCTGGTGCGTCAGTGGTGTCGTCGGCATGGTCGTCCTCCCGCGGCCCGACCCGGACCGCCCGCGTGCGTACTCACTCCCGTCCGGAAATCGTCGCACGAACGAGCTTCGGCCACCGGGCGAAAAGCGTACTCCCGGCCGCCGATATCCGGTAGCCTACGCGGCGCGTGCCGGGGCCGGCAGCCCGGTCGCGCACCTCGTGCGACGGCCCCGGTCACCGCACCAGCGCAGTCGAGACGATAACGTGTTCTCATGAGCGAAAACGAGGCCGGGAACATCCTCCCCGACGCCGAACATCACGAGGGCGGATTCCGGCCGATGTCGGAGTTGATGGACGCGGTCCGCACCGTCGACACCAGCCGCGGCGGTCCGCACTACGGCGACTTCGTGGAACAGGTGCGCACGCTCATGGACCGCGCCCGGCTGACCGTGCCACCGGACGAATTGGTGCAGGAGGCGGCCGGGATCCTGGAGAAGCTGAACGACCGGCTGGCCGCTTACGTCGGCGAGGAGTGGGACGCACCGGGCTGGACCCGATTCGATCTGCCCTCCCGCGGCAATGTGACGCTACCGCCGTATCGGGTGGACAAGGTGGACCGTGACGGCGTGGACGCCCGGATCACCTACCGGACCTTCCACCTCGGCGGGAACGCGGCCGCGCACGGCGGTTACATCTCGCTCGGTTTCGACGATCTGATGGGTCTGGCGGGGTCGGCGCACTCCGGCGCGGTGACCCGGACGGCTTCGCTCACCGTGGACTACCGGTCGATCACACCGTTGAACAAGGAATTGCAGCTGCGCGCCTGGGCCGAACGCCGGGACGGCCGCAAGGTGTGGATCAAGGCGACCCTGCACGACGGGGACCGGCTCTGCGCCGAGGCCAACGGCCTGTTCATCGTATTGAAACCCGGCCAGCCCTGATCGCGGCGACCGGACAACCTGCCTCGTGGCCCCGGGGCCGGCACCATCCTGCGCGGTGATGCCGGGCGCCTACACCCCACACCACCGCGCGGGCGGTGATCACTCCCGGTTGCCGCCGGGGTAGTGCTCCTCGAGGTAGGGCGCGAACGCGGCGTCCACCTCGTCCGGGTCCAGTCCGAAATCGGCCAGCGAATACTTGTGCGCCGGCCGCGCGGCGCCGGAGGTGGACTCACCGTGCAGCGTGGTCATCTGCTCCCGAGCCACGTCGGTGAATTCGATTCCGAACTGTGTGTAGATCTTTTCGACCGTGCCGATCGGATCGATGACGAAATCCTCGTAGTACACATCGCAGAACTGCGCAGCCGGATGCTTCTCGCGGTCGGCCAGGAAGGTCTTCGCGCCACGTGACCACAGTTCGAGCTGTGCGGCACCGACCACCGGCCCGCGGAACTTCTCCGACCAACCCGCCGTCGCCTGTTCGTTCAGGCTGCACACCGAGGCGACGATGGTGCGCGGCAGCCGGTGCATCTGGATCACCAGCGCATCCGGATACACCGCGAGCAGCGCGTCGAGGGCGAACAGATGGCTCGGGTTCTTCAGCACCCACCGGCGGCCGGGATCGTTGAGCCCGATCAGTTGCAGGTTCCGGCGATGCCGTTCGTAGGCCGGTGTCCAGTCCTGATCCCGCAGCCATTCGGAATATCCGGGCAGATGGCCCAGGCATTCGTAGGAGACCGACATCGCCGACTGTCGCAGCAGTTGCCAGCACTCCTCGACCTGGTCGGCGGAGATGTGGTGCACACCCATGAATTCTGGGTGCTCCACATGATGCTTCTCGTAACCGGCCTGCAGGCGCGCGAACACCGGGTTCTGCTCCCAGGTCTCCCGTGGCGGACGGGGCTGCGGCATCTCGGTCAGCCACATCTCCAGACCCTGGTGGCCGGGGTCGGCGGTGAGCAGGCGGTGCACTGCCGTCGTACCCGACCGCGGTAGCCCGGTGACGAAGATCGGGCGGTCGACCGCGATATCGGCGTGCTGCGGGTATTGCTTCCACCCGGCCTCGCTCAGAGCGCGGGCGATCAGGGCACCGCGCAGCAGGGCGCGAGTGACCTTGTTTCCGAACGGGGTGAGTTCCGCGTCGTGCTCGTAGGAATCGAGCAGCACCGACAGCCCGGTGCGATAGTCGTCGTCCCCGAAATCGTCGAGTCCGACCACCTTGGTGGCGGAGGCATGCAGATCGTCGATGGTGCCGACATCATCCCTGCCGATCATTTCTCGTTACTCCTCAGTGATGGAATTCGCCGCAGTTCACGTCGAGACAGGTTCCGGTGATCGCCCGCGACATCTCGGAGGCGAAGAAGACGACGGCGTCGGCGATCTCGTCGGGCTCGGGCAGCCGGCGCAGGTCGATATCGGCGGCCGTCTCGGTGTAGATATCGTCGGCACTCACCCCGCGCTCGTTCGCCAGGTGGTCGAAATACCATTTCAGGGTGTCGGCCCAGATCCAGCCCGGCGCCACGGAATTGACCCGGATACCGCGCGGGCCCAGTTCGGTGGCCAGGCTCTGCGCGAGCGCGAGCAGGGTGGTCTTGGCCATCTTGTACGGGCCGTACGGCTGCCGGGAGTGCCGCAGGACGGCCGAGTTGATCATCACCACCGACCCTTTGCTCTCGGCCAGGGCCGGAGCGAACAGGCGGGTCAACCGCAGGGCGGCGAATACATTCGTTTCCAGGTTGGACCGCAGATCGTCGAAGTCCACCTCGGCGAGGTCGACCATCGGCGGCATGGCGAAGGCATTGTTGACCAGCGCGTCGACCCGGCCGAACTCCGCGCGGGCGACTTCGACGAGATGTCGGGCGGCCGCCTCGTCGGTGATATCGGTCGGCACCACCAGCGCCCGGCGGCCCATCTCCTCGATCCGGGCCGCGACTGTGCGCAGCCGCTTCTCGGTCCGCGAGGCCAGCACCACGTCGGCGCCGGCCTTCGCGCTCTGCACCGCGATCGCCTGCCCGAGTCCGGGGCCGATGCCCGAGACCACGACGACCTTGTCCTGCAACAGCATCAGCCGAGCATCCTCTCCGCCACCGCGGCCTGGCGCCCGGCGATCCGGGTCTGCCAGTCCTGCGGTGTGATCCGCGATTCCTTGTAATAGGGCAGCCGATCCGGGAGTTCGTCGAAGGACACCAGTTCGACCGTCGGGCCGTCCTCGGGCGTCATCTCACGGGACAGCCGCTGCCAGCGGAACTGCAGGTAGGCGCGATCGTGCCCGGTGCGTTCGATCCAGTTGACCAGACCCGGATCCCGTTCGCTGACGACCAGCCGGATCATCCCGTCCGGATCGACGTTCGCCTGATCGGCGTTGAGGCTGGTCTGGTGGTTGATGTAGTCCAGCGACAGATACCACATGCTGCCGAGCTGGAAGCCCTGGTAGGGCGCATCGGATTTCGGCACGGTCAGGATCATCACCTGGTCGTCGGTGAGATCGTAGTGACCGACCGAGGAGAACTGCGTGGACAGCCCGCCGGGGGTGCGCCGCGGTTCGGTCATGGTGTTGACCGGCAGGTTCAGATAGAACCATTCGGGGAAGGCCAGGAAGGTCTTCAGCCGCGACACCAGCATCTTGCCCGCGACTTCGTAGCGTTTGGCCATCAGGCCGGAGGTGATCGCGGGCGGGGCCGAGCCCACCGTGTCCACCCGGTGGATGCGGACCGTGCCCGCTTTCTCACCGGCCCAGTCGCCGTAGACCTCGCGGACCGCGAGCATGGTGGAGTCGGCGGCGAGCTGGATGTGGTTGCGCCCGCCCGGGCCCGGGCCCAGGGTCAGTTCGTAACTGCCGTCGGCGGCGATATCGATGGACCGGTCGTCGAAGGCGGTTTCCCCGCCGGGGACCTCGGTCGGCGAATAATTGCCGTTGAGTACCTGAAAGCTCAGGTCACGGGTGGTGCCGCGGGTCCCGGTGACTACGTATTCGGCATCGGGCCGCAGGTTGGCGTGCCAGTACAGGGTGTCCGGATTGTCCAGGCCCATCTTGGTGTAGGGCCCGGTGGACTGGACGAAGAACGGAAAGTCCCGCTCGAAGGCCCACGACATCTGGACAGCGGCGCGGATGCTGCCCGCGAGGTAGTCGTAGCCCTCGGCGAGATCCTGTTCGGTGCGGATATGCGGGGCGCTTTTGATGATTTCCTCGGCGGCGGCGATCGAGTCCGCGAACGGCTGGGTCAGCACGATACTCCCGGTGTTCCATATATGTACCGCCCTGGTACATTGCGATACCGAGAAGATTAGAACCTGTTCTAGGAGCGGTCAATGTCAGCAGGAATATCGGAGGTTCGCGAGGTCGGCCGGCGCTCCGCTCCCACCCAGCGCGTGGTCCAGGTGCTCGATTACATCGTCGCCCGCCGCGGCAGCCGCACCGGACTCTCCGAAATGGCCCGCGACCTGGGCATCGCCAAACCCACCTGCCTGGGCATCCTCACCGAGCTCACGGCGGCGGGGTATCTGACCCGGGATCCGCGCACCCGCGAGTACGGACCCGGCCCGGCACTGATCGCCGCGGGCCGGGTGGCCCAGGAGAGTTTCTCCATCGCGGCACTCGCCCACCCCGAACTGGAACGGCTGAGCGCGGCGTACGGCACCACCTGCACGGCCTCGGCCGTCGTCGGCGAGCGGATCAGCGTGCTGGACAGCGCGGGCCCGGCGATGGTGCAGGTCGGGGCGACCTACCGGTTCGCGCCGCCGGTCGGGCTGATGTACGTGCTCTGGGATACCGAGGCCGCCTTCGACGCCTGGCTGGGTACCGCGCCGACGGTCCCGCTGCACCAGGACGAGACCTTGCTGCGCCGGATCGTGGCCGAATGCCGGGAGCGCGGCTACCTGGTGGAGAGCATGACCGGCGCGGGCCGGCGGCTGTACTCGCTGCTGGCCGGGGTATCCGGGGCCGACCTACCCGACCAGTTGCGCACCGCCGTCGCCGAACTGGTGACAACTCTGGGTGAACGGGTCTATCTGGGCTCCGACCTGCGGCCCCGCAAAGAGCATCCGGTGAGCCTGCTGGCCGCTCCGACCTACGACGCGGACGGCCGCCAGCAACTCGTGCTCACCATGTACGTCGGGAAACCGATCACCGGGGCTGAGATCGGCCGCCGGGGCACCGCCCTGGTGGCCGCCGCCGACGCGGTGACCGCCGCGGCGGGCGGTTGTCCACCGGGAAACCGTTGACCGAACATGAAACGTGTTCTAGTTTTTAGGCGTGAGCCAGCACACGAAGTCGGCGGCGAGTACCTACGAACTCTCGCATCAGGCCGCGCTCGAGGCCGAATCCGTCCACATCCTCCGGGAGGTGGCCGCAACTTTCGAACGTCCGGTCCTGCTCTTCTCCGGCGGTAAGGACTCCGTGGTGATGCTGCATCTGGCCACCAAGGCGTTCTGGCCGGCCCCGGTCCCGTTCCCGATCCTGCACATCGATACCGGCCACAATTTCGACGAGGTGATCGAGTATCGCGACGCGGCCGTCGCGAAGTGCGGCCTACGCCTGCTCGTCGGCCGGGTACAGGACGATATCGACGCCGGCCGCGTCACCGAGGACACCGGACCCCGGGCCAGCCGCAACCGGTTGCAGACCGCGACCCTGCTGCGCTCGCTGCGCGAGGGCCGGTTCGACGCGGTCTTCGGCGGCGCCCGGCGCGACGAGGAGAAGGCGCGCGCCAAGGAGCGCGTCTTCAGCTTCCGCGACGAATACGGCCAGTGGGACCCCCGCCGGCAACGCCCGGAACTGTGGAACCTCTACAACGGCAAACACCGGCCCGGAGAACATATCCGGGTCTTCCCGCTGTCGAACTGGACCGAACTCGATATCTGGACCTATATCGCGAGCGAAGGCATCGAACTGCCGTCGCTGTACTACGCGCACCACCGCCCGGTGGTGCACCGCGACGGCATGCTGCTGGCGCACACCAGGTTCCTGACCCTGCTCGACGGCGAAGAACCGCACGAGGCCCTGGTGCGGTTCCGCACCGTGGGCGATGCCACCTGCACCGGCTGCGTGGAATCCACCGCCGCCACCCCGGCCGAGGTCGTCGACGAAGTGGCGGCCGCACGGGTCACCGAACGCGGGGCGACCCGCGCCGACGACCGGATCTCCGAGGCCGGGATGGAAGACCGTAAACGAGAGGGCTACTTCTGATGAGCACCCTGCTGCGCCTTGCGACCGCGGGCAGCGTCGACGACGGTAAATCCACGCTGATCGGTCGGCTCCTCTTCGATTCCAAGACCCTGTTCACCGATCAACTCGACGCGGTGGAGCGCACCAGTCGCGAGCGTGGCCAGGACTATCCCGATCTCGCCCTGCTCACCGACGGTCTGCGCGCGGAACGCGAACAGGGCATCACGATCGATGTCGCACACCGTTACTTCGCCACGCCCCGGCGCAAATTCATCATCGCCGATACTCCGGGGCATGTGCAGTACACCCGGAACATGGTGACCGGTGCCTCCACCGCGGATCTGGCGCTCATCCTGGTCGACGCCCGGCACGGGGTGGTCGAACAGACCCGGCGGCACGCGTTCCTGGCATCACTGCTGGGTGTGCCGCACCTGGTGCTGTGCGTCAACAAGATGGATCTGGTGGACTACTCCGCCCGGCGCTTCGCCGAGATCCGGGAGGAATTCGCCGGTTTCGCGTCGCGGCTGCAGATCGCGGACCTGACCTTCATCCCGATGTCGGCGCTGCACGGCGACAATATCGTGCACCGCAGCGCCACCATGGACTGGTACGAGGGCACCCCGCTGCTGCACCACCTCGAAGAGGTGCATATCGCCTCGGACCGCAATCTCATCGACGCCCGGCTTCCGGTGCAGTACGTGATCCGCAGTCACACCCCGGATTTCCGCGGCTACGCCGGTACGGTCGCCAGCGGCGTCTGGTCTCCCGGCGACGAGATCACCGTGCTGCCCTCGGGTCTCACCAGCACGGTGACCGGTATCTGGGGACCGGGCGGGGTGCCGCTCGACCAGGCGTTCCCGCCGCAGGCGGTCACCGTCGCACTCGCCGACCAGCTCGATATCGGCCGCGGCGATATGCTCTGCCGGCCCGCCAACCGCCCCCAGGTCAGCCGTGACCTGGACACCATGGTGTGCTGGTTCAGCGACGAGGCGCAGCTGCGCCCGGGCGGGTCCTACACGGTCCGCCACACCACTCGCAGCGTTCCCGCGCAGATCCGTTCCCTGGACTACCGGCTCGATGTGAACACCCTGCACCGGGACGAGAACGCGACCGCGCTGTCGCTCAACGAGATCGGCCGGGTACAGCTGCGGACCCGGCAGCCGCTGCAGTTCGACCCCTATCGCCGCAATCGCACCACCGGCAGCTTCCTGCTGGTGGACGATGTCACCGGCGATACCGTGGGCGCCGGGATGATCACCGGGCCCAGCCTGCCATCGTCGCGGGTGGTCTGGCATGCCAGCGCCGTCGAACGGTCCGAGCGCGCGACCCGTGGACTGACTGTCTGGCTCACCGGACTGTCGGGGTCCGGGAAATCGTCGGTGGCGGTGGAGCTCGAGCGACGCCTGGTCGCCGCCGGCCGCCCGGCTTTCCTCCTCGACGGTGACAATCTGCGTCACGGGCTCAATTCCGATCTGGGATTCAGTGCGGCCGATCGCACCGAGAACATCCGCCGGGTGGGCGAGGTCGCCCGGCTGTTCGCCGAGGCCGGTACCGTCGCCATCGTCTCGCTGATCAGTCCCTACCGGGCCGATCGCGAGCGGGCGCGCACCGCCCACGCCACCGCCGGGATCCCTTTCGTCGAGGTCTTCGTGGACACCCCCCTCGCGGTGTGCGAGGCCCGGGATCCCAAGGGCCTGTACGCGAAGGCCCGGGCCGGGGAGGTCCGGGGTTTCACCGGCATCGACGACCCATATGAGGCGCCGACGGCCCCGGCGCTGGCACTGCGCCCGGAGGACGGCGATCCGGCTGCGATGGCCGCCACGATCCTGGCACTGCTGGCCCGGGAGGAAAGCGCCTGACACGGGCTTCGCGGGTGGGGCGAGCGCCGAGTTCCGCTACACCCGGACCGGAACGGGGCCGCCCGTCGTACTGATCGCGGGCGGCGACCTGTGGGGATACTCCTGGCGCGCCGAGCCCCGGTCGGTCAGCCGGTTCCCTCATCCTGTGGGGGCGCCGAGGACACCTGGCTGCCCGCCGCCCGGTCCCACGAACTGGCGACACGGATCCCGAATGCCGACACGACGACATTGCCGGCTGCGGGCACACCGTCCACGAGGACTGCCCGGACCGAACCAATCCACTGATCACTGCGTTTCTCCGCTGACGCGGCCGGGCACACGGGCACCGCAGGCGCGATTTCTCGTAATCTCATAATCAAATCTCGTTACTTCTTGGTTTTGAGATAGCGGTACAGAGTCGCTCGGGACACGTCGAACCGCGTGGCGATCTCATCGGCATCGTTGCCCGCGGCGTACAGCGACCGCACCTGTTCGACCTGTGCGGCGGTGAGCTTCGCCGGACGCCCTCCACCGCGCCCGGCGGGCCCACGCGGGCGGGACACGGTCGGCGCCCCCAGCAGCGCTCGGGCTCCTTCCAAGATCAACCGGCGAAGTCGGCCAACCGGTTCATCGCGGAACAGCACCACCGGGTCGGCGAGACCTGCCACCACCTGGGAGGCCCGCACTCGCTGTTCGATTCCGGCTCCGGGGCCCGCCACGAGCTCGTTCGCGAGCGCGATCGCAGCCCGGAACCGGTCACCGACCGGCGCCTGTACCAGCAGGGTCATATCCCGGACGAGCATGGTGAGGGTGTGCCTGTGGCGCAGGTGAACATCCACATACCCCTCGATGGCCCGCCAGCGCACCGCCTCGGGCTCCGGCGCCGCCTCGGCTGCGGCCAGTGCCGCGTCGAGTTCGTCCAGCAGCGGCGCCGTGAGCTGGTGCAGAATCGCGTCCTTGGAGTCGAAGTAGTAGTAGAGGCCCGCCTTGGTGATACCGACCTCGTCGGCGATCGCCTGCATGGAAGTCGCCCGGTAGCCGCGGGCGGCGAACAGGATCCGTGCCGCGTCCAGGATTCGCTCGAAAGTCATTTCACCACTTACCCATGGTCAGTATTTTCGCTACAGTGCTTACCGCCAGTCAGTCTATTGCCGTAGGGATGGTTCATATGCGCACCAGGGTTTCGTTCGATGCCGACGGTATCCGGTGCGCCGGAAATCTCTATCTGCCCGGCGGGACCGAGTCTCTGGCGTGCGTCGTCCTGTGTCACGGATTCAGCGGAACTATGGATCGACTGTTCGAATACGCGGAACGGTTCGCCGCGGCGGGCTTCGCCGCCCTGGTATTCGACTACCGAACCTTCGGCGAAAGCGCCGGGGAGCCACGGCAGGTACCCGATCTGGCCGGTCAACTCGGAGATATACGCGCCGCTATCGCGTTCGCCCGCGCCCATGAGCGAATCGACGCAGACCGTATTCTACTGTGGGGCAATTCGCTGGGCGGAGCCCATATGATCGTCGCCGCAGCAGGTGACCGGCGGATCAGGGCGGTGGTCGCGCAGATCCCGTTCAACGGATTCCCGAAACGAGTCGAAGGGCGGCGCACCCGCGACACCGCGAGGCTGCTGGGCGCTGTCCTGTTCGATCGGCTGCGCGGCCTGGCCGGTGCGACGCCCTATTACATACCGATGGTCGGGCAACCCGGGGAACTCGCGGTGGCCGCGACTGCCGAGGCAGACCACCACATCCGGACACTCACCGGAGGCCGGGAAAGTCTGTGGCGCAATATCGTTGCACCGCGTGCGCTGCTGGCGATGATGCGCTATCGGCCGGCTGATTCGGCCGCGCGACTGCACTGCCCGCTACTGGTCTGCGCCGCCGCCGATGACCGCGAGACACCCGTTTCCGCGAGCCGCCAACTTGCCGACGTTGCCCGAGAGGGCGCGTTGCGGGTCTACCCCGGTACGCATTTCGGCTTCTATACCGACCCGGGACTCCGGGAGATCGTCGTCGCCGATCAGATCGACTTCTACCGGCGAGTGTCGGCCTGACGCTGTCCGGACTCGGCCCGGTCGACAGCCCCGGCCGGTACTCGGACGACGGGTCGTGGCCGCGAGAATTGCCGACCCGGTCGCCGCCGACCCATCGCCTACCGACGTCTCGTCGAACCGGTGCGGCCAGAACAGTTCGGCCACCGTGTCCAGTGAGCGCGACTCGCCGCACTGTCGTGGCCGTCCCATGCGCTGACCGTCCCGATCTGCTGCGATATGCCCCACACAGCTTGTTCTGGAGCCGTGACTCCACGCATGCTCCGCGGCATGGTTTCCGACGCGATCGACTCACTCCGAGGGCGTATCGGCGTCCCGAACTTCGACGGGGTGACGGCCCTCGACTTCGTCTCGCCGTCGGGTCGGCGCGGCTGTCGTTTTCCCCCGGAGTACGGTCGCTCTCCCGATGGGCGCTACCCCGTCGCCGACGAACAGTCCTACCGGATCGCCCCGTGGGTGAGCACACGCGGTGCGGAGAAAGGTATGGACCCGGCGCGGATGCGATCGCAGGCGATTCGGTCGGCGGTGACATGGCGATCGCGGTGACCTCGACGGCGAAAGAACGCGGCGATATCTCCTTCGTACAGTAGGTGCTGTTCCATCCCGTCACCGATGCCGCCTTCGATACCGGTTCGTACCGGCGGTTCGCCCAGGGTGACTTCCTCACCTGGGACGATATGAAATGGTTCTGGGACCAGCGCGGACGACCGGGCACAGATCACGGCTTCCCCCTGCGCGCCACCCGCGAACAAGCGGTGAGAAGCCGTGGATCCGAGACCTCCACCACCACCGGTATTTGATACTCTGACGATAACTTGTACCGAAAGGGTGGTTATGCGGTCTACTCTGCTGTCCCGGCGCGACCTCGAATTCCTGCTCTACGAATGGCTGGACGTCGAAGAACTGACCCGGCGACCGCGCTTCGCCGACCATTCACGCGAAACCTTCGACGCGATACTCGAACTGAGCGAACAGCTGGCCACCAAGTACTTCGCCACCCACAACAAGCTCAACGACGCCCACGAACCCACTTTCGACGGCGAAACGGTCACCATCATCCCGGAGGTCCGCGCGGCCCTGGCCGCGTTCGCCGAGGCCGGCATGGTCGGCGCGACCATGGACGCCGATCTCGGCGGCGCGCAACTCCCGGCCGCGGTCGCCCAGGCGGCCTTCGCCTGGTTCCATGCCGCCAATCCCGGGACCAGCGCCTACCCGCTACTCACCATCGGCAACGCCAATCTGCTCATCGCGCACGCCGATGCCGAGGTGGTACAGCGTTTCGTCCCGCCCATGCTCGAGGGTCGCTATTTCGGCACCATGTGCCTGTCCGAACCCCAGGCCGGTTCCTCACTCGCCGATATCGTCACCCGGGCCGAACCCCGCGACGACGGCACCTACCGGGTCTTCGGTACCAAGATGTGGATCTCCGGTGGCGATCACGAACTCGGCGAGAACATCGTGCACCTGGTGCTCGCCAAGATCCCCGGCGGCCCGGCGGGCACCCGGGGGATCTCGCTGTTCGTGGTGCCGCGCTATCTGGTGGGCGCGGACGGTGTCCGCGGCGAACGCAACGATGTGGCACTGGCCGGACTCAACCACAAGATGGGCTTCCGCGGCACGGTGAACACGGTGCTCAATTTCGGCGAGGGCCGCTGGACACCGGACGGCTCGCCCGGGGCGATCGGCTACCTGGTCGGCGAACCGCATCAGGGCCTGAAATACATGTTCCACATGATGAACGAGGCCCGCAGCGGCGTCGGGCTGGTCGCCGCCGCGCTCGGCTACACCGGATTCCTCGAATCACTCGACTACGCGCGCGACCGTCCGCAGGGGCGCACCAAAGGCGCCGCCGACCCGGCCGCACCGCAGCGCCCGATCATCGAGCACGCCGATGTCAAGCGAATGCTGCTCGCGCAGAAGAGCTACGCCGAAGGCGGCCTGGCCCTGGTCCTGTACTGCGCTCGCCTCATCGACGAACAGCGCACCGCCGAATCCGACGACGAGCGGCGCGCGCTGACCCTGCTGCTCGATATCCTCACCCCGATCGCCAAGAGCTGGCCCTCCCAGTGGTGCCTGACCGCCAACGATCTCGCCATCCAGGTGCTCGGCGGCTACGGCTACACCCGCGAGTACAACGTCGAGCAGCACTACCGCGACAACCGGCTCAACCCGATCCACGAGGGCACCCACGGAATCCAGGGGCTGGATCTGCTGGGCCGCAAGGTGACCCAGCAGTCCGGCGCGAGTCTGCGTGAACTCGATACCCGCATCCGGGCGACAATGGCGGCCGCACAGGAACTCGGCGGTGCGGCCGCGGAACTGGCCGACCGGCTGGACCGGTCCTGGACTCGGCTGGTCGCGGTCACCGGCGGCCTGTTCGCGGCCGGCGATATCGAGGTGGCACTGGCCAACAGCTCGGTCTATCTGGAGGCTTTCGGCCACCATGTGGTGGCCTGGATCTGGCTGGCACAGGTGGTCGCCGCCGACGGCCGCGACGGCGATTTCTACGACGGCAAGCGGCACGCCGCCCGCTACTTCTTCCGCCACGAACTCCCCCGGACCGGCCCGCAACTCGATCTGCTCGCCGATCTCGATACCACCACCCTGGATATGCGAGAGAACTGGTTCTGAGCCTACGGTCTCGGCAGCTCCGGCCCGGAGAACAACTGCTCGACCACCGATCCCGACGGCGATTTCGACAATGTCGATTCTGCCGATCCCGCTGCGGATCTCGCCGAGTACCGACGGGAGATCCGGCTCGCCGACGCAGCGGTGGCCGAGCCGGCGCTCGACCACCGCTGCCGGCCTCCCAACGGAACCGAATACAGCCTGCGCTGGGTATATCTGCATCTCGTCGAAGAGTACGCCCGACACAACGGCCATGCCGATCTGTTGCGCGAACGGATCGACGGACGTACCGGCGACTGAGCCGGGTGGGGCGAACTGCCGATCAAGCCCGGGAAGTTCCCGCTGCGCGCACCGCTGCCGCCATCTCTGCCGATTCCACCGAATCGGCACGCGCACAAGACCATCCGGTCCGTCCATCGCGCCGGTACTCGAGGTAGGCGATCGCGTGGCCGGCCACCGGATGGCCGGTCACGCCCAGGACCTCGAGTTCGCGACCGGCCGCCGCCAGCGCGGAGACCACCGCGGCCACCGGGTCGGCGCCCGTGTGCTCGCTCCGGTATTCCCGGCCGTCCACCACCAGCCCGACAGCGAGGGCCGGAGTATTCTCGGAGCCGGTCACCCGCACATCCTTCAGCACGACATCCGGCGGTTCGACCACATCGACATAGGCCGCGTCGAACAGCGTGCGCAATTCGGTGGCGCTCACCTCGCCGCCGGTACCGTCGGCGTGACTCTGTACCCGTCCGGCGAAATCGATCTGGAGTCGGCGCGGCAGGTCCAGGCCGTGTTCGGTGGCCAGCAGATAGGCGATGCCGCCCTTACCGGACTGTGAGTTGACCCGGACCACCGCATCGTAGCTGCGGCCGATATCGGCGGGATCGATGGGCAGATACGGTACCCGCCATTCGATCTCGTCCTCGGCCCGGGCGGTCGCGGCGGCCCGGGCGCGGTGTTCGGCGAACCCCTTCTTGATCGCGTCCTGATGAGTACCGGAGAACGCGGTGTGCACCAGATCGCCCACGTAGGGGTGACGGGGATGGACCGGCAGCCGGGTGCAGTACTCGACCGTGCGGCGGATCTCGTCGATATCGGAGAAATCGATCATCGGATCCACACCCTGGGCGTGCAGATTCAGGGCGAGGGTCGCGATATCGACGTTTCCGGTGCGTTCGCCGTTACCGAAGACACAGCCCTCCACCCGCTGTGCCCCGGCCAGCACCGCCAGTTCGGCACACGCGACACCGGTCCCGCGATCGTTGTGTGGATGCACCGACAGGATCACGCTGTCGCGGCGGGCGAGATTGCGGTGCATGTACTCGATCTGGTCGGCGTACACATTGGGGGTCGCTATCTCCACCGTGGCCGGCAGGTTCAGGGTCACCGGCCGTTGCGGTGTGGCCTGCCACAGCTCGGTGACACTGTCGCAGATATCGAGCACGTACCCGGGCTCGGTCTGGTTGAACACCTCCGGGGAGAACTGGAATCGCGCCCGGGGCAGGTCGGCGGTGAATTCGAGGACATCGCGGGCACCGGCGAGGATCAGTTCCCGAACGGCCGCGGCGTCCTTGCCCAGGACAGTGTCGCGCCACATGGGAGCGGTCGCGGTGTAGAGGTGGATCACCACCTCGTTGTCCATCCCGCGTACCGAATCGACCGTGCGGGCGATCAGATCGCGGCGGGCGGGCGTGAACACGACCGGAGTCACATCCGGTGGGACCGAACCGGTATCGGCCAGCTTCCGGACGAAATCGAAATCGGCCTTGGACGCCGACGGGTAGCCGACCTCGATCTCCTTGTAACCCATGGCCACGAGCATGGTGAAGAACCGCATCTTGCGGTCGGGGTCCATGGGTTCGGCGAGGGCCTGGTTACCGTCGCGCAGGTCCACCGGGACCCACAGCGGCGCCCGGTCGATCCGGGCCTGCGGCCAGTGACGTTCGGTGACGGGCACCTCCACCCGGTCGTGGATGGCGCGATACCGGTGTGAGGGCAGCTGCGAATACCGCTGCCGGTACCAGCGCGGCGCATCACCGGGAACCGGCCCGGCGGGGGTATCGATGGTGGGATGGGTCTGCGTGGTCATGGGGGTTTCCCGGACTTCCTGTGCGTGCGGCCGTCTCCGCGACGGTGATCGGCCGACGACAACCCCACGGCGGGGCGGCCGATCGTTCAGGCCCCGCCGTGGCGGTCGAGGAGAAGCTCCGGGTGCGACATATGGCAGACTGTACACGACTCCTCAGACAAGTAGTGAGGTTCGGAATTGGTTTCCCAGGTGAGAAGGTCTCCGCTGGCCGAGCAGACGGCCGAGCTGTTGCTGGCACGGATCCGCGGCGGCGAGTGGCCGCTCGGCCACCGGCTCCCCGGCGAGACCACGCTCGCGGCCCAGCTCGGTGTGGGACGTTCGACTCTGCGGGAGGCGATTCGCGAACTCGCGGGCCGCGGGGTGCTGAGCAGCCGGCAGGGCGCCGGGGTGTTCGTCATCGCCCTGGACATCACCGAGGACTGGGATATCGTCGTCCGGCGCGCGAGTATCGCCACGGTGATCGAGGCCCGGATGGCCATCGAGACCGAGGCCGCCGCCCTGGCGGCCCACCGCCGGACGCCCGCCGATCTGCGCACCATCCGCCGCACCCTGGCGGGCCGCGCGGTACCGGGACTTTCGGTGCCCGAGCACGTCGACGCCGATATGGCCTTCCACCGGGCGGTGATCGTGGCCGCGCACAACGACATCCTCATCCAGCTCTTCGATACATTCCTGCCCCGGCTGCGGCTGGCCATGATCGATATGTTGCATATCCGCCCGCTACCCTCCGCCCCCGCCGACCACGCGGCACACGAGCGGCTCGCCGCCGCCATTGCCGCGCGTGATCCCGACGCCGCGGCCGCACTCAGCCGCGACCATCTGCACACCATCAAGGAGTCCTTCTCGTGAACGCCCCCGTTCTGGAACTGACCGACGTCACCTTCCGTCGCGACGGCAACCAGATCATCGACGGCATCTCGCTGACGGTCCGGGCCGGTGAACACTGGGCCCTGCTCGGCCCGAACGGCGCCGGCAAGAGCACCCTGCTGGGTTTCTGCGGCGCCGTCACGCATCCGACCACCGGTACCGTCCGGGTACTGGGCGAACAGTTGGGCCGCGTCGAGTTACAGAAGCTGCGGCGGTCGATCGGGCATGTCGACCCCCGTCATCCCCTGCGTTCGCCGCTGCGCGTACACGAGGTCGTGCTGACGGGGCTCACCGGCACGGTGGACACTCCGATGCGCTGGACCCCGGCCCCGGATCAGATCGATGCCGCGACGGCCGCGCTCGACGCGGTGGGTATGGCCACGAAGGCGGACCGGAGCTGGTTCTCGCTCTCCCAGGGCGAACGCGGGCGGACCCTGATCGCCCGCGCACTGATCACCGCCCCCCGCCTGCTGTTGCTCGACGAACCGACCACCGGCCTGGATGTGGCCGCTCGCGAACAGTTGCTGCAGACGATCGATTCGCTGGACCGGACCCATCCCGAGCTCGCCTCGGTCTTGGTGACCCATCACCTGGAGGAGCTGCCCACCACGACCGGCCACGCGTTACTGATCGCGAACGGCCGTACGGTCGCCGTGGGCCCCGCCGCCGAAACCATCACCACCGCATACATTTCCGCGGCGTTCGATCATCCGGTACACGTCACCCGGGAGGCCGGTCGCTGGTCGGCCCGGTCCCCGCTGGCCCAACCGGCCTGATCCACACTAGAATCAACAGCCCGCGACCTGGCACTCCGCCGTTTTAGATACACGAATCATTGTGTGTACCATAACGTGGTGACCACCGTCAGCCGCACCTCCAGACCGCCCGGCCGCCCGGCCTCGGCCACTCGTGAAGAAGTTGTCGCCCTGGCCCGACAGGCCTTTCTGGCCGGCGAGCGGGTCGACGTCCAGGCGATCGCCGCCCAGCTCAAACTGAGCCGGGCCTCCATCTATCGCTGGTTCGGCTCCCGCGACGGCGTCCTGGGCGCCGTACTGGCCGGGGAATTCGAATCCCTCATCGAACGAGCGGACGCCCGCCGCCGCGATGCCGGCGCCCGGCGCATCCTCAGCGTTCTCGACCGGGTCAACCGCTGGATGGCCGGCAACGAGCCGTTCCGCCAGTACTTCGAGAACGAACCACTGGCCGGCCTGCGCATACTCACCTCGAGCGACGGCCCGGTCCAGCCGCGCATCCTCGTGGCGGTGGAACGGCTCATCACCCGAGCCGAGGAACAGGACGGCTACGCACCCCAGCTGGAACGCTCCCTGCTCGCCTATTCCATGGTGCGGCTGGGTGAGGCCTTCCTGTATCAGGACAACGTGACCGGCCTGCGCGGCGATGTGGACCGGCTGCACCAGGTCCAGGCAGCGCTGCTGGGTATCGATCTGCCCGAGGACTGAGCGGCGCGATGGATCCCGGAACCACACCGGCGGCGACCGCGGGGCTGGTACTGGCCGCGGGCGCCGGCAGGCGTTTCGGAAAACCCAAGGCAGACGTGCTGTTCGAGGGTGAGCGGCTGGTCGACCGGGCGGTGCGGATGTTACGTGACGGCGGATGCGCCCGGGTGATCGTGGTGTACGGCGCGGTGGAACTACGGGTACCCGGCGCGACGGTGGTGCACAATCGGCGATGGGCGACCGGGATGGGATCGTCGTTGACCACCGGGCTGGCGGCGGTGCACGAGAGCGCGGCCGTGGTCGTCCCGGTCGATATGCCGTGGCTCGGCGCCGAGGCGGTCCGCCGGCTCCGCGGTTGCGGTGCTCGCCTCGCGATCGCCACCTATGACGGCCGTCCCGGGCATCCGGTACTGCTCGGCGCCGAACACTTCCCCGCGGTGGCCGCCACGGCGATCGGCGATATCGGCGCCCGGAAATTCCTGGCCGCGAACCCCGAACTGGTTCAGCGGGTCCCGTGCGACGGGACCGGCTCACCCGAGGATGTCGACACCCCGCAGGATCTGCTGCGGTGATCACCGGCCCGACCGGCGCCGGGGTCACCGGGTTCGCGGAGTCCCGGCGCGGCGGCATGGATCGGCCGCTGGGTGGCCGAGAGCGAATGCGCCGTACCACCGTGCCGCAAGGCCACGATCTCCGCGCCGATGGCCAGTGCCGTCTCCTCCGGCGTCCGGCCGCCGAGCTGCAAACCGATCGGCGAACGCAACCGGGCCAGTTGATCTTCGCCGATACCGGCTTCGCGCAGCCGGGCCCGCCGTTCGGCATCCGCGCGGCGTGAACCCATGGCGCCGATATAGGCGACCGGCCGGCGCAGCGCCTCCACCAGCACCGGTATATCGAATTTCGGGTCGTGAGTGAGAACGCACAGCACGGTCCGCGAATCCAACGCGGTATCGCGGAGATAGCGGTCCGGCCAGTCGGTGACCACCTCGTCGGCCGCCGGCAGCCGAGCCCGGTCCGCGAACGCCGGCCGGGCCTCGCAGACGGTGACGCGGTACCCCAGCAAGGTGCCGACGCGGCAGAGCGCCGCCGCGAAGACATTCGCCCCGAACACGATCATGCGTGGCGGTGCGGTGAATACGGCGACGAAGATCTCGCGGGCCGAATCGCCGCAGCCGATCACCCGCAGCGCACCGAGACCCTGGTGGAGCAGCACCCGTGCCTGCTCCACCACCGGATCCGGCCAGTCCCCGTCGGCCGTGACCACCCGCCGGAGTGTCACGGCCGCCATCGCGCCGGTGCCGAGATCGCGCACCAGCGCCACCGGTTCGGCGGGATCCAGCGCGGCCTCGATCACCGGATATTGCCGAGCTTCGATCCGCTCCACCACGACCTCGAGTTCACCCCCGCAGGTCAGCCCGACCGCGAAGGCATCGGAATCGCTGTACCCGAAGGTCTGCCGGGCAGGCACTCCCGAAGCCAGTACCTCCGTGCACAACTCGTAGACCGCGCCTTCGACACATCCACCCGACAGACTCCCGCATACCGTGCCCGCCCCGTCGACCGCCATTGCCGTCCCCGGCGGCAGCGGTGCGCTCCCCCGGACCGCGACGACGGTCGCCAGGGCATAGGCGATGCCTTCGGTATGCCATCGGATCAGATGCGTGGCCAGGTCGCGCATATCCACCTCCGCACCGCAGCGTTGCCGTAAAACCAGGGTTCAACATGCGAGAATACCACTTCCGCAAAACGACATTTCAATTCTTGAAGACGGCATATCCTGTATTGACACTGTCCGCACGCCGATGCTAAACAAGTGCTCAGCATCGGCGTGCCGCAACCCCGGGCGCCCGAGTTGGCCGGTGCCCGTGACATCCCGCGAACGGAGGAACGGCCGGATGGGTCGAATCAGGCCGGCGCGCAGCGCCCCACACCACATCCCGACGCGACGGAGCCGACGATGAGCACCACCGAAAAACCGGCGGCCGTCGGTGCCCGGGTACCCCGGATCGAGGATCTGCGCCTGCTGACCGGCGCCGGAACATTCGTCGACGACATCACCCGCCCCGCGATGGTGCACGCCTGCTTCGTCCGCAGTCCGCTGCCCCGCGCCCGGATCACCGCGATCGATACCGCAGAGGCGTCCGCGCTCGAGGGTGTGATCGCGGTGTACACCGCGGCCGATCTCAATCCCCGGGTCAGCGAGATCTCCTACGCCCTGGACACTCCCGGCTTCCCGGAGGTGCCCCGGCCACCACTGGCCGAAGACGAAGTGCGCTTCGTCGGCGATCCGGTCGTCCTGGTGCTGGCGACCGATCGCTATCTCGCCGAGGATGCCGCCGAACTGGTCATCGTCGACTACGACCCCCTCGAACCGGTCGTCGACTACGAGACCGCCGCCGCCGCGAACGAACTCGTCCACGCCGGGCACGCGGGTAATTCGGCCGGCGGTATGGCCGGCCGGGCCCCCGCCGATCTGGCGCCGGTCATGGACGCGGCCCCGCATGTCGTCCGCCAGACCATCCATCAGCAGGCCTACGCGCCGGTGCCGTTGGAAACCCGCGGCGTGGTCGCCGAATGGACCGCCCCCACCGGCGAGATGACGATCTGGATCTCCACCCAGTCGCCACACGAGGTGCGCGGTTTCTGTTCGCGATTGCTCGGCATCGATGAACACCGGGTCCGGGTGATCGTGCGCGATACCGGCGGCGGCTTCGGGCAGAAGGTGGCACCGCAGCGCGAGGAGACCTGCGTAATGCTGGCCGCGCGCACGGTCCGGCACGCGGTGAAATGGATCGAGGACCGCCAGGAGAGCCTGATGGCGGCCGGGATGGCCCGTCACGAACACGGCGAGGTCGCCATGGCCTTCGACGAAGAAGGGCATATCCTCGCCGCGACCATCGACCATGTCCAGAACGTCGGGGCCTATCCGGTGCCCTCGCCGCTCACCTCCTCGATCGCGGTCGGCATGCTCTTTCCCGGGCCCTACCGGGTACCGGAGGCCGGATTCAGTACGGCGTCCTATTACTCGAACACGGTGGGCCGCGTCGCCTATCGCGGCCCCTGGCAGTTCGAATCGGTGTCCCGGGAACTGCTGCTGGACAACGCCGCCCGGCAACTGAGCCTGGACCCGGTGGAATTGCGCCGACGGAACATGCTCGGGCACGGCGAGATGCCGGTCGCCAATCCCAACGGGATGCCCTACTCCGACTGTTCGCCGCGCGAAACCTTCGAACAGGCGCTGCAGATCCTCGACTACGACGCCTTCCGAGCCGAACAGGCCGCCGCGCGTGCCGAGGGCCGCTATCTCGGTGTCGGAACCTGCACCTACGTGGAGCCGACCACCGGCGCCACCCCCTTTCTGAGCACCGAGGGCGCGACCATCCGGATCGCCGCGACCGGCAAGGTCAATGTCTACCTCTCGGGCGGTTCGGCCGGTAACAGCCTGGAGACCACAGCGGTTCAGCTCACCGCCGACGCACTGGGTATCGATATCGCCGATGTGCAGACCATCCAGGGCGATACCGCCGTCGCCCCGCAGGGCGGCGGCACCAACGGCAGCCGCTCCGGTTCGATGGCGGCCGGCGCCATCCGGCAGACGGCGGGTGTGCTGCGCGAACGCATCATCGCCATCGCGGCGAAACAACTCGGTGTCGCCGTCGAGGACGTGGAGTTCGCGGCCGGTCGCGCCGGGGTACCGGATTCGGAGAAATCCCTGTCGCTGGCCGAGATCGCCCAGATCGCGTACTACCAGACCGAATTGCTCCCGCCCGGCGTACCACCGGGACTCGAGGCCACCGGCCGGCATCGCGCCGATCAACTGATGATCTGGGCCAACGCCACCCATGTGTGTACCTGCGAGGTCGATATCGAAACCGGGCACGTCACCCTGCTGCGTTTCGTCGTCAGCGAGGACGTCGGGCCGATGATCAATCCGAATGTCGTGGAGGGCCAGATCTACGGTGGCACCGTCCAGGGAATCGGCGGCGCACTCTACGAACACCTCGCCTACGACGACGACGGCAACCCGGTGGCCACCACATTCCTGGACTATCTGCTGCCCACCGCGACCGAGGTACCCGCCATCGAACTCGGCCATATCGAGACGCCGAGCACCGGGCCCGGCGGGTTCAAGGGCGTCGGCGAGGGCGGCGCCATCGGTGCGACGCCCGCGGTTCTCAATGCCGTCGCCGACGCGCTCGCGCCGTTCGGCGTCGAAATAGACCGGCTTCCCCTGTCCCCCGCCCGCATCGTCTCGATGATCGAAGCGAGCGGCAAACCGGAGGTCACCGCATGAAACCCGCCGCTTTCGAATATCACGCGCCCGCCACGGCGGAGGAGGCCGTCACCCTGCTCGCCGACCTGGGTGACGAAGCCAAGATCATCGCGGGCGGTCAGAGCCTGGTGCCGATGCTGGCCCTGCGACTGGCCGTCTTCGACCATCTGGTCGATCTGGGCAGACTCGGGCAACTGCGCGGAATCGAGAACCGCGGCGATACGGTATGGGTCGGCGCCGGTACCACGCACGCCACGGTCGGCCGGGACCCGGGTATCCGCCGCGATATCCCGCTGTTGCATCGCGCGACCCCGCTGATCGGCCATTTCCAGATCCGCAACCGCGGCACCATCGGCGGCGCGATAGCTCATGCCGACGCCGCCGGTGAGTACCCGGCCGTGGCACTCACCCTCGACGCGCAGCTGCACACCCTGTCCCCGCGCGGACCGCGGACGATACCGGCCGCGGAGTACTTCACCGGGATGTGGAGCACCGCCATGGAGTCCGATGAGCTCCTCACCGGGATCACTTTTCCGGTGTGGCGCGGGCGGACCGGTTTCGCCATCGAGGAATTCGCTCGCCGCGCAGGCGATTTCGCCATGGCCGGAGCGGTGGTCGCGATACGGCTGGACGCCGGCTCCCGGATCGAACACGTCGCAGTGGGCCTCATCGGCCTGGCGCCCACCCCGCTGCGGGCCGGGGCGATCGAAGCCGAACTGGTCGGCCGCCCGGCCACCGGGATCGATGCCGCGGAAATCGGGCGATCGGTGACAGCGGGACTGAATTCGGTACCGGCCGATATCCACGGCTCGGCCGACTACCGGCGCCGGATCGGGGCGGTCATGGTCGCGCGGGCCTGGCGCCGCGCGGTAGAGGAGGCGAGCAATGACTGATATCGAGATCTCGGTGGTCGTCAACGGTGTGCGGCGCCGGGACCGGATACCGCCCCGCCGCACACTGGCCGACTATCTCCGGGAGACCTGCGGTCTCACCGGCACCCATCTGGGCTGCGAACACGGTGTCTGCGGTGCCTGCTCGGTACTGCTGGACGGCGACGCGGTCCGCGCCTGCCTGGTCTTCGCCGTGCAGGCCGACGGTACCGAGGTGACGACGGTGGAGGGCCTGGCCGACCCCGACGGCACCCTTTCCCCTGTCCAGCAGGCCTTCCGCGATCACCACGGCCTGCAGTGCGGTTTCTGCACACCGGGTTTCGTCGTCTCCGCGACAGCTTTCCTCCGGGAGACCCCGGACCCCGGCGACGACGAGATCCGGGAAGCCCTGTCCGGCAATATCTGCCGCTGCACCGGCTACCAGGGCATCATCCGCGCCGTCCGCGACGCCGCCACCACGCTCCGTTCCGAAATACCCCCGAACCCGCAGGCCACCGCCGAAGCCGACGCCGAGGACCGCGTATGAAACTGGAGAACACCTTCCAGATCCCCGTCCCCGCCGAGGACGCCTGGCCCGTACTGCTGGATCTGGAGCGCATCGCCCCCTGTGTCCCCGGCGCTGTCCTCACCTCCCGGGAGGGTGACGATTTCCACGGCAAGATCAAGGTCAAACTGGGTCCGGTGGGACTCACCTACAGCGGCATCATCAAGGTCGTCTCCCAGGACGCAGCCGCGAAGGTGGCGGTGCTCGAGGGCGGGGGCCGGGAAGCTCGCGGCAACGGCACCGCCAAAGCCGTGATCACCTGCCGGCTGGTCGAATCCGGCGGTTTCACCGATGTTTTCGTCGATACGGATCTGTCGATCACCGGCAAACCGGCCCAGTTCGGCCGCGGCGCCCTCGCCGATGTGGCGGGCAGTCTCATCGGCACATTCGCCGACAATCTCGCGGCCGAGATCACCGCTGCCGCGCCCGGTGGCACCGCACCCGAGGCGGCCGCCGGACCGGCCGCGGCGCAGACCGGACCCGCGACAGTGACCCGGCTCGAGCCCCGCCCGGCCGCCGAGCCCATCGATCTCATGGCGGCGGCCGGGATCAGCGCCGAACGTCAGGTGCTGCTCGGCCTGGGCGCCGCGGTCGTGGTACTGCTGCTGTTGCTCATCCGGCGGCGTCGCCCCGAGCAGTGACGCCGGAAGGACGACCGGCACCGGTTGCATCACCCGAGAGCTCTGCATCACCCGAGAGCTCAGCGAACCGGCCCACGGAACCCGTGCGCTGAACAGACGGGCAGTGGCGTCGGGGTGCGCTCGATATACCGGCGGCTACGCGGCTACGTCGGCGTTGGCCATCGTGACCTCGACAGTGATATCGCCGACCGTGAGGTCCACGATCTCGATCAGATACGGGGCCCCCAACCCACCGAATGCGATCCGGTCGTCGAGGGGGACGCGAGTGGTGGTCGTAGGCAGCCATCCCCACAGACGGGCCGCCTCTATCTCGATGAAATCGGGCTCCGCCACCGATTTCAGCCGCACCTCGGTCCCCTGCACCAGGGCAGTCGGTCGCTCCACCGTCCGGCTGAACCGCACCGTACAAGTGCGGCCGTCGTCGGGGCACGAGACGTGCGCACCCACGCCGTCACGGTTGACCGTGTAGTTGACGTACCCGATGCAGAGAAAAGCGAAGAGCCCCACCGCGGCCAGGACCGTGAGAGTTCCCGTCCACCCCGATTCCATTGCGCCATAATAGTTTCTGCCTGGCAGCTTCCCGGAAGAGATCGAATGACCGGCATTCTCCCCGGGGTGCGGCGAGTCTCGAAACCTCGGTGGTGCGACGGACGGGCCGGTCGATGCCCGAGATTTGTGTACTGTCGTCCATGGACAAACGTACACACATGGAGGATCGGTAATGTCGCTGGCACTGCTCGGGGCGGCCATCGTGGCCGAGATCGTGGGCACCAGCCTGCTCAAGGCGACCGAGGGGTTCACCCGGCTCTGGCCCACGGTCGCGTCGCTGACCGCCTACGCGCTGGCGTTCGTCCTGCTCGCCCAGGCCATCGCACGCGGGATGAACGTGGGCTTCGCGTACGCGGTCTGGTCCGGGCTCGGCACCACCCTCATCGTCATCATCGGGGCGCTCTTCCTCGGCGAATCGCTCACCGCCACCAAGATCGCGGGGGTGGCCCTGGTGGTCGCCGGGGTGGTCACCCTCAATCTCGCGGGGGCGCATTGACCCCCCGCGACCCGCATCGCCGCCAACGCATCGTCGACGCCGCACGGGCCCTGATCCCGGCGCACGGGATCGCCGGTCTCACCCACCGCCTGGTCGCCGCCGAGGCGGGGGTTCCGGTCGGCTCCACGACCTACTACTTCGCCGATCTCGCCGACCTCACCGAGGCCGCCCTCGCCGATACCGCGACCGCCACCCGGGAGGCGCTGGCTCAATGGTCCACGGAACTGGACGGCAGTACCGACCTCCCCGTGACACTCGCCGGGCTCACCGCCGAATATCTCGCGCACCCCGGCCAGTTGCTCACCGTCAACGAGCTGTACCTGGCCGCGACCCGGCTACCGGAACTCCGTCCGCTGGCTCGGGTCTGGTTCGACGGGCTCGTCGATATCCTCACGCCGCATATCGGCGCCACCGCCGCCCGGGCGGTCACGATATTCCTGGACGGCACCCTGCTGCACGCGCTGACGACCGGATCGGGGCTGGACAGCGCCACACTCGTCGCGCCGATCGCCGCCCTCACCGGAATCACCTCCGACGACGCCGACTGACCCGCGAACAGATCTCAGCCGGCCGACACGGCCTCGGGGCGTAGATCCAGACGCCGGAGCAGCTGGGCGTTGAGCGCGACGACCACAGTGGATACCGACATCAGGATCGCCCCGACCTCCATGGGAAGCGTGATATGCCAGGGTGCCAGGACACCGGCGGCCAGCGGAACGGCCACGATGTTGTATCCGGCCGCCCAGATCAGGTTCTGGATCATCTTCCGATAGGTCGCGCGGGACAGCTCGATCACCGAGAGCACCGCCCGCGGATCGTCACCGGCCAGGACCACACCCGCGGACGCGATGGCCACATCGGTACCGGCGCCGATCGCGATACCCACATCGGCCCGGGCCAGCGCCGGAGCGTCGTTCACACCGTCGCCGACCATCGCGACGGTACGGCCCGCCGCCTGCAGTTGCCGCACCTTCTCGCCCTTGTCCGCGGGCAGCACCCCGGCGAACACCTCGTCGATACCGAGTTCGCCGGCGACCGACCGGGCGACGGCCTCGGCATCGCCGGTGATCATCGCGACATGGATGCCTCGGGCGTGCAGCGCGGCCACCGCCTGCGCCGATTCGGGCCGCACCGCATCGGCCGCGGCCAGCGCGCCGATCACCGCACCGTCCCGGACTACGTGCAGCACGGTCGATCCCGCCGCCGACCGTTCACCGGTTCCGGCGAGGGGCGTGAGCCCGTATTCGGCGAGCAGACCCGGCCCACCCACACCGACGGTTGCGCCGGACACGGTCGCGGTCACGCCGATCCCGTTGCGAGCGGTGAAACCGGTGGCGGCCGGAACATCCAGGGTCCGGTCCGCGGCAGCGGCGACCACGGCGCGGCCGAGCGGATGTTCGCTGTCGCCTTCGACGGCAGCGGCCAGCGCCAGAACCGCGTTCTCGTCGAATGCCGGTGTCCCGGTGACCGCCACCACCGCGGGGGCGCCCTCGGTCAGCGTGCCGGTCTTGTCGAAGAGGACCGCGTCGACAGTACGCATCGCCTCGAGCGCGCGCCGATCGGTGATCAGGACACCGGCGCGCGCGGCGCGCTCGGTGGCCAGGGCGATCACGAGCGGGATCGCGAGCCCGAGGGCGTGCGGGCAGGCGATGACCAGCACGGTGATGGTCCGGGTGACGGCCGATTCCGGCTGCCCCAGCAGCAACCAGGTGAGCGCGGTCAGCACGGCAGCACCGGAGGCGAACCAGAAGAGCCACCCCGCGGCCCGGTCGGCGAGTGCCTGGGCACGCGAGGAAGAGTTCTGCGCCTCCGCCACCAACCGCTGGATCCCGGCCAGGGCGGTATCGGCACCGACCGCGGTGATCCGGACCCGCAGCGCGGAATCGGTACTGACCGTGCCCGCGACCACTCGGTCTCCCGGCTCCCGCCGGACGGCGCGGGATTCACCGGTGATCATGGACTCGTCCACCGCGGCCGTGCCGGATTCGACCGTGCCGTCCGCGGGAACGCGCCCACCCGGCCGGACGACCACCAGATCTCCCGGGACCAGGTCACCGGCGGGTACGACGACGGTACCGTTCTCGTCCACCCGTTCGGCCTCGTCGGGCAGCAGCGCCGCCAGTGATTCCAGGGCGCTGGACGCCTGCCCGAGCGATCGCATCTCGAGCCAGTGCCCGAGCAGCATGATCACGATGAGCAGCGCGAGTTCCCACCAGAAGTCGAGTTCGTGCGAGACCAGCCCGAGCACCGCGCCCCATGAGGCCAGGAAGGCCACCGTGATGGCGAGGGCGATGAGCAGCATCATGCCGGGGCGCCGGGTCCGGATCTCCGATACGGCACCGGTGAGGAACGGCTGCCCGCCCCAGAGATACATCACGGTGCCGAGTGCCGGCGACACCCACACCAGTGCCGCGGGAACCGAATAACCGACCAGATCGGCGAACATCGCGTCGGCGGCCACGACGGGTACGGCCAGCAGCAGCATCCACCGGAACAATCGGCCGAACATCGCCGCGTGGTCCCCGTGACCGCCGTGCTCACCCTGACCGCCGTGCCGACTGTGACCGCCGCGCCCACCCTGAGCGGCATGCCGATCGTGCCCGGCGTGCCCACCGTGGCCCGTGTGCACAGCCGGCCCACCGTGTTCGCCGGGTGCACCGTGAGTACCGGCGGAGTCCTCCACATACCCGCTCACGGGCACGGAGCCGGCGAACTCCGTTCCGGCGCCGCCGGGCGTCTCCGGCGCCCCGGGGACACCACCGTGCCGGGTGTATTCGGATCCACGTTCGCTCGCCATACCCCGAACCATACCCCTCGGGGGTATTTCACGATAGGGTGACGCCTCGCGGGTACGACACCACCGCGGACGCTCCCGAGGTCCGGCGCATATGTCGCCACAAGCGCCGGACCACCGGTTATCAGCCGTTCAGCAAGGCTCGCATCCGATCGATCTCGGCCTGCTGAGCGTCGATGACCTGCCGCGCCAGCGCCTGGGCATCAGGGTTCACGCCCTCGGCCAGTTCGGTTTCGGCCATCCGCACCGCGCCTTCGTGGTGGGCGATCATCATGGTGAGCCACATCCGGTCGAACTCCGGACCCCGGGCCGCCTCGAGCTGCGACATCTGCTCGTCGGTCATCATTCCGGGCATGGACCCGTGGTCCATCCCGGAATGCCCGCCGGTTTCGGGCTCGGCGACACCCCAGGCCTGCAACCAGCCGGCCATCGTGGCGATCTCCGGGTCCTGCGCCTGCTGGATGCGCGCGGCCAGATCGATCACCTCCGGATTCTCGGTATGCGACGGGACCATCGCGGCCATCTCCACCGCCTGGCGGTGGTGCGGGATCATCTCCTCGGCGAAACGGATATCGGCCTGGTTGTGGTCACCGGCCACCGAGGTGGTGGCCGTACCGCCGACAGCCGAGGTGGCGGCCGTATCGGCCGCGGGGGATGTATCACCGCTGTCGGTACAGCCGGTCACGACGACGGCGGCGGTCAGAATCGCGAGCGCCGTCCCGGTGATGGATTTGCTGATCATGGTCTACTCCTGGAAGTTCGGATGTGTTGCGTACGACGAAGCAGCGCCGCGACCCGCGAATACGGGTCCGGCGGGCGTCGATCACAGCCGCAACACGCCCAGAACTGCCAGGCGCCGCGAGATCGGAACAGGCGGCGGCCGAGCCAGGGCTCCGGGCCGGAACACTCCCGCGCACCGAGGTTCGGTGGCGAACAGGTACCGGCGCAGCGCCGCGAAGATCAGTACCGAGGCCAGTGCCGCGATCAGGATGGCCAGGCACAGGTGCAACAGATCGTGACCGGTGTCGTGACCGGCCGGAGCATCGTCCCGCGAAACCGCCGGGACAGCTTCCAGCGACCGCGCACAGCACGCCGCCGTCTCGTCGTGCGCCCGTTCCAGGTCCGGAACGGGCGCCGATACGAGCGAAGACGAGGCGGACACCGGATGGTGCGTAGCACCGCCGGCCCGGGCGGGCAGGTGGTGCATCCCCGAAACGGCCACCGCCAGCACGACCGGCAACAACCAGCGCACCAACGTGCCCGCGAGACCGGAGTACACGCCCCGAATCTAGCATCGGGCCGCCGGGCGAACCTCCACCGCTCACCGGTGCCGTGCGCACTACCGACGGTGGAGTGGACCGCGGGTCCTCGATCCCGCCCGGGCGGCCGATACGGAGAATCCGCCGGAATCAGCTCATGATGGCGTTCATGATCGTCCCGGCGCTGGTCGCCACCGCGCCGCCGGCCATGGCTCCCGCGATCTGCTTGGGAGCCGTCAGCGCACCACCGTTCCACTTCTCCCAGGCGAACTTGCCGCCGCCGAAGACGATCGAGGTGACCCCGGACAACAGGACGAACCAGGTCAGGTACCTGGTCATCTGGATGATCTTGTCCGACAGCGGGGGCGCTTCCGGGCTGGGATTGCCCAGCTGGGCGAGTACGGCGTAGTGGTCGTGCAATGCCGGAAGGCCGTCGTGCAGTGCAGTGAGAATCGTGCTCATCTGGTCGTGCCCCTCTCGGATGCCGGTATATGCGGTGGCGACGAATGCCGATTCCGTAAAGCCGAACCCGACCGGTTATTGAAGCGCAAATCGGCGCACAATGGGAGCAGACTCACCGAATTCTTCTGGTCGGGCCGGTGAGGAGCGGCGTGTCGTGTACGCGACACGCGCTGCACGCGGTGCCCAGCACTCGATCAGCATCCATTTGGCCCCATCGACCGGCCGCCGTCCCGCAGGGTCACCGATCCGTCACAACACGGCTTCGACACGCCCGCCGTGCGGCGTGCTCCGGCGCCGCGCCCGCGCTAGCGTCGGGCTGCTCGACTGTTTCAGCACCAACGAAAACCGATCACTCACCTGGGAGGTTTTACGTGGGAACACGAACAGCACGGCGCATCTCGGTCGCGATAGCCGGTCTCGCCGGCCTCGCGGCGCCCGCCATCGCCCTGGCTCCCGCACCGGCGGCCGCCGGCCCGGGGATGCAATCACCCTTCGGACTCTTCCTGCACTTCGGGCCGTACCGGAACGCCCCGGAACCGGGCGCAGTCCCGCAGGCGGACCAGCATGGCACCGGCGCCGGCACTCCCGGCTCCGAGCACGCGCAAACACTGGAGGGCGATACCGCCACCCCCGGCGCGGCCGGCAGCAGCGCGGGACCCGGCGCTCGCGGTGACGAAACCGCACCCGGCGAATCCACCCCGCCCGAAGCGAACGAACCCGCAACGGCACCGCCGGCGGCCGAGGCAGCCCCGCCGGGTGATTCCCCCGCCGCGGACAATTCCTCGCGAACCGGCGATTCCGCGAACAGCCCGGAAGGCGAGGCCGGACCGACCGGGTGAGCCGGAACGATCGGTCCGGACCATGGCATCCGATACGACAGGCCGGAACCGCATCCCGACCGGCGAAACGACCGGGCGGGCGGGCGTAGCGGCCGGTTCAGGAGGTGGCGGCGGGCGGGATATCACCGAGTTCCAGATCGCAATGGGTGCGCAGGAATTCGGCGACACAGTCCCGGATCGGCACGGAATCGGGCACGGCGATCGGCCTTCCTGCACTGCCGGGGAACCCACACCGGGCGAACGACGCTGCCCACCCGGCCCTGTGCAGAATGAACCTCCGATACGACCTCGGGATATTCGGCGTCCGAACGGATTTCGTCGCCGAGGTATCCGGCCACTGAACCGGGGCGGCGGCTACCAGGTGAGTACCGGTTTGATCACCGATCCGGCATGCTGCTCGGCGAGCGCCTTCTCGATCTCGGTGTACGGAAAGCGCGTGACCAGCCGGTCCACCGGTAACAATCCGCGGGTGTGCAGATCGAGCAGCCGCGGAATGAACGTGGCCGGTACGGCATCGCCCTCCAGGCAACCGCGCACCGTTTTGCCGCTCAACACCAGATCGCGTACATCGATCTGCGGGACACCCGCGCCGAGCCCGACCGCGACCACCGTGGCACCGGTGCCCAGTGCCGCGAAGGCGTCGGCGAGCACTTTCGGCGAACCCGTGGTGTCCAGCGCGTGCGTCGCGCCGCCACCGGTGATCTCGCCGATCGCGGCGATCGTATCGGTCGCGGCCGGGTCGAGCACCTCGTCGGCACCCAGGTCTCGGGCCGATCTGCGGCGCGGCGCGGCGGTTTCCACCACGATCGTCCGGACCCCGGGGAGGGTGCGGGCGGCCAGCAGCGCCGCCGATCCCACCGCACCGGCGCCGTAGATCGCCAGCCAGGACCCGGATTCCGGCCGCAACGCGTTCAGTACCGCACCCGCGCCGGTCTGGAATCCACAGCCGAACGAGGCAGCCACGGCCGGATCAGCCGCCGGGTCGACGACGATCGTGTTGTCCGGGGTGGTCAGTGCGTATCCGGCGAAACTGGACTGCCCGAAGAACCCGTCACGCACCGGCAGTCCGTCGATCGTGACACGGGCCGACCGGTCCGGTCGCCGGCCGAAATGGTTCAGAGCGGTCGAGTTCCGGCAATAGGCCGGTCGCCCGGACACGCAGTTCGGGCAGGCGCCGCAGTGCCGGAAGGTCAGCACCACCTGGTCGCCCGGCGCGACCGAGGTCACCGCCGCGCCGACCGCTTCCACGATCCCCGCGCCCTCGTGACCCAGCAACACCGGCCGGTCCGGTTTGCCCAGCGCACGGTTGACCAGGTCGGTGTGGCAGATACCGGCCGCGAGGATGCGGACCAGGATCTCGCCGTCCCGTGGTTCGTCGAGGTCCACCGTCTCCAACGAGAACGGCGCCGCCGGGTCGCGGGACAGCACCGCCGTCGTCTGCACCGTCATACCCGTTCCAGCAGGAAGTAGAAGTACTCGCCGTCGGCGAGCACCAGCTCCCGACGGCCGTTCATGATGCCCATCAGGGTGGTGTCGTCGAGCCATTTGAAGTGGTCGAACACGGCCCGGCCGTCGTAGACCATGGTGGCGGTGACCTCTCCGCGGAACTCGATGTTCCACAGGGTCGCCTCGCCCTGTCCCAGTTCGACATTCGAGAACAGGGTGCCGTCCTCGGCCCGGCAGATGAGGGGTTTCGCGTCGCCGAGCGAATGGAAGGTCTTGCCGTACCAGCGACTCTTGGGCAGGGCCCGGCAGAGCGGATGACCGGTCTGGAACGCATCACCCCGCCACTGGCCCAGGATCTCCTCGGCGCGGGCGGGTCGCAGCCGGGCCCACAGATCGTCGAGCTCGGTCACCGATACGCCCTGGGTATGTTCCCGCAGCTGCTGCCACCGTGGTTTGTCCGCGCTCATAGTTGTCCCATCGACTGAATTCGGCGAACCATCTGGTTCGGCAACGACCATAGTTCCGAACCATCCGGTTCGGCAAGATAGGATTCGCGGTATGCGCGCGGCAGGCCAGGCAACCCGGGACCGGATCCTCGCGGCCGCCAAAGCGGAATTCGCCGAGTACGGTGTCGCGGGCGCCCGGATCAACCGCATCGCCGCGGCCGCACAGGCCAGCAAGGACCGTCTCTATGCGTACTTCCCTGGGAAGTCGGAGCTCTACGCGGCGGTCACCGAACAGTGGACGCGGCAGACCACCGCCGAGACCGCATTACGCGCGGACGACCTACCCGGCTACGTCGGCAGGCTCTTCGACCATTTCCTGACGCATCCGGAGAACGCCCGGCTACAGGCATGGGCCGATCTCGAGCCCGCCGACGACCGGATCGAACAGGTCCTGCGCCGTACTGTCGACCCCAAACTGGCGGAGATCCGCCGGGGGCAACGGGAGGGCGTGATCACCGCCGATATCGCAGCGCCGATGCTGCTGCGCATGCTCACCGAACTGGCCCGCACCACAGCCGTGCACGCGGGTCCGGGCCCGGCCGAGCGGATCGAGCAGCGGCGTTGCGCCGTGGTCCTCGCCGCGCGCCGCCTGGCCGGTATATCCGCGGCGTCGCCCGATCCGGGCGGCGCGGAAACTCACGCCGGGGCGGCCGGGGCGTCGCCGTAGACGACCAGCCAGATCGACCGGCCGAGCGCAGCCGCCAATTCCGCATCGCTGATCCCGGTCCGGACCGCGAAGGCGGTCGTGATGGAGCGCTCGACCATGGCCGCCAGGACCAGCGCGGTCGCCGCGGGCTCCAGTTCCGGTGCGACGCGGCCGGCCGCCCGGTCCGCTTCCAGGCGGATCCGCACCAGATCGACGAAGGTCGCCACCCGAGCCCGCCAGTAGGCGCCCACATCCCGGTCGTAGGCGGCGACCTCGCTCAACGCCAGCAGTAGGTAGCGATGCCGCCGGAACCCGGCGATCATCGCGCTCATCGCGCGCCGGACCCCGGCCTCCCGATCGGCGTGCTCAGCGCCCCACCACCGCTCGGCGGCCTCGAACATATCCGCGGTGGCCAGATCCGCCGTCCGGATCAACAGCTGACTCTTGTCCGGGAAGTACCGGTAGAAGGTGGACCGGGCCATCTGCGCTGTGGTAGCGATTTTCTGTACCGCGATCTCGGTGAACGGTGTTCCGTCGGCCAGCAGCTCCTCGACCGCGCGCAGAACCCGCTGTTCGAATTCGGCCCGGCGGTCCTCGTCCGGTTTCCGGGCGGACCGCGGGGTCCGGGTCAGCGAGGGCATCCCGCACCCGCCGGATCGCTCGTGCGGTGCAGTGGATATCGGCTCTGGAGGTGCATGGGGCCATTGTGCCCGCCGCGACGCCTTCCGCCGCTCGCCCCGGCACCGGAACCGGGTCCGCTCCGCCGATCCGGTGTCGATCGGCAGGTCCGGTACGGTGCACGGAAAACTGTGCGGGACAGTGCCGCTCAGCCAGTTGACAATCCCGCCCGCGGACCGCACCATCAATCGGACATAGTGTCCGAGACTCGATGACCGAGGCGGTACCCATGGACTCCCCCACCGTGGTCGAGCAAGCCGATGCCGTGGTCGTCGGCGCCCGGTGCGCCGGTTCCGCCGCAGCGGCCACCCTCGCCCGCGCGGGCCGCCGGGTCATCGCGCTGGACAGCGCCCGGTTCCCCTCCGACACCCTCTCCACCCACCTGCTGTGGCCGGCCGGTGTCGCGGAACTGTTCCGGCTGGGCGCGCTCGAGGCCGTCACGGAACTGGGCGCGCCCCGGCTCACCGAGGCCTACGCGGCCGGTTCCGGATATGCGATCGCCAGCGAATTCCCGCAGGTCGACGGGATCGACTACACCCTCTGTGTGCGCCGGTCCGGACTCGATCACGCCCTGGTGCGCGCCGCACGCGGAGCCGGTGCCGATATTCGCGAGAGATGCCGGGTCACCGAGCTCGTCTGGGACGGTGCGCGCTGCGCCGGGGTGCGCTACACCGATGCCGACGGCCGCCCGGCCGAGATCCGTGCGGCGCTGGTGATCGGCGCGGACGGCCGCCGCAGCACCGTCGCGAAACTCGCCGGTGCTCTCGACCCGTACGAATCCGAGCCCAGCGGCCGCGACTGCTACTTCGCCTACTGGCGCGACGCGTCCAGCGAATGGCGCGGTACCGCCGCCCAATGGCGGGTGGGCACCGATCTGGGCACTGCGTTCCCGTGCGACGACGGCCTGCTGCTGAGTCTGGTGCAGCCACCCGCCGAAGCGGGCAAGTTACGCCCCGGCGATGCCGAACGCCGCTATCACGCTGCCCTCGATCGGATCCCACCGTTACGCGAACGCCTCCGCGGTTGCGAGCAGATCGGCCGGGTGCGGTCGGCCACCGATATCGTCTCCTACTTCCGACCGGCCGGCGGCCCCGGCTGGGCACTGCCCGGTGACGCCGGCCATTTCAAGGATCCGGTCACCGCCCAGGGCATCCGCGACGCACTCCACTACGGCCGCCTGCTGGCCGAGGTGGTCGCACCGACGCTCGACGATCCGGTCCGGCTGGACCGCGCCGTCGCCGCGTGGGAACGCCGCCGGGTCCGCGAATGCCGCGAGATCTACCACTGGACCAACCGACTCGCCCGTGGCACCGAGATGAGCCCACTGGAAGTGGAGCTGTACCGGACCGCGACCGGAGACCGGGATCTCGCCGCGATCACGACCGGCATCTTCTCCCGCACCCGGCGCCCCGCCGAGCTCTACACCCCGGCCCGCATGGCCCGGCTCACCGCCGGTGCCCTGTGGCACCACCGCGGTGACCCGCGGCCGGTACTCGCCGATCTGGCCCGCGAGATCGTCACCACCGCACACGAATTCCACACCTCGTGCACCACACTGCGCGGCGCTCCGCACGCCGTCCCCCCATCCTCCACCGGTACCGCCACCGCTTGACCAGGAGTACACGATGTCGGATCAGCTGCCGAAGAAGTCAGCCTCGATCGACCGGCGCACCGCATTGCGCGGCGCTTTCGCCGGGGCCGCGGTCCTCGCGGCCGGATCGGCGATGGGCGGTACCGCGGCCGCGGCCGCACCCCGCCGCCGCACCCCGGGCCTACGCACCGGCGGGAAGGAGGTCGCCGTCTTCGGCGGTGGTATGGCCGGTCTCTCGGCCGCCCACGAACTCATCGAACGCGGCTTCCGGGTGACCGTCTACGAACCCGCCTACCTCGGCGGAAAGGCCCGGAGCATGCCCGTCCCCGGCACCGGCGCCGGGGGGCGCGCGGATCTGCCCGGTGAGCACGGATTCCGTTTCTTCCCCGGCTGCTATCAGAACATTCCCGACACCATGCGCCGTATTCCGTTTCCGGGCAACCCGAACGGAGTGCTCGACAATCTGATCCGGGTCGAGGGAACCGTGGCGGGGTTCCGCGACAAACCGCCGATCTTCGCCCCGGTGGAGATCGGCGCCCTCGATCAGCTCACACCGGAACGCCTGCAGAACAGCATCATCGGCGCGTTCGGTTTCATCCCGGAGCTGCCCCCGCACGAATTGGCCTTCTTCGCCAAACAGATGCTGATGTGGTTCACCTCCAGTCCCGAACGCCGCTTCGGGCAGTGGGAATACCTCACCTGGGAACAGATCATGCGCGCCGACGGGAAATCCCGGGCCTACCGCGAATATCTGGTCAACGCGCTGACCCGCATCACCGTCGCGGCGAAACCTCATCTCAGTTCGGCGCGCACGATAGGCACCATCGGCGAAGCGTTGGTGCTCGCGGGCACCGGGCTGGTTCCCGAATTCTCCGGCGGAGTGGACCGGATCCTGAACCGACCGACCAATACGGCCTGGATCGACCCATGGGTGGCCTATCTGCGGTCGCGCGGTGTGCAGTTCGTGATGGGTCAGGGCGCGAGCCGGCTCGACTACGCGAACGGCAGGATCGAGTCGGTGACCGTCACCGACGGCAGTGCCGTCTCATCGGTCGTCGCCGACCATTACATCTGCGCCATGCCGGTGGACAAAACCGTGCCGCTGCTCGACGACCGGATCCTCGCCGCCGATCCGCAGCTGGCCGGTATGCGTGAACTGCTCACCGATTGGATGGTGGGAATCCAGTTCTATCTGCGCCGTCCCACCGATCTTTCGGAAGGTCATATCGCGGCGCTCGGGTCGCCGTGGGCGCTGACCGCATTGCGCCAGGCGCCCATGTGGGTCGGTGATTTCTCCACCCAGTACGGTGACGGGTCGGTCGCCGAATGCTTTTCTGTCGATATTTCCGATTGGGATACTCCGGGAATTCTCCATCGACGCCCCGCCAAGCAGTGCAGCGCCCAGGAAATCGCGACCGAGGTGTGGGCACAGTTGAAGATGTGGCTGAACACCGGCACCGGTTGGCTGCGCGACGAGGATATCCATTCCTGGCATCTCGATCCCGGAGTCAGCTGGTCCGGCGGCACCACCCACAACGAAACTCCGCTGCTGGTCAATACCGTGGGTTCCTATGATCATCGGCCGACCGCGCACTGCGCCGTTCCCAATCTCTTCTTCGGCGGGGATCATGTACGCAGCAATATCGATCTCGCGACCATGGAGAGCGCCAACGAATCCGGCCGGTCGGCGGCCAACGCGATCATCGACGCCGCCGACGATCCGGCGCCGCACGCGGCAGTGTTCCCGCTGGTCGCGCTACCCGCTTTCGAGCCG
This sequence comes from Nocardia sp. NPDC001965, assembly GCF_053594175.1. Classification (NCBI taxonomy): domain Bacteria; kingdom Bacillati; phylum Actinomycetota; class Actinomycetes; order Mycobacteriales; family Nocardiaceae; genus Nocardia; species Nocardia sp. NPDC001965. The sequence goes on from NZ_JBSFDZ010000002.1 coordinate 65,443, forward strand.
GCGAAGCGGCTCGACGCGGATCGGTTCCGGGCCGGGCTTCCCCATATCCTGGACGTGTAGCGGCAGGCGCGTATGCGGCGGTGCGACGTCCCGCCGCATACGCGCGTGATCCGCCGAAATCACCTACACCGCAGCTCGCGCGCGCGACGTACGGGCGCTGCCGAAAACTCCCACGGTGAACCGGAATTCACTGGAGTGGTAATTCCACGAAAGCATTGTCCGCCCGATCTTGTTCCGTGAGAATGGGTTCCGAGCCGAGATCCGGCTTCCTGGGGACCGTCGGCGCGGTCGCGTCGGCAGAACAAGTGGGGAACACCATGAGAATCAAGCAACTCGCCGCCACCGCGCTGCTCTCGATCGGCGCCCTCGGCGTCGCCGCGGGAACGGCGCAGGCACAACCGGTCGCTACCGAGGTCGCCGTACGTGGAGCCGAGCAGGGGGTCGGCTATGTCGTTGCACCGAATGAAGCGGGCACCGCGATCGTCACGACTCTCGACGCCGGCAGCTTCGCGCTCACCGCCGACGGCGCGGCCGTCACCCTGGCGGATCCGTCGGGCCGCGTGGTCACCACCCTGCCGCTCGGCGTCGCCGCCGCGGGGCAGACCGCAGCCGTGGCGTCCGCGATCTCCGCCGACGGCCGGACACTCACTTTGACACCGGATGCGTCCACCCCGGCCGGACAGCACATCGCGCAGCTCGTGGCCGATCCGGACACCGAGGCACGCAAACTGCACAATGCCGGGATCGGCGCCCTGATCGGCGGCGGAATCGGTGCCGTGCTCGGCTTCTTCCTGGGCGGCGTTGGTGCGCTGATCACCATTCCGATCGGCGCCGGCGTCGGCGCGCTCATCGGCTACTCCACCCCGTAACCGACGAACCCGGCTCGGTCCACTGTGACCGGTGGGCCGAGCCGGGTCGACTCGCCACCCTGGACGCACCGAACCCATTGCGCCCGAACGGATATTCTCTCCACCGTCCCGGCCCGCAGCGGTGCCGGCGGGCCGTTTTCTGTCGGACCCCCCACGTAGAATCATGCAGGTAGGACACAGTCGGAGGGGTTATGGGCGGTCGCCGAACCGGCCGCGTGACACACCCTTCCGGCGCTTCGGAACCGGGGGTTCTGTGATGAGTGAAATCGGACAGGAACGACTGCTGCCGCCGCGTCAGCACGGGACGTCGTGGCGTGAATCCGAATACCGGGCCATCGCGGTGGAACTGCGGGCGGGTAAGGGGTTGCCCGAGATCGCCGCCGAACTCGGTCGCACCTCCTCCGCCGTCCAGGCGGCCCTGCGGAATTTCGTTCCGCCGGAGGAGAAGGTACGAGCGGGTGATCGGGCCCGCTGGATCCGCGATCGGATGGCGGCCGAACCCGAATGGGACTGGTGGTCGGTGGTGATGGACCACCATCGGCACGGCCCCTCCGCGCTCTGGCTCACCGAACACGAGCACATCGCCCGCGGCGCGTGGCGCGATCGCACCCCGATGCCGGTGCTGGCCCAGCGGCTCGATACCGCCGAAATCGAGGTGGCCGGCTTCCTGCGGGCTCTCGGTCTCGCGGAGAACATGGCCGAAGTGGCCGACCGGCTCGGTGCCACTCCGGGCCAGGCACTGGCCAAACGGGTGAACGCGGCACGCGATCAGGAACAGTCGGCGAACTGGATCCTGGTGGTCGACGGTGCCGCGGGCACCGTCAAACCGCGGAGTGCGCCTGTGCGCCGTCATGTTTCGGTACATATGAGCCGGGCCGCCGCCGAAGCGGACCGCGACCGGGTGCTGCGCTGGCATCGCCGATCCGCGGGCGACAGCACCAGCCCCGTCTGGTGGACGATCGCCCAGCGCGGCGTCGGTGACATCGCCGGCCGCACCTACTGCGGCGTGTTCACGCCGCGCCTGATCGACAGCGGCGTCCGGGCGGACGCGCTGGAGGTCGGCGACCGCATCCTCATCGCCGGATCGGACGGACACCCGCAGGAAGCCCTGGTGGAGTCGGTCGCCCAGCGGGGCGAGGTGGTGGTCGCCGATCTGGGACCGGTAGGTGATTCCCGCGTCCACCAGGTCATCGAATTCGATGCCGGGGAACGAGTCGAGGTGCTCACGCCGCAGGAGTGACGGGCTCCCGGTGGCCGGGTTCGCCGCGGCCACCGGGCATGAACGCGGAGGCGATCACGATGGCCACGGCCATTACCGCGACCGCCACGAACACCAGATGCACCCCCTCGGCCAGCACCGCGGGCGAGGGGGTGCCGGTATCGCCCACCCGCGAATTCACCAGGGCACCGAATACGGCGACTCCCACCGCACTGCCGATGGACCGCGCGAACATGTTCGCCGAGGTCACCACGCCGCGTTCGCCCCAGGTGGCGCTGGTCTGCGCCGCGATCAGCGTCGGGCTCGCCACCAGCCCCATTCCGAGTCCGATGACGAAACAGGTGACCGCCACCTGCGCGATACTCGTTCCCGGGCCGATGAACAGGGTGCCGGCAGCGCCGAGAGTGGCGGTGGCGCCGCCGATCAGGGCGGTGCGCCGGAAACCGATCCGCAGATACACCCGGCCGGACTGGGAGGCCGAGACCGGCCAGCCGAGAGTGAGCGCCCCGACGGTCAGACCACCGATCACCGCCCCGGCGCCCAGCACGCCCTGGGTGAAAGTCGGCACATAGGAAGTGAGACCGAGCAGCAGCGCGCCCACCAGCGCGGAGATCGCGGAACTGGCGACCACCATCCGCCGGGTGAACAACCACAGCGGTAGCACGGGATCCGCCGCCCGGCGTTCCACCAGGACGAACGCCACCAGTACAGCGGCACCGCCGGCGAAGATCGCGATACTCACCGGCGCGTCCCATGCCCAGGCGTGTCCGCCTTCGAGCAGGCCGAGGATGATCGCCCCGGCGCCCGAGGTCAGCAGAACCGCGCCCGTATAGTCCACCCGGCGGCGCGCACGCGAAGGTGTTTCGGTGAAGTGGCGCAACAACATCCATCCGGCCCACGCCGACAACGGCAGGTTGACCAGGAAGATCCACCGCCACCCGACATATTCGGCGAACACCCCGCCCAGTAGCGGCCCGAGCACCGAGGAGAAGGCCCAGACACCGGCCAGATAACCCTGCACCTTCGCGCGCTCGGCCAGGCTGTAGAGATCGCCGGCGATGGTCATGGTCATCGGCTGGATGGCGCCCGCGCCGATACCCTGCACGGCCCGGAACACGATCAGCCACAGCATGCTGCCCGCGAGCCCGCACAGCAGCGAGCCGAGTGCGAAGACCGCGATACCGAAGAGGATCACCGGTTTACGGCCCACCGTGTCGGCGATCTTGCCGTACACGGGTACGGTCACGGCCTGGGCGAGCAGATAGATGGAGAACAACCAGGGGAACTGGGCGAACCCGCCCAGGCTCTCGGTGATGGTCAGGACCGCGGTCGCGATGATCGTGGAGTCGAGGGCGATCAGCCCGGTGGCCAGCATGAGCGACCACAGGATCGCGCCACGCTCGGAGCGGAGCCCCACATCGGTTCGCACCGTCTCCGCCACCATTACCACACCTCGTTCTCCGCAGGACCGGAAAGATCAACCCGATCGCCGCCTCACCGTATTCCCCGCGCCGCTGGAGCCGCCGCCGATTTTCCATATGGTGGGACGCTTCGCACGTGCGTCCGGCGAGGCAGCACTCCCCGCTCCCGGCGCCACCACAGCTCGTCAGGACCGGCCGGGACCGCGTTGTGCGGTGGAGCAACGCCGTACGCGGGGCCGCTGTGAGCCCGCACAGAGTGGCTGTGACACAGCGGAATCGGTGGTTACCATCCGCGGCATGAGAGCACCGGTACCTCATCTCGACCGCCGGGTCCGCCCGCGGATTCTGCTCGGCGGAGCGCTCGCCGCGGCCGGGATCCTCCTCGCAGGATGCGGCGAGGCCGCGGAACCCGTGGATCCGGCGGCCGTCTGGGACCCCTGCGGACTGCCTGTCGATCTGCTCGCCGAATCGGGTTTCGCCGCCGGTTCGATCCGGCGCGATGTCGCCACCGAACCCGGCTGGGCCGGCTGCGGGTGGAGCAGCGACCGGGCCGCGCTGCGCGTCCTGTTCACCACGACGGGGTCGCCGGAGGAGGTGGCGGGGACCGGGGATACCAGCACGGAGGTCATCGTCGGGGACCGGACCGGCCGGCGATTGCACACCGGATCCGCCGATACCGCGACCACCTGCACGATCGCCCTGCCGACCGCTGGCGGCGGCGTGATCCGGGTCCGGGTGGACAGCGCCCCCGGCGATACCGCGAGCGCCTGCGCCGCGGCCGAACATGCGGCAAGCACCCTTGCACCCGCGTTTCCTGTCTGAGCAGGCTGTTCGACCATAACCCGGACCACTGTGAACGGTCACAAGGCAGATGGTTCGACCGTGCACGGTCGTCCAGTGGCGCCGGTAAACGTACCCACGATCCGACACATGATCATTACTGTTGAGCCCCAGTCTCGCCACCGAGGGGTAGAAGGAGTCAGCAGCATGACCGTCGATTCGACCAGAACGAAGCTGACGCTATCCGGCCAGCCCATGTCGGCCCCGCTCCAGGATGTGCGCAAACTGTCCCGGCGGATGGTCGGCCATTTCGTGGAGAACGTGGTTCCCTGCGGCACGCTGCCCGGCGATGCCATCCACGGTGATGTCACCACCATCACCCGCACCTGTCTCGAACTCGCGGTCAGCATGCTCGACGGCAAGGACATCCCGGAGAAGACGCGGCGGCTGGAGAACGCCGCGGCCGGCTGGGCACGTGAGGGGGTGCCGATCGACACCATCCACCACGCCGTGCACGAGGGTTTCCGGCTCGGCCTGGACCTGGTCGTATCCAATGCCACGGTCACCGACTATTCGGCTCTGGTCGACGGGGCCAAGCTGGTGGTCGAGATGCTGGACAAGATGACCGTCTGCATCTCCATGGCCTATGTCCGCGAACTGCGCTCGGTGGTCAGCGAACACCACACCGCCGTACACACACTGACCTCCGCGCTGCTGGGCGGGCACAGTACCTCCACCATGGCCCGGGAATGCGGGATCGAGATCGCGCCCGCCTACACCGTCCTCGCGATGGCCATTCCGGCACATCCCGACGAGGCGGTACCGGCCCTCGACGGCAAGGTCGTGGCCCGGCGCAAACTACGCCGGGTCCAGGCCGAGCTGGCGACCCGCTGCGAGGATTCGGCGCTCTCACTGCTGAGTGTGGACGGCGGCACCGTGCTGCTGCCGTCGGAGATCCTGACCGGCGAGGCCCTCGACGATCTGGTCGCTCAGGTGTCGCGGGCGGCGCAGGTCCCGATCAGTGCCGCGGTGGTGGAGGCACCCACCGCGGAGGTGCCCTCGGCGGCGGATCAGGCCCATGAGCTGCTGGATATGGTGCAGCGGCTCGACTGTGTGCCCGGCCTGTACCGCTTCGACGATATGGCGCTGGAATACCAGCTCACCCGGCCCGGGCCCGGGCGGGAGTATCTGGGTTCGCTGCTGGATCCGCTCGACGACCACCCGGAGTTGCTGGAGACCCTGCAGCGTCATATCAGCAACAACCTGAACCGGCAGCGCACGGCGCGTCTCATGCACATCCACACCAACACCATCGACTACCGGCTGAAGCGGGTCGCCCAGCTCACCGGTTTCGACCCCACGCAGCCGTCGGGATTGTGGTATCTCCGGTCCGCGCTCGTGGCGCGGAGCTACCGGACGAGCTGACCGGTCACGCCCGCTTCCGTCCACTGCGCACCTGCGCCACATAGGCCCGGGACACCGCGGTGGTCAGGGTGTCGAGAACATCGACCACGAAACAGCCGTCCACATTGTCGGCCGGGACGGCCGGTGTCCGCGGTGCCGCCGGACCACGCAGCCCCAGACCACTTTTCACACCCTCGTGCAGTGCGTGCTGGATGATCTCGAGGGGAACTTCCTCCCGCGCCCAGCGGGCGGCGGCCACTTCCAGCCGCGCCAGCACCTGACGCCCCGAGGGGTCCGAATCGTCCAGCAGCGCCAGCGCCAGACCCAGCCCCACCCGGAATACCGTCTCGAAATCCGCTCCCGGCCGCTCGGTCGTTTCGGGGTCCACACTGTTCGCCGACCAGATACGCATCAACTCGGCCGGTTCCGGCACGTCGAACAGTTCCCGAGGATCCTCGGGTCCACGGTCGGACTGCCCACTCGTGCACATACGTGCTCCCTCCACCAGCGACCGGCAACCGATATGGACAAACGTATAGTTACCCACCCGGTGCGGGACGACACATCGACCGGACTTCGGTCCACCTCGGAACGCGGGTCGGCAAAGATAGTGAGACGTCCCATCAACACATACTTCGACTTCGTGCAGTCCCCCACCGACACGGCCCGCTCGTTGCACCCGGCCCTACGACGAGCGCCCCGCCGCTCCCCCCGGTTAAGGTGCGGCGGTGGATACCGGTGATCTGATAGACCGCAGCAGTTCCATCGCGGAGCGGCTCACGACGACCCAGGCGGCACCGCCGCCCTGGCTGGTACTCGCCACCGCGGTGGTCGCGCTGGTACTGGTCGGGTACGGGCCCCTGTGGCGGATCACCCGCAATGTGGTCACCATCGCGCACGAAGGCGGGCACGCACTGGTCGCGTTGCTGAGCGGACGTCGCCTCAATGCCATCACATTGCACTCGGATACATCGGGACTCACGGTCTCCAGTGGAAAACCGTACGGGCTCGGCATGATCCTGACAGCGCTGGCCGGTTACCCCGCGCCGCCCCTGGTCGGTCTCGGTTTCGCGGCGCTGCTGGGTGCCGGGCGGATAACGCTCATGCTGTGGATCGCGATCGCCGCCCTGGCCGTCATGCTGGTGATGATCCGCAATGTGTACGGCGTGGTCTCGGTGGTGAGTACCGGCGCACTGGTTTTCGCGGTGTCCTGGTTCGGGTCCGACGCCCTGCAGGCCGGGTTCGCCTATCTGGCGACCTGGCTGCTGCTGCTCGCCGGAAGCCGGCCGGTACTGGAATTGCAGCGCACCCGTTCCCGGATGCGGGACGGCACCACCGATGCCGACCAGCTCGCCCGGCTGACCCGGTTGCCCGGGCTGTTCTGGGTGGTCGTGTTCCTGGCCGTCGCCCTGGGCGCGCTCGTGCTCGGAGCCGGACTACTGCTGTCGGCGACGCAGGGGATCTGCCTGCCGATCCCCAACGGTGCGGACTGCCCGGCGAGCTGAGCGCGCCGGGGCCGGCTACCCCGCGGTCTCGGCCTCGGCGAGTTCCCGCTTCCAGACCCGGAAGCTCTCCTCGGTGCGGCCGCGGCGCCAATATCCGGAGATGGACGCGAATTCCGCGGAGACGCCGCGTTCCTTGCGGATATAGGAGCGCAGATTGTGCATCACGGCCTGCGCCTCACCGTGAATGAAGACCTGCGCCCGGCCCGGCAGCCACGGCGCCGAGCGGACCGCGCCGATCAGCGGGGCATTGTCGCCCGCGCGGTCGTCACCCACCTCGTGGGCCGCGCCGCCGCGATGCACCCAGGTGACGTCGACCAGCGCTTTGGAGGTGAGCACGATCTCGTCGGCGGAATCGGCGACCTCGACGAAAACCTTTGCCGGTGCTCCCTCGGGCAGCGCCTCGACCGCCGCGGAGATGGCCGGTAGCGCGGCCTCGTCACCGGCGAGCAGATGCCAGTCGGCGTCCGCGCGGGGCGCATAGGCACCACCGGGGCCGAAGAAGGTGACCTGTTCCCCGGGCCGGACCGCCGCGGCCCAGGGACCCGCGACCCCCTCGTCACCGTGCACCACGAAATCGATGGCGATCTCTCGGGCCGCGCTGTCCACGGAGCGGACCGTATATGTGCGCATGACCTCGCCGTCCGGACGATCGAACAGCAGTTTCACGTAGGCATCGGTGAACGCGCTCGTATCGAAATCGTCGAATCCGGGGTCGCCGAGATACACCCGGACCATATGCGGGGCGAGCCACTCCGTCCGGGCGACGGTCATGGTCGTGCGCTTCCTGGCCATCCGGCCTCCTTAATTAGTTAGGCTTACCTAAGCAACGTACCAGCCGCCTCGGAGCCGTTGTGTAGCGTCCGTCTCGTACTGACCGAAATATCCGGCAAGGAACCGTTTTTGGGTTAATCTCACACAAACTTCCGGACGAAGGCACCAACCATGACCGCGGCAACTGTCATCCGCCCGCTCGCGCCCAGCGAACAGATCTTCGCATTCAGCGAAGTTTTCGTCGGATACTGCGCCCGAATGTCCGGAAAGCTCGACCTCAGCGCCCTGACCGCTGCCTTCGAAGCCCTGGTCAGGACCCATCCCATCCTCGGCGCTCAGCTCGCACCGACCGAGCCCGTCGGGCACACCCTGGTGACCTCCGGTCCCCCCGAGATCGTGCTGACCGTCGCCGACGGGGATCCGGAGCAGCTGCTCACCGGCGCCGAACCGGATCAGCGCCGAGCCCTCGGCACCTTGCACGTGGTCCGGTCCGGCGATACGGCGAGTGTCACCCTGCTGGTCCATCACAGCATCGCCGACGCCACCCACGCGCTGGAACTGTTCGAACGCCTGTGGCACTGCTATGTGGCCGCCACGGCCGGGCGGATACCCACACTCCCGCCGACCGGGCAACCGATGCCGGTGGAGGATCTGCTCACCGCGCGGGGTGTCGTGCGGCGCCCGGTCCCGGGGGGCGCCGCACCGCCGCGCATCGCCCCACCCCTGCCGCCGGCGGACGCACTCGCCGCGAACGAGAACCGATACCCGCCGCTGCTCACCACGCGCTGCCGGCTCGGCCGGGCAGAAACCGCCGAGCTGGTCGCCTACGGTCACCGTGCGGGCGTGACGGTGCACAGCCTGGTCGCCGCGGCACTGCTGCTCACCGAATCCGAGGCCCGGCAGCTGCCGGTGCACGAACTGCTGTGTTCGTATTCGGTGGACCTGCGCCGCCGGGTCCGGCCGCGGATCGGCCCCACCGAAGGAACGAATGTGCTGGGTTTCGCCGGCTACCGGCCACGACTCGGCACCGAAGGCACGCTCACCACGCTGGCGCACGGCGTCTTCCACGCGTTACGCGCCGGATTGGCCTCCGGCTATATCCAGCAGACGCCGCTGCAGCTCCCCGATACCCTGGCGGCCCCACCGGCGAACCCGTTCGACACCGTGATGACCACCAACTGGGGCCGATTACCCCGGATCTCGGTGCCGACCCTGCGGATCCACGATTTCCGCACCACCATGATCGCCAAACCCGACCCGACCGGACGCCGCCCCCCACAGGCGGGCGGCGGCACCAGCATCATCAGCACCTACGACGACCGGCTCAGCGTCGAGATCCACCATCCCCCCGAGTTCACCCCGGTGCAGACACCCCGGATCGAACGGCTGGAGAAACTGCTCACCCACCTCTGACTCCGGCGGCGGTTCAGACCCCCTGGAGCGACGCCAGTTCGAGCACTGTGATGTCCGACGGAGCAGCCACCCGCACCGGCGGCCCCCAGGCACCGGCGCCGCGGGTCACGTACAGCGCCGTTCCCCCGTACAGTTCCAAGCCCGCGACCGTCGGATTGGCCAGCCGCGCGATCAGATTGCCCGGCCACAGCTGACCGCCGTGGGTATGTCCGGACAATTGCAGATCCACCCCGTGGGCCACCGATTCGTGCACCACCACCGGTTGGTGGGCCAGTAGGACACAGGCCCGGCCGGTATCCCGGCCGTCCAGGGCCGCGGCGAAATCCGGCCCCCGGCCGACCGCGGTCCCCCGGGGGTCGTCGACACCGGCGAGATCGAAATCCGGCAGCGACACCCGATCGTTGAGAAGCACCTTCATCCCGAGCTCCCCCACCCGGGCGAGCCAATCGTCGGCGTCGGAGAAGTACTCGTGATTTCCCGGGACGAAGTAGACGCCCAGGGGCGCGACGAGGCCGGCCAGCGGTTCGGTTTCGGCCCGCAGATCCGCGACCGTGCCGTCGGCGAGATCACCGGCGACCGCGATCAGGTCCGGCCGGGTGTCGTTCACCGTGCGCACGACCCGCTCGCAGAATGCCCGGCCCAGCGCGGGACCCAGATGCAGATCGCTGACCAGCGCGATCCGCAGACCGTGTGCCCGGGCGGGCAGTTTCGCCAGCGGCACGGTCACCCGGCGCACCGACGGTCCGTCGACCACCCCGTAGGTGCCGGTACCGACAATCGCACCGGCCGCCACGACAGTCGCCCCGGCCGCCAGCCGGGAGACGAGCATCCGCCGCGAGAGCGGCCGGCGCCCCGACGGCACCGACGCGTCATCCGATGGCACCGGCGCCGGTCCGGCGACCCCGGGCGCCGCCGAAGCCCCGATATCGCCGGGTGGCACAACCGGGCCCGATATCTCCCCGACGGCGGCGCCGACCGGTTGCGGCGGCGCGTCCGCCGCGACGGATGCGGGAGCGACCGCGCTTTCCGCCGGTGCGATGGTGGCGGGTGCGGCGGTGCCGGCGTCCCGGCGCACCAGCGCCCGCAACAGCAGCGGGCGTACGACCTCACCGGCCAGTACACCGAGCAGCAGATAGAGAAACAGTGCGGCCCACAGGAATCCGGGCCAGGTCAGCCATCGCCAGGATGCCCGGTCCACTCCGGTGAACATCACCGCGAACGCACCGCACATCGCGCACGCACCGATCGCCGCCACCCCGGCGCCGGGTATCCGCCAGCGGGATCCGTCCCGGGTGGTGTCGCGCACCAGCCGCCGCCACACGTACCAGTGCAGCCCGGCGATCGCCCACGCCACAGCCAGTCCGGTGAGCACGGAAACTACTACCACGGAGGATGCCTCTCCCGACCGATTGATTGTGCGGCTGCTGAATCTACCCCTCGCCGCCCGACCCACCGTGGCCCCCGCACCCGTTGTCCCGTCCCGCGACCGCATCCCGCCGCGCGGACGGCCACCGGCAACCATGGATAACTCCATGTCGCGGTGATCATCGGGTAACCCGGCATCACACCGGCATTCACGCGTCCGATATCGTCTCCGCGCGCAGCGGCGCCCGGTGTCGTGCTACCCGGTGACGACCGGTCCGCCCAGACCCGACGGCGGGAGTTCCCCGTCCGGCCGTCCGGCCAGTAGCCATTTCAGGATCTTCCCGGTCTCCCCACGCGGCAACGCCGGCAGGAAGGTCACATCGCGCGGCACCGAGAACCGGCTCAACCGATGCCGGATATAGGTGCGCACCATATCCGAGTCCAGTCCGGCTCCTTCATGTTTCACCACGAAGGCCGCCAACCGCTGGCCGAACTCGGGATCCGGGACGCCGACCACCGCGACCTCGCTCACCTGCGGCAGATGCGCGAGTGCTTCTTCCACCGGCCTCGGGAAGACGTTCTCGCCGCCGGAGATGATCATCTCGTCGTCCCGCCCGGCGATGAACAGTCGTCCGTTGACATCGAAATATCCGAGATCGCCGGTATCGAGCATGCCGTGCGCCTCATCCGGCGGCGCGGAGTTGACGTAACCGTCGAAGAGCATGTGATTGCCGACGAAGATATGCCCGGTCGCACCGATCGGCACCGGTTTGTGATCGGGCCCCAGCACCGAGACCCGGGTGCCCAGCGGCGGCCGGCCGGCGGTGGTGGGTGCGAAGCGGAGGTCCTCGGGGGTGGCGATGGTCGCCCAGGAGACCTCGGTGGATCCGTAGACGTTGTAGAGGATATCGCCGTAGGCGTCCATGAACCGCAGTACGGTGACTCCCGCCAGCGGCGCCCCGCAACTGATGACATGACGCAGGCTGGAGGTGTCGTAACGGGCGCGTACCGCCGGGGGCAGATCGAGGATCCGGTTCACCATCGTGGGCACCACGATCATGGTGGTCACCCCGTGTTCGGCGACCGCCCGCAGACAGTCCTCGGCGTCGAAACGTTCCGGTAATACCACCGTGCATCGCAGCGCGGTGCTCAGCTGTAATCCGGCCAGCCCCCAGGTGTGGAAGAGCGGAGCCGGGATGAGCATGGTCGATTCCATCTCCATCGGGATCCGGGACAGCAGCGCGGCGATGGTGCCGAATCCCTTGGGATGTGGCCGGCGGGCACCTTTCGGGATCCCGCTGGTGCCCGAGGTGAGCACGATCAGCCGGCCGGGCCGGGTGGGCCGGCGGAAATCGTCCGCCCCGGATTCGACGAGATCCTCGAGGGTGTACCGCTCGGGGAACGGCGGCCGCAGATCGGTGTTGTACCGGGGGATATCGTCGTGCAGATACTGCACCAGCTCTTCGAGGTCGCCGTCGACGAATAGTGCCGAGAGCCGGTGCCGCTGCACGATCTGCTCGATGGTCCGCGCGGACAGGCCGGCGTTGAGCAGCGCGGCGTCCACACCGAGTTTGCCGGCAGCGACCATGGTTTCGACCATGCCCGCGTGGTTGCGCGAGAGCAGGCCGATCGCGTCGCCCGCGCCGAGTCCCACGGCCGCCATCGCCCCGGCCAGAGCATCGCTGCGCCGGTCCATATCGGCGAAAGTCCGAATGCCCCGATCGTCGATCACGGCAGCCCGGCCGGGAGAATGCGCGGCCCCGGCCGCGTACCCGCCGGCCAGGTTGAAGCCCCATTTGTTCAGCGAGAGCAGCTGTTTCATCACCGCGTTGGGTCGGGTCCGCACCACCCCGCTGACAGTGACCTGGCGCAGCACCTCGAGCTGCAGCCGCACCAGTGACCCTTCCCCGTTCACCACCGTCGATGTGCGCGCGCCCCGCAGGATATCGGCGATCCGGCGCAGACCCTTGGCGGTCCAGTCCTGGACAGCCGAGTTCGACAGACCGGTGATATCGCGGTGCACCCGGCCCGGGGCGAAGTAGGTGATCGATACCGTGCAACGGTCACCTTCTCCGTACATCCGCAGCGCCGCGAAACTCCCGATCTCCGGCGTATGCAGTTCCAGGCTCTCGTACCACCGGCCGGTCACCATCCGGACGCGCAGCACCCGGATACCGGATTCCGTTGTACCGATACGGAATTCGAGTTCGGGTTGCTCGCCGGGAACGTCCAGTCGCGCACATGCGCCGATACCGGTGAACACGCGCGGATAGGTCTGCGGGTCGAGGAGCAGATCCCAGACGGCGGCGCGTGCAGCGGGGATCTCCGCGACCAGATCGATGACGTCGGTAACCAACTCCCGCAACTTCTCGTCGGCCCGCAACGAACAACTGGGCCGGCGGGGTAACCCATCTGTAACGTCTCTCACACTAGCGCGGCGGCACAGTTGTTACCAGCGAGTAGCAGCGCTCTGTGACAGGTCACGAAGCCGGTTGCCGAGCGTTCGCCCGGCCGGCGCGAACCACTGTTGGAGGTTGTCCAACCCGGCCGCCGATCCAGGTGTGAGAACTCCCAGCGCCCACGCACTCCACCCGCACGCCCGTTGTGCGCGAACTACATTCGGCCACATATCACTCGCTCCGACCGCGGAGGACCCCTGATGCACGAGACCCGACGCCGGGTGGCCATCACCCGGATCGACGAGATCCTCGACTATTTCGGCAAATGCGCCGCCTGCGGATATCCCGCCCGCGCCGAATCCACCCGGCGCGTCTTCGACAACGGCGAGGTCGAAACCGTCGTCATCGCCAGCTGCGCACTCCCCTGCGGCTGGTCCGACCGGGTCCTGCCCACCAGGATGACCGGTCCCGCCGCCTGAGCCCCACCCGGGCGCCACCCGACGTGGCCGGCGGACGGTGCGGCACGATGAGACCTATGGAACTGCGAATATTCACCGAACCACAGCAGGGCGCCGACTACCCGACGCTACTGCACGTGGCCCGCGCCGCCGAGGACCTCGGCTTCGGGGCATTCTTCCGTTCCGACCACTATCTGCACATGGGCTCGGTGGACGGTCTGCCCGGCCCCACCGACGCCTGGATCACACTGGCCGGCTTGGCCCGGGAGACCAGCCGCATCCGTCTCGGCACCCTCGTCACGGCCGCCACCTTCCGGCTACCGGGTCCGCTGGCGATCCAGGTCGCGCAGGTCGACCAGATGTCGGGCGGCCGGGTGGAGCTCGGACTCGGGACCGGCTGGTTCGCCGACGAGCACACCGCGTACGGGATACCTTTCCCAGAAGACAAGTTCGGCCGTTTCGAAGAGCAGCTGGCCGTGATCACCGGGCTCTGGGAGACCCGGCTCGGGGAAACCTTCGATTTCACCGGTAAGTACTACGAGCTGGTGAAATCACCCGCCCTGCCGAAGCCGGTCCAGCAGCCCGTACCGGTCATCGTCGGCGGGCAGGGCCCGAAACGTACGCCGCGGATCGCCGCGCAGTACGCGACCGAGTTCAATATCCCCTTCGTGTCGGTGGACGAGAGCGCCGCCCAGTTCGACCGGGTGCGCGCGGCGGTGGCAGCGCAGGGCCGCGCGGCCGACAGCATGGTGTACTCCAACGCACTCGTAGCCTGTGTGGGGTCGAGCGAGGCCGAGATCGCGCGCCGGGCCGACGCGATCGGCCGCGAGGTGGCCGAACTGCGTACCAACGGGCTGGCCGGCTCCCCCGCCGAGGTCGCCGACAAGATCGGCCGGTATCGCGAGATCGGCACTGAGCGGATCTACCTGCAGATCCTGGACCTGGCCGATCTGGATCACCTCGCGCTCATCGCCGACGAGGTCGCCGCACAACTGTGAAGTCCGGTGGCGGACGGCTGCCGCGCGACGCCGTCCGCCCGGTCACCGGTAGGCCGCGGCGACCCCGTCGACCAGATGCTGGAGGGTCTCGTAGGCCGGAACATCGACGATATCGACCAGATCCGGGGAAACCGCCACATCGTGTTCGCTCACCACTTCGTCGAAGCGAGCCACATCCCCGGTCCGGAAACCGTGCTCGGCGGCCAGCGACTGCAGCTCCGTATCGTTGTGCAGCAGCGCACCCACCTCCTCCCCCTCGGGCGTCAACGGTACGACCGCATGCCGGGACAGCACGGTCGGCGACGGATACAGCAGGACCATATCCGGGCGCAACCGCTTCTCGACCGCTGCCGCCACGTACTGCGCCTCGTAGATCCAGGTCATCGGCGTGGGCCCCATGCCCGCAGTGAGGTACTCCTCGAACGGGCCCGCACTGGACCCCTCGGTGTAGCCCTGCGCGAGGAACAGGCGCTGCAGTGTCGGCAGCACATGCTGTTCGGCCGTCGCACCGCGCACCACAGCGTGATCGTTGACGACATAGCTGGCCACCGCCAGATACATGGCCGCCGAATTGGAAGTGCGGGCATCGGTGGTGCTGACCAGGATATTCTTACCCACCGGGTAGGAGGTGTTACCGGCCAGCTCGTCCCATTGCACACCGCGTTGCACCAGATCGATATAGGCCGAGAAATCCAGGGTGGGCGCGGGGCCGTCGAATTTCACGACTCCGGCCGCGTCCAGCAATTGCACGATGGGGGTGAACGTGGCGATCGCCATCGGCGAGTAGAACGGCACGAACTGGGTGCTCACCCCGACCTCGCGTTTCAACCGTTCGGCCGCGGGCAGACTGGACGGGAACGCGAACGCGCGGCCCGCCAGATCGACCGACGTCGAGATCTCCCGCGAGCCGGCCGCCTCCACCCGCACGTCGTATCCGTGCGCGGCGAAGACATCGGCGACCCGCGGGTCGCCGAAGAACGCCGTCTTCTCCGATCCGACCACCCCGGTGATCTTCTTCAGCGGCGCTCCGGCCACCGGCGCCGCCGGTGCGGGCGCCGAATCCGGACGGGATACAGCCCAGGCGGTCGCGCCCACCGCCACCACACCCGCGGCTCCCGCAAGTGCGAACAACCGGCGTCGATCGGTGGTCAGGCCGCGCGGACGCGCGGTCTCGGGATGTTCCCCGTGGGTCTGCGCATCGGTCGCCTTCCCCGCCGACACCGGCGCGACGGTCGGCGGCGCGGTGGTGGCGGTCTCCGTAGCCGCCGGAGTTTCGAGGTCCCGGCGCACCATCCGCTCCACGAGAATGGGGACGAAATCGCGCACGGAACTTCCGGCGAAACTCTCGTGCGCGGATCTGATCGCGATGTCCACCTCGTCGGCGGAACGATTCTCGGAATAGGCGGCCGCCAGCCGGCCCGCGAGTTCACGGATCGCTTTCTGCTCGCGGGCCGCCTTGTCCTCGGGGGCCCTGTGCTTCGGAACGGTATCGAGTGCCACGTATTTCTCCCTCGGCGCCGGCATGACATCGAAACGACCCGCCGGGCCGATCCACAGCCGACAACGCTACCGCCACAAAGTATTCGGATACTCCCACCGGTGAGCGGCACCGCCGATTCTCCGGTCAGAATTCACCCGGCATTTCCCGGACGCTGGCCGGTGGTTTCCTCGAGGACGGCCATCGCCGCGTTGTGCCCGCCGATTCCGCTCACTCCGCCTCCGCGCACCGCGCCCGCACCGCACCGCAGCACATTCGCGTGACCGGTATCCACACCCCAGCGCTGGGCGGGCGTATCCGCCGCCCCGGTGAGATAGGGGAAGGACAGGTCACCGTGGAAGATATGCCCGCCGGGAAGCCGGAGCGAGCGTTGCAGATCGACCGGTGTGGCGACGTCGCAGCACAGGTCGCCGCGGGAATCGCGGGCCAGGCAGTCCTGCAGAGGTTCGGCCAGTACGGCATCGAGCGCGGCGAGCGTCGCGGTCACCGCGGCGTCCTTCGCCGCTTCCGGACGTTCGGTGAAAAGTCTTGCCGGAGTGTGCAAGCCGAACAGGGTGAGGGTGTGCCGCGGCGATCCGCCCGCATCGGGGGCGGCGATTCCCGGATCGGTCAGCGTATGACAGTAGATCTCCGCGGGCGGGGTCGTGGGCAACCGGCCGGCCGCCGCCTCGCGATAGGCCAGTTCGAGCTGTTCATAGGATTCGGCGATATGGAACGTCCCGGCGAACGCATCCCGGGCGGCCACGCCGGTATCACGCAGCCGCGGCAACCGCTCCAGCACCATATTGATCTTCAGCTGCGCGCCTTCGGGTTCCCGGCCGGCGGACTCGCCCAGCAGCCGGGCCGCCTCGGTGGGCGAAGCATTCATCAGCACGTACCGCGCCGCCACCGTACCGTCGGCCGCCCCCGCGAAGGTGATCTCCGCGATATGCCCGTCGGTCGACATCTCGGTGACTTCGGTAGCGGTCACCAACTCCGCGCCCGCCGAACGGGCCGCGTCGGCCAACGCGTCGGTCAGCGCACCCATTCCGCCCACCGGCACATTCCAGTCACCGGTGCCGCCGCCGATCACGTGGTACAGGAAACACCGGTTCTGCAGCAGCGACGGATCGTGCGCGTGGGTGAATGTGCCGATCAGCGCATCGGTGAACACCACACCGCGGACGAGATCGTCGGCGAAGTACTGTTCGACGGCCTCGCCGAGCGGCCGCTCGAACAACTCCTCCCACGCCCGGTCGCTCACTCGCTGCCGCAACTGCGCGCGCGTCGGCAACGGTTCGGTGAGCGTCGGGAAAACTGCCCGGGCCACCTCGCCGGTCATCTCGTAGAAGCGCTGCCATGCCTCGAACTCACGATCCGATCCGGTGACCCGCGCGAAACCGGCCCGGGTGGCCGCGGGCGACCGATTGTCGATCAGCAGCCCCGACGACCCGGCCGGGGTATAAGAGGAGATCCGCCGCTTCCGGGTGCGGAACCGCAACCCCAGATCGCGCACGATCCGGTCCGGTAACAGACTCACCAGGTACGAGTACCGCGACAGGCGCACATCCACCCCGTCGAACACCCGCGCCGAAACCGCCGCGCCGCCGACCGTCCCGGCCTGCTCCAGAACCAGTACCGATTGTCCGGCGCGGGCCAGATACGCCGCCGCGACGAGGCCGTTGTGCCCGCCGCCCACGATCACCACGTCGTACCGGGACCGCATCACCATAGGACGTCGATACCACACCCAGGCCCCGGCGGCACCGCCACCGCGCCCCGGGAGCGTCGCAGACTACCCGAGCAGACCGCCCAGCAACCCGCCGCTCTGCCCGGCCTCCTGTCCACCGCCGGTTCCGGCGAGCATCCCCCCGGGTGGCAGCTCCGAAGGTTGCACGATGACGAACCCCCGGCCGGAGAAGGCCAGCGTGATCCCTTCGCCGGTACTGCGTCCGATGAACCGGCCCAGCCCGAAGGAATCGTTGCGCTTCACCCCGGTCTGCAGACTGGAGGACCAGGCGATGGCCGCCTGCGGATCGGCGTAGGTGGGCTGATCGACATTGAGCACGACCGGACTGCCGTGACTGGTGATGGCGATCCGGCCCCGGCCACTGAACACACAGTTGAACAGACCGGCATTACTGGCGAATCCGGCCGCGCCCTGCACCATCCGGATGTCGTAACCCAGTGTCGGATCGAAAGCGAGCACATTGGACCCGTTGATGGTGAGTCCGTCGGTACCGTCCAGATCGATGATGTGCACATCGGCCGCACCGTTGGCGACGAAGAGATCGCCGCGTCCGGAAACCTTCATCAAGGGCACGCCCTCGCCGGTGAGCCGCTGCTGGATCGCGCGGCCGATACCACCGGACCCGAGCGCCTGGAAATGCAGCTCACCCTGATACGCGACCATGGACCCGGACCGGACCAGCGTTTCCCCGTTCACGCCGACCTTGATCATCTTGCTGCCCTGCTTCTGGATGCCCATTCCGGACACTTCGGCATGACGCGGGTCGAACAGCTCGCTGTGCATCGGCTGAGCTCCTTGTTGAGAAGAATGAGCGGGAATCTGCGGGACGGGAACGGGAGGCGGGGCAGCCGGCGATGGATACGCCGGCTGCGGAACCGGGTAGCCCGGTCCCGGCGCCGGCGGATATCCGGCAGCCGGCGGTGCGGCGGGATAACCGGGTTGCGCCCGACCATCCGGCATCTGCGGCCGAACGCCCTGCTGCGCCGGGAACCCCTGCTGTGGTGGAGGCGAATACTGCTGTCCGGCAATCGGATTCGCGACCATTGTGGGATCGGTGCGCGACGACGGCGGCGCGGGCGGCACGGGCTCGTCGTCGACATTCACCCCGAAATCGGTGGCGATACCCGCCAGCCCGTTGTCGTACCCCTGCCCGACGGCCCGCACCTTCCACGCACCCGCCCGGCGATAGATCTCCACACACACCACAGCCGTCTCGGTGCTCAGCTTCGACACCGGGAAGGTGAGCGTGCCCTGCGGTCCGGCGATCGTCGCGGTCAGCGACCCCACCGAACCGAACGTCGGCGGGCCGCTACCGTCCAAGCTCGCGGTCACCACGACCTTGTCGATATCGGGGGGTAGCGCGGGAGTCTGCACATCGACCGCATCACCGCCGCCCTGCCCGTGCCGGTAGGTCACCCCCGGACCGACCGGCTGATTGAAGAAGACGAAATCGCCGTCGGATCTCACCTTTCCACCAGCGGCGAGCAACAGCGCCGAAACGTCTACCGGCGCGGAGCAGGTCACCGTCACTGTCAGCCGATCACCCGGCGCGGGCCGGTTCTCCCCCGGAGCGAGCGCAGTCATCGCATCCCACCCCGGATCCACACATACCGGGCCGGGTCTTCACCGGGCCCCCGAATGATCCGGCCCCCGGCCTTCCATCCGCATGACTTCTGATCCACACCGACGAGTCTGACCGATACCGCCCACACCGCGCCACCTCAGCGTTCGACGTGATCTCCGACAAATACACCGACTCCGGCGAAACACCCGACCGGCCGCCACCGATCAATGGGTTGACCGCCGACGGAACCTGAGAATTTTCACAGCCGCAGCACAGCCAATGGCCAGACCACGGCGGCATCCTGGAATCGGACGAGCGGAACTCGGCATCAGGGAGGAACCCATGGTGGACTTCGAGATCACCGGCACCACCGTCACTGTTCACGTCCGCGGCGCACATCGAGTGCTCTCGCTGACCGACCACATCACCTTCGACCTCGCGAACATCACAGCCGTCGAACCGGCCGAGATCGATCGCCGCCCGCCCTGGGTGCGCGCACCCGGAACCTTCTTCCCGGGCGCCATCGCCGCGGGCACATTCCGCGGTAAAGGCCGGAAAGAGTTCTGGGACACCCTCTTCGGCGGCAACGCCGTCCGCATCGACCTCCGCGGAACCGACTACACCCGGCTGGTCGTCGACGTCGACGATGTCGACGTCGCGATCGGATCACTGCGCCACGCCGCCGCGGCCTGAGCGGCGGCACCCCCGATCCGCCGATCGACCTCCTCGCCGCGGGGCCGATCGGCGGATCCGGATTTTCGGCGTCGCCTCCGGCGCCGCGGGGTCGGGGGAATCGGGAGTGCTCGCCGGCGCGGTAGCGGTCCCGGCGCGAACCGGTGCCGGTCGTGCGATCCGAACCGGTCGGCCACCGACGTGCCCCGGGCAGTCCGGTTCTGCGTCCGCCGACGATGTGCGCGGGAATGCGCCTCGGCGGTCCGAGTGGGGTCCCGGCTCTGTCGGTGGCCCAGTGCCGGACCACCGACCACGCAACGTTTCGGTATCCTGTGCCCGCTCGGGGAACGCGAGCTGTCGGCACGGCCCCGGCCTCGGCCGTCGAGAACGGCGGGCGAATTCCGCATCTACGGGTCGCGTAATCGGTCCACCGGCGGAGTGGACCGACTCGCCGCCGAACATCGTGACTCGGCGCGCGGGAAATCGGCCGGTAGCGTACGGCGACGCGGCCGGTCGATTCCTGATACCGCGCGATGAGTACGACGCGAGACCGAACACCCTGCGGGCCCGGCGCGACGGGCTCCCGAGCCCGCACCTGCAGTCCCCTGCTGTCACCGACATCGCGGAGGAGATATGGCGGAGTTCACCGGGAAAGTCGCTCTGGTCACCGGCGCGGGTTCCGGTATCGGGAAGGCGACGGCGCTGCGGTTGGCGGGGGCGGGCGCGCAGGTCGTACTCGGCGACGTGGATCTCGCGGCGGTCGAGCGGGTCGCCGGGGAGATCACGGAAGCCGGTGGTACGGCGGCGGCCATCGCCCAGGACACCTCGAAACTCGCCGACCACGAAGCGGCGGTGAATTTCGCGATCGGAACCTTCGGCGCGCTGCATCTGGCCGTGAACAATGCCGGGATCGGGGTGAGTCCGGGGCCCATCGGGGAACTGGATGCCGAGAAATGGCGGCTGCTCATGTCCATCAACTGCGACGGGGTGGTGTACGGGATGAAATACCAGATCCCGGCCATGCTGGCCGCCGGTCCGCACCGGTGCGCGATCGTCAATATGTCCTCGGTGCACGGCACTGTCGCCACCGACGCACCCGGATCCGCGTACACCGCCTCGAAACACGCGGTACTCGGTATGACGAAGGCCGCCGCGGTGGAATACGGCGCGACCGGATTGCGGATCAACGCGGTGCAGCCGGGTGTGATCGCCACCCCACTCACCGAAATGCCTGCCGAGGCCCGGCAATTCCTGGAGAACAAACATCCGTTGAAACGGTTCGGCCGGGCCGAAGAGGTCGCCGCGGTGATCGCGTTCCTGCTCTCCGAGGACGCCTCGTTCGTCACCGGATCCGGCTATCTCGTCGACGGCGGGTACACCGCCCTCTGAGCAGCAACCGGTTATTCGTCGGCGGTATCGGGTTCGGGTTTGGGTTGGCGGGTGACGATACGCAACACCGGCTCCACCACACGCGCCACGATCGGGCCCACCGATGCCATCAACAGCACATAGGTCGTTGCCAGGGCGGCGAATTCGTCGGGAACCGCTCCCGCCGCCACTGCCAGACCGGCAATGACGATGGAGAATTCGCCGCGCGCCACCAGTGCGGCGCCGGCCCGGGCGCGACCCAGCCGCGATGATCCGGCATGTGCGGCGGCCCACCAGCCGGTGGCGATCTTGGTGACGGTGGTGATCACCGCGAGCAGAATCGCCCAGCCCAGGACCGGCGGGATACTGCGCGGATCGGTGGTCAGGCCGAACAGGACGAAGAACATGGCGGCGAACAGATCCCGCAGCGGTTCCAGGATCTTGGTCGCATTGTGCGCGGTGGTATCGGAGATCGCGATGCCCAGCAGGAACGCGCCGACCGCGGCCGAAACCTGCAGTGCGGAGGCCACTCCCGCGATCAGCAGTGCCGAGCCGAGCAGTTTCAGCAGGAAGATCTCGTTGTCGTCGCTGGCCACGATCGCGGAGACGTACTTGCCGTAGCGGAAGGCGACGACGAGCACGACCGTCACCGCGAGCAGGGCGATCCCCAGCGATTGCAGACCCGCTACGAACCCGAGGCCGGCCAGCACCGCGGTCAGGACCGGCAGATATGCGGCCATCGCGAGATCCTCGAAGACCAGGATCGACAAGATCACCGGGGTTTCCCGGTTACCGAGCCGGCCCAGGTCGTTGAGGACCTTCGCGATGATTCCGGACGAGGAGATATAGGTGACCCCGGCCATGGCCAGCGCACCGGTGGGGCCGAGGCCCAGCAACAACGCGACCACCACACCGGGTGTGGTGTTCAGGACCAGGTCGAGCAGACCGGCCATCCAGGATCTTCGCATCCCGGTGAACAGTTCGGCCGCACTGTATTCCAACCCCAGCAGCAACAGCAGCAGGACCACACCGATCTCGCTGGCGAGATGGATGAACTCGTCGGCCTCGTGTAATCCGAAGAAACCCCCTTCCCCGAATACCAGTCCACCCACCAGATACAACGGGATAGGGGACATGCCGATCCGGGCCGCGATGCGTCCGAGCACTCCTAGCCCGAAGAACACCGCCCCCAGCTGGATCATCGCCAGCGTGGTTGCATTCATCGCTACAGGTTCAGCCGTCTTTCAGGATATCCGCGGCACTGTCCAGACCGTCCGAGGTCCCCACGACGATCAATACGTCGCCACCGGTGAAAACGAAATCCGGACCGGGGGCCGGCATCGCCTGACCGGCTCGCATCACGGCCACGATGGAGGTCTTGGTCCGGGTACGCATCCGGGTCTCGCCCAGCGTCCGGCCGTCGTAGGGCGAGTTCTCGCTCACCGGCAACTGCCGGGTGTTCACGCCGTCCATATCCCGGTGTTCGTTGCGCAGCTGGCCCACCAGCTGCGGCGCGCCCAGCAGATTGGCGAGGGTACCGGCCTCCGCCTCGGTCATCGGGATCTGCGTGGTGGCGTCGGGGTCGCCGATCCTGGTGAAGATCAGATCGATCGTCCCGTCCTTGTGGTCGACGACCCCGATCCGCCGGCGTACAGCGGTAAGCGGAAAATCCTTGCGTACGCCTATTCCCGGCAAGGGTGTCACTTCGACGTTCACCATGTCACCTTAACTCGACTGCGAGTGTGGGCCGACGGCCGCACACACCCTAGCGCTACCCCGTGCGCCCGGCCTCGAACCTCGATGACCCAGCGGATCGGCGCCGATCAGCGCGCCCGTTCGGCAGCGATCACGACATGGCGCATGAGCAGCGCCGTGGTGACGGGCCCGACCCCGCCCGGGACCGGGCTCAGCCCGCCCGCGATGCCCCGGACCGACTCGGCGTCGACGTCACCGACGATCTTCCCGTCGGCCGATTCATTGGTACCCACATCGATCACCACGGCCCCCGCGTGCACGTTGGCGCCGGTCACCAGTCCGATTCGGCCCGCGGCGGCGACGACGATATCGGCCGCCGCGGTGATCGCCGGCAGATTCGTGGTGCGGGAATGGCAGACGGTGACCGTCGCGTTCTTCGCGAGCAACAGATGCGCCAGCGGTTTGCCGACGACATTCGACCGCCCGACGACGGCCACATGCCGGCCCTCCAACGCGACTCCGTGATGCTCGAGCAACTCCACCACCGCTTCGGCGGTGGCCGGAGCGAAACCGGCCGATCCCGCGGCGAGCAGTCCGAGCGACAACGGGCTGACACCGTCGACGTCTTTGGTGGCGGCGATCGCCGGGGACACATCGTCGAGGGTCACCCCCGTCGGCAGCGGGGTCTGCAGCATGATGGCGTCGGTATCGGGGTCGGCGCTGCGCACCGACAGTTCGGTGCGCAGGGTGTCGGCGGAGGCATCGGCACCGAGATCCACAGTATCGCAATCGATTCCGCGGTTGGCGGCCGATTTCTTCAGCGAGTTCACGTACCAGGCGCTGGCCGGATCGTCGTTGGCGACCACCAGTGCCAGCCGCGGGGCCCGGCCCGCCCGCTCGGTCAGCGTCTTCGCCCGCGCGGTCGTATCCGCGTTGATGGCGGCGGCGAGGTCTTTCCCGGTCAACGATGCGGTATCCACGGATGTCCACCCTAACGGTCCCGTCCGGGCGGACCCCACCCGCGGCCCGCGCATCGCCGGGCACTAGTGTGTCGGTGGCACCGATACGCCCCGCTGTGCCGTAGCCAGCGGGTTCACGGGACATGTCCCCAATCGGACAGCTGTAAATACCGGGTTCCGGCCGAGACCGGACCTATGGTGGGTTGCCACATACCGCACCCCCGCAAGTTCACACAAACGATCACCCGCCTCCACCCGTGGAAAGGTGTCGCCGAAGTGCACAGTCGAAGAGCTCTGCAGTATCTGGTGGCGGTTACCGCCGCCGCGACAAGTATCACGCTCGCCGGTTTCACCGGCGCGCCGGCCCAGGCCAGTCCCGAAACGGACTCTCTCTACAACACCGCACAGCGTCATTTCACCGACGGCGATTCCGCCGCCGGCCGAGCCGCGCTGCAGGATCTCATCGGTCGCGACCCGACCGATGCCGAGGCGCTGTCCCTGCAGGCGATCTGGTCCCATTACGCGGGCGATCTCCCGGCCCTCAACGATGCGATGGGCCGGTTGCGCGCCGTCGACGGCGGGATGGCCGCCGGCACCGACGGCGTCCTGCACGCGGTCAGCGCGGGCGTCGCCACTCTCCCCAACCCGATTCCGGCACTGGTCGGGCCACAGACCGGCATCGTGGTCTTCGGCTTCGGGCTGCTGCCCGACGGGACGCCGCGTCCCGAGCTCGTCGAACGACTGCAAGCGGCGTGGCTGCAGGCCATCGCCTCACCGCTCTCGCCGATCGTGGTGAGCGGTAACAATCCCAGCAACGGGATCACCGAGGCCCAGGCCATGGCCGGCTGGCTGATCGGCCGGGGTATCCCCGCCGAGCGGATCCATGTGGAGGACCGGGCTGGTTCGACGGTGCAGAACGCGCTGTTCAGCGCCGATATCCTGCACAACGTGGGCGCCAACAGCGCGGTGGCGGTGACCTCACCGAACCATATCCGGCGGGCGGTGGCGGATCTGTACGTCGCCGGGATCCCGGTGGTGGGTGCCACCACCTCGCTCAACCAGCTGGTCTCCCAGTTGCCCCCACCGAGCAAACAGGCCCAGTACAGCATCTATCTGGATGCGACGCGGACGTTCCAGCTCAGCGTCAGCCGCTGACCCATATCGCGATCACCGCGCCCGGCCGTTCGCCGGGCGCGGTGATCGGCGTATCCGAGTAGCCGCTCAGACCGAAGCCACGGCCGCCCGGATCCGGGCGGCGGCCGCATCGGGTGGGATATCGGCGATGAACGCCCCCATCGCCGATTCGGACCCCGCCAGATATTTGATCTTGTCCTTACCCCGCCTGATCGAGGTCAGTTGCAGATGCAGGCGGACAGTGTCGCGGCCGGTACGGACCGGCGCCTGATGCCAGGCGGCGATATAGGGGGTCGGATCGTCGTAAAGGGCGTCGATCCCGCGCAGGAGCCGCGGATAGAGGGTCGCCAGCTCATCTCGCTCGGCCTCGTCGGTGGCCGCGAGATCCGGGATCTGCCGATGCGGGAGCAGATGCACCTCGATCGGCCAGCGCGCCGCGAACGGAACGAACGCCGTCCATCGCTCCCCGGCCAGGACGACCCGGCCGCCCGCGCGTTCACTGTCCAGCACTCGCTGGAAGAGGTCCGGTCCGAGCCGGTCGACCGAATCGAGCAGCCGGGCCGTTCGCGGTGTCACGTACGGGTAGGCGTAGATCTGGCCGTGTGGATGCGGCAGCGTGACGCCGATGGCCTTTCCACGGTTCTCGAACGGGAACACCTGCTGCACCCCGGGCAGGGCGGACAATTCCGCCGTGCGATCGGCCCAAGCCTCGATCACAGTGCGAGCTCGGCCGGTGCCGAGATCACCGAACGCCCCTTCGTGTGCCGGGCTGAAACACACCACTTCGCATCGTCCGACCGCCACACGTTCCCGGCCGAATCCGATCGCGGCCACATCGTCCGGTCCGGTCGGCGCCGGTGGGTCGCCGGTCACCTCCCCCGGCAGGGCCGGTCCGAAGGACGGCGACCGGTTCTCGAAGACCGCGACGTCGTACTGGTCGGGTATCTCGGAGGGATTGTCCGGGGTCTGCGGTGCGAGCGGGTCACGATCGGCCGGCGGTAGCACGACCCGGGTCTGCCGGGCGGCCGCGATCGATACCCATTCGCCGGTGAGCACATCCTGGCGCATCACCGCGGTCGGCGGCCGGGGCTCCAGCAGCCGGGTATCGATCCGGCGTTCGGGGCCGAGCCGGGTGTCGGCGTCGTCGTAATAGATGAGATCCCGGCCGTCGGCCAGTTTCGCGGTGCGCTTCACAATGCGGTCGGCCACCCGATCACGATAACCAGCCCGCGCGCGCCCATCACCCATCCGCGGCCCGGGCGGGTCAGCGGTGGCTGTGGTCGTTCCGGCGCCCCGGCCGACCGGGCGCTGGGTGCGGCGGCGTACCGGATCCCGCGCCGGATCGGTGGACCGATCGCCCGCCGCTGCGTTATAGTCGATATGACCAAAAGAAATCGAGGAGGTCCGAGATGGGCTACGGAAACTGGGATCACAGCGCCTACCGCGCCGCGAAGGCCTACCGGGCGAGCCGGGGCATGGACGATTTCGGCTACACCGCGCACCTGCGCGATCAGCCCCACGACACCTGGAAGGTCCACCCGGACCTCGACCCCTTCGGCGTATCCGCGCGGGAGTGCCGGGATTCGGCCGATCACGAGAACTCACTGCCGATCGCCGTACTCTTCGACGTCACCGGGTCCATGCGGCAGGTGCCGATGATCATGCAGGGCAAACTCGGAAAACTGCACGGCCTGCTGAAGGACAAGGGATACGCCGACGATCCGCAGATCATGTTCGGCGGTATCGGCGACGCCGATACCGATCGGGCACCGCTACAGGTGGGCCAGTTCGAATCCGACAACCGCATGGACGAACAGCTGCGCAATATCCTCCTCGAAGGTGGTGGCGGCGGCCAGAAGTCCGAGAGCTACGAGCTGGCCACCTATTTCATGGCCGAACACGTGGTGACCGACGCCTGGGACAAGCGCGGTAAGAAGGGATACCTGTTCCTGATCGGCGACGAGCTCAACAAACCACGCCTGGTATCGCGTCATATCCGCGCCGTGATCGGCGATCACGTCCGCACCGATATCGCGGTCGACTCGATCTACCGGGAACTCGCGCAGCGCTGGCAGGTGCACTACATCCTGCCGAACCAGTCGTCCTACTACGACGATCCGGAGATCGCGCAGCACTGGCACACCCTGCTGGGGCAGAACTTCCTGCGCCTCGACGACCCGGGCGCGGTCTGCGAACTGATCGCACTCACGATCGGATTGTCGGAGAACCGGGTCGATGTGCACACGGGCCTGGCCGACCTCCGCGATATCGGCTCGGCCGCCGAAGCCGAGACCGTCGGGCGGGCGCTGCGCACGCAGGAGCCGAAGGCGCTGCCCGGTGGCACCCACTGAGCGGCGACGACCCGGTTCCGGAGTACCGGAGAATACGAACGGACCCCATCTGATCGTGGTGGATCTCGGGTTCGGTGATGCGGGCAAGGGTGCGACCGTCGACTGGCTGTGCTCCCCCGAAGCGGATCTGAACGTCGCGGCGGTGGTGCGGTTCAACGGCGGAGCGCAGGCCGCGCACAATGTGGTCGCGGACGGCCGGCATCACACCTTCGCCCAGTTCGGGTCCGGCACCTTCGCCGGGGTGCCCACCCTGCTCTCCGAGCATGTGCTGGTGGAACCGCTGGCCTTGGCCGCGGAGGCCGAGCGGCTCACCCGGCTCGGTGTCGCGGACCCGTTGTCACTGTTGTCGGTGGACGGGCGGGCTCTGCTCACCACCCCGATCCATATCGCGGCCAACCGGGCCCGCGAGGACGCTCGGGGAATCGGGCGGCACGGGTCGTGCGGGATGGGAATCGGGGAAACCGCCGCCTACGCCCTGCACCACGACGCACCGCGGGTCGCGGACTGCCGCCGGCCCGCAGTGCTCCGGCACAAACTGCGCGCGCTCGCCGCGCACTACCGCCCGCTGCTCGTACCGAGCGGGCACGACCACGAACCGGTCGCCGCGCTGGTGGACGCCTACCGGGAATTCGGCGCGGCGGTGCGGATCACCGGCGCGGACGAACTGCGGCGGTTCGCGCGGCGGGGGCGGCTGGTGTTCGAGGGTGCGCAGGGCGTACTGCTCGACGAATGGCGCGGGTTCCATCCGCACACCACCTGGTCGACAGTCGAGCCGCGCAATGCCCGCGCGCAACTGGCCGCGATCGGCGGCCGCGCGGTGACCCTCGGGGTCACCCGCGCCTATACGACCCGGCACGGCGCCGGTCCGTTCCCCACCGAGGACCCGGCCCTGCGATATCCGGAACCGCACAACGACTTCGGTCGATACCAGGGCGCGTTCCGGCAGGGGCATCTCGACGCGGTACTGCTGCGATACGCCGTCGCGGTGTGCGGGAGTGTCGACGGGCTGGTGGTCAACCATCTGGACACAGCGGCCGGCGGGCGAGTGGCGACGGGTTACACGACCCGGGACGGGATCCTTCGCACACTCGAACCCGGCACCTGGCGCGATCTCGCACATCAGACGGCGCTGACCGAGATCCTCGCCACCGCCGCACCGGTCTATCGCGAGTCCCCGGCCGATCTGCCCGGCTGGCTCCAGCACCACCTCGGCCTCCCGGTGGCGCTGACCGCGACCGGCCCCGATCGGCGCGACCGGCAGCCCGGCGAATCCCTCGCGCTGCTCTCGGGCGCGGGACTGCCGTCAGCCGGGCCGCCGGCGGGCCGCGCGCAGGGCCCGGCCGCACCGGCCGATATCGCCGATACGCCACCGCCCCTGTTCCCCGCGCTGTCCGCGCACGGGAAAGGGCCGCGAACACCGCCGATCAGCGCAGGATCGTCCCGCCGTCGATATTGACGATCTGGCCGTTTATCCAGGCGCCCGCATCGGAGAGCAGGAAGGCGACCAGCGCGGCGACATCCTCCGGTTCACCGACCCGCGGACTGTGCATCCGGCCGAGTGCCGCCTTTTCCAGATCCGGCCACTGCGGTGCGGAGCGGATCGCGTCGGTCGCGGTGAATCCCGGCGCCACGGCATTGCACCGGATACCCTCGCGGCCCCACCGGGTCGCCACATGCCGGGTCAGCGCGCCGATACCGGCTTTGCTGGCCGCGTAGGCGGGCCGGGTCGGTTCGCCCTGGAAGGCCGCCGCCGAGGACATGTTGACGATCGCCCCGCCGCCGCGCGCCAGCATCGACGGTATCGCGTTCTTCATGGCACTCAGGTAGCCGCGCAGGCTCACGGTCATCACCCGGTCCCAGATGTCGAGATCGATATCGACGACATCGGTGTCGTGGCGCAGAGTTCGCATATCGGCCCCGACATTGAACAGTGCATCCACCCCGCCGAACCGGCGGCCGGCCGTCGCGAACAACTCCGCGATCGATCCGGGATCGGCGAGATCGAAGGCAACCGCCAGGGCCTCGCCGCCGCCCGCGACGATCGTTTCGACGGTGCCCGCCGCCGCGGATTCGCGCAGATCACCGACCACGACCCGGTATCCCTGCGCACCGAGCCGGACGGCGGTCGCGGCCCCGAGCCCGGTCGCGCCCCCCGCCACAACCGCCACTTTCCCGTCGGACCGGGATGACCCCATACCCACGCACCTTCTTCCCGGAACTCTGGCAAGAATGTAATTCTCTATTTCAAGAACGACAATACCCCACGGGTCCGGCCCGACGCCGGATACGGCAGTATGGGTGCTGTGGACCAATCGGCGGTATCGGTGGATGTCGTGGCGTTGCGGTTCTGGGCCGAGGACGCCGCGGCCACATTCGGAACAGCGGCACGCCCGCACGAGCCCTTCACCGGGGCCGTGGCCCTACCCGGCGTGCTGCTGGGTCGCGGCGAGCGCCTCGTGGAGGCCGCGCGCCGGGCCGTGCACACCAAACTCGGTGTCCCGATCGGCGCCATCGGCCCGGTCGGGCAACTGGTGACCTTCGACGAGCCGAATCGCGACCCGCGTGGACCGACCCTGTCGATCGTCATGTGGGCGGTGACCGGACCACACGACGGGCCCGCGCAGTGGATGTCCTTCGACGAACCACCGGCGCTGGCCTTCGATCACAACAGCATCGTGCACGCCGCCCGCGGCCTGCTGTCGGGCCTGCTCTGGAAAGATCTCGCGCTGACCCGGGCACTGCTCGGCGACGAATTCCCGGCGACCCGCGCGGTCGATCTCGCCACCTCGTTACTGGGTGCCCGACCCGACGCCGCGAACCTCAACCGGACCCTCGCGGGTATACCGGGGTTGTCCAAGACCGACGAACGCCGCCGTACCAAGGCCACCGGCCGGCCCGCGGCCGTCTGGGCATTCGACACCGCGCGATAGCCCGGCCGACCCGGCCTCCGTCGCCACTGCCGGTATTTCCGGTGCGCACAACGCCCGCAATCGACAGACTGTGCCCATGACCGCATTCGACACCGTCGAGATCATCCGGCAGTTGCGCGCGGCCGGATGCGTATTCGCCGAGGACGAGGCACGGTTACTGATCGACGCGGCGAGTTCCGACACCGAACTGGCGGGGCTGTTGGCCCGTCGCGTCGCGGGTACCCCGTTGGAACATCTCCTGGGCTGGGTGCAGTTCCGCGGCATCGAGGTCGGTGTCCGGGACGGTGTTTTCGTCCCACGGCAACGGTCGGCCCTGATGGTGGACGAGGCGCACGCCCTGGCCGCCGGCCACCCGGTGCATACCGTGGTCGACCTGTGCTGCGGCTCGGGCGCACTCGGCCTGGCCCTGCTCACCGAACTCGGCGCCACCGCGGCGGAATTGACGGCCGCCGATATCGACCCGGTCGCGGTGGCGTGTGCACGTGCGAACCTGGCCGCGGTCGGCGGGCGGGTCCATCAGGGCGATCTGTACGAGGCACTACCGGGCGACCTGCGCGGCCGGATCGATATCCTGCTCGCCAATACGCCCTACGTCCCCTCCGGTCTGATCGCGCGACTTCCGCCGGAGGCACGCGATCACGAACCCCCGGTCGCCCTCGACGGCGGGCCCGACGGCCTGGATCTGGCCCGGCGCACCGCGGCGGACGCCACCGAATGGCTGGCGCCGGGCGGCAGTGTACTGATCGAGATAGGCGTCGATCAGATACCCGCCGCCACCGAACTGCTCACCGGCAGCGGGCTCGTCGCCCGGATCGTCCGGTCCCCGGACCTCGACGCCACCGTGGCGGTCGGGCGGCGGCCGGCGACTACTTCCGGCCGGTGAACTCGTCCATCGAGTGGTAGACCCCGACCGTGTTCAGGAACAGATCGCGCAGTTTGATCGGCAGGACCCCGGACAGCGCCTTGTTGAGCCGCGAGGTCCACGGCAGGATCACGACCGGCGTGCCCTTCTTCATCTCGGTCCAGGATGTGTCGACGACCTTGTGCTGATCCAGGATCGGCGTGAGCCAGAAACCCTTGGCGCCGTCGAACATTCCGGTATCGATATAGGTCGGGCACACCGTCGTGACTTTCACATGCTCGTGACCGGCCTGCTCGAGCTCGATCCGGACCGAATCCGACCAGCCCAGCGCCGCCCATTTCGACGCTGCGTACACGCTCATCCGCGGATTGTGCACCAGCCCGGCCGACGACGCGATGGTGAGCACCCGGGCCTCGGTGGTTCCGGCGACCATGGCCGCCAGGAATTCCCGGGTCACGTACATCGGCGCCAGCGAGTTGATCGCCATGGTCTTGTCGATATCGGCGCGGTCCGCGGTCTCCCAGAAGTACGTGTTGCCCCGGACGATACCGGCGTTGTTCACCAGTACATCGATATCGCCGATCTCCGCGCGCACCGATTCCGCGGCGGCCGCGACCGCGTCCCCGTCGGAGACGTCCACCACGTAGGTGTGCACCGCGCCGCCGACGGCGTTGAGCTCGGCCGCTGTCTCGCGCAGCGCCGTCTCGTTGATATCCCACAGCACCACGGCGGCGGCACCTTCACGCACCGCCCGGGTGGCGAACAGCTTGCCCAGACCCATGGCGGCCCCGGTGATCAGTACCTTCTTACCGGCCACCGTATCCAATTTCATCGGTGTCGAATCCTTGTCGTCGAAGAGAACGGAAACAGTGGCCTACTTCTGGCGCAGCGTTTTCATGACCCGGAAGTAGAGTGTCATGGTCTTCGCCCACATCGCCTCCGACATCCCCGGCAGTGGCGCGATCGGGAGCATGCGCTGTACAGCGATGGTCTGGGTGTCGACGTATTTGAGCAGTCCCTCCGGACCGTGCCGGCGACCCGTTCCCGAGATCCCGACACCGCCCGACGGCGCGTCGGCGCTACCCCACGCGGCGATGAAACCCTCGTTCACGTTCACCGACCCGGCGTTGATCCGCGCGGCGAATTCGCGGCCGCGCGCGGCACTACGGGTCCAGACGCTGGCGTTGAGTCCGTAGGGGGTGTCGTTGGCCTGGGTCACGGCCTCGTCGTCGGTGGCGACCTTGTACACCGAGACGACCGGGCCGAAGGTCTCCTCGCGGTACACCGTCATCTCGGCGGTCACCTCGGTGAGCACCGTCGGTTCGTAGAAGTACGGGCCGAGATCGGGGCGGTGGACGCCGCCGGCCAGCACGGTCGCGCCCTTGGCGACCGCGTCGTCGACATGGGCACGGACGGTCTCGAGTTGCCGCGGGAAGGTCAGCGAACCCATATCCGTCGAGTAGTCCAGCGGCGAGCCCAGCTTCAGCGCCCGCACCGCCGGGACGAACTCTGCCACGAACCGGTCGTAGACCTTCTCGTGCACATAGATACGTTCCATGGATTCACACAACTGACCGGCCGAGGCGAAACTGGCCCGGACCGCGGTGCGGGCGGCGGCAGCCGGATCGGCGTCCGACAGCACCAGCAGCGGGTTCTTCCCACCCAGTTCGAGCGAGCAGCCGATCAGACGCTCACCGGCCTGGCGGCCGATGGTACGACCGGTGGCGCTGGAGCCGGTGTAGTCGACATAGTCGGCGCGATCGATCACCTCGCCGCCGATCACCGAACCGCGGCCCAGCACGATCTGCCACAGATCCTCCGGGAGCCCGGCCCGGACGGCGGCGTCGACGGCCCACAAAGCGGTGAGCGCGGTCTGGTTGTCGGGGCGGCCCACGACCGCGTTACCGGCGACCAGCGCGGGCAGCGCGTCGGAGACGGCCAGCGCGAGCGGATAGTTCCACGGCGAGATCACCGCGACCACGCCCTTGGGCCGCGGACGCACCTGTACGTCGGTGAGCACCGGGAGTACGCCGCGCGGATTGCGGCGGGCGAGGAGTTTGGGTGCGGTGGCCGCGTAGTACCGGGAGTTGACCGCCACATCGCCGACTTCGTCGAAGGCGTGCGCCCGGGATTTGCCGGTCTCGGTCTGGACGATATCGAGGATGGTGTCCTGTTCGGCGAGCACCAGATCGTGGAAACGGCGCAGTACCGCGGCCCGCTCCCGCACCGGAACCTGAGCCCACCGGCGCTGAGCGGCGCGGGCGCGTTCGAACGCGGCCTCGATATCGGCGACCGAGGATTGCGGCAGTTCGACGATCTGTTCCCCGGTGGCCGGCGCGGACACCGTGACGGCCGCCGCTCCGCCGGCCGCGGCCCGGGCGAGCAGCGGTTTCAGCAGATCGGGGGTGAGCGCGCCGGTGGCGGCGGGACGCTGGGCGGTCGTCATCGTCGGCGTTCTCCTGGGGGGTTCTCGCGCCGCGGCCGCAGAACCACAGCGAAATGATTAATTGAACAGTGGTGTTAGGGTAATCCCCGTGCCGTACGCCGTGTCAAGGGCTCCGTTCCACGCAACAGTCCGGAACCGCCGCGGGCTGTGGGATCTCACAGCCCGCCCGGAGAACCGATCGTGATCGCGGCGAACGGTGACCGGCCCGCGCGCCGCGGCCGGCCGCCACAGACCCGGGAACAAGCGGAACAGGTGCGCGCCCGGATCGTGCGGGCCACCGCCGCGGTGTTCACCCGCAACGGCTCGCGAGGGTCGAGCGTCGCGCAGATCATCGATGAGGCGGGACTGTCCCGACCCACCTTCTACCGCTATTTCGCCAATGCCACCGAACCGCTCAACGCGGTACTCGACGTCTCCAATGCCGAACTCGTGGGTGGTATCGGGGCGGCGCTCGAGGCCTCCGGTGCAGGCGTGGACCTCGGCATCCGGCTCATCGACGCCTACCTCGACTGGGCGCGCGGCCACGGCCCGATGCTGCGACCGCTGTTCGCCGAACTCCACGACCCCGGATCACCGGTGTCGGGCTACCGCAATACCGCCCTCGACGGGATCCGCGCGATCGTCCGCACGAAATTCGCCGAACTGGGGCGGCCGGTACCGGCACCGCTGGACCTCGACGCAGCGTTGCACGTATGCGAGTACGTCGTCTACCGGGTCTCGGCCGCGGCCGAACCGGGCCGCGAACCCGATCCCGAAACCGTCGCCGCAGCCCGGCTTACCATGATCCGCGTCGTACTGGCGACCCTCGGGAACACCGACGACGTGCACTACGCGATGAGCCTGCCCGGGATCTTCCCGGCCGCGGAACCCGCCCGCGACTGATCTCGCCGGCCGTGGACCCGATACCTCCGCCGAGACTGTGGTCCTCGCACTCGACGGCACCGGCCACCGCCACCCCCGAAGAACAGGACCACACCATCGGCGGCTACATCCGACGGCGTGACCAGCACACCGGATCCGTCCGCGACTGCGCCGCCGGCTCCCGAAATACATTCCCCCTGCTGCTCGAACCGAACAGGCTGCTGCGGCGTCGTCATGTGAGTCGGAGCCGGGCCCAACCGCCCCGCGTGAGCGGAAGACCGGATTCTGTGACCGATTCCCGTGCAGCGGCACAGATCCTGAACCCGGTGATTCGCCGGCCCTGCTCGTTGATCACTGTGGCCGGCCCGGTCGCGGCGCGCAGTGCAGTGCAGATCAGGCGGACCTGCTCGGTCAACTGCGCGTGCATCTCCGGACCGACTTCCGGCTCGAAGCGGACTTCGAGGGCGTTCGCCGGCTCCGCAGCAGCATCGAGCGCCACACCGACCGGCAGCGGGATGAAAGCTCGATCGCCCTGTGCGGACGCGGCACTAGTTCCCGACGGCCGCCGCCGGGCTCATATCGTCGAGGCTCAGGCCGCTGGCACGCAGAACATGCCGGTCGATCGCCGCCCGGATGGCCTCCTCGGTCCCGATGATCCGCACATGCCGACGGGCACGAGTGATCGCGGTATAGAGGAGTTCACGGGTGAGCAGGCTCGAGCCCGGCTCCGGCAGCAC
This sequence comes from Nocardia sp. NPDC001965, assembly GCF_053594175.1. Lineage (NCBI taxonomy): Bacteria > Bacillati > Actinomycetota > Actinomycetes > Mycobacteriales > Nocardiaceae > Nocardia > Nocardia sp. NPDC001965. The sequence goes on from NZ_JBSFDZ010000002.1 coordinate 100,851, forward strand.
GATCGTCACCGCGTCGTACTGACTGCCCTGGCTGCGATGGATCGTCATGGCGAAAACCGTGACGACCGCCGGGAACTGGGTGGGGTGCACCAGATACGGTTCGTCGCCGCGTTGCAGCGCGACTCGCAGCGATCCGTCCGGGCGGGTCACCACCACCCCGGTGTCGCCGTTGTAGATCCGGGCCTCGTGATCGTTCGCGGTCACCAGCAGTGGTTGTCCGGGATACCAGGTGCCGTGCCGAGGGTCCGGCCCCGAGCCCGCCGTCGCGGCCCATTCGGCGGCCGCGTGGTCCCACTGTTCGACCCCGAACGGACCACGCCGGTGGGCGCACAGCAGACGATGCGATTCGAACGCGGCCAGAGCGGCGGCTGCGTCACCGGCACGTGCGGCGGTGCCGACCCGCTGCGCGGTGGCGACGATATCGGCTCGGACAGCGGCGTTCTCGTCCGGGCCGAGCAGCTCGAGCATTTCCCCGCCGGCCCGCAGCAGTTCCAGCGCGGCCTCGGTATCGCCCGCCCGGACGGCGACGGCGAGTTCGGCTATCCGGCCGCCGAACCGGCGGCCGCGGGTCAGCCGGACGATTCCGCCGCGCAACCGGCCGAGTTCCAGTTCGGTGAGCGTTTCGGACTCCCCCGGATCGGCGGACGCGGCCACCGCGAGTTCGGCACCGAGGACCTCCTCGAAAGAAGGGTCTGCAGTCCCGGGGAACGGCGCGGCCACCAGATCGGCGAGCACCGCACCGGCGTCCACCGAGGCGAGCTGATCCGGATCGCCGGCCAGCACGAGCCGGGTATCGGGCCGCAGCGCCGCCAGCAACCGGCTCATCATGGTCAGCGAGACCATGGATGTCTCGTCGACCACGACGACGTCATAGGGCAGCCGATTGTGTTCGTGATAGCGGAATCGGGTGGTGCGGCCGCGCTGCCAGCCCAGTAGCCGGTGCAATGTGGCGGCGGACAATTCCGGCAGGCCCAGTGCGGGCGCCTGATCCCGCACCGCCTCCTGTAGCCGCGCGGCCGCCTTTCCGGTCGGCGCGGCCAAGGCGATACGCGGCGGCGCGCCGCCTTCGGGATCGGCGTCGTGCTGGGCGACGAGCAGCGCGAGGATCCGGGCGATGGTGTGGGTCTTCCCTGTTCCGGGGCCACCGGCGACAACCGTGGTCCAGTGCGTGGCGGCGAGTGCCGCGGCGATGCGCTGCCGGTCCACGCAATGCTCCGGCGGGCCGAACAACCGGTCGAGTTCGCGACGCACCACGGCGGGATCGGTTCGCGGATGGCCGGCGGCGCGCGCGGTGAGCACCCGCCGGATGATCTGCTCCTGCTGGTAATAGCGATCCAGGTAGAGCAGTGGGCCGGTCCCCGGACGAGACGGATCGGTGAGCCGCAGCGGCCGCAACGGGCCCCGCGGGCCGCCGAGCACCAGGGGGCTCTCCCGCAATGCCTCGACAACTCCGGCTTCCTCGGGCCACGGCAATTCCGCGGGGTCCAGCAGCAGCTCGGGGCGTTCCTCGTCGGCGTCCACACCGATATCGCGCATCCGGGTGAGATCCAGGCAGACCGATCCCGACCGCACCGCGCGGACGGCCAGGGCGGCGGCGAAGAGCACCAGTTCCCGGTCTTCGCCGCCGAGCCTGCCGAGCCGTTCGGCCACATGCACATCGGCGGCCGACAGCACGCCCGCCTCGTTGAATTCACGCAGGATGCCGGTCCCGCGCTGCGCCACCCGGATAGGTATCACGAAGCACCTCCGGCGAGCAGATCCGACAGCGTGACGATCAGGGCGGCCGGTGGAGTCCAGTCGAAAACGCCTGTCCCCGCAGGGGTTTGCGGTCCGATCATCCCACGAACGAACAGGTAGCGGATCCCGCCCAGCTGGATCGCGGGGTCGTAACCGGGCAGTCGCCAGCGCAGATACCGGTGCAGCGCGACCGAGTAGAGCAGCGCCTGCAGCGGATAGTGCGAACGGATCATCTCCGCCACCATCCGCTCCCGGGTGTAATGGGCGACCGTGAGATCACCCGTACCCAGGCGGTTCGTCTTGTAGTCCACGACCACGCAGCGCTGATCGGGGGTACGCAGTACCGCGTCGATACTGCCGGTCAGATATCCGCGCAGCGGGAGCTCGTCGAGGGTGTCGAGTTCATCGGCGTAGGCATGGAAATCGTCGCCTGGATCCAGGTGGGCCCGCACCGCGGCGGCGATATCGCGCAAGGTGGCCGCCGAACCGGCCGGGGTGTCGCCGCCGGCGAGCGGAAGTTCGAATTCGAGTTCGCACAACCGGTCCCGTCCCGGGATATCGGCCAGGGCTCCGAACCCGATCGGCGTACGCAGTACCTCCACCAGAGCTGTCGTCAGCAGTTCCGGATCGGCGGCGGAGAGCATCTCACCGATCGCTTCGGTACACCGCGCGCGCACCTCGGCCACCAGATCGGCGGCCTCGGTATCCACTCGTTCCAGCACCCCGTGCACCAGAGTGCCGAATTCGGCGCCATAGGGAAGGTCGTTCATCAGCGACGGCGCCCCGGGTCCGGGTTCGGCGAGCGGTGCGGGGACGGCGGGCTCGTCGTCGGGGCCGGGAGCATCCTCCGGTTCGGACTCCGGCACCACCTGATGAGCCGCGGCGGTGAGCGCCGAATACGAGGTGCGCCGCCAGTGCTCGTCGATATCGCGGTCGAAGGTGGCCACGGCGAGGGCCCCCACTCCGGTATCGGTCCAGGGGCGGTACACGGGGGGCTCGGCGGCGGGGTCGGCGGCGGTCACCGAAATCGCTTCGCCCGCAGCAGCCGCCCAGGCCCGGAGCCGGTCGACCGCGGCGCCGTCCTCGGCGACCGCGGCCCGCGCGCTCGGCTGGGCCGTGTCCGGTACCCGGCCGAAGAGCAGGCGGTGCAGCGGGGCGGTCGCGGTCCCGAACGAGGGCGCCCACCAGGCCACCACCTGACAGCATGCCCGGGTCAGCGCAACATAACACAGGCGCAGTTCCTCACCCGCGGATTCGTTGTCGGCACGTTCCTTGCGCGAGTTGTATCCCGGGGCGTCGGGGCCGCCGATATCGAGCACCCGGGCGTCGCCGTCGTGCATGAGCAGGGTGGCGGGTTTGGGATCCGCGGAGCTGTCCCAGGCGAACGGCAGATAGACGACCGGGAATTCGAGGCCCTTGCTGGCGTGTACGGTGGCGATCTGCACGGCCGCGATATCGCGGTCCAGCCGCCGGCCCCGGCCGGGCACCGATCCCGATGTGGGTTCGCGCACCCGGTCGGCCAGCCACCGGGTCAGCGCGGTGAGGCCCAGCCCCTCGGTGACCGAGACCTCGTCGAGCAGTTGGGCGAGATGGCGGATATCGGTGAGCCGGCGTTCGCCGTGCTCGGCCGCGAGCAGCCGGGGTGCCAGCCGGGTTCCGGTGGCGAGTTCGTCGAAAACGGCGGCGAATCCGGCGCGGGCGAACAACCGTGCCGCGTCGCGCAGTTCGGCGCTGACCCGCCCCACCAGATCCGCTCCCCCGGTATCGAGTTCGGCGCCGGTGTACCCGAACAGCGCAGTGAGCGCGGCCAGCCGCACCCGGTCCGCGCGATGCGGCTGCTCCAGCGCCCGCAGCACCCACAGCCAATCGGTGGCGCTAGCGGTCGCGAAGATACTGCTGCCACTCGCCAGGACCACCGGGACCCCGGCGCGCTCGAGTGCGGATCGCACCACTTCGATCTGGGTATGGGTACGGACCAGGACGGCGATATCGCCGGGCCCGATCGTCCGCTCTCCCGCCGCGGGCGGTGCGGTTTCCGTGAGCTGCGCGCCGGCGCGGGCGCGCGGCGAATCCGTCACGACGGTCCCGGATTCCAGCAGTGCGACGATATCGGCCGCCAGATCGGCCGCGACCCGCGCCCGCTGCCGATGGATATTGGGGAATCCGGACACGCCCCGGTGGCCGGCGCCGGTGCGCGGGAGACAGCGCAACCGCAGCGGAGTGATCAGTTCGGCCGGGCCGCGCAATCGCGACGGTGGCTGGGTCGGTGTCACGGTGGGCACCACGATCTCGTCGTGGCCCAGTGCCGCACCGCCCAGCAGATGTTCGAGCGCGGCGAGCAGCCCGGCATCGCTGCGACGGTTGGTGGTCAGTTCGCGGCGCGCGGTGGCATGCCCGACCGCGTCGAGATAACTCAGCACCTCGGCGCCCCGGAACGCGTAGATCGCCTGTTTGGGATCACCCACCAGCACCAGCGGATTGTGGCCGTGGAAGGCCCGGCGCAGGATCTCCCACTGCAGCGGATCGGTGTCCTGGAATTCGTCGACCAGCACCACTCGGTAGCGGTCGCGGATCCGCCGGCAGGCGGCCGGGCCACGCGCCGGATCGGCGAGGATATCGCGGAGCAGAACCAGCAGATCGTCGAAATCGCGCAGGCCCGCGAGACGTTTCCGGCGTTCGGTTTCGGCCCGGACCGCGGCAGCGAATGCGACCCGCTGCGCCGAGGCATCGTCGGTATCGGGGGCGAGGCGGGCCTGCCGGTCCCGGACCGCCGCCAGCGCGAACCGCTGGGCCTGTTTCACCGAGAACGGTGCCGGGGTGCGGGCATAGCGGCTCAGGTACAGATCGTCGACGACGGTGCGGATCAGATCGTCGGCCTCTTCCACCAGCCGCGCCCCGGGCTCGTGATCACCGGCCAGCCCGAGTTCGGCCAGCATCCGCTGGCAGAAACTGTGGGTGGTGGCGATGACCCCGGCGTCGAAATCCGAGAGAGCGGTACGCAACCGGGTCCGGCGCAGGCCGACCTCCGCCGGATCGGCATCCGCGAGATGACGAACGAGTTCGTCGGCGGAAACCCGGGCGGCAGCGGGATCGGCGAGTGCGGCGGCGACCGCGACGAACCGGTCCCGGGTGCGCTCGCGCAACTCCTGGGTCGCGGCGCGGCTGAAGGTCACCAGCAGCAGCCGGGAAATATCCACCTCCGCCTCGGCGATATAGCGAACCGCGAGACCGACGATGGCATAGGTCTTCCCGGTCCCCGCGCTCGCCTCCAGCACCGTGGTGCCCGCCGGCAGCGGGCCGCACAGTTCGAAGGCATTTTCCGGCGCTTCCGGTGCCGCCGCCGTAGTCGTGGTCGTGGTCGTGGTCGTGGTCGTCACCGCTGCTCCCTCCCGAGGTCACGCGCGTATCCGCCGGTCACGGCGCCCCCTGCTGTTCGGCGCGCAGCAACGGCACCCACAGCCGGCGGGCGATCGATCCGAAACGGGTGTTCTCGACCGGTTCGCCGGCGGGCGCGGGTGCGGCGGTGAGATCACGCAGATCCGGTGCGGGACCCCAGACGTAGCGCAGATTACGGTCGGTGTGCTCGGCGAAATCCCTGGTCTTGTCGCCGCCGCCGAACTCCCGGTCGGCGGCCGCGATCGCTTCCTCCGGTGTGAGCCGCCGGTATCGCGCTTCGGCGTAGGCCGCCGTGGTAGCGGTGGAGATGGGCAGCGGTTCGGTGAGACCGGTATCGCGGAGCGCGACCAGGGTGCGCAGGATCGTCGTCGCATCGGCCGCACCGGGCGCGGTCAGTTCGGCGCGCCAGGCCGGCGTGGGGAACCGGCCCCGGCCGGTCACCGCGGCTCGCCACGCCCGGTCCTCGGTGCCGGCCAGCGCCAGCAGCGAAACCCAGGCCGCGATCCGGTGTTTCGGCGCGACTCGCGAATAGGTGGTGCGCACGAGCAGTTCCCCGTGTACATCGGCGACCGTCCCGGTGAGGCGCCGACCCTCGCCCAGATCGAGCGCGATATCGATATCACGCGGCGGCTGCGCGTAATCGGGACCGGCCGCGCGGACGAGGGTTTCGACGGTGCGTTCGACCTGTTCCAGGACGGCCCGCCCGAGTTCGGCCGGGGGCAGGATCCCGCGCCGCCATTCGGCGGCCCGCAGTTCGGCCGGGTCGGCACCGGCCAGCCGGGCAGCGAGCATGCGTTCACCGAGCGCCCAGGTGTCGAGTCCGCCGAACTCGATGGGCAACCGGTCGGCGATCTCGTCCTCCTGATCTGGGACCCGCACGCCCAGCCGCTGCCACAGGAAGCCGCGTACCGGATGTTCCAGGAAGGCGACGAGTTCGGCCAGCCCGACTTCGGTGATCTCGGCGCCGGGCAGGTTCCGGGTGAGCAATCGCGGCGGCGCGACCGGTGTTCCGGCGATGGCCCCGGCGCCCGCGAAGGCGACGGTGTCGAAGCCGAAAGGCCGGTCCGCGGCGAAGTTGCGCGGGTCGTGTGCCTGCAACGGATGCCGGGTGACCACCGCGGCCGCCCCCGCGGCACCGGCATGGACCCGCAGCACGTCCAGTAGTTCGGCTATCGGCACCGCGGGGGGCCGATAGGCGCCGGTGACGGGATCTGCGCCGGTGTGGACGATCACCAGGGTGTCGCGGGCGGCCGTGATCGCGTCCAACAGCAACTGGCGGTCCTCGGAGCGCGGATCGCGTTCGCCCAGCAGGGGTTCGCGGGCCGGCACCTCGTCACCGTCGATACCGGCACCGCGTGGGAAGACCTCGTCGTCCACCCCGAGCAGTACCACCACCCGGTGTGGGACCGACCGCATCGGGGTCATCGTGCACACGGTGAGTTCCCCGGTGCGGAAATTGGCGCGGGTGGGCGCGGCCGCGATCCGGCTCTGCAGCAGGCCGGTGATATCGGCGAGCCGCAGTTCCACCTCGCCGGCATGGGCGGTGGCCGCGGCCAGTTCACGACGGGCCCCGGTCCGGATCCACGCCTGCGACTCGGGCACATCGGTCAGCAGATCGAGGGCCCGGTCCAGTACCGCCGACCACTGCGCGGCGGGCCCGGGCCCTTGCAGATCCCGCAGCACCGAGGCCAGCCGGTCGATGTATTCGGCGAACCGGCCCGCCAGGTCGATATCGTTACTGTCCACGTCGTCGAGCGGTAGCACCCGATCCAGCCAGCCCTGTGAACTCTCGTCGGCGGTCACTCCGAGCAGGATCCGGTCCACCGCCGCGTTCACCGTGTTCTGCTCGAAGTCGCCGAGACCGAACGCGTGACGCTGCCGGCGGCCGATCCCCCACCGGGCGCCGGCCTCGACCGCCCACTCCCGCATCCGCTCGATATCGTCGTCGTCGAATCCGCAGGCGCGGCGTACCGGTTCGCAGGCCGCGAGATCCAGCACCTCGGTGACGGTGACCCGGCTGCGCGCCAGTTCCAGCAGTGTCACGATCACACCGAGCAGCGGATTGGTCACCGCCCGGCCGCGGTCGGCCAGGCGCACCCGCAACAGACGGCCCGGATGCGCCGCGGTGACGCGGGATTCGGCGCCTGCTGTCGCGGGGTGCCCGAACGCGGCACGGAGCAGCGGCGCGAAGGTCTCCACCTCCGGACACATGACGAGCACATCGCGTGGTTCGAGGGAAGGATCAGCCGCGAAGAGCCCGAGCAGGCATTCCCGCAGCACCTCCACCTGCCGGACCGGACCGTGGCACGAATGCACCTGCACACTGCCGTCCGCCCCGCACTCCCCCGCCTCGGGCGGCCAGTGGTCGTCGCGGATACTGCGCTGCAATCGTTGCAGCAGGGTCCCGGGTGCAGGGCCCGGTAGGGTCGCCCGGCTCACGTCGCGGTCGGACACGTGGTCCGCCGGGGCATCGCCGGGAGCGGCCGGCGCCGGATACCGCATATCGGTGGTGGCGGTGGGCAGGCGCAGTTGGAGTTCCCGGATATCGCGACTCAAACCCGCGAGCAGCGGATGCCGCACCAGGGACGCCGAATCGTCTTCCGCGCGCCGCGATTTCGGTGGCGAACCGGCCAGCGAGTCCCACATGACCGGGCTCGGGTGGGCCAGCCACAGATGCAGATCCCGGTGTTCGGCCAGCGCGGTGAACACTGCCAGGTGAGCGTCGGGCAGCCGGGTCGCGCCGAAGAGAGACAGCCGCGACGGCAGATCCACCGCCCCCGGTTCGGCCCGCAACCGCGCGCAGGTCGCCCGGAATCGTTCGGTGGGATCGGGGGCGCCCACGGCGTCGCGCAACCGCCGCCACAGTGCCGGCTGCCAGACCAGATCGTCGGGTAGCGGGCGACCGGTGCCGTCGGTATCGGCGCCCGCCGACCACTCGGTGATCAGGTTCGGGCGCGCGACGGCGTAACCGTCGAACAGTGCGGCCAGCCGGGCGGCGGTCGCGTAACGGCGGCCACGCCGGTGCTCGGCCGAGGTGGCCGGCCCGGCCTCCGCTCCGATGGGTTCCGGGTCGCCGGCGGGCTCGTCCGGGTCCAGCCCGAGGTGCCGGGCGAGGACGGCGCACCACGGTTCGTGCACCGATTCGTCGATCACCCGCAGCAACGTCCATACCGTTCGGTCGGGCGACCACGGGTCGTCGGGCGCGGCCGAACCTCCGATCCGCGTGGATATCTCCTCGATCAACGCGGCCGGCGCCGGGAACCGGATATTCGCCGCGATACCGTCACCGGTGGCGCCGTCGGCTCCCAGCACGCCCGAGAGTTGCTGTGCCAGCCAGCGTTCCACGCCTTTGGCCGGAACCGCGACCACCTCGGCGGCAAAGGGATCGGGCAGCGGATCGGCGAGTATCCCGGCCAGCGCGGCGACCAGCGTGTCCGCGCGTTCGGCGCGGTGGATGTGCAGCGGCATCTCCGCCCTTTCGCTCGGTTCCGATCACCGTCCTCGGCCGCGTCCGCACAGCTCGCACGGGCGCATCGTCGCCCCTTTATACGCCCGCTGCCCGACAGCGCTCGCCAAGCCCCCACGACGGACCGGACAAGCCGAGGACAGCCGATCATCACCCGAATGTCCCTAGCGCCAACGGCTTCTACCGGATAACAAGCCGCAGCGCACAGTGATTTAGCACACATGAGTCGCCGACACGCGGTCGTATGGCCGGGATCTCGCGCACGCGCTGTGTCACAGTGCAACTCCGGGAGGAACGGTTACCGCACGAAAGGCTGGTTCGCGTCGATGAAAGCGCTGGTTGTGCCCTTGATACCGAAAGACGGGTTCACCGTCCGCCGGTCCGGTGACAGATGGGAGCTCGTCAACTCCCGGCACTACGGACGCACCGTCGTTCTGCACTCGTGGCCTCGCGATCAACACACCGAGGCGTTCGAACACTGCTATCGCCTCAACGGCCGCGCCGCCGCCGCGCTGCGGGCCACCGCGCGCGTCCGCTAGCAGTCCAGGGGAAAACGTGCGCGCAGAGCGCCGATATGACAAGGTGTTTCCTCGTGCGTTCCCCCCAGCTCACCGGTGCGGCTCCCCGCGTGGCCGCACCCGCCACTGTCCTTGCCGCCGCCGCGATCCTGTTCGCCGGTGTGCCCTCCGGCCTGCCGTCGGCCGACGCCGTGCCGCACGCCCACACCCAGGGCTGCGCGAACGGGCTCGACTGCGATCTGGCCGCCCGCGTCGAGTCGGTGAACTCGTACCTGGATTCCCGCCCCGGGGTGACCGGTTATGTCCTGAGAGACCGGCAGACCGGCGCGGTGTACGCGAGCCCGCACGCCGAGGACATGGTGTTCACCGCGTCCACCATCAAGCTCGCCATCGCATCCGATCTGCTCAATCGTGCCCGCGTCGGCGCGATCGCGCTGTCACCGGATGATCGGGCGCTGATGGAGCAGATGATGTCGACCTCCAACGACCAGGCCACCGACATCCTGTGGAACAAGTACTCCGGCTTCGACGGCCTGGCGTTCAACAACGCGTTCCGCGCGAACGGTATGACCAGCCTCCGGCCCGAGCCCTCACCCAACGGCCGCCCGAACTGGGGCTTCCAGAAGACGACCGCCGCCGACCTGGATCGGCTCATGTCGAATGTGCTGGACCGGATGCACCCCGACGACCGCGGCTACCTGCTGGATCTGATGCGGCGGGTCGACTCCAACCAGCACTGGGGTGTCTGGGGAGCCGGCTCGGCCATGCGGCCGGGCCTGAAGAACGGCTGGTCCGAGGAGCAGGGCGGCTGGGTGGTGAACTCGGTCGGTTTCGCCGGGCCGGGTGAGCGCTACACGCTGGCGATCATGACGGCGATGAACAACGAGGGCGGCTACCAGGACGGCGCCGAAACCGATACGACGATCGCCGAGAAATTGCTGGCCGGCCGCTGAACCATGCGACCGCAGCGTCCGGGCCCCGTGGCGACACGGGGCCCGGACCCGTTTCGGGCCCGGGTGCGCCGGATGCCCTCAGGCGAGCCGGCGCAACCGCATCGGAGCGTCGTCGCGGGGGAACGGGATCGTGGTGAAACCCCACGGCATGCGGTAGTTCTCCGGGAAACTCCACTCGTAATCGCGCACCAGTGCCGAGATGATCGTCTTGACCTCGAAGGTACCGAAGTGCATGCCGATACATTTGTGCGAACCGGCACCGAACGGCATCCAGGCCAGCCGGTGCGATTTGTCCTCGCGCCGCTCTTCGGAGAACCGCAGTGGGTCGAAGACCTCGGGGTCGGTCCACAGTTCCTCGAGCAGATGGTTGACCTGATAGCCGAGGTCCACGGGCGTCCCGGCCGGAATGTAGTGACCGAGGATCTCGGTATCGCGGACCGCCCGGCGTACCATCCCGGGGACCGGCGGCATCAGCCGCAGGCTCTCCTTCACGACCAGGTCGAGATTGCGTAGCGAATCCAGGTCGGCGATGGCCGGAGACTGATTGTCCAGGTCCAGTGCCAGCACCTCTTCCCGTACCTTCTGCTGCCACTCCGGGTGTTTACCCAGGTAGTAGGCGACGGCGGTGGCGGTGGTCGTGGTGGTGTCGTGCGCGGCCATGATCAGGAAGATCATATGGTTCACCACGTCGGCGTCGCTGAACACCGAACCGTCCTCGGCACGCGCGTGACAGAGACCGGAGAAGAAATCGGGTGCGTCGCTGCGTCGCTTCTCCGGCAGCATCGCGGTGAAGTAGTCCTCGAGCACCCGGCGGCCGCGCAACCCGGCCCGCCATTTGCCCCCGGGCACATTGTGACGGACGATCGCCAGCCCGGCATGGGTGCAGGAGACGAACGCATCGGTGAGTTCTTTGCGCTGGTCACCGACCTCGACGGCCATGAAGGTCTCGCCTGCGATATCGAGGGCGAGTTCCTTGATCGCGGGGAACAGTTGCACGGTGCGGGTCGAGCCCTGCCCCGGCGGCACCCAGCGGCCGATGCTCGACCGGACCACCGGGGTCAGCTCGGCGAGGTGGGCCTCCAGACGTTCCCGGGTGAATGCCTGCTGCATGATCCGGCGGTGGAACATGTGCTCGTCGAATTCGAGCAGGAGCAGTCCGCGACGGAAGAACGGCCCGATGAAGTAGTCCCAGCCCTGGCCGAAATCGCGGCGGCGGCGGCCCACCACCTCGTCCAACGCCTCGGGTCCGGCCGCGAACACCCGGTCCATCCCCAGCGAACTGTTGATGCTGACCGGCCCGAAGCGGCGGTATTTGTCCAGCATCTCCGCCGGACCCCAGCGCATGTAGTGAAAGGTGCGCCCCATATAGGGAAGGCCCGCGTCGCCACGAACCGCGACGGCATCGCTACCGTTGGGCGGTGTGGCCAGTGTCCGCGGCCGGCTGGGCACTTTCGACAGCAACCGGTCGACCACGGTTCGGTGCGGAATCTCGATGAGCGCCGAATTCTCGGTATCGGTGCGCGCACGCGCTCGGGGCGTGGCGGCACGGTCGACGGTGACCATGGCGAAACCTCCTGAGAGACAGCATCCATCGTATTGTCTTTGTTGCATCAGCTCAGCTGTTTCCGCCGAATCGGTATCATCCCGCCTCCCTCCGTGACCGCAACGCAATGGCTATCGTGGTGAGTTGCCGCACCACCGCCGGTGAACAACGGACATCGGACTGTGTCGTTCACGGCTTCTGCTACTACCGTGTGCGTTGTCAGGAAATGATCACCACGGCACCGGCGCCCCGCCGGCGAGGAGCGACCATGAGCACGCAACCAGTTGGGAACGACCGGCACCGCGTCGTGGTGATCGGATCGGGTTTCGGCGGCCTGTTCGGCACCAAACACCTCAAACGTGCCGATGTGGACGTCACCCTCATCTCCAAGACCACCACCCACCTCTTCCAGCCGCTGCTCTACCAGGTCGCCACCGGCATCCTGTCCGTCGGCGAAATCGCCCCGGCGACCCGGCTGGTGCTGCGCAAACAGAAGAACGCCCGGGTGCTGCTGGGCGAGGTCACCGAAATCGACCTCGCGAAACGTACCGTCACCTCGGTACTCCTCGGTGAGTCGACGGAGACCCCCTACGACAGCCTCATCGTCGCCACCGGCGCACAGCAGTCGTATTTCGGCAACGATCAGTTCGCCACTTTTGCGCCGGGCATGAAGACCATCGACGACGCTCTCGAACTACGCGGCCGTATCCTCGGGTCCTTCGAACAGGCCGAGGTCGCGCAGACCCAGGAGGAACGCGACCGTCTGCTCAGCTTCGTGGTGGTCGGCGCCGGTCCCACCGGAGTCGAACTGGCCGGGCAGATCGCCGAATTGTCCGACCGCACCCTGGAGGGGACCTTCCACAACATCGATCCACGCGACGCCCGGGTCATCCTGGTCGAGGGCGCGGGAGCTGTCCTGGGACCGATGGGCCCGAAATTGGGCGGTAAGGCGCAGCGGCGCCTGGAGTCCATGGGTGTCGAGATCCAGCTGAACGCACTGGTCACCGATGTGGACGCACACGGGGTCACTGTGAAGGACGCCGACGGCACCAGCCGCCGGATCGAATCGGCGTGCAAGGTCTGGTCGGCCGGTGTCCAGGCCAGCCCCCTGGGCAAGATGCTCGCCGACCAGTCCGACGGCACCGAGGTCGACCGGGCCGGGCGAGTGGTCGTGGAACCCGATCTCACCGTGAAGGGGCATCCGAACGTCTTCGTCGTCGGTGACCTGATGTCGGTGCCCGGCGTACCGGGGCAGGCCCAGGGCGCCATCCAGGGCGCGACCTATGCCGCGAAGCAGATCAAATCGGAGCTCGCGGGTAAACAGTCCGCACAGGATCGCAAGCCGTTCAGCTATTTCAACAAGGGCAGTATGGCGACGATCTCGCGGTTCAGCGCGGTCTGCCAGGTCGGCAAGCTGGAGTTCGGCGGCTTCATCGCCTGGCTCGCCTGGTTGGCCCTGCACCTGTACTACCTGGTCGGTTATCGGAGCCGGATCACCACCATCTTCCAATGGTTCGTCACCTTCCTCGGCCGCACTCGCGGTCAGATGGCGGCGACCGAGCAGTGGATCTTCGCCCGGCTCGCGCTCGAGGCGGTCTACAGCGACAGCGAGGAGGGCGAGGAGATCGTGCGCGGCGCGGCGGGTCGGCGCCCGCCCGCCCCCTCCCCCGGAACCCCGGCCGTCACGGCCGAAAACGTGGAAACCGGCGCGCCCGAGAAACCGGCCGGCGATCGCAAAGTCGGCTGAACCGGCCGACCTCCCCGATCCGGCGCCACCCCGGAGCTAATATCTGGCAATCAGATATTCTCCGGAGAGGGGCGACCATGGGCAAGCACAGGACAACCGTCCGGTCCCGGCGCGCTGCCGGATCGGTCGTCGCGGCGGGAGCCGTCCCGCTCATCGCGACACTGATCGGCGCCGCCACCGCCCATGCCGAGGTGGTCCCCGCTCCCTCCGCACCACCCGCCGTTCCCGCCGCGCTTCCGGCGCTGACCACAATGCCCGCGCTGCCCACCGGACTGCTCCCGGCTGCACCGGATCCGGCTGCCGATCCGTTCGGCGCGATACAAGCAGCCACCGGGACCGCAATACGCTCGGTGACCGATACCGTCACCGCGGCCACCGCGCAGTTCACCTACCCGGTCCCCGGAGTACCGGCGCCCGCGGCACCGATCCCGGCGGTGACGCCCGGAACCGGCCCCTGGCCCGCGCCGGTGTACCCGGCGCTCGGCGAGGCACCATCCGCTGCCTCGCCCGTCGCACCGATCGAGGCACCTCCCGGCACGCTGCGGGTCGGCGACCTCGAGGTGCCGGTGCCGTTCGACGCACGCGATCTCAATGCCGCCGCCGACGGGACCCAGCAGCAGCTGACGGCATTCCTGGACTCGGCCGGTATCGAGCGCGGCCGGGCCGACCGGGTCGCCGCCCAGGCCATGAGCTCGGGCCTGATCGGCGCCGGGATCGGGACGGCCGTCGCGGCACCGGTAGCCATCCCGTTCGCGATGCTCGGCGCCGCCGCGGGTTTCGTGGTCGGGCTCCCCTTCCTCCCCACCGGACTCGTCATCGGCCCGGTACTCGGCGCGGCCATCGCCTACACAGTGGTCACGGTGCCGGCAGCGATCGCCGGCGCGGCGATCGGTGCCGCGTTCGGCGCCACCGACGGTTTCACCACGCAGCCGTTCGGCCCGCTGCCACCGCTGTGATCACCGGTCGGCCCACCACAGGTGACGCGCAAGACGCGTATACCGATCCGGTGCGCACTCGAGCGAGAACCGAGGTTGGCGGCCGCGATACGGTGACCCGGCGCGGTCGTCCCGGGCCGGGCACCACGAACCGGCCCGGCGAACGACCGGACAACTCTCGGACAAGCATCTCGAATATCAGATCACCTGCTGTTGTAAGACGACTGGACAGGCCCGACCCATCCGCTTTGCCTTCTGGAACGAATGTCTGGCAAACCGACAATTTCCGGAGAAAGGCGACCATGGGTAAGCACAGGGCAACCGGCCCGTCCCGGCGTGCTGCCGGATCGGTCGTCGCGGCGGGCGCAATCCCGCTCATCGCGACACTGATCGGCGCCGGCACCGCCAATGCCGAGGTACTCCCCGCTCCACCCGCGTCATCCCCGATTCCCGCCGCCCTACCGGCGCCGACTCCGGCTCGGATCGTCGCGGAGGACCCGCTCGGCGCCGCTGCCGGCACCGTGCAGGAGGCGGCCCGCGTCGCCGTGCAGTCCGCCACCGATTCGATCACCGCGGCGACCGCGCCCTTCACTCACGCGGCACCCGCGGCGCCGGCGGTACCGCGGCCCGCCGTCATCGCCGATCCCGTACCCGGACCCGCCACCCGACCGGTGCCGACATACACCTATCTCGCGCCCCAGGGTGAGCTGCACGCACCCGAACCGGTCGCACCGGTGGCGCCGATCGAAGCGCCGCCGGGCAAACTGCGGATCGGGAATGTCGAGATGGATGCGCCCTTCGACGTTCGGGAGATCAACACGGGCGCCGCCCAGACCGAAGCCCAGCTGGCGACCTTCCTGGATTCGGTGGGCGTCGAACGCAGCCGGTCCGACCGGATCGCCGCCCAGACCCTGGGCTCGGCCGCCATCGGCGCCTCGGTCGCCAATACGCTGGCCTCGCCGATCGCCGGTACCTCGGCGATGGTCGGCGCGGTCGCCGGGCTCATCTCCGGCATACCGTTCCTGCCGATCGGCCTGGTCATCGGCCCCGTGCTCGGGGCGGCGATCGGTTACGCGGTGATCGCCGCCCCGGCGGCCGCCGCGGGCGCGGCCATCGGTGGCGCGATCGGCGCGGCGGACGGTTTCGCCGCCGCCCCGTACGGCACCCCACCGGCACTGTGATCCGCGGGTGGCCGGCCGGTTCGCGGCCGGCCGGCCACCCTCAGCGGTCGGCCGAGACCGTATCCGCCGGCCGCTTCCGGCCGTCGGCCACGAAGGCGACGATCCCCATCAGCAGCAACACCGCGGCACCGGCCGCGATGGATACGTGCGCGCCGGTCACGAAGGATTCCCGGGCCGCGGCCAGCAATTCGGAATCGGCCGCGTAGTCGTGGATCGTTTCGCCCAGAGTCGGCGCGAACTCGCCACCGGACCGGAACACGAGTGCCGCGAGCGAGCCGAGCAACGCCAGTCCCAGAGCGTTGCCCAGTTCGAAGCTGGTCTCGGAGATCCCGACGGCCGAACCGGCCCGTTCCGGTGGCACCGAGGAGACGGCGACCTCCGAAACCAGGGTGAACACGATGCCGTAGCCGATACCGGCGATCGCCGATCCGGTGACATACCAGCCCGCGCCCCCGTCGGCACCGATTCCGAGCACCAGCAGATTGCCGGCCGCGGCCAGCAACAAGGCGACCACGAAGGCCCACCGCACACCGAGCACTCGCCCCACCGCGGCACCGTTCACCGAGAAGATGAACACGGTGACGGCCATCGGTATCCCGAGGACGGCCGCCTGCAACGGGTCACGCCCGGTCACCGATTGCAGCCAGATACTGCTCAGATAGCTGAGCCCGGCCAGCGACATCATGGCCGCAGTGCTGGATCCGATGGCCACCGAGAAGCGGGCGCGGGCGAAGAGCGCGAGATCGACCAGGGGCTCGGCCAGCCGTCGCTGCCGGCGCACGAACAGAACGAGCACGACCACGCCGACGAGCGCACTGCCGAGCGCCTCGATATCGGGTCCGGATTCGGCGATGTGCTTCACCGCGTACACCGCGGGCAGAATGCCGCCGATCGACAATGCCACACTGGGCAGATCCAGCGGGCCCAGCGCGGTGGTCCGGTGCTCGGGCAGCAGCAGGGGCGCGAATACGAGCAGGATCAGCAGGACCGGCACATTGATCAAGAACACCGAACCCCACCAGAAATGGTGCAGCAGGACACCACCGATGATCGGCCCCACCGCCGACCCACCGGCGAAGAACGCCGTCCAGACCCCGATCGCCGTCGAGCGCTGCCGCTGATCCGGGAAGAGGTTGGAGATCAGTGCCAGACTCGACGGCAGCAGCGTGGCCCCGCCGATACCCATGAGGGCGCGGGCCGCGATCAGCACCGCCGCGCTGGGTGCGAACGCCGCGAGCGCCGACGCGATACCGAAAACGGTCGCACCCGCGAGCAGGATGGTGCGCCGCCCGAACCGGTCACCCAGATTGCCCATGGTGATCAGCAGACCGGCGATCAGGAAGCCGTAGATGTCGAGGATCCACAGTTGCTGAGCGGCGGAGGGATCGAGGTCGTCGGTGAGAGTGGGCAACGCCAGGAAGAGCACCGACATATCCATGGACACCAGCAGCACGGGCAACAGGAGAACGGCCAGCCCGAACCAGGCCCGCCGCCCGGCGCTCGTCTCCGGTGCGGCCCGTGCCGCCTCCACGTTCGTCATCGATGGTCCTTCCCATTCGTCGGTTCACCCAGTCGTAACACGCGTGCCCCGCGCGACTGTTCCGGGTGCTCGCCCCGAACGGGGATGATCACAGCCACCCCGGCGCCGGCGCCGGGTCGACGCCGTGTTTCGATCCGTCGGTGAGCGCCGATATCGCCATCTGCGGGCTCGGGCCGGCCGGGCGCGCGCTCGCCCATCGCTGCCTGGCTCGCGGTATGACCGTCCTCGCCGTGGATCCGAATCCGCGCCGCCGCTGGCGTGCGACCTACGCCGCGTGGTCCGATGAACTGCCCACCTGGCTGGAACCATCCGTCGTCGCGGCCACCGTCGCCGAACCGCGCGCGCACGGCCTGCGCGACCACGTCATCTCGCGCGCCTACTCCGTGCTGGACACCGCCCGGCTCCAGCTGTCGCTCGACCTCACCGACGCCACCCTGGTGCCGGGCCGGGCCGTATCCCTGTCCCGGCACGCGGTGACCGTCGACAGCGGACGGACGCTCCGAGCGGACCGCGTCGTCGACGCACGCGGACTGCGCCGCCTGCCGCGCCGGGCCGAACAGACCGCATACGGAATCGTCCTGCCCGGCGCGGCAGGACCGGAACCGGCGTTGTTCATGGATTGGCGCCCGGACAACGGCGCGGATCCGGGTGCGCCCCCGTCGTTTCTCTACGTGGTACCGCTCGGCGGTGACACTGTGCTGTACGAGGAGACCTGCCTGGTGGGTGCGCCCGCTCTCGCACCCGCGGAGCTCGCCCGGCGCCTGCACCACCGGTTGCGCTCGCGCGGTATCGCACCGGCCGGCGACGAGCCGATCGAGCGGGTCCGTTTTCCGGTCACCGGCGGGAGGCCCGGCGCCGGGCGCTTCGGCGCGGCGGGCGGATACCTGCATCCGGCGACCGGATACAGCGTCGCGGCCGCGCTGTCGGCCGCCGATACCGTCGCGGTCGGCGGCTCGGGCTGGTCACCGGCTGCCCGCACGGTCCACCGGCTCCGGCAGACCGGACTGCGTGCGCTGCTCGCGCTGCCGTCCGCCGATATTCCGCGTTTCTTCGATGCCTTCTTCGACCTCGATATCGAACTGCAACGCGCCTATCTTTCCCGGCGCGACGACCCGGTCGGCACGCTGCGCGCCATGTCCGGACTGTTTTTCGCACTCCCGGCCGGGGCCCGGGCCCGGCTCGCGACGGCGACACTCGGTCTGCGACCGCTCTCGCCCCGGCGGTCCGGTTCGGTCATCATGGAGTGATGCGGTCAATCTGGAAAGGCTCGATCGCGTTCGGGCTGGTGAACGTCCCGGTGAAGGTCTACACCGCCACAGAGGACCACGACATCAAATTCCACCAGGTCCACGCCAAAGACGGCGGCCGGATCAAATACGACCGCGTGTGCACCGTTTGCGGACAATCGGTCGCATTCGCCGATATCGATAAACAATACGAATCACCGGACGGGGACAAAGTCGTCCTCAACGACGACGATTTCGCCAAACTACCGGTGGCCGAGAAACACGAGATCCCGGTTCTGCAATTCGTACCGTCGGATCAGATCGACCCCATCCTCTACGACAAGACCTACTACCTCGAGCCGGATTCGAACACGC
Organism: Nocardia sp. NPDC001965; assembly: GCF_053594175.1. Taxonomy (NCBI): domain Bacteria; kingdom Bacillati; phylum Actinomycetota; class Actinomycetes; order Mycobacteriales; family Nocardiaceae; genus Nocardia; species Nocardia sp. NPDC001965. Next base: position 119,468 of record NZ_JBSFDZ010000002.1, read on the forward strand.
CGAAGGCGTATGTCCTGCTGGCCGCGACGCTCGAACGTATCGACCGGACCGCGCTCGTACATTTCACGCTCCGCCAGAAGACCAGGCTGGCGGCCATGCGGGTGCGGGACGGGATGCTGGTACTGCAGACCCTGCTGTGGCCCGACGAGGTACGCTCGGTCTCCTTCGAATCCTTGGAGGACGCCACCGCGCCGCGGCCCCAGGAGATCAAGATGGCGGAAACGCTCGTCGAATCGATGTCGGAGGATTTCGATCCCGACCAGTACACCGACGAATACCAGGTCGAACTCCAGCGCCTGCTCGACGAGGCCGTAGCCAGTGGGGACGGAAAAGCTCCGGAACGCCCCGAAGCGGCCGCGGCGGAATCCGATGCCGAAGTCGTCGATCTCGTGGCCGCGCTACAGCGCAGTCTGGCGGCCAGCGGTGCCGGCGGCGGTGACGAATCCGGATCGGCGAAGAAGACGACGCGGAAATCAGCGCCGCGGAAGGCAAATGCGCGAAAAGCAGCCGAACCGAAAACACGGAAAACAGCGCAGAAACGAACCCGGAAAGGCGCCTGATCCTCAGATCGCCTGAAGGAACCAGTCGAGTCGGCCCTCCGGACCCGCACCGGTGTGGTGGTAGTAGAATCCGAGCCGATGTGCCAGTGCCATGGCCGCCGTATTGTCCGGATCGATGCGCAGAACCGCTTCGTCGGCCAGATCGTGGCGGGCCAGATATCGGCAGGCCAGGACCACGCTCCGGGCAGCGACTCCGCGCCCCCGCCACGGCGCGTAGATTCCGTAGGCGATATCGGCCTGTCGTTTCGCCAGGAATTCCTGTTCGAGCGCGAGGTCCAGCGTCCCGGCCAACCGATGGGACATCAGATCCACCACGCCGAATGTCTTGCACGGACTGTCCTGGGCCCATTCCTCGGCGCAGCGCTCGAAATCGGCGACGACATTCGGGCTTCCGAGTCCCCCGGTACGGCGCACCGATTCCCGTTCCCGGGCAGCCAGATGCGCGGCGGCGTCCGCCACCTCGATCGGTCGTAACCCGATTACCCCGTCCGAAATCAGCACGCGATCATGATCGGCATATTCCGCGCTGTTCGACAAGCGTCGGCTACGGCGCGCCGCTGACGAAAATCGCAGGTGACAGACATTGCGGTGACGAGAAACGAAGCCGTGCACATTCGGTGGTGGGACACGCCCGGCGGCTACCGCCGCGGCCGTTTCCCGGAGGGATACTCGGCCTATGACCGAACACGAAGACGATCCGCACCGGCTCGTATCCGCTGCCGTCGTAGTCGGTGCAGACGGTACGCCCGCCGCGCATTCGGCCATCCGCTGGGGAGCCGCGGCAGCCGCCCGGCGCGGGCGGCGCCTCGTCATCGCCTACGGAATGAACGCCACCCCCGCGAAAACCTGGCTGGTCGCCTATCAGCCGATGGTCGACGAGGCCGTGCAAACCCTGAAAACCCATGGTGAGCAGGCATTGGTGACCGGAACACAGGTCGCTCGCGAAGCTGCTCCGGACGTCACGGTCGATACGCTGCTCTCCGAGCAGAGCGGCGCGAAAATGCTGATCGAACTCTCGAAATCGGCTCATATGGTGGTGCTCGGATCGCGGCGCGGCGGCGCGGTCGCGCATCTGGGATCCACGATTCTGGCGGTCGCCTCACACGGCCGGGGCACGATCGTCGCCGTCCGCGAGAACGGTGAGGACATCACCGAGGGACCCGTGGTCGTCGGCGTCGACGGCAGTCCGGTCAGCGATACCGCCGTCGCCGCCGCATTCGCCGAGGCCGCCGAACGCGAAACCGATCTGGTCGCGGTGCACACCTGGAGCGATCTGACCTTCACCGAGTTCGCGAGCACCGGGTTGATCGAGATCCCGGCCGAGGATCTGCAGACCGCCGAACAGGCGGTGCTGGCCGAGCGGCTGGCCGGCTGGCAGCAGCGCTACCCCGAGGTCACCGTGCAGCGTGAGGTGTATCCGTCGACCCCGGCCCAGCATCTGCGTGAATGGTCGGAACGGGCACAGCTGATCGTGGTCGGCAGCCGGGGGCGCGGCGGATTCAAGGGGTTGCTGCTCGGTTCGACCAGTCAGTCGCTCGTCCAGCATTCGGCCTGCCCGGTCATGATCACCCGGCCCGCCTGAGCGAGCCGGTCAGCCCACCAGCCCGGCGAGCAGTTCGCGGGTGCGCCGCGCCTCGGTACCGCCGGCGAAGATCGAGGCGACGAATTCGGTGGCTCCGGCGTCGAAGATATCGCCGATACGTGCCGCGACCTGGTCCTCGGAGCCGATGACGGCGAGATCCGCGGGTCCCGCGGCACCCTCGCGATCCATCATGGCCCGGTACGACGGCAGCGTCCCGTAGGTCGCGAAGGTCTCGGCCGCCCGGGCCCGAGCTCCGTCCACATCATCGGTCACCAGGACGGGCAGCGAGCACACGATACGGGCGGGGGGCCGTCCCGCCTCGGTGGCGGCGGCAGCGATGGTCGGCGCGATATGGTCGCGAATCGTGGCCGGTCCGGTCATCCAGAGGACGGTGCCGTCGGCACGCCGCCCGGCCAGCCGCAGCATCTGGGTACCGAGCGCCGCCAGCAACACCGGAATGCGTCCCTCGTCCGGGATGCCGAGCTCGAGATTCCCGCTCAGGGTTTCGCCGGTGAACGACACCGGCCGTCGTTCCAGCAGCGGATCCAGCACCATGAGATATTCGCGCATATGGCGGGCGGGTCGTTCGAACCCGTAGCCGTACATGCTCTCGATGACCACCTGATGGGACAGTCCGATACCGAGGGTGAGGCGATCCGGACCCACCGCGAGCGCGGTCGTACGCGCCTGCTGGGCCAGCGCACCGGGGTGCCGCGGGTAGGTGGGCACCACCGCGGTGCCGAGTTCGATATCGGGAACCCGGCTACCCGCGACCGCCAGCGCGGTGAGCGCGTCGACGCCGAAGATATGCGAGAGCCAGGCCGAGGTGAAACCCTCGTCCGCGGTCCGCTGGAGATCATCGGTGAGCAGGCGCAACGCGTCGGCTCCGGACCGTTCACCGAGCAGAATGCCGATACGCACGGTTTGCCTCCTCGTGCCGTGGTCGGGGTGGGATCGTCGCCGGTCTTCCGGGCGTCGAGCCTACCCCTGGGCCGGAAGAATTCCGGTCGCCGCCACGTCGCGCCGACGCGCCCACGACATCCTCGACCCCGGCTCGGCCGGGGGGCATGCTGGAACCATGGACGAGTTTGCGAGCTGGCGGTCGAGCGGAGCGCGTTTCACCCATCGCGGACACCAGATCTTCTGGCGCGCGGGCGGTACCGGAACCTCCGGGACCCTACTGTGCCTACACGGGTTCCCCACCGCGTCCTGGGACTGGCACGTCCTGTGGCCGGAGCTGTGCGAACAGTTCGAGAAGGTGCTGGCTCCGGATCTGATCGGGTTCGGCTGGTCGGCCAAACCCCAGCATTACGACTACACCATCGTCGATCAGGCCGATCTGACCGAACAGCTGCTGCGCGAGCAGGGGGTGGAGAACTTCCACATCCTGGCCCACGACTACGGCGATACCGTGGCCCAGGAACTGCTGGCCCGGGATGCCGAACGCCGGGCCGCCGGCGACCGGTCGCTGATGATCGAATCGGTCTGTCTGCTCAACGGTGGGCTCTTCCCGGAGGCACACCGGCCGCGCCCGATCCAGCGGCTGCTGGCGAGCCCGCTGGGTCCGCTGGTCGGCCGGTTCGGCAGCGAGAAAACCTTCGCGCACAGTCTGAACGCGGTGTTCGCCGCCGATTCCCGGCCCGACGAGGAACAGATGCACCAGTTCTGGATGCTGTGGTGCAGTAAGCACGGGAAGCGCAACGGCCACAAACTCATGGGGTACATGGCCGAGCGGCGTACCCACCGGCAGCGCTGGGTCGGTGCATTGACGCGACCGCAGGTGCCGGTCCGGTTGATCGACGGGCTACGCGACCCGGTGTCGGGCGCGCGGATGGTACGCCGCTACCGCCAGACGGTCGCCGAACCCGATGTGGTCGAACTGCCCGAGGCCGGGCATTATCCGCAGCTCGAAGCCCCGGCCGATACCCTGCGTGCGTTCCGCGAGTTCCATACCACCCGGGTCGGATGACGTCGCGGCGCGAAGCCGAATCCGATACAGCGCGAGCGGCATCGGCGAGGAGCGATGTCGCTCGCGCCGTCGGCGGCCGTACCACCGGGCAGGCGGTCGAAAGACGGTGCAGGAGTGATAGCGTCGCCACGGCGCCGCACCGGCGCTCCTCCCGAATGCCACTCTCCACCGCCATCGGTCGGTGCGAAAAAGATGAGGTGCTTCCGAATTGGTTGAGACGGAATCCGTTTCCGAACCCGATCAGCACACTCAGGGAGCACCGGAGCAGATCGTCACACGCGCGGGTCGGCCGCTGCACGCCATGGTCCTGTCCGGCCCGGCGGATTCGACCGCCCCCACCGTCGTATTCGAAGCAGGCGCCGCGGCGACCCGCTCCTCGTGGGGCCTGGTCCAACCCGGCGTCGGGCGCTTCGCCCGGGCGGTGGTCTACGACCGGGCGGGACTCGGCCGGAGCCCCGCCGATCCGGCGGGCCGGACACTGGACCGATTGGCCGGCGATCTGCTGGATGTCCTCGACCATTTCGGATCCGGTCCCTTCGTTCTCGCCGGGCACAGCGCAGGTGGAGTCATCGCCCGGCTCACGGCATCCCGTGTCCCGGATCGGATCGCCGGTCTCGTCCTGGTGGATCCCACCGACGAGGCGGCCGATCTGCTGTTCGGCCCGTCGTTCCGGCGGATGGAACGTCTCAGCCTGACAGCACACGGCGCGCTTGCTCGGCTCGGATTGCTGAGGCGGATGTTCCGGCCGATGCTGAACGCGGTTCCGGCCGATGTCCGGCGCGATATGGAACGGGAAGCGTTCGCCCCGGGAATCGTGCGCACCCAGGCGGTCCAGGCCCGGACCTTTCTCGACGAACTCGCCACCTGGCGCGACAACCCGCCCGATCTCGCCGCGATCCCGACCACCGTGATCTCGGGCGGCCGTACCGGAGACGGTATGAACACCCGGATCCGTGCCGCCTCGAACGCCGCTCATGCCCATCGCGCCGCGGTATCGCCCTACGGTCGCCACGTGCTCGCGCCCGGGTCCGGTCACTATGTCCCGTTCACCGAACCCGGTCTGGTGATCGAGGAGATCCACCGCCTGACCCATCGGTGACCGAGATGGTTCCGTCCTGTCCACACCGGCCCGGCCGGGACCTCAGCGTATCGGTGCCGGCGTCGATAACAGGACTCGACGCTCGCGCCCCGATCAGCCCGCGATGATCCGCGCCAGCGCGGTATCCGAGTCGGCCAGTGCCTCCCGGTCGTAGGTCGAGGTGGTGACCAGTAGCTCACCGGCTCCCGTTCGATCGGTGAGCTCTTCGATCCGGCGGCGCACCGTATGCGTCGTACCCGCGACCGCGTGGCGCACGGTGGCCTCGACGCGGCGGCGGGTCTGCTCGGTCCACGGCTGGTCCTCGATCACCGCGACCGGCTCCAGCGGCGGGAATTCGCCGGTGACTCGGGAACGTGCCATCGCCCATGCCTCGGGGAGGACGAGCGCGCGGGCCTGCTCGTCGGTTTCGGCGACGGTGATGTCCAGCGCGAGGGTGACGGCAGGGTGCTGCGCCCGCGGGCTCGGCCGGAAATCGCGACGGTAACCGGCGAGTGCGGCCGCCAGCTCCGGGCTGTCCAGCAGCGGCCCACCGAGTACCGCCGGAAGACCCAGCCGCGCGGCCACCGCGAGTCCGCGCCCGGTCGCCAGGACGAACATGGGTACCGTCCGGTCGCTCACCGGGTGTGCGGTGACCGAGCCGGTTCCGTCCAGGTAGTCACGGAGTTCGGCCAGCTCGTCCGCGAACCGGTCGGGCGCGTCTTCCTGCTGCCGCATCGCCCGGCGGACCGGCGCCGTGAAAGCCGGTGAGCGCCCCAGCCCCACGTCGATACGCCCCGGGAAAAGGGCTTCCAGCATGAGGAACTGCTCGGCCACCACCAGCGGTTGATGATGGGGCAACATCACCCCGCCGGACCCGATCCGGATCGTCGAGGTCCGCGCGCCCAGCACTCCCAGCAGCACCGGCGGCGAACCGGACGCGATCCCGGGTACCGCATGGTGTTCGGCCACCCAGAAGCGCCGGTACCCGGATTTCTCGGCCGCCACCGCCCGTTCGACGGTATGTGTCAGCGCGGCCGCTTCGGGTTCCCCGGCCCGGGTCCGCGACCGGTCCAGCAATGACAGTTCCACGCTTGTAGAACACCGTGCACGTCCCGGGTCTTCCACCCTGTCCGCGCCCGAATGCCCCCGCCGGATTCCGGGTCGGCGCCGATCTTTGGCTACCATTGTCCGGATAGTTTGCCCACCGTTCGGAGGACTGCATGGCGCGTAAGGTCATCGTCGAGCTGGTCGACGACTACGACGGAACTTCCATCGCCGAGGAAACTGTCACGATCGCTCTGGACGGTGTCACCTACGAGATCGATCTCTCGGCCGATAATGCCGAAACATTGCGCGGCACAGTCGGATTCTGGATCGAGCATGCGCGCCGGGTGGGTGGCCGCGTGAAGGGTAAACAGCGGCCGCAGGCGGCGAACAACAATGCCCGCACCCAGACCGTTCGCGAATGGGCACGTAAGAACGGCCTGGAAGTGTCGAACCGGGGCCGGATCTCGGCGGAAATCGCCGAGGCGTATCAGAAGGCACACGCCTAGTACACCGGATCCGGCGAATACCCCTTCGCCCGAGAGTCTTTCACGGTCGCGTCGAAGTCGCCGTACCGATAACGGGTGCTCGATCGCGCGCCTGCCCGGAAGGTGATGGGCGGGAGGAAACCGGACGATTCGTTACGCCGACATGTGTGTTCGCGGATCGTCCTTTCGCGCACGACCGGGCCGATCGATACGACTTCCGGCGGAAAATCCGAAACATCCCCGGCGGTCCCACGGAACCGGATCCGACGGCGGGCTCCGACCCGGATTCCGGCTGCCCCTGATCTGTCTCCGCGGCGATCCGCTCCGGGTCGCTGTGACCACGCGAGACGCCGTGACCACAGCTCTGGTCCTTCCCGAGTCGAGCGCCGGCGCGAGCGGGCCGACCGGAGCTACTCGCCCGGTGCGCCGAACGCAGCGAGCTGCAGGGTGCGTTTCCCGCGATCGGTCCGGCGCCCTCCCGTAGCGCCCACCGGCGGCCGCCGCACTCTCCGCTCGGCCCGGTGAACAGAAAACGCGTCCGCCGGTCCGCGCGGGCCGTCTCCTGCCGCGAGCGGACGGGATGAGAGCCGGGTCTGCTCGAGAACTGCCGCGCCGGTCGCGGATGCCGGAACGAGCCGGCCGCTGTCATACCCGGGCGCACCCCGGGGCGAATCAGATCACAGTTCGGTAACGTCGACCGGTCCATCCACGACGAACCGGTCGGTATGCCGAGACCCTGGCGGGGGCCGCGCGCTGTTCGGCACCGGTCGGCACTTGCGTACCCGGCGTCGACCGGCCGCCCCGACCTTGTGCTCACCCGGACGAAAGGCCCTGCTCCGCGATGCGAAACCGATTGTCTCCGGCGCCGGTGGACGCCCTGAACCGCCGTGTTCTCTGGCTCGCCACCGCCGCGCTCGCCGTGCTGATCCAGGCAGTCTCGCTGATCAGCGGCAATATCGCCCCCGCGCGCGCCGCGTTCGACCCCGCCGGAGCGGATTTCTGGGTCGACTCGAGCATGGGTCCGATCAAATCGCGAGTATTCCGCGCCGCCGACGGCAACACCTCACGCGTGGTCTACGCGCTGGACGGAATGCGGGCGCGGGAGGATCTCAGCGGCTGGGAGATCGATACCGATATCGCCCGGAAATTCACCGAATGGAATATCAATGTGGTGATGCCGGTCGGTGGGCAGTCCAGTTTCTATACCGACTGGAACGCGCCGAGTTCCTTCCTCGGCGTACCGCCCGGATCGGGCTCGACCGCGGGTTCGTCCTCCGGGTCCGCATCGGGCTCCGGCGGACTCCAGGCCCTCTCGGCGGGACCCGGCAAGTCCTACACCTACAAATGGGAGACGTTCCTCACCCGCGAACTACCGGCCGCCCTGCGGGACCGGCTCGGTTTCGCCACCCAGCGCAACGGTGTCTTCGGGCTGTCGATGGGCGGTAGCGCCGCCCTGACGCTGGCGGGCGATCATCCCGACCAGTTCAGCTTCGCCGGGTCCTACTCGGGATATCTGAACATCTCCGCGCCCGGGATGCGGGAGGCGATCCGGGTGGCCATGGTCGATGCCGGCGGCTACAACGTGGACTCGATGGCGGCACCCTGGGATCCGAAATGGCTGCGGATCGACCCGTTTGTCGCAGCACCCCGACTGGTCGCGAACAACACCCGGCTCTGGGTCTCGGCCGCCAGCGGCCTGCCCACCGCGACCGACAGCGCGAGCATCAATACCGTCAACGGAATGGGGCTCGAGGCGCTGGCCCTGGTGAACACCCGCGCCTTCCAGATCAGGATGGCGACCCTGGGTGCACAGAACGTGCACTACGACTTCCCGGCCGCCGGGATCCACGCCTGGAACAACTGGGCGGATCAGGCATTGCGCATGCTCCCCGATCTCTCTGCGAATATCGGCTGATCGCGATGACGCCCGCCGCGGTTACCGAATTCGCCACGCCGACCGAGGAATCCGTTCCACACCGGCTACGGTCGCATATGTCCGCCCATCCGGCAGAACCCGGAAACATCGGTAAAGTGAGCCGACGTGAGTTCTGAAGATACGGCCGTTTCCGAAACTGGAGAAGCGGCTTCCGCGGAGGGTCCGGGCCTGCCGGTGGGGTATCGATACCGTGCCCGCGACCACTATGTCGTCGGCCGGGAGAAGATCCGGGAATTCGCGCGCGCGGTGCAGGATCATCATCCGGTGCACTGGTCCGAGGATGCCGGTGCGGACCACGGGTACGGCGGGCTCATCGCACCACTGACCTTCTTCTCGGTGCCGGGTTTCCTCGCCCAGTCGGAGATGTTCGCGTCCGTCATGACCGGCTACGACCTCAGCCAGATCATGCAGACCGATCAGGTGATCCGTTATCACCGGCCGATCCGCCGCGGCGACGCACTGTTCTTCGAAGTCCGGCTCGAATCGTTCCGCCGGGCGTTCGGTGGCGACCTCATGGGTTTCCGCACGCTGGTCACCGACCGCGGCGACCGGCCGGTCCTCGTCTCGCACACCAGCATCGTGGGCCGGACGGGCGTCGAGTCCGGCCTAACCGAGGTCGGGGCCGGCATCCTCATGCACAGCTTCCGCCCGGGCACCGAGCAGGATCCACGGCCGGCGCCGCCGCCGGTGGACAACGCTCTCTGGGAGGAGATCGTCGTCGATTCGATACCGACGGCGCCGGTGAGCCGCTGGGCCCGCACCTTCGAGAGCGTCGCAGTCGGCGACAACCTCCCGCCCCGGACCGTCCGGCTGACCGCGGGCGACCTGGTGAACTACGCCGGCGTATCCGGCGACCCCAATCCGATCCACTGGAGCGGAGAGGTCGCCGGGCTGGCAGAACTGGACTCCCCCGTCGCGCACGGCATGCTCACCATCGGTATCGGGGCCGGTTTCGTCACCTCCTGGCTCGGCGATCCGGGTGCGGTCCGCGAGTACGCGGTCCGCCTCACCAGTCCCGTCCACGTCACCGGGGAGGGTGCGGATATCGAATACTCCGGCAAGGTGAAATCGGTGGATCCGGTGCGCCGGACGGCTACCGTCGCGCTCACCGCCCGGCACGCGGGTCGGCGGATCTTCGGCCGCGCGACCGCGGTGGTCCAGCTCCGCTGACCGGGAACACGCGACCGATCACGTCGCCGGGCAGCTTCTCCGGAACTTCCGCGCACAGAGTACGAACAGCGCCGGAACCGACGAGTTGACCTCGAGTTCACTCGAGGTTCGAAGATGATCTCATGAGCACGAACGAAGCACCGGCCCTCGGTGATCCCGGCACCGACCACACCGCGGATATCGCCGCGATCGAGCAGCTGATCCGGGATGTCGAAACCGGCTACAACACCAACGACGCCGAACTGATGGTCAGCGGTTTCGCCGCGAACGCGACCGCCGGCAATGCCGTCGGTACGGTGATCACCGGCCGCGACGCACTGCTCGAGGCAGCGCGCCGCGGACTGGCGGGGTTTCTGAAGGACGAGTACGTCGCCTACCAGGTGACCGATATCGTCTTCCTCCGCCCGGATATCGCCATCGCCCACAAGGCGGCCCGGGCCACCACCGCCGATGGCGTTCTCATCGACCGGGATCCGGCGATGGTCGCGCTGTACGTCCTGATCGCCGAGAACGGACGCTGGTGGGTGGCGGCCCGGCACAATACGCCCGTTCCCGCGGGCTGACGATCGGTGCCGCGGCCTCGGTTCCCGTCGATCGCCCGGCCGCCGCCGCAAGGGGGCCGCGACCCGGGGCCGCGAACGAACCGGAATCCGAATCCGGTTGTCTACTCGCCGCTTCCGGCGGGGTAACCGGCGACGGTCGCGTCCGGCCCGGCCGGCGCGAAGGCCTCGGGAGCGGGCCCGACGGCGCGGGGCGGAGCGCCGAGAGCCGCAGCCGCGCCGATTCCGGCACCGATACCCGCGCCGATTCCGGCGAGCGGGGCCGCCATCAAGGCGAAGCCGTAGGCGGCGCCCAGCGGCGCCGCGGCCAGGCCGATCGGCGCGAACGGCATCCCGATCGCCAATCCCATCGCACCGCCCACGCCTGCCCCGATGACTGCGAACGGGGCGGCCACCGCGGCCCCGGCGGCCGCGCCGAGTGCCGCGGCGCCCAGCGTCTGACCGGCGACCCGGTCGGACCGAGTGCGTTCCATACCGACGGAGTCGAGGAAGGTCGCGAGATTCGCCTCGGTTGTCGCGGACGCGTCGTTGATCTGAACGGCCTGCTCGCGGGGCAGCCACTCGGGCGACTCGACCTGGACGTCGCCGAACCGCAGGGCGCCCGGTGGCGGCGCGATCGGCGGAACGGGCGCGACCGGGACCGGCACGTGCAAGGACTCGACCGGCGCCAGGTATTCGTTCTTCGGCGCGGTCCGTGCCCACTGCAGCGAGGACAGGATGTCGTCCGGGATCCGGACCCCGTGATACGGGCGTACATTCGGCGCCTCGGCCGTAGGCCACTGCGCGGAGTCGTCGGCCGCCCGCCCGGCTTCCCCGGCGTCGACGGGTACGGCCGGTCCCGCCTCGTCCGCGGCCGGGACGACGTGCTCGGTGCGGTTCACCGGGATGTAGCGGTCCGGCTCGGCATTCGCGCCGCCGGTCCCCACCAGGGTGAGAACGACGGGCACAGCACCCGCCACAACCATGGACCCCATCTTGGTTCGACGCGGGCTGACTGTTCTGTGCTTGCCGGTGCCCATCTATCACCTTTCATCTGAAAGAGATGCTGTCTTTTCACATTCGGATCCGCGCATCGATTCGGATGGGTCCGCGTTCGGCGATCGGCCCGGAAACCTCTGCCGCCACCGGTGCCGACGGCCGCCCGCCGACGCGATAGAGCACATCGCCGCGAACGGAGCAGGAACCATCACGCGCGCGGCGAGTTTTCGGTCACCGGGCGCCCGGTCGGCTCGTGACGATACGACTCCCGGCCCGGTCGTTCCGCACAGATTTCGAAAATGTTGTGCGACATCATGATTCATTTACCAATCGCCGGAGACGGCCGGGGCGGCAGCAGTTCGGCAACCGTTCAGTATCCGCGTTATCGTCGACATGTTACTGTCCAGTAGGTCACTGGATGACGTAGGTCATAGACCCCGCCGAATGTGACCCGGCACCCGGCGAAGGGTTCCGGGGTGGACAGCATGGAGAGTTATCGATGTTCGGAGAACGACGGCGTTTCCGGCCCGGAGCACGCCGATGGGCCGGCCGGATCACGGCAGCCGCGGTGGCCGTGGCCTGTGCGACCGCGGTGGCAGTGGTGGTGACCGATCGACCCGAGGCCGCGGCCACACCCGAGAACTTCTACACCCCGCCCCAACAGATCCCGGCCGAACCGGGCACCGTGATCCGCACTCGGCCGATGTCGCTGCTCGCCACCCTGCCCTCCGATCAGGGCTGGCCGGGTAAGGCCGACCACATCATGTACACGACCCGGCTGCAGGACGGGTCCCCGGTCGCGGTCACCGGAACCTTCATCGACGCCGCGGGCCCGTGGCTCGGCGCGGGGCCCCGCCCCACGGTGGTGATCGGCCCCGGCACCTCGGGCCAGGGCGATCGATGCGCCATGTCGAAGGCGTTCTCGACAGGTATCACGATCACCACCGATCCCTCACCGTCGCTGTCGGCGAACCAGGAGTTGCCCTCGTCCGCGGTGTGGAGCCGCCTCGGCGCGCGGGTCCTGGTGACCGACTACGTCGGATTGGGCACCCCGGGTATCCACACCTACGCCAACCGGATCGAAGAGGCGCACGCCGTCCTCGACGGCGCTCGGGCCGCCAACAACCTGACCGGCGCCGGACCCGATACCCCGCTGGTGTTCTGGGGCTACTCCCAGGGCGGCGGCGCGGTCGCGGCGGCGGCGGAGATGGCGCCGGATTACGCACCGGAACTGAATCTGAAGGGCACCTGGGCCGGTGGGCCGGTGGCCGATCTGGCCGCCATCCTGGAGCGGATCGACGGTGCGCTCATCGGCGGCGCGATCGGTTTCGCCATCAACGGATTGCTGGCGCGTTATCCCGAGTTGGGGAAAGCGGTCGACCGGGTGACCAACCAGCACGGACGCGATACGCTCGCGGCGCTGAGCGATGCCTGTATCGGTGATGCCATCACCCACTATCCGTTCCTGAAGACGAGTTCGCTCACCAGCGACGGCCGGCCGCTCAGCACGCATCTGCAGGCCATTCCGGAAGCCGCGCCCGCCCTGGCCGATCTGCGGGTGGGCACCCTCACTCCCGCCTCGCCGGTGTTGATCACCAGCGGCCGCAACGACGACACCGTCCCGTACGGTCAGGCCCGGGAACTCGCCGACCAGTGGTGCGCCAAGGGTGCGACGGTCACCTTCCGCACCAACGAACTGCCGCCGCTGCTGCCCGGCACCACCATCCCAGGCCATTTCGGTCCGGAGATGATCGACGGTTTCGGCCCCGACAACGCGATCACCTATCTGCTCGATCGCTTGGCCGGCAAGCCCCTTTCCGGGTGCACGATGAACTGATATCCGTGAACGGTCGGAACCCGCGGGTCCGGCGCCCGGGTGGACGCCGAGCGCCTCGAGAGCCGCGTTCCGGCGGCGGCCGGGTCGTTTCGCCGAAGAAACCGTCCAGAACGAATATCAGGTCACCGGCCCGGGCCGCGCTACCGGTCACCGGGACCGAGCAGGGTGATCGCCTGCAGCGCGAGGAACAACTCCGCGGACTGACGTGGATCGGTGGTATCGCGGCCGGTGAGATCACGAATCTTCCGCAGCCGATAGCGCACCGTATTGCGATGGCAGTGAATCGTTTCGGCGACCACCGCGGCCGATCCGCCGCACCGGAACCATGCCTCGAGCACTTCGATCAGATCATCGCGCTCGCCCGCGGGCAGATCCAGCAACGGCCCCAGGATCTGCGCGGCGGCGCGGCGTCCGGCCTCGGGCACGGCGATGAGCAGATGGGCGGCCGGCTCGTCACCGAACCGGACGACGGCGGGCGATCCCGGCCGCACCGACCGGGACGCGAGCCGGGCCTCGGTCACCGCCGCGGTAATGGACAGCGGTGTCGTGACGACGGCGCTGAGACCTATCCGATCGTCGACGAATGTCGAAAGCGTGGCCGCGGCCCGCTCGATCCCCGCCTCCGACGCTGCCGAGAGAAGCCCGAGATACGCGTCGATCTGGGCGTCCCAGACCGAGCGGACCCCGGCATCCCGGAGCGCCGCGATGAGTTTCGCCGGCAGCGGCGCGGTGGGTTCGGTATCGATAGCGGCCACCGCGAATGCGCCGCGCTCGGGAAAGCCGAGCGTGCGCAGCACCTCGAGCACCCGGGCCGGATTACCGGAATGATCGTCGAACAGCGTGCGCACGAGCCGGCTCTGCACCTGCGCATCGGAATGCGCCAGCAGGATCTCGGTTTCCCGGTAGGCCTCGACGGCCGCGTCGGAGTACAGATCGACGAGCTCCCACAGTCGCGTCGCCAGATCGTGCAGCCGGGCATCGCCCGGCCCGGCCGACCATTTCGTCAGCTCCTCCCAGATGAGCCGGCCACCCAGCCGATAGGCGTGCAGCAGGCTCGCGACCGGAATCCCCTGCTCGGCCTTGAGCCGCCCGGCGTCGCGGGCCGGCTGCAACCGCAGCGGGCCCGCGCCCGCGAGCGCCCCGATCACCGTGGTGAGGTTCTCCAGACACGTGCGGTGTAGCTGATCGTGGGTCAGCAGCCCGGGTTCCGAATAAGAGATATCGGCCGCGGCGATCCGATCGACCAGAACGTCGGTCATCGCCTCGACGGAATCGGCGAGCGCGGCGGCCAACGGTGCGACAGAGGGCGCGGGCGTACTCATACCGGGCAGTCTAGTAGCCCGCTGGTGACCCACGCCACGGCAAAATTGTGCCCGTGCACAAACGAGACCGGGGATTTGCGCGACAGTGACACATTTCTTTCAGGCATGGGCACAGTCACACTGGGCAATGTCCGGATCATCGCGCGATTTCCAGCAACGGAGCTCCACGTGCAGACAGAACAGGCCGCCGCGGCCGACAGCGTCATCGACAGCGCCCTCGCCGATCTGGCCGAAGGTGAACGGCGATGGTCCGGGCTACCGCTGTCCGGAAGACGTGCCATCCTCGCCCGGATGCGCACGCTGACCGGCCGGTACGCGCAGGAATGGGTCGACGCGGCCGTCCGGGTGAAGGGGCTGGATCCCGCGTCCCCGCTCGTCGGCGAGGAATGGCTGTCCGGACCCTACGTATTCGCCACGAGCCTCACCGCGATATCCCGGACCCTCGAATCGCTGGAACGCGGTGTCAGCCCGCTCGCGAACGCGAAGTTCGGCACGGCCGGCGATCGGGCCACCGTACAGGCCCTGCCGACCGATCTCTACGACGAACTGCTGCTCAGCGGCTTCCGTGCCGAGGTGTGGCTACAGCGGGGCGTCGGCTCGGAAGCCGCACGCGCGAACGCCGGACTCGCCCAGCTCGACCCGGCCCACACGCACGGGATCGGCGCGGTCCTCGGCGCCGGGAACATCACCTCGATCGCACCGTTGGACACGATCTACGAGCTCATCGCGCACAACCGGGTGGTGGCGCTCAAACTCAACCCGATCACCGATCCGCTGCTCCTGGTGTTCGAGAGGATCTTCGCGCCGCTGATCGAGCTGGGCGCGGTGCGGATACTCACCGGCGGCGCCGAGATCGGCGGCCGCCTGGTCGCGCACGAACGTGTAGCCCACGTCCATATGACGGGCAGCGCCGTGACCCACGATGCCATCGTCTGGGGCACCGGCCCGGCGGCCGCCGAACGCAAGGCCGCCGGGACACCGCTACTGGACAAACCGATCACCAGCGAACTCGGCGGTGTCTCGCCGACGATCGTGCTCCCCGGCGAATGGAGTACGGCCGATCTGGAATTCCAGGCCGAGCACATCGCGACCCAGCGGCTGCACAACGGAGGCTACAACTGCGTGGCAACCCAGGCGGTGATCGTTTCCGCGGACTGGCCGCAGAAGGACGCGTTCCTGACCGCGCTCACCGCCGCTGTCGAACGCGCGCCCGCCCGGCCGGCCTACTATCCCGGCAGCGACGGGCGGGTCGCCGGTGCCCGCGCCTCCTATCCGGACGCCCGGCAGCTCGGTCCCGGCGGCGGCCGGCTGCTGGTGACCGGTCTCGACCCGGAATCGGACGAAGCGCTGCTGTCCGCCGAGTACTTCGCACCCGTGCTGGGTGTCGTCGAACTCCCCGGAACCGGGCCGGATTTCGTCCGCATCGCGGTGGATACGGCCAACGAGAAGTTCACCGGCACCCTCGGTGTGAACATCGTCGCCCATCCCGGCAGCGTCGCGGCTCTCGGCGACCATTTCGACACCATGATCGAGCAACTGCGCTACGGCACTGTCGCGGTGAACGCATGGACCGCGGTCGGCTACCTGACACCGACCGCGAGCTGGGGCGCCTACCCCGGGCATACGCTCGACAATGTGAGCAGCGGGATCGGCGTGGTGCACAATGCCTGGCTGATCGACGGGATCGAACGTACGGTCGTCCGCGGCCCGTTCCGCCCGGCGCCGCGCTCGGTGCTGAACCGGGAATGGGCGCTGACCCCCAAACCGCCGTGGTTCGTCACCAACCGGACCGCGGCGCGGACGGGCCGGTTGCTCGCCGCCTTCGCAGCGGATCCCCGCTGGTTCCGTCTGCCCGCCATCTTCGCCTCCGCTCTGCGCGGCTGAACCCGGCCTGCGTCGCTCCCGGACCTGCCGGTCCGCCGACAGGTCCGGCAGGTCCGAACCCGTACAGGCCGCCCGGCCGGGACCCCCGGTCAGGCGTACAGGCCGGTCCACTGGGTGACCGGGTAGGGATGACCGCCGGGGCGGCCGTTCCAGCGGCTGATCAGCATTGTCAGGTTCGACGGCGACGACGAGCCGGGATGGAGGTAGCCGCCGTAGAGCGTGGGCAGCTGCGGTATCCCCCGCGGCGAGCAGCATCCGGCGGCCGGGTGTTGCGCCGGAGGACCGTTCAGGTCAACCGGCCCAGCCACCCGGCGGCATCCAGCCGGAAAGCCACCGGCGCCGTACCCGACGCTGTCGGCCGGTCGGCGGAATCACCGGAGGCTCTCAACGGATTCCTTGCCATGAGCGCCGATTTCGAACGCTGCGCATTGGACCCGGTGGCGCGCGAGGTCGTCATCATGACCGTCGCGCCCCGCAACCGGTGCCATATCTGCATCGCGATGCACACCGGAAAACTCCACGCACTCGGCGCAGTACCGGAACTGCGCACCGCGCTCCGCGACGGCGGATCGATATCCGACGCACGAGCGATCCGCGACCTTCACCTTCGAGCTGATCGCGACCGCCGGCGGCGTCGACGACGCATCCGTCGTGTCCCGGTCGGTCCACGGATTCACCGAACGCAATGCACTCGAGATCGTCCTCGGTATCGGCACGTACACGATGTCCACTCTGGCGAACCGGCTGGTTCGCGCCACCTGACACACCGGGTTCCGCTCCGGTACGCGGTGGCGGAACGGTGAGCGACCCGGTCCGCGCCGCCCGGCCGCCGGTCAGCCGGTCCGCGATACCGGCCCCGGGGTGAGCGCCCGGCGGGCCAGCGTCAGCCACCGGAGTTGCTGCGACTCCGGTGCCGTATCCGCCGGCGCGCCGCCCAGCAACAGGATCACATCATCGGTGGTGATATCGGGATAGAGCGAACCGTCACGATGCGCCGCGGCGACGAGCCGATCGACCGCGACCCGGCCCCGCTCCTGAACATCGCGGAGCGCGTCCGCCGCGACCTCGGCTACCGCGAACCGGAACAACCGCTCCTGCCGCATATCGAGCAGCACCCCGTGCAGCAATGCCAGCAGTTCGTCGAGCGCCGCGGCCGTACCGCGGTCGACCCGGTCCACCGCCGCGTCCAGCGCACCGCCGATCTCCGCCGTGAGGTCGGCGACCACTCCCTCGATCAGGTCTTTCTTGGTCGGGAAATGCCGATAGAGCGTACCCACCGCCATACCCGCCGCACCGGCTATCTCGTCCATTCCGACCCCGGGACCGCGCTCGACCACCAATTCCCGCGCCGCACTCACGATCGCCTCCCGGTTGCGTACCGCATCCGCACGCCTGGGCCTTCCGGCCATCCGCCACCCTCCTCTCTCCTTGCGCACAACATGAACGAGTGGTTCACTTTAATATGAACCACTCGTTCACCTTAGGAGATGGCAATGACCGGCTGGACCGAAGCCGATATTCCCGATTTGCGTGGCCGCACCGCGGTGGTCACCGGCGCCAACACCGGACTCGGATTCGAAACTGCACGAGCACTCGCCGAGCACGGCGCCCGGGTCGTCCTGGCCTGCCGCGACCCGGACCGGGCGGCGCATGCCGCCGACCGGATCGCCCACGGTGATCCCGCCGTTCGCGCCGCGATCGAAACAGTGCCCCTCGACCTGGCCTCGCTCGCCTCCGTGCACAGCGCGGCACAGCGGATCCGCGACCGCTACGACCGGATAGACCTGCTGATCAACAATGCGGGCGTGACCGGTCTCCGCGGCGCCACCGCGGACGGCTTCGAGGCACAGTTCGGTATCAACCACCTGGGCCACTTCGCGCTGACCGGCCGGCTGCTCGAGCGCCTCATCGCGGCCCCGGCCGCCCGCGTGGTCACCGTCAGCAGCCTCGGCCACCGGTTCGGCCGAATCGATCCCGCCGACCCGGCCGCGCGCCACGGAAATGCCTACGGCAAATCGAAATTGGCGAATCTCCTGTTCACCTACGAACTCGACCGCCACCTCGCCGGTACGGCGGCCATCGCCCTGGCCGCCCACCCCGGCGGTGCGAGCACCGAGGTCTTCCGCTATTCCCCCGCGGCGTTCCGGTTGCCGAATCTGGCCGTCGCCCGGATCTTCGGCCGCACCCCGGCGATGGGCGCGCTGCCCACGCTGCGCGCCGCCACCGATCCGGGCGCTGTCGGCGGCGATTACTACGGACCGACCGGGCTCTTCGAGATCGGCGGCTACCCGGATCGCGTGAAATCCAGTGCCCACGCCCGGGACCGACGCAGGCAGGAGAGCCTATGGGCGATATCCGAGGAGCTCACCGGGGTGCGGTTCGCTGTGGGCTGAACCTCCGGCTGCCGAAACGGCGTAATCTTGTAATCAAGTAATCGCCGCCAGTGAAGAAGGTACACCATGAGGCATGGACATCGAGGACGCGGATTCGGCCGCCCGGGAGGCTGGCAGCAGGCCGACCTGCCGGACGCGGCGGATGCGGTGGATTGGTTCGCGGGGCGCCTGCCCGGCGAATGGTTCACCGGAAGCCCCGCCATCGAGATCGATCGGGACGAAATAGTGGTGGTCGGCGAGCTGCCGATCCCCCGGGCAGACTCCGTGGCGGACGAGAAGGCCGCGGCCGCCGAGTCCGCCGCCAGCGGGGAAACAGGCACCCGCGCGGTTCCCGATGCGACAAAACAGGGTGCGGTGGCGCGGTTCCGGGAAACCACCCGCGGCGCCCGGATGCAGATCGCCGACGAAGCCCAGCAGCGCTACGGCCGCAGTGTGGCATGGGGCGTTTCGGTGGACGGTGAGCGCATTCTGTTCACCCATCTGGCGGTACCGGTGATGACCCGGCTGCGCCAGCCGGAGCGCAAAGTGCTCGATACCCTGGTCGACGCGGGCGTCGCGCGCTCGCGAGCGGACGCGCTGGCCTGGACGGTGAAGCTGGCCGGCCAGCATGCGGAGGCCTGGCTCGAGGAGCTGCGCGCGGCGATGAGCAAAGTCGAAGACCTCCGTTCCGAAGGCCCACAGGGACTCTGACCGCCCCTACCGCACTCCGGGACGACCTCGGCCCGCGTCCGGTGGTGCCGCAGCGGACCACCGGACGCGGCTATCCGGTCAGCCCAGATGCGCCGAGAGCAGCCAGGCCGGAATCGATTTGCGGCCGCCGGGTTCATCACGCAGGCCCTCGAAGCGCAGCAACGGTTCACCGGCCGGCGACTCGGCGCGGTCCGGCAGGTTCGCGTGGATCCGCGCCGGGACGATGTCGTCGATCACCCAGTATTGCGAGACCGCGTCGCGCAGTTCGTCCGCAGTGACCGGAGCGGGTGCGGGACCGGGCAGCGCGGGAAATCCGGCACGGTCGAACACCAGCGCGAAATACACCGCGCCCGGGGCGGCCGCGCGGGCGATCGATGCCAGATAGCCGGCACGTGATTCCGCCGGGATCGAGTGGAACAACGTACTGTCCACCACGGTCCCGAACCGGCCGTCGTAGCCGGTGAAAGCGGTGATATCGGCGACCTCGAAGGTGGCGTTGTCCAGCCCGCGCCGCTGGGCCTCGGCCCGGGCGGATTCGATCGCGGTCGGCGCGAGATCGAGGCCCACGGTCGTGAACCCGCGCTCGGCCAGAAACAGCGAGATGGCGCCCTCCCCACATCCGGCGTCCAGCACCTCCCCGTGAAACCTGCCCTGCTCGATCAATGCGGCGAGTTCCGGCTGCGGCTCCCCGATACTCCACGGCGGCGCCACATCCGGCCCGAACGGGCCGTCGCCGCGATACACGGATTCGAATTCGAAATCACCCGGTGTGCTCATACTCCAACGAGTAGCAGCCCGTCCGGTGCATGTACATGTGACGGACCGGTGGCGGGGCTGGGCCGCTGCGGGCTACCGTCCGATGACGCGCGGGACCGTGACGGTCGCCAGCTTGTCCGGATTCCGGATGCCGTAGGCGTGACAGATCCGCCCACCGGCGATTTCGAGCACGACGACGGCTTCCAGTCTGTCGCCGACAGAGAACATCAGAGCGGGCTCGCTGTTGCAGGTCACCACCTCGATGCGGAGATCCGGCCGGCGTCGCACCGCCCGGAACACACCGATGAGAGTTCTGGCGATCCGATCGGCGCCGTTGATCACCACCGGACGTATCGCGCTCGCCTTACCGCCGTGATCGGTGGTCCAGGTCGCGTCCGGGGCGAGCACGGCGAGCAGGCCCTCCATATCCCCGCCGGCCGCGGCCGTCATGAACCGCTCGGTGAGTTCGGCGGTCTGTGCGGTGTCCACGGCCTCGAATTTCTTCCGCCGCGCCCGCACGTGTTCCCGGGCGCGGTGCGCCACCTGGCGCACCGACACCATCGATTTGTCCACCGCCGCGGCGATCTCCGGATAGTCGAAACCGAATACCTCCCGCAGCACGAATACCGCCCGCTCGTCGGGCGTGAGGGATTCCAGCAGCACGAGCATGGCCATGGACACCGATTCGGCCAGCACCACGTCGGCGGAGGCGTCGCGCTCGTCGAGCAGTAGCGGTTCGGGCAGCCACGGCCCGATATAGGTTTCCCGGCGCCGGGCCCCGGCGCGCAATGATTTCAGGGCCTGCCGGGTCACCAGCTGCGCCAGATACGATTTCGTGTCCCGGACCGTAGCCAGGTCCACACCCGCCCAGCGCAGATAGCTGTCCTGCAGGACATCGTCGGATTCGGCGGCCGAACCCAGGATCTCGTAGACGATGGTGAACAGCAGCGGCCGCAGCAGCGTGAAACGTTGCGCGTGGTCGTCGGCGTCGGGTGTCACGACCGCACGACCGCCGCGGGTTCGGACGCGAGCTGCCGCGACCGGGTGTTCCCGCCGGTGAACCACACCGAGCAACCGGGTTTGCGGGCTTCGCGGCGGATACCCCACAGCGTGCCCTTGGTGACGGCTTCTTTGATCGCCCCGGCGAGGCGACCGCCGATCCGGCCGCCGAGATAGATGTGCACGGGACTGTCGTCCTTGCGGGTCAGCTGGAATCGCGCGGCCCGTCGGCCGAGCCCGACATTGGATGCGAGGTAGGCCAGTTCGAGCGGCGCGGGCCGATCCCCGGCGATCCGGCTCAGCACCGTATCCGCCGCCGTGGCCCCGGTGGGGCCGGCGGTATAGCAACTCATCCGCAGCGGCCGGCCCGACGGCACGACCGCGTCCCCGGCCGCCACGACACGGTCGTCGTCGACACTGGTCAGCGTCTCGTCGGTGAGCATCCTGCCGAGTGCGTCGGTGCGCAGCCCACTGGCCGCGGCGAGGGCCGGGACACCGAAGCCGGCGGTCCATACCGTCACTGCGCTCGGGCGCACGACGCCACCGCCGAGAACCACCGCGTCCGACCGCACTTCGGTCACCAGTTCCGTCTCGAGCACCGCGACCCCGTTCTCGGTCAGCCATTTCACGACGGACCGCCGGGCAGGTTCGGAGAACGAGGGCACCGGGCAGCCACCGCAGACGAGCGTAACGGTCCACCCCTGTTCGGCGAGTTCCGCCGCGGTCTCAACCCCGGTGAGACCGCCACCGACCACGGTGACCGGCGCCGGGGCGGTCACTGCCGCGAGAGCGTTCCGGAGGGTGCGGGCGTGTTCCAGTTCGGCGATGGGATAGGCGAATTCCGTCGCTCCGGGTACCGAGCCGGGCACCGCCGCGGTACTGCCCACCGCATAGACGACATAGTCGTAGTCCAGGTCGTCGCCGGCGGTCATCCGTACCTTGCGCTGCCCGGTATCGATGCGGGTGACGGAGTCGACCACGAGCCGGACGCGGTTGCCGAGCAGCGTGCCGTAGTCGGCGGTGGCCTCGCCAGAGCCTGCCGCGAACTGGTGCAGTCGCAGCCGCTGGACGAATTCGGGGCGCGGGTTGATCAGGGTGATGTCGATCTCGGGGTCACGCTGCAGCCGGTTGGCCGCCACGGTTCCGGCATAACCGCCGCCGACGACGACGACGCGAATGCGCTGGCTGGTCATATCGATCTCCTCTTGACTCGGGTGTGTTGCCCTCATGAGCCCGGTGCCGCGCCGTTCGTGACAGAACTGGATCCGAAAGTGGGGCACATCACTTTTTCGGAGCGGGGGCAGATCCCCGAGCACAGACACCCCGGACCGCAAGGCCCACACCCGGCAGTCCCTGGCGAGCTGTGCGCCGAACGGCAGCGTTGCACCGACTGGGTCGGATCACATCACCGATGACACACGCTCCTACCAGTCGGTCCGCGATTCCGACAGGGCTACGAGACCGGAAATCCGATGATCACAGACCTCCGGGCAGCGGCGGCAGATCACCCGTCTGAGTCAGCTACCTGCGGTTATTCCATATTCTGACCATGGATCAATAACGGTTCGGCCGGGCACACCGCCGCCGAGGCTCAGCACCACGGAGCCACATCGGCTTCCGAGCCTTGAATACGCGCAGGCAGTAGCGCTTCTACTGAAGAGATACCGCGGCAATGCCGGTAGACATCGCCGAGCTCGCAATTTCGGCGAATCGGCGAGCGGGACACCTGTACAGCTGTTAAGTTACTGAGTATTCTTCCCATATCGATGCGGATGGCGCACTGGACCACCGCGATGTTCCAACTCGACGAGGAGTGGCGACATGGACCGACTCAGCAGGCGCGAAGCGTTGAAAGCCGGCGGGGTGGCCGGCGCCGCCGGTGCGCTGGCACTGGTAGGTGCGACCTCAGCGGCGCGGGCGCAACCGTGGACATGGTCGCCACAGGGATCGGTGGCGGGTAGCGGTGCCGGCATCGATCCGCTCGGAGTATGGGATCCGGAGGCCGACGAACTGGTCGCCGGGCTGCTCGACCGCGGCGAGGTACCCGCGGTCAACGGGCTGCTGCGGACCTGGACCCGCAACGGCCAGCCGTTACCGGCGGGTCTACCGCCCGATCTGCGGGATTTCATGGAATACGCCCGGCAGCTGCCCCAGTGGACCGATCCGGGCAAACTGGCCACCGCCGTCGATTTCAACAAGAAACGCGGCCTCTACCTCGGCGTGCTGTACGGCCTGGCCAGCGGGATGATGAGCACGGTCATCCCCAAGGAGGCGCGGGCGGTCTACTACTCCAAGGGCGGCCACGATCTGAAGGACCGCATCTCCAAGACCGCGAAACTCGGCTACGACATCGGTAGCGGCAACGCGTACGGTCCGGACGGGCAGATGGTCGTCACCTGCGTCAAGACCCGGCTGACTCATGCCGCCGTACGGCATCTGCTGCCCCAGTCGCCGCACTGGGTGAACTCGGCCGACGAGGACATCCCGATCAGCCAGAACGACATCATGGTCACCTGGCACAGCCTGCCCACCACCGTGATGCGTCATCTGACGGCGTGGAAGGTACCGATCCCCGTCCACGAATCGGATGCGTTCCTGCATTCCTGGCAGGTCGCCGCCCATATGCTCGGCGTCCGCGACGAATACATCCCGAATTCGTGGGACCAGGCGAATTCCCAGGCGGCCCAGGTGCTGGATCCGATCATCGCCCCCACCCCGGAGGGCGCCAAACTGGCCGACCGCCTGCTGCGGCTGGGCACCAACCTCGACCTGGCCATCCTCAGCAAGGGCGTGCTCGGTGCCTTCACCCGCTTCCTGCTCGGCGACCGGATCGCCGACGGACTGGCGATCGCCCGTGAGCCGGTCTGGGATCCGCTGCTGCGGTTCAGCTGGGGCCCGTTCATCGCGGTTCGCGAAGGTGTGCTGACCGTGGCGCCGCCGGCGCAGGAAGCGTACTGGCTCTTCGACGAATTCCTGCGTCAGTTCGCCCTGTGGTATCTGGCCGAACTCCGCATGCCCATCAGTATCGAGCTCCCGACGATGAACCGGGATATGAGTCAGCCACCGCGCTGATCCGGCGGACCGATCGAGCCCGCACGGACGAATTCCGTGCGGGCGAGCAGGTGTACGCGACAACCGCCCGGTGTCCGGCCGTCCACACCCGCGAGGCCTGCGGCCGCCCGGATCACTCGGCCGCTGTCTCCCGAACAACCCCGGCCGCGGCCGCCCGGATCACCCGCTCGGCGACACGGCGTGACCAGATGGAGCAGTCGTGCCCACTCGATGGAAATCCGGCATCGTCGCCTGCGTCCTCGCGCTCGCTGCCGCAGTTGTCCCGGTGTGCGTAGCGCCCGCGGCGGTGAGCGCACCGGCCTCGTGCCCCGATCTGTACATCGTGGCCGTCCCCGGAACATGGGAAACATCCGATGCCGCCCCCGGCCGGGGCATGCTCGCGGCGAGCGTGGAGCAGTTACCCGGCGATGTCGCGGTCGATTACATCGCCTACGCCGCAACAGCGTTCCCCTGGGAAGGGGAGGTGTACGGCCGCTCGGAGCAGCAGGCCGCCGACCGCGCACGGGATCGGGTCTCGGCGGTGGCACGAGCCTGCCCGGCGACCCGTATCGCGATACTCGGCTACAGCCAGGGCGCGCACGCGGCCGGCGATCTCGCGGCCGAGATCGGCACCGGATCGGGCCCGGTACCCGCCGACCGGATCGCCCTGGTGGGCCTGATCGCCGACCCTCGCCGCTCCCCCTCCGACACCCTCGTCGGCCCGCCGGTACCCGGTGCCGGAGCAGTCGGGCCGCGGCCGGCCGGTTTCGGCGTGCTCGGTCCACGCACCTATACGTTCTGCGCACTCGGCGACCTGTACTGCGCGATGCCCGAGGGCGATATAGCCGGACGGATGGCCGGTCTGATCGTCGCGATGTCGAATCCCGATCCCGCCGATATCGGCAGCTACCAGCGGCAGGCGGCCGCGCTGCTCGGTGACGCGCTGGCGGCCGGCGGGCTCGGTCTGCTGGCCGGACAACTCGATACCTCGGCCTATCAGCGGCGCCGCGACCAGATCGACGACTTCCTGAAATCCGGTGCGCACCAGAGCTACACCTCCTATCCGGTCGATCCCGCCGGTTCCACCGCGCTCGCCTGGCTGCGCGGCCGCCTGATCGAGGCGACCGGTCACTGACCGGCGCCGCCCGGTTGCTCCGGTAGCCAGCTGTGGCCGGGCACGGTCCAGCATCGTTGCTTGATCATCCGCCGGGCCGCTCGCCGGTGCCGGCCGATCAGCCGATCGAGGTAGAGCGTTCCGGCGAGATGGTCGGTCTCGTGCTGCAGGCAGCGGGCCAGGTATCCGGTCGCCTCGACGACGACGGGCTGTCCCGCCATATCCACACCTGTCACTTCGGCCCGGTATGCGCGGCCGGTCGGAAACCATTCACCCGGTACGGAAAGACACCCTTCGAGATCGTCGTCGGGGTCGGGCATCGTCTCCGGACGTTCGGACGTGCGCATTACCGGGTTGACTATATGGCCGCGGTACCGGGATCCGCTGTCGGTGAGGTCGTAGACGAATACCGCACGCGGATCGCCGATCTGGTTCGCGGCAAGTCCCGCACCGGGCGCCGCCGTATTGGTATCGAACAGATCACCGACGAGTGTGGCGAGTTCGTCGTCGAAAACCGTTACCGGAGTCGCGGGGGTCGTGAGTCGCGGATCGCCTGCGATGAGGATCGGTCGCACAGTCATAGGGGCAGACTACTCAAATACGAGTAGTCGTGTAAGACTGCCTCGGTGAACGAAACCCGGTTGTTCGTCTTGGCCGCGCTGGCCCGGCGCGGGCCCATGCACGGCCACCAACTGCGCCGCGATGCCCGCCTGGATCGCGCGGATCTGTGGTCGCGGGTCAAACCCGGATCGCTGTACGGTGCCCTGCACCGCATGGAGAGCGAGGGGCTGGTCCGGCCGGTCCGTACCGAACAACAAGGCGCCCTGCCCGCCCGCACCATCTACCAGATCACCGACGAGGGTCTGCGGGAACTGCGGGCGCTACGCGACGAAGCCTTCACCGAGGTCGACGTCCGGCCCGACCCGGTCGATCTGGCGCTCGCCGTCGGCGACGATCTGGATACCGAGTTGCTGCGGGGCTATCTCGAGGACCGTATCGCCGCGCTCCGTGCGCTCGGTTCGCGGTTGGAACACCGACTCGACCGGCGCTGGCCCGACCAGCGCACCGCCGACGATCTCATCGCCGAGCACGCCCGGATGCGGATCCGGACCGAGATCGACTGGCACGAAAAGGTTCTGGCCGATATCGACAAGTTGTCCGGGGCGTAGGCCGCTTCGCCGGCCGTCACGCGTCGAAGAGCAGATAGAGCCCGGTGAAGGTGAAACCGACCATGAGCAGCATCAGGGTCAGCTGGCCGGTGAGCCGATGCGCCGGTGGGAGCAACCGCAGGCACCGGTCGTGGGCAGCCGCGACAGCCAGGATATGTCCGGTGACCACTGCGAGTACCTTGATCGTTCCGAGCAGCGCCGGATGCGCGGAGAGAACATAGGCGACATCGCGATCGGCCAGGCCCAGCAGATTCCGGCCGGTGCCGGCGGGGTCGGCGAACAGGATCACCGTCGCCTGCCCCTTCTCCACCAGGAAGGTCAGATAGTGCGCGATCACGTACCCGGCGACGATAGGGGTCAACGTGTAGGACAGGCGCGCGGGCAGCTTTCTGCGCTCGACGGGTGTGAGACCGCCCGTGGCCGCCGCGGCGAACCGGAAACTCACCCCGACCACACCGATGAACACGAGCAACCCGACGGTCGACACCAGCGTCGGCGGAAGTCCGGCGGCGGCCGCATCCGCGACCAGGCTCCGCCACCACGGGAACAACGAGAAACTGTCGAACGCCGTGGAACCCAGCAGCGTCGCCGCCACCGCCACCGAACCCGCCCCCACGGGCGTCCCGGCAAGATTCGCGAGCGGCGACCGGAGCACGAGCGCCCCGTGCGCACCCCGGCCGAGCGGGCTCAGTCGGCCGAGCAGACTGCTGTACACCTCCAGCGGATCCGCCCGCTCGGCCCAGATGGTACCGAAGACCACGAGCCCGGCCACCGTGACGACCAGATACCCGATGAGCCAGCAGGTCACCGTCGTCACCGCACCCGGATCGGGGGCAGCCAGTTCCAGCCAGACGAAGGTGAACAAACCGAATGCGGCCGGCCATCGCCCCCACGAATCCGGATACGGCAGCAGACCCGCACCGGCCGGTCGCCGAGCCGCCGCGCAGAGCACCCGGTGCACGGCTCTCGCCGGGGAGAGCACCTTCCACACCGGCCCGGCCAGCAGTGATACGACCGGCACCCCGACCCATATGAAAACGTAGACGACACCCGGGACCGGGTTGCGGGCCGGGTCGGCGGCACCGGCGACGCCGATCACGAGCACCGCGCCGAACGCCACGGTGCTCGACGCCGCGATCACCGTCCGCGCCTGCGCGGCGTCGACGACGGAACGCAGTCCCGCGGGCAGCGCGATACCGGGTGACTCCGGATCCAGCCGCGGCTGCCGCCAGGCGAAGGCGATCACGGCGAACGAGAAGGTCAGCGCCCACGCCGCGCCGATCAGAGCGTAGGTCAGCGGAATCGGCAGATCCGCCGCGCCGCCGAGGCCGTGTGCGAGCAGTGTCATTCGCGAACGAGCAGGGTGGCCACCGTACGCCCGGCGTGGTGCAGTTCGATCTCGACCCGGCCCGGTACCGCCACGGTGAAGCGGAACCGCTCGCCGGTTCCGGGGGTGACGGTGAAGGTGTGGTCGGGTTCGGCGTGGACATGCAGTTCGTCGTCGGTATCGCTGTCGACGACCAGCTCGATCGGCTGACCGACCCGGGCCTCGAGCCGCGCATCGGCGGGCGTCACCGTGCCCTCGGCGATACGCACGGCAACGATCACCGATTCCGGGCTCTGCGCGGCACTCGCGCCGGACGGTTCCGGTTCACTGCTCGCACAACCGGCCACCAGCAGACCCAGGGCCAGCACCGGGATGCACAGACGGGAGACGGACGGCATCAGTCCTCCTTGTGGGGTTCGGTATCGCGGCCGGTCTCCGGATCGTCCGGCGGCTCCTCGTCGTCTCCGCCCCGGCGGTCGCGCACCGCGATCACCACGACCACACCGGCAATGAGGAACGCCGGGAGAAAAGCAGGCACCGCCAACAGGATCGAATGGTCGGCGAGCAGATCCACGCCGTCGTATCGATCGGTCATGGCACGGGCGCCTGTTCCTTCTCCCCGGCATGCGATCCGTGCAGGTATCGATCGTTGATCCGGGCGGCACCCCAGGACAGTGCCGCGATCAGCACGAGGGTGCACGCCAGGACGACCAGTGCGGCCGCGGCGAACAACCAGGCCGGGTGATCGAAGGACCGCTCGCGCTGCAGCACCGTGATCTCGGCGACGAAGGGCCGGGTGAACGAGTCGAGCGCGGGGACCTCCGCAGCGCCGATCCCCGGGTCGGCGGCCATGAAGATCGGCAGCGCGGTCATCGTGCGCCCGTCCTGGATCCGCAGCAGCGTCTTCCAGCTTCCGTACACCGGAACGGGTTTCGTCGAGACGTAGTGCCCGGCACCTTCGCGGTGGAGGTGGTCGACCACCAGGCCGCGTCCCGGGCTGTCGCTGCCGACCCCGCCCTGCCAGGCCAGGATCTGGATCCATTCGGGGTCGGTACCGACCAGATCCGCCGGGCTGAGCCGGATATCGGCGTACACCATCCGGCCGCCCTGTGCGGGCGCGTCACGCAGTTCCACGGCGGCTCGCGCACCCGCCGGGACCTCGATCATCAACCCGTTGGCGGTCACCGCGGCCACCACGGCCACCGCCGCGACCACCAGCGTCCGGCGTATCGCGGGCCGCGGCAGTGCCTCGCCGCGGAGCACGACGGCCAGCATCGCCCCGACGACGCCGCCGGCGATACCGGTCGGGATCGCCGTCACCAGCAGCTCCGGCCACATCGACGACGGCCAGGGATCGGCGAACATCGCGGCGACCCAGAGTGATTCGAGCCAGATGCCCAGGGTGGCCGCCGCCAGACCACACAGCGCACCCCAGAGGATGCGGTGCCGCGCAGGCGGCAGCAGGGCCAGCAACTCCACGACGACGGCCACACCCAGATACAGCGGGAACACATTGCGCGGCGCGTCGATTATCGGACCGCCGACCAGCACGGCGACGACGGCGCGGACCGCCGCCGCGAAGCCGACCACTATCAGGGTGCTGCCCGCGCCGAGGGTCGACCGCGCGGCGACGAGGGCGATCGTGGCGGCGGCGACGATCAGCATCGGCTGCATCACCAGCCGGAACTGCTCGACTCCGAAATCGTATTCCACCTGGAACACCGACAGCCCGATGAGCAGGCCCCCGAACGCGAAGGCCCGCAGCAGCCACATCCGCCGGGTATCCGGTTCGTCCGGGCGTGGCCGGTTGCGCATCCCCTCGAATTCGAGCAACAGCACACCGACCAGTGAGAAGCCGGCCCCGCCGATCAACATCAGATGGGTGGGGCCCCAGAGCGTGACGTCCTGGCCGAAGATCCGGTGCCAGACATCGTCGAGCGGAAATCCGATGAGGGCGTACAGCCCGGCACCGGCCACGAGGATCCCGCCGACCGGTGCGTACCAGGTCCGGGTGATCCGCACTGCCGCCGGACCGGGTTTCTCGTCCAACGGCAGCACGATGGCCGACATACCGGCGGTGAACAGGAAGAACAGACCCGCGAGGATGAAGTAGTGGGCCGGGTTGGCCAGCGGGCCCTCGTCGCGGCCGTTGCCGATGTGCAGGCTCACGTCCCAGATGAAACCGAGCAGGGCGGTCAGGATGGTGGCGAGGAACATCGCCAGCGGCAGCGCCACCCAGCCGGGCCGGTTGAAAACCCGGCCGAGCCGGTCGGCGATCCGTTGCAGCCAGGTGATCCGGCGGGTCCGGTGCAGGTAGCCGATCCAGAGCAGGAGCAGCGCGATCACCCCGGCGGAACCGGTCATGATCGCGACCTGGTCCAGCGCCGCACCACCACCCGCACCGGCCGGCGCCGCCGACCACCCGTGCACCTCGTACGCACCGTCCGGCACAGAACCTCCACACCCCGAGCGATTTGTGTGTGACGAAAAGTAGCATGAATATCCGCCGGGCAGGGACGGTTCCCGCACGTGTCACGATCTCACTGCGACACGCCGGTTCCGCTCGTGATCGACCACAGTGGGCACGCATGCCGAGCCGGTTGCACGCCGGACGGTGGCCGGAGGCGAACCGATGGCCGAGCACTGCCGGGTGCCCAGAGCGTACGCCCCGGAACGCGGTGCTATCCGTGTCCGGGCCGTCAGCAGAAACGAATCATCGACGCGATCCCGACGATGAGCGAATAGGTGGCGAAGGGCAGCAGCGTGCGGGTCCGGAAATACTGTTCGAGGAAGCGGACCGCCAGCCACGACGAGATCCCCGAAACCAGCGCACCGGCCAGGATCGGTCCATGGATCCCCTCGGTCGCAGGCCCGATCAGTTCGGGAATCTCCACCAGGCCCGCACCCAGGATCGCCGGAGTGGCGAGCAGGAACGCGAACTTCGCCGCATGTGCGTGTTCCAGACCGCGCCACAACCCGCCGACCATGGTCAGGCCCGCCCTGCTGAACCCGGTCAGCAGGGCGCCGAGCTGAGCGGCACCGATACCGAGCGCATCGCGCACGTCGAGGGCGGCCAGCCGCCGGTCGGCCTGGCGGCGGGCGCTCTCCCGGCTGGTGGCCGCCCGGCGGCCCGACCCCTGCAGCGCGAAACGCCGCCCGTATTCGGCCAACGTGGGCTCGTTGCGGCGTCGCAACCCCTCACCCACCAGCAGTACGACACCGTTGAGCGTCAGAAAGAACCCGGCGCAGACCGGCGCGGCGAACAGGGCGTGCAACGGATGTACGAGCAGCGGACCCAGGACCGCGACCGGCACCGAGGCGATCACGATCAGCCACGCCAGCCGCTGCGCCACGGTGGCCGGTCGCCGCGTCCGCAGAGTCGTGAGAAAACCGGAGACGATCTCGTACCAATCTCGGCGATAGTGGCAGAGCAGTGCGACCGCGGTCGCCACGTGCAGCGCGACCACAAAGGCCAGATACGGTGTCCCGGAATCGGATTCGTCCGGACCGACCAGCGTCTGCCAGTCACCCCCGAGCCAGGCGGCGAACAGTACGGAGTGACCGAGACTCGAAACCGGGAAGAGTTCGGTGACACCCTGCACCGCACCGATGACCGTGGCCTGAACATAGGTGAGCATCGCGATGATTCTTACACGGCTCCGACCACCTCCCCGGCGGGGTCCGGCGCATGCCCGTAACGCCCGAAAGCCCCCGTTCGCAATATTTTTCGATATCACCGCACCGAGGTCCGAACACGCGGACGGACGCGATCGCGGCGAAGGTCACATCGGCACCCGTATCGATCACGGCCTACGACCCGACCGGGACACGCTCGTTCGCAACGCCACCCGCGCCGGCTCCGCGAGTAGGCTCCGGGAATGGCCAGTCGCGAATCGGAGAGTGTGCCCACCACACCGGCTCGTCGGACCGCTCGCTATCTCTTGGCGGCGGCCCTGGTGTTCGCGGGTCTCAGCCATCTGTTCTGGGCTCGGCACGAGTTCCGGGCCCAGGTGCCCGATTGGGTGCCGATGGACAAGGACGGCGTGGTGATGGCCTCCGGCGGGGTGGAGATCATGCTCGGCGCGGGTCTGGCGGTGTTCGAGCGCGATCGCGTCCGGATGGGCCGGATAGCCGCGCTCTTCTTCCTCGCGGTGTTCCCCGGCAATATCGCCCAGTGGCAGGGCCACCGCACGGCTTTCCGGCTCGATACCGATCGGAAACGTTTCATACGCCTGCTCTTCCAGCCGGTGCTGATTCTGTGGGCCCTGTGGTCCACCGGGATTCCGCGCGGTGCGAAGAAATAGCCCCGCCGTGCCGGAACACGGTCCTGTCGACGCGGTGCTGTTCGATATCGACGGCACCCTGGTCGATTCGAATTATCTGCACGTCCACGCCTGGGTGCGGGCCTTTCGGGATATCGGTGCGGAGGTGGATTCCTGGCGCGTGCACCGGAGTATCGGAATGGACGGTGCGCTGCTCGTCCACACGCTGTTACCCGATACCGACGACGATTCGCGCGAGCACGCGAAGGATCTGCACCTCCGCTACTACCTGGATGCACGCGATCTCCTGCGGCCGATCACCGGGGCGCGGGAACTTCTCGACCGGATCGCGGCCGCGGGCCCGACCGTGGTTCTTGCGACCTCGGCGCCGGAGGACGAACTCGCGGTACTGCGGGAGGTCCTCGACGCCGCGGACGTGGTGTCGGCGCAGACATCCAGCTCGGATGTGGAAACCGCGAAACCCCGGCCCGATATCGTGCGCGTGGCACTCGACCGGGCGGGCACAAAGCCCGGCGCGGCGGTATTCGTCGGTGACACGGTCTGGGACGCCGCAGCCGCCCGGCGGGCCGGAGTCCGTTTCATCGGTGTCCGGTCCGGCGGGATCGCCGCCGCGCCGCTGTACGACGCGGGGGCGGTCGCGGTGTACGACGATCCGGCCGATCTGCTCTCGCGATTCGACAGCAGCCCGATCGCCGGATCGGATGCGCCACCCGATAGGCGCTGAGCAGCGCGGAGCAGCGACCGGAGCCGGGTCACCCAGGGCAGGAGCCGTCTAGGCTCGACCCATGCCTTCCCGAGCCCCCACCGTCGACCGGCTGCGCCCCTTCACCGCCACGATCTTCGCCGAGATGACCGAACTCGCGGTCCGGTACGAAGCCGTCAATCTGGGACAGGGTTTTCCGGACAGCGACGGCCCCGCGGGCATGCTGGAGGTGGCGCGTAACGCCATCGCCGACGGCCTCAACCAGTACCCGCCCGGCCGCGGTATGCCGGTGCTGCGCGCCGCGATCGCCGCGGACCGCGCCCGCCGCTACGGCACCGATTACGATCCGGATACCGAGGTTCTGGTGACGGTCGGGGCCACCGAGGCCGTCAGCGCGGCGGTGCTCGGGCTGGTGGAACCGGGCGCGGAGGTCGTCCTGATCGAGCCCTACTACGACTCCTATCCCGCGGCGGTTGCGCTGGCCGGGGCGAGGCGGCGCACCGCGCGGCTGGTCGCCGACGGCGATCGTTTCGTTCTCGACCACGACAGTCTGCGCGCCGCGATCACTCCGGCCACCCGGATGCTGATCCTGAACTCCCCGCACAACCCGACCGGGACCGTACTGGATCGCGCCGATCTGGCGTCGATCGCCGAGATCGCGTGCGAACACGATCTCCTGGTGCTGACCGACGAGGTATACGAGCATCTCGTCTACGACGACGCCGAACATCTGAGCGTCGCCACCTTCCCCGGAATGGCCGAGCGGACCCTCGTGGTGTCGAGCGCCGCGAAGACATTCAGTGTCACCGGCTGGAAGATCGGCTGGATCTGTGGCGCCGCGCCCCTGATCGAGGCGGTCCTCGCCGCCAAACAGTTCTTGACCTTCGTCGGCGGCGGCCCGTTCCAGCCCGCGGTCGCGCATGCGCTGACTCATGAACTCGACTGGGTGGCCGGGCTCCGCGACACCCTGTCCGGACAACGGTTGCGTTTGTCCACCGCGCTCACCGATGCCGGTTTCCGGGTGCATCCGAGCGCGGGTAGCTATTTCGTCTGCGCCGATATCCGGCCGCTGGGCGAACAGGACGGGATGCGGTTCTGCCGCGAACTGCCCGGGCGCCTCGGCGTCGCCGCCGTCCCGGTGAGCGTGTTCACCGACGACCCGCAACCGTGGCGCCATCTCGTCCGGTTCACCTTCTGCAAACGACGGCAAACGCTGGACGAGGGCGTGCGCCGACTGCGATCGGTCTAGCCGGACTGTCGGCCGGCACCCGCACCGCGACCGCTCAGCGCGGCGCCTGCAACATCCGCCCGGCCGCGTCGACTGCGGGGCCCGAACTACCCGCGTCGGCGACGAACACCGCAAACGCCAGATCGTCCTGGATCCCGATGAACCAGCCGTGCGCTGTGCTGTTGTCGCCGTATTCGGCGGTGCCGGTCTTGCCCAGCAGACCGGGGAGGCCGGCCAGCTGGGTGGCGGTCCCCGCGGTGACGGTTTCCCGCATCATGGTTCGCAGATCGTCGGTGACCGCGGCGGGCAGGGGCGCCGGTGTCCGATCGGGCTCCCCCGGAGAACCGGCCACCATCAGCGGCGCCGGCGTGGACCCGTGCGCGACAGACGCGGCGACCAGCGCCATCCCGAACGGCGAGGCCGTGACCTGTCCCTGGCCGATACTGGCTTCCACCCGCTCGGCGGGGGTCTGTGCCACCGGCACACTTCCCGTCACGGTGGTCAGTCCCGGCGTCACGTAGTCCACGCCGAGCCCCAGCCGTTCGGCGGTGTCGCGCAGAGCGGCCGGGGGCAGTTGGACCGCGAGCCCGGCCATGGTGGTGTTGCAGGAGTGGGCGAAGGCGGTGTGCAGCGGTACCTGCCCGAGATCGAAACTGTCGTCGTTGGGAATGCGACGACCCTCGATATCGGCTACGCCCGGACAGGGCAGCACGGTATCGGGTGTGGCACGCCCCGCGTCCAGCACGGCCGCGGCGGTGACCGTCTTGAATGTCGAACCCGGCGGATACAGACCGGTGAGGGCGATCGGCCCGGCGGAATCGGCCGCGGCATTCTGCCCGACCGCGAGGACCTCGCCGGTGGAGGGCCGCACGGCGACGATCGCCGCGGCCGTGCCGATCGGATCCAGAGCGGCCTGGGCCGCGCGCTGTAATCCGATATCGATGGTGGACCGGATATCGGCGGTGGGATGCGGGTCCGCGCCGGCGATCCGCGTGGTGCTGTCGGCTGTCCGGGCGCTCACCGCCCAGCCCGCCGCATCGTCGGCCTGCTGCTGCCAGAGTTCGCTCAACCCGGACAGGGTCGGGGCGGACATCGTTTTGTCGGTGGTCAGCAGCCGCGTCTGGGGGGCCAGGGTCACTCCGCGGATCGCGGCCAGCGCGTCCCGGATCGGCGCGATATCGGCTTCGCGCAGACTGATCGCCGTCACCGGTTTGCCCTGTGCGGCGATCAGTTCGGCATCCAGCGAGGGCCCGGTGATCCCGGACGCGAGCGGGCCGAGCAGACCCGCCGCGCCGACGGTGTCGGCGCCCGGCGCCAATTGCACCAGCGTCACCACCTGTTCGGTCATGAGTTCGCCGCCCGCGGCGTCGAGCACCCGGGCCGGTTGCGGATAGACCGGCGTGTAGGTCAACGGCCCTTTGTCGAGGCCCGGTGCGACCGTGGCCGGATTCCAGTGCACCTTCCAGCCTTCGTCGGTCTCCCCGGCGGTTCCGGTGGTGGTGTACTTCCATTCCGCGCGCCCCTCGGGGCCGAATTTCCAGGTCACCTCGAGGGTGAAGGTCTCGTCTCCTACCCCGGCCACCTCGTAGTGCACTTCCTTGCCGAGGCCGTCGTAGAGCGTGGTGAGAGTGTCGCCTGCCGCTGCCGGGTCGTCGGTGACCGCGGCGGCAGCGCCGATATCGTCGTTGTTCAGGGCTTCGGCGAAATGGTCGGCGACAGTATCCGGCTCGGGCGGCTCGGCGGAGCAACCGGCCAGCGTCAGACCGAGGGCGGTCAAGAGGACGACGAGTTTCCGATCGGTGCGCACCGCCTCGACTGTATCGACCGCGACGCCTGCGGGGGTGGACACCCGCGGTTCTCGTGTCGCACCGCGGCCGGCGGACCGGTACCGGCGGATACCCGCACTCGGACTATTCGGTTGCCCCGGATGTCCGGTATCGACATGATTTTCCGGGTGAATACCGCACACCCGCCGGCCCTGGCTCCCGGGATCGTTCCACCGCAGCGGTTCGATCTCGGCGATCTGGTCGTGCGGCGCTGGGAAACCGGGGATGTCACAGCCCAGCTCGAGGCGATCAATGCCTCGTTCGAACATCTGCACCCCTGGATGGCATGGCTACCCGCGCCGCGTACGGCCGACGAACAGCGCGCCTCCAACGATGTCGCGAGTACGAACTGGCCGCCGCCGGACGGGCATTTCGGCTACGGGATCTTCGATTCCGACGGTGTGCTGCTCGGTGCCGCCGGATTGCACGATGGGGTGGGCCCGGCGACCCTCGAAATCGGATACTGGTGCCATATCGCCCATACCGGCCGCGGTGTGATCACCCGTGCCGCTGCCGCGCTCACCGAGGTGGCGCTGCGACTTCCGGGTATCGAGCAGGTCCGGATCCGCTGCGACGTGGCCAACGAACGTAGTGCCGCGGTCGCCCGTCGCCTGGGCTACCGGCTGGAACGAATCGTGGCGCGCGAGCCGAGCACACCGGGCGAGTCCGGGCACGGGCTGGTGTTCGTCACGAGACGCCGATCCCCGCGGGCGGGCGACTAGACGGGCGGAATGCGGGCGAAGAGGTCACGCAGTTCGCGATAGTGACGTTCCGCGCCCGCCTCCTGGTACGCGGCCGTATCCGCCATCGTGTAACCGTGCGCCGCATCCGGATACACGGCGGTGCGGTAATCGATCCCGGCGGCCCGGAGGGCGGAATCGAACGCGGCGATCTGTTCCGGGGTGTTGGACGCGTCGTTGTCTGCGTGGCCCGCCAGCACCGCCGCCCGGATCCCGGGTACCTCGAGGTGGGGACTGTCGGGAGCATCGAGGACGATCCCACCGGTGTGGAACAGGCCGATCGCGGCGACCTCGCCGGGCCGGTGCGCGGCGATCCGCAACGCGGCACGGCCACCGAAGCAGTAGCCGGTCACCCCCACGGTCTGCCCGACGACGCCGGGCAGACCGTGCAGCGTCGCCAGCCATATCTCGCCGTCCGCGCGCACGACCTCCGGTGTCAACCGGTCGACTCGATCCATGACCCCGGAGGCGAAGAAGGCCTTCCGGCTGTCCGGATCGTTCAGATCACCGGCGGGTGCCAGATCGGCGGCCCGCCCGTCGCGCCAGAAAACATTGGGCGCCAGCACCACATGACCCCAGGACGCGATCCGATCCGCGATGCGTTCGATCTGGGGTCGCAGACCGATCGCATCCTGGTAGAGCAGGACACCCGAGCCGGCGTCGCCCACCACATACGCTTCCGCGGAGCCACCCGGCATCGCGATCTCGATCATGGTCACGATCGTGACCCTACCCAACACCTTGCGCTCGGGGTATGGGCGGCGGTCACCCCGAAGACCGCGGATGATCCCGCTGTTCCCGCGCCGCCCCGAGCAACAACCACACCGCGTATTCGATGACCTGATCGAGGATCTCGGCCGGGTCGCCCTCGAACGCCCGGAACTCCGTTGTCACCGCATCGTCGGCGGCGACCGCGAACCACACCGAACCCGGTGCCCGGCCGTCCTGCGGATCGGGGCCACCCGCGCCGGTCACCCCCACCGCCAGGGTCGCGTCGAACAAAGTGCGGACCCCCTCGGCCATCGCCCGCGCGGCAGCCGCACTGACCACCGGGCCTTCGGGAACGCCGAGAACATCGTGTTTCACGGCGCGGCTGTAGGCCACCACCGCACCACGGAACCACACACCGGAGTTGCTCGCCGCACCCAATGTCGCCGCGATCTGGCCGGAGGTCAGCGATTCCGCGACCGCCACCCGGATCCCGGTGCAGTCGGCCACTGCGGCCAATTCCTCGGCATGATGCCGGGCTCGCTCTGGTACAGACGGCACAAGCGCTCCTTCCGACTCGATTCCCTGTCGATATCCCGGTGCCACAGTCCGTCCGGCCGGCAGATCGAGGCGGCAGCGCTCACCTCGATGCGACCGTCGGGTCCACGTCCTACTGCATATCCGGTAACGCTACCGCGGGAATATTCCACGATCGGGTTCGTCGCAGGGCACCCGGCTGTCCCGGATGCCGGGCGACTCCTCGGCCGGGATCCGGCAGGCGGCGCGGGCCTCCGGATCCGTCGGGGCGGCGAACGAACTCCGGGATCGCCACCGTCCGGTCCGCCAGAATACGACCATGTCGACAGAGCCGGTTCCGGTCCGGGCGCGTGCACTGTGGGAAAGAACTGGCCGCGGTACCTGTTTCGTTCGCGTCACCGCCCGGCCTGATACCGGTGGTGTCACCGCGATCGATGCTCTGCCCGCCGGGGTGAGCGGGCCTGATCGTACTCGGGAAGCCGACGATAGTGACCGCTCCGAGCAGTGGGGCAGCACAGCTGATCGGGGCCGCTGTCACGGACCTGCCGTTCGGTGACCTGGTCGACCCGGAATCGCTCGGCGCGGCGGCCGACCGGCGATGCCGCGCTGGAGGTCGATGACGACGAGTGCGGTGATCGGGTCCACGGCGGTGATGGGCATGACGAATTCCTTTCGTGGACTGCCCGAACGACGGATCGGTTTCGGGAGCGAGTGGCGGGATGGGTTCGGGTGACCGGACTGTTTCCCGTGTTGCCGGCGCGACGGCCGGTCAGGTCGATTCGGCCGACTTCGCGATCCGGGCGAGTAATTCGATGCTGTCGGCGAGCCGATCGATCTCGGCGGCGGTCAGTTCGGCGTCGATGGTCCGGGTGAGCCAGTCCTGTTTGGCCCGGCGGCCGGTGCGGAATTCCGCACGAGCGGCCTCGCTCAGCGCGAGCAGTGTTTTGCGGCCGTCGCCCGGATCGGGCGAGCCGGTGATCAGCCCGGCCTCCGCCAGTGCCCGCACGATCTTGGCCATGGACTGTGGGCGCATACCTTCGGCATCGGCCAGTGCGGTAGCGGTCGCCGGGCCGGACTGTTCGAGCCGGACCAGTACCGCGGACTGGGACTTCGTGAGATCGCTGCCCTCGGTCTGCGCGCGCAGGCGCCGCAGCAGCCGGCCGAGCACGACACGGAGGTCACCGGCTATCTCCGCCGTCCGGGTGTGCTGATCGGCCATGACCCCACCGTACAACTCATTCAGCCAGCTGTACAGTTAGCTACACAGCTGGCTGTCGAATTATCCGGGACGACGGTCCGGGAACACCGGCACATCGTCGTCCCAGGGCTGCCGGACGACCATATCGGCGACCCGCACCGAGCCGCTCTCGAACTCCCCGGTCGCGGCATCCACGAGGCGATAGCGCTGGGTCTGCCGATGGATCGGCTGCGCGTCCAGCAGGACGACCCGCACCTCGCCCGGTTCGAATCCGCACCGCTGCTGCAAAGCGGCGATCAATTGTTCGCCGTGCAGGTGACCGTCCCCGAAGTTCCAGCCCAGTGCCGTGGAACAGATCCGCTCACCGTCGGTGAGGACGTAATCCGCCTCGTCGTGATCGGCCACGGCGCGGTGCGCCAGAGTGAACAGCGCCTTGCCGTGCGTATTGAAGGCGCGGAACGCATACCCCAGGTACAGCGGGATCTGCGCGGCCTCCGGGCTTCCGTAGAACCGCTGCAACTGCGCGGCCGGCATGGCGGCGACGGCCACCAGGCCCGCACGGATCTTGGCGTCGGCAGACGGGCGGATACACCACAGTGTGGTGTCCCAGTTTCCGGCGTAGTACCGCATCCCCGGTAGGAACGACACCTTCCGGGGGAACAGGTTGCCGAGGGCGACCACGCCCGCCAGTACGAGCAGCAGCAGCACGATGGGCAGCGGGTTGCCCACCTCGGCGAGGCCCATATCGGCGTGCGCGACGAACAGAGACAGCACACCGAAGATCATGAAGACGTTCCACTCGAGCGGCACTCCCATCGGGATCGCCGTAAGGATCACCAGATGGAAGCAGATCAGCGCGGTCGCGGCGAGCGCGGTCGGCCGGCCGCCGTTCGAGAAGAACAGCACCAGCGGCGCGCACATCTCCACCGCGGTACCGCCGTGCGCGAACCACCGCGACAGCCGCCCGGGCCGCAGATCGTCGGGGAACCGTTCGAAGAACAGCCGTTTGAGTGCCCGGGGCCGCACCACCGGACTGTTCGACATCATGGTCGACACCACGAACGGAAAATGCTTGTTCAGCTTCGATACCGCCGCGCCGACCCAGATGACGACGAAAACGACCTTCGCCCCGACGATCAGCCCCGCACCGCCGAAGAGGAAGGTGACCGCGAGGGCCCCGTACACCTCACCGCGCGCGGCCAGGAAGATCGTCTTGTCCCGCAGCCCCAGTACCGCGAGCAGGCCGAGCACCGCCGCGATCTGCCAGACGGGCAGGACACCGACGGAGGTGCCGAGCGCGTCGTCCGGTCCGGT
The DNA here is from genome assembly GCF_053594175.1 of Nocardia sp. NPDC001965. Classification (NCBI taxonomy): domain Bacteria; kingdom Bacillati; phylum Actinomycetota; class Actinomycetes; order Mycobacteriales; family Nocardiaceae; genus Nocardia; species Nocardia sp. NPDC001965. Next base: position 159,912 of record NZ_JBSFDZ010000002.1, read on the forward strand.
CCCGTCCGAGACCAGCGCGACCGGCAACATGACCAGCAGCGCCGCGTACAGCACCACTTCGAACAGGGTGCGGCGATCGCCCCGGGTGCCCGGCACCCGGTCCGGCCACGGGGGCAGGCGGATCGTACCGGGCCGCAACCAGTACAGGACCGACCCCATGGGCGGGAAGAACCGGTTGTTCAACGGTCCGAATCCACAGCCCAGGCCGAGCACCTCGAACAGCATGGTGAACAGGACGACCTTCTGGAACACGATCGGCTCCGACCACCAGGTACCGACCGAGGTGAATCCGTCGATACCCGCCGTGGTCAGCGCGAACAACCATCCGCCGAGGATGTAGAGCCCGATCTTGCCGACGTAGCACAGGTGCAGGAGGACCGGCGTACCGAATCCGACCTCGGCCCAGTGCCGCGCCATCGGGCGGATCTTCTCCGCCCGGGTGCCCCGGTTCCATTCGTCGAAATCGACCACCGGCAGGTTCGGCCGGAGAATGCCGAACAACCGATCTGTTCCGCTCACTGCGTTCTCGTTCCCGTATTGCCGTTCAATCAACTGATTGAAAATACTACGGTCCCGGTTCGCGGTGTCCCGGAATCGATCGATCTCCGATGGAAGCGGGCCCCGCGCGGGTCGCCGCTACCGTGACAGCGGCCCTCGATCGACGCGGAACGGGCCGTACGGGCAAGACGATCGGTTCAGCGCCCGACCCCGGGACGGGAGTGGATGGTCGGGTTCCAGTGCCGGCAGGCCGTCGATACTGTGCCCGTTGTCGCCGGTGATCCGGCGCGCGAACTTCTCGTCCGGCTGGCCGGCGTGATGTTTGTCCAGCACGGGTCGTTCGCCGACGAATTCGTAATAGGGAACGGCATACCCGCACGAATCGGCGATACGTTCGACCTCGATCACCACCACGGCACGCACTCCGGGGTGTTCGACGCCGAAATTACCTCGCAGAGTGTCGAATTCGTCGTCGTCGGGGCGAACGACACGGCCCGTCCCGAACAGCCGCAGGATGCGGGAGTTGCGGGTGAACGAACAGAACATGACCGTGATCCGGCCGTTCTCCCGCAGATGCGAGATCGTCTCCACGCCGCTGCCGAACAGATCCAGGTACGCGACGGTGTGCTCGTCGAGGATCGCAAAGGTGTCCTGATACCCCTTCGGCGATACGTTGACGCGGCCGCCCACCGACGGCGCCGTGGCGACGAAGAACATCGCCTGCGCCCCGATGAACTGCCGCAGGGCGGCGTCGAGCTGTGCGAATTCCTTGGCCATGGATCCCCTCACGTCGGCGGGCCACCCGGTCAGCGTAGCCCTGGAACTGCCCGTCACCGGGTGACGACGCTCTCGATCAGCGCTCCGCTCAGGCTCGCATCCGCCGAGCCACCCGCTCCCGCTCGTCGGATATCGCGCGGCGGCGGGCGATCATGGCTTCGGCCGGGGAGCCGCCGGTGACGATCGCGTGGTGGACCGCTTCGACATCCTCGATGCCTTCCCGCGCCCCCACACCGGCCGCGGGCGTGATGGCGTGGTCGGCGTCGCCGACCAGGATCACCGGGCCCGCCGGCTCCGCGGCGGTCGCCAACGCAACATTACGCGCGTTCGACACATGGACCTGCGTTGTCGCCGCCACCAACGACCGGGTCACCTCACGGACCGAGCCCGGCGCCCGGTCGACCACCTCCGCCGCCCAGCGTTCGGCCGGAACTATCCCGGTCTCGGTGACCGGCAGCGGTTCCCGCTCGATGCGCAGGAACCAGAGTGCCGCGTCGGCACCGGGCCGCCAGATATGCCCGAAGGTGGTGGCAGGGCGGGCGCCCGAGGCGGATTCGGCGTGGAAATGCAGGACGAAGGGATCGGTGGGGCATTCCACCGGTTCCGCGGTCATGCCATAGATCACGACATCGCCCGCGTACTCCGGGGTGCGGTGCGGTTCGGTGCCCGCGCGGGCGACCGAGTCGATGCCGTCGGCACCGATGACGAGGTCCCGTGCGGTCACCGTGCGGCTGCCGATCCGCAGGGTGGTGTGCCCGGTCGACGGATCCACCGCGACCGCGTCGATCGGGCTGCCGTAGCCGATCTCGGCACCCGCGTCGAGGGCGAACCGTTTCAGCACCGCGATCAGATCGCTGCGCAGCCAGAACCGATGTCCTTCGCTGGGACGCCGCCGCGTGACTCCGTCGTCGGGGGTGTACCGCAGTTCGCTCAGCGGGTACGAGGCCGCGTGCAGATCCGCCTCCGGCACGCCGAGCGAGACGAGACTGCGATGGCCGCGGCCGTCGAGGATCAGGAACGCCCCGCTTCCCCCGCCGTTGCGCTGTTCGTAGACGATAACCGGCCGCCCGGACCTCGACAGGGCGCCGGCCAGCGCGGTTCCGGCGATACCGCTTCCCAGGATGGTGATCATCGGATCTCCTTCAGCGACGTGGAGGTGCACCTGACCCACGGCCGCCCGAACCGCGGCCACAGTGGCGCCCGCGATACCGCCGCGAGCCTACGGTCCGCGCGTACCGATCCGGGCCACGAAGGCCGACATACAAGACCGGCAACGCATCCCGGCCGGCACACATCGCCGGATTCCGCGCCTATTCGATCAGTTCCTCGCTCTTCAGCCAGTCGTAGGCGACATCGGCGGGGTCCTCGCCGTCGATATCGACGCGGCCGTTGAGCTCCTGCATCAGATCATCGGTGAGCCGTTCGGAGATCGTCGCGAGCAATGGCGCCAGCTCCGGATAACGGTCGATGATCTCGCCACGCACCACGGCCGTGCCGCTGTAGGGCAGGAAGAATTTCCGGTCGTCCTCGAGCACGACCAGATCCAGATTCTTCACCCGGCCGTCGGTGGTGTAGATCATGCCGAAATTACACGGCTGGCTCTTCGCGGTCGCTGTATAGACGACCCCGGCGTCCATCCGTGTCACATTCGCCGCCGGAACACCGGCCGGATCGTTGTAGGGGATCCCGTATTTCTGCAGCATCGGAATGAAACCGTCCGAGCGGCTGAAGAATTCGTCGTCGACGCAGAACGTCCGGTCACGGACGGGCAGCCCCGCGACATCGGAGAGCGATTTCACGCCCAGTCGTTCGGCGGCCGGGGCGGACGCGCCGAACGCGTAGGTGTCGTTGAAATTGGCCGGAGGCAACCATTCCAGGTCGTAGTCGCGCTTCTCGATATCGTGGACGCGCTGCCAGAGCTCCTGTGGATCGGAGATCGTCTCGGTCTGGTTGTGGTAGTTCACCCACCCGGTGCCGGTGTATTCCCAAAGGATATCGGCGTCACCGTTGAGCTGGGCCTGCCGCGAGGAGGCCGATCCCGGCGCGCCGGTGAGATCGGTGACTCCGGCGCCCGCCGCCGCCAGATAGGTCGCCGTGATCTTGCCCAGCAGGACACCCTCGGTGAAGCTCTTCGAGGTCACCACGAGCTTCGCACCGTCCAGCGGACGCTGCCCGTCCGGTAGCCGCGCCTCGTGGAAAGTACCCGAGGAGCTCACCAACCCGCATCCGGCCAGCAGCGAGATCGCCGCGAGCAGCGCCGAAACAGCGATGACCAGTCGTGCCGGTGCCCGGCTCATGCCACACCTCGCGGGGTCGCGGCCAGTTCGACGAGTCGGCCCAGCCAGTCGATGGTCAATGCCAGCAGCCCGACCAGGATCGCGCCGGAGATCAGCAGTTTCGGCAGGAACAGGGTGACTCCGGTGGTGATCAGCGTGCCCAGGCTGGTGGCGCCGATGAATGTGCTCAGCGTCGCGGTGCCCACCAGGATGACCAGAGCTGTCCGGACACCGTTGAGGATCACCGGCACCGCCAGCGGCAGTTCCACCTGGAACAGAGTGCGGGTACCGGAGAAGCCGATCCCGCGGGAGGCTTCGATGGTGCGCTGATCCACCTGCCGCAACCCGACGATGGTGTTCTGCAGGATCGGCAGGATCGCGTAGACGACGAGCCCGACGATCGCGGTGCGGAATCCGGTACCCAGCCAGAAGGTGAACAGCACCAGCAGGCCCACCGCGGGCGCGGCCTGGCCGATATTGGCGATATTCACCGCGATCGGTTCGAACCGTTTCAACGCGGGCCGGGTCAGCGCGATACCCAGCGGGATCGCGATCACCACGACGATCACGGTGGCCACGACGGTCAGTTTGATGTGCTGAAGGATGGTGTTCTGCAGGTTCGCCCAGCCCAGTGAGGCGCTCTCGGTCTCGGTGAACGTGGTGGACCGATACCACAGCAGATATCCGATACCGATGACGGCGATGATGAGCGGCTCGAACCACACATCGATGGGCAGGCGGCCGAACCGGTTCACGACGGCCCCGCCGATCCGGGTTCGTCGTCGGCGGCGACCACCGGGGTGGGTGCCGGGTCGGTGCCGTCGACGTAGGTCACATAGGACGGGTCCTCTTCGTCGGCACGCGCGTCGGCGAGTTTGTCGCGGATCACTTCGGTGACCGAATCGATGCTCAACGAGCCGACCACCGCGCCGCGACCGTCGGTGACCAGCGCGGCGCCCTGACTGGTGGCGAGCATGGCGTCGAGTGCGTCGTTGAGTGTCGAGGACCGGGCGACGACCGGCAGCCGCCGATCGAGGAAGTCGGAGACCTCGGGTTTTGTCGCGAGTTCGGTCAGCGTCGGCCACGATCGGGGCCGCCCGGCGCTGTCCACCACGACCACCCAGCTGTGCCCGGCGGCCTTCGCACGTTCGATCACCGCCGGGGCCGATTCGCCGATCCGGGCGGTGACCACTTTGTCGGAGGTGACATCCCGGACCCGGGAAACGGTCAGATACGCGAGTTTCGCGCCGGACCCGACGAATTCCTCCACGAAGGGCGAAGCCGGATCGGTGAGGATGTCCTCCGGGCTGGCGTACTGCTCCACATGTCCGCCCTCGGAGAGGATGAGCACCTTGTCACCGAGTTTGGTGGCCTCTTCGAAATCGTGGGTGACGATCACGATCGTCTTGCCCAGTTCGTGCTGGATCGCGATCAGGCTGTCCTGCAGACGGGCCCGGGTGATCGGGTCGACAGCGCCGAACGGTTCGTCCATGAGCAGGACCGGTGGGTCGGCGGCCAGGGCGCGGGCCACGCCGACCCGCTGCTGCTGACCGCCCGACATATCCTTGGGGAGCCGGTCGGCGAAGACGGCGGGGTCCAGTCCGACCAGATCGAGCAGGTATTCGGTGCGCTCGGCGATCCGCTTCTTGTCCCAGCCGAGCACCCGTGGGATCGCCCCGACATTCTTGGCGACCGACCAGTGCGGGAACAGCCCGCCCGACTGGATGACGTATCCGATCGACTGCCGCAGTTTGTCGGGGTCCTCCCTGGTGACATCCCGGCCGTCGATCGAGATCCGGCCCTCGGTGGGTTCGATCAACCGGTTGATCATCTTGAGCGTGGTCGTCTTCCCACAGCCGGACGGACCCACGAAGGCGACGATCTCACCGGCGGGGATCTCCAGGTCCAGACGTTCCACAGCCGGTTTCTGCTGGCCCTTGAACCGTTTGACGACCGAGTCCAGCGTGATCGACGCGCCGGTGACCGTGCGCTCGGCCGTTGTCGTCGCCGTGCCCCGGCCGGCCACATCCTCGGTCACAACGACTCCTTCGAAGCAGCTCCACTCGATCCACACAGGCCCGAACGCCCACCGGCAGAACGCATCACAACCCCTCCACCGACGGTTCCACGCGGCCTGCGGAGGACGCAGTGAAGGCGGAGGTATCGCAGTATCGCATCATGAGAGTCCCTTTGCGATTGTGAGGCGGCCGAGCAGGACGAGTAGCGCGTCGAACACCAACGCGATGACGACGATGAGAACGGTTCCGGTGAGCGCCATCTCGAGGGCGTTCGCGCCGCCGAGCCGGGACAGCCCGTTGAAGATCAGGGATCCGAGGCCGGGTCCGAGAACATAGGCGACGATGGCCGCGACGCCGACGATCATCTGAGTGGAGACTCTGATCCCGGTGAGGATCACCGGCCAGGCGATGGGCAGTTCCACGGTCAGCAGAATGCGCAGCCGGGAAAAACCGATCCCCCGGGCGGATTCGACGACCGACGCCGGTACCGAACGCAATCCGACGATGGCGTTACCGATCACCGGCAGGGCCGCGAAGAACGCCAGCATGATGAACGACGGCACTACACCGAGCCCGAACGGGACCAGCAGCAGCGCCAGCAGCGCCAGCGAGGGAATGGTGAGCGCGACCCGGCTGGAGGTCAGCGACAGCGCGGACAGCAGCGGCATCCGGTAGACCGCGACGGCGATGAGCACGGCGACCACGGTGCCGACCAGAACCGTCTGGAATGCCAGCGAAGCATGCTGATAGGTGAGGAAGGTGAGCAGCTCGCCACGCCCTCGGATATAGCTCCACAGATTCACGGGGTTCCCCTCGTCGGCCGGAGATCGTTCGGCGCCCGTGCGGTCATCGGACACGCAAGCTGTCAAAGACTAATCGAAACCGGGCGGTCGATTCGGAACGGCGCGCGGCGGGCGGTGTACCGGGCCGCTCCGCCGGTCCGTCGGCGGGCTCGCTACCGGCGCGGATCCGAAAGCCGCGCGACACTGTCCAGAGTTCCGCTCACCGGGAGTCCGAAATCTGTTCGGGGGGAGGGCCACGGAGGCCTTCCGCCCGAACCGGCGACACCGGCTGTCCCGCTCTTGAATCGATCCCGCGATTTCACCGAATCCGCTGTAGGACAGATGCTTGCGCGACGGCCCGGTACCGGTCGCCGGGAAGTTCACGCCGCGCGGGTCAGCCGGTCGACAGCCGAGTAGTACTCGGCGTCCCCGGCGATCACGGAGCTCGGCACACCGTCCACCCCGACCGGGATCCCCCCGGCAAGGGTGATCCGGGTGAGCCGGCGATGCTCGCTGCCGTCGTAGTCGTCGATCGCGTAGTGCTGGGTCGCGCGGTTGTCCCAGATCGCGACATCGCCCAGCTCCCAGTTCCAGCGGGTGGTGTTCTCGAGCCGGGTGACGCGGTCCTGGAACAGCCGGAACAGCGCCTGCGATTCGCTTCCGGACAGGCCCACGAACTGCTTCACGAAACCACCGAGCAGTAGCGCGCGTTCCCCGGTCTCCGGGTGGACCTCCACCACCGGGTGCTCGGTTTCGAAATAGGTGGACTCGAATTCGCGCCGATACGCGGTGGCGCCCTCGTCCGGGTTGTCCTCGGCGGTGGCGGCGTAATCGTAGAGATTGGTGTGGCGGGCCCGGAGGCCCTCGGCCAGCCGCTTGAGCGGTTCCGGGAGCGAGTCGTAGGCCGCGACCGTCGAGGCCCAGGTGGTCGAGCCGCCGTAGCTGGGCAATACGACCGCGCGCAGGATCGAGGCCTTCGGAACCCGGTCGACGAAGGTGACATCGGTGTGCCAGCTGTTGGACCGGCCGAGGCGCGAGTCGATGGCCAGGCTCTTCTTCCCCGCCGACCGGACCGTCGGATGCGGGGTGGTCGGGCTGCCGAGCAGTTCCGCGAACTCGTACTGCCCGTCCTCGGTGAGATGGTCCTGACCGCGGAAGAAGACCACCTTGTGCTCGGCGAGGGCCGCGCGGATGGCGGCGACCGCCGCCGGAGCGAGGTCACCACCCAGCCGGACGCCGTCGATCCGCGCACCGATATGGGTGCCGAGCTTGGTCACCTGCACGGTGGTGGCGGTGTCAAGGGTGTCGACGGACATATCCGGGGCCTTTCGCTCGAACCTGACTCTCCGTCGGATGAAACCACCGTCCGCGGGGCCCGCCCAGGGTTTCGGTCACCGGGATCGTAACCGGCAACTGCCCAGCGAATCCGCCGTTTCGCCCGCTCCGGACGGCAGTGCCCCCGCCCGGAACGTGGTAACCGGCATCGAACGCAGCGTCCGGCCGTGACCACGGAACATAGAATGCGGGCCGCGGGTGCGGCGGTCTTCGCCGGCGAGCACCCCGCCGGCGAACGCCGCGCGCCCGAACGAGAGGAAGATATCCAGATGATCCTCGCCGAGGAGCCGCTGCTACGCGCGCCCCACCTCTTCATCGACGGAAACTGGGTCGAACCGGTCGCGGGTGGAAGCCGGGAGATACACGATCCGGCCGACGGCACGGTCATCGCTGTCGTCGGAGAGGCGGACGAGCGCGACGTATCGAACGCGATCACCGCGGCCCGTACCGCGTTCTCCGCCGGCAGCCGCGCCCATATGCCCGTGGCGGAGCGGGCCGCACTACTCGTCCGTACCGCGGAACTGCTCGGCGAACACCGTGACGCCATCGCCCGGATCGAGACCCTGGACACGGGGAAAACGCTGCGGGAGAGCCAAATCGATATCGACGACGTCGTCGCGGTGTTCCGCTACTACGCGCATCTGATCGCCACCGGCGCCGACCGTGTCGTCGATACCGGAGATCCGGCGGTGATCAGCCGAATCGTGCGGGAACCCGTGGGAGTGTGCGCGCTCATCGCGCCGTGGAACTATCCGCTGTTGCAGATGTCGTGGAAGATCGCCCCCGCACTCGCGGCCGGATGCACGGTGGTCGCCAAACCCAGCGAGGTCACCCCGCTGAGCACGATCGCCCTGGTCCACCTGCTCGAACAGGCCGGAGTGCCGCCGGGAGCCGTGAACCTCGTGCCGGGCGCCGGACCGACGGTGGGGACGGCGCTCACCGATACGCCGGAGGTCGATCTGATCTCCTTCACCGGTGGTGCCACCACCGGTGCGGCGATCGCCGGTCGGGCCGCCACGCACCTCACCCGGGTCGCCCTCGAACTGGGCGGGAAGAATCCCCATATCGTCTTCGCCGACGCCGAACCCGACAGCGCGATCGATGCCGTGCTGACCGGCGCCTTCCTGCACTCGGGGCAGGTGTGCTCGGCCGGCACCCGGTTGGTCGTGCAGAATTCGATCGCCGACGGATTCGTCGCGGAACTGGCCCGGCGCGCGGGACGGATCCGGGTCGGCCCGGGTACCGACCCGGCCTCGCAGACCGGACCACTGATTTCGCCCGAGCACCGGGACCGCGTGGAAGCTCATGTGGCACACGCTGTTCACGAGGGCGCCGTACTGATCGCGGGTGGGCGGCGGCCCGAAGATCCCCGGACGGCGACCGGCAGCTTCTACCTGCCGACCATCCTGGACCGTTGCCGGCGCGATATGCGGATCGTGCGGGAGGAGACCTTCGGTCCGGTGCTCACCGTGGAGCGGTTCGCGACCGAAGCCGAAGCCGTCGAACTGGGTAACGACACGTCCTACGGTCTCGCCGCGGGCGTCCGCACCGCCGACCCCGCCCGGGGCGAACGCATGGTGCGCGCACTGCGGCACGGCACGGTCTGGCTCAACGATTTCGGCCCCTACACTCCGGCCGCCGAATGGGGTGGTTTCGGGCGTTCCGGAATCGGCCGCGAACTCGGTCCCAGCGGGCTGGCCGAATATCAGGAGACCAAGCACATCTGGCACAACACGGCCCCTTCGGTGGGCGGCTGGTTCGGCTGACTGCGGACGCACCGCAGCAGGCCGTCGAGGCCGACTCGGAGACAACGATGGGCCCGGCGCTCCCGGGCCGGAGCGTACGCCGGATCTAAACTCGACGGGTGACCACCACCCCCGGCTCTCCCTCCCCCGATACCCCGGGCGCACCCGCTCCGACGGGCGTCGGCCGTACAGCGCTGATGGTCGCCGCCGCACGTGCCGCCGAATCGGCACGCGAGGATCGGCTGTTCACCGATCCCTGTGCGGCCGATTTCCTGGCCGCCGCCGGTGTCGGGGACGAGACCGACGAAGCATCGACGATGTGGGATTCGTTCAGCAGCTACCTGCCCATCCGCACCCGATTCTTCGACGACTACATTCGCGCCGCCACCGACACCATCCAGCAGGTAGTGATCGTCGCGGCCGGGCTGGACACCCGGGCCTTCCGGCTTCCGGCAGCACCGGAGGTCACCGTCTACGAACTCGACACCCCGGAGATGTTGACCTTCAAACAACAAGTCCTCGATGCGCGGGGCGCGCGGCCGGCCGGGCGCCGGGTAGCGGTACCCGTCGATCTCCGGGCGGATTGGGGCAGCGCACTGGACGCGGCCGGATTCGACTCGGCGGCCCCGGCCGCCTGGCTCGTCGAGGGCCTGGTCAGTTATCTGAGCCCTGACGACAATGACCGGCTACTGGCCGGAATCAGCGGCCGGTCGGTCAGCGGGAGCCGCCTTTCGATCGAATACCTCCATGTGGACGCAGTCGCGCTGATGGGCGCGGCGATCACCGGCGGATCGGATACCGCGATGAAAGCGATGTGGCAGGGCGGCGGGGTGGCCGAGCCGGCGCGGACCTGGCTGGACCGGCACGGCTGGGACGCCGAAGTGTTCGACACCTATGAACGTGCGGCCGCCTACGGCCGGGAACTGCCGCCCCTCGGCGACTCTCTCATGGACCGTTTCTCCGACGCGGCCCGCAACGGTCTGGTCGTCGCGCTGCGCCGCTGACTCGTCCGCCACGCCTGGACCCGGGCCGCGCCGGGTCTCGGATCAGACCAGCGGTTTGCCCAGCGCGCGACGCCGCCGCATATCGGCCAGATGCTTGTCGAGCGGGTAGAGCCGCCATCGTTCGGGGCCCAGCCGCATCACCGTCCCGATCGCGCGCATGATCACCACGAAGGCGCGCTGCCGCCACGGCCCCCACGCCAGCCCCAGTTCGTCGCGGTACCGCTGGGGCAGGAAGCCGGTGGTGAAGAACCGGTTCACCGGCCGCCCCAGCGCCCGCTCGACGCGTCCGTACGGCCCGAGGTCGACGACCTGGTCCAGCAGATACCGTTTCACCTCGTCGTCGATCGAGATCTGCGCGGACTTCGTCTCCCAGTACGCACGGAACGCGGCGCGGTCGGCCGGCCACATCTCCGGGCGTACCTGCAGCGTGGTACCGAATCTGCTCGATTCGCGGTACAGCTCGTCGGCATAGTCGTCGTCGAGCGGACCGTACAGATATTCGAGCGAGTCGACGACGCCGCGGTAGATACAGGCGGCCACCCATAGTTGCAGCTCCGGATCGAATGCGTTGTATTTCACCGTGCTGCCCGGCCGGGAGCGGACGTGGCGGTGCGAGGTGTTCGTCGCCTCGCGGTAGGCGACGCGCTCTTCGTCGGTCCCCAGCATGGCCACTGCGAGATAGGTCAGCGTCGTCCGGCCGCGTTTGCGCGGGTGCAGGTCGAACCGGCCGCTGTGCACGGTGCTCTCCACGACGCCGCGACCGACGGGAGCCTGGCTGAGCTGCATCACCACATTGGCCGGACCACCGAGCAGGGCTGCGGGACCCGCCAGGTATTTGCGGCGCCCCACCTCCTCGGGCAGACCGGCGCTCGAGGCCGGTGACACTGGGCGCGACATAGGACCTCCATGACAGAGTGATAGATCTTCTACTCCAGTCTCTCACGCTCGCGAATTCCTGTATGTGAATCCCGGTTACATGCTCCCCAGTACCTCCACAACAGAAGATCAGCAGATAAGTGAACGATAATTCTTTTATTGGGCTAACCTGACCGGATCATCGGCCGCCCGAGGCGCCGCGCAGCATCGCGCCGGGGCAGAACTGTTCGAACTCCTGGAGGTGCCCCATGCCGACGAACCTGCCCACCCCCGCGCGGCGCTGCGCTCGGTGACCGAACCACTGGCCGCGGTGGCCGTTCTGCGCCGCCGGGGAATGCTCGACCCCAAGCGTCCCGACGAGCTGATCCGGACCATCCGGGATTCACGGGTGTACGGACCGTTCGTCACTGTGCTGCGCCACGCCACCCGCCGCGACGGCGCCGCCGACGCGATCGTCGACGAGCGCGGCGCACTCACCTTCGATCAGCTCGACGCGCAATCGAACGCGCTGGCCCGCGGCCTCGCCACCCACGGGGTCGGGGCCACAACCGTGGTGGCGGCACTGTGCCGCGATCATCGCGGCATGGTGCTGACCCTGCTGGCCGCCGGCAAACTGGGTGCCCGGGTCGTCCTGATGAACACCGGTTTCGCCGGACCGCAGCTCGCCGATGTCGCCCGGCGCGAGAATATCGGGGCAATCCTGGCCGACGCGGAGTTCACCGGCCTGCTGGCGGCGATCCCGGCGACCACGCCGCGCTTTCTCACCTGGGGCGGCTCGGGCGATACCACCATCGATTCGCTGATCGCGGCGAACTCCACCGCGAAACTCACGCCACCGCCGCAGCCCGGTGGCACGGTCATCCTGACCAGCGGCACCACCGGAACCCCGAAAGGCGCGCCACGCGACAAGGTTTCCCCATTGCAGTCGGCACAGTTCCTGGACCGGATCCCGATCCCCCGCGACGACACGATGGTGATGGCCGCGCCCATCTTCCACGGCACCGGCCTGTCCCAGTTCACGCTGGGCTGGGCGCTCGGCAATACGATCGTGTTCCGGCAGGGCCGATTCGACCCGGAGGCGACGCTCGCCGGGATCGCCGCCCATCGCGCCGCGAGCCTGGTGGTGGTCCCGACGATGCTGCAGCGCATGATCGACCTCGGACCCGAGGTGCTCGCCCGCTACGACACCTCGTCACTACGAGTCGTCTTCTCGGCGGGTTCGCCGGTTCCGCCGGATCTGAGCCGCCGCACAGCGGAGGCGTTCGGCGATGTGCTCTACAACCTGTACGCCTCGACCGAAGTGGCCGTCGCGGCCGTCGCCACTCCGCAGGATATGCGCGACGCCCCCGGCACGGTCGGTAAACCCCCGGTCGGCTGCCATGTAGCGCTCTACGACGAACAACGCAATCGGATCACCGAACCCGGAGCCGTGGGCACGATCTTCGTCTCCAGTGGATTGAGTTTCGCCGGTTATACCGACGGCCGGCACAAGGAGATCGTCGACGGCCTGCTGTCCAGCGGGGACGTCGGGCATTTCGATGCCGAGGGCCGACTGTTCATCGACGGCCGCGACGACGACATGATCGTCTCCGGCGGCGAGAATGTCTTCCCGCTGGAGGTGGAGAATCTGCTGGTCGAACGACCCGATGTCCTGGAAGCGGCGGTGGTCGGTATCCCCGACCGCGATTTCGGCACCCGGCTACGGGCCTTCGTCGTGCCCGCGGCGGACACCACCCTGAGCGAGAGCGAGATCCGGGACTACGTCAAGGCGAATCTCGCCCGGCACAAGGTACCCCGCGAGGTGATCTTCCTCGACGAACTCCCACGCAATGCGACCGGCAAGCTGATGCGGCGGCTGCTGGACGAGGCCGGCGAAACCCCGCCGCCGGGAATGCCGGGCTGAAGCCCTTTCCGGCGCAACCTCCCGAATCGGCGCGACCGGCCACCGCAGCGGTCGCGGCGCACAGGCGTCCTCGGACAGCAGGGCATCGGACACGCGAAGACCGCACTCGATATCGCCCGGCACCCGTTCGCCGCGACCGCCACGGATTGTCCCGGTCGGGGCTACCTGCGGATCGCCGATTCGCGGACCGGGCGGCATCACCGCTGCCGGTCGAGCGGCACCACCGTGATCTCTTTGGGCTCACAGGTCCGAGAGCCCGCCGGTACGACGGCGGCGACCACCGGAGTTCCGGTCCGGCCGTCCACCAGCCGGACCGCCGGACCGGCCGGGTCGGCGAGATGGCGTTCGCCCCACTGCATCAGGCCGACGATCACCGGGTAGAGCTCCCATGCCTTGTCGGTCGGCCGGTACTCGTATCGTTCACGTTGCCCAACCGACTGATAGGGCGTCCGGCGGATCAGCCCGTGCGCGTCCATTTCGGCGAGGCGCCGGCTCAGTACCGAGGTCGACATGCCGAGATGCTGCTGGATGTCTTCGAAACGGTGGACACCGTTGAACAGTTCACGGAGCACGATCAGCGTCCAGCGGCTGCCGACGATATCCAGTGCCCGCACCACCGGGCAGTTCTCCAGCCCGATCTCGGTCCATTCCATGGGTTCGATTCTAACCATTGAGTTCTATTAGAGAACTCAGCTACAGTCCGGCTTCCACAACAGAAGTCAGGAGAACCGGAATGAGCCAGGGATACACCGCGATACGTGTCCGCCGAGACCGTGGGGTCGCCTTCGTTTCGTTCGACCATCCCCCGGTGAACCTTCTCGACGGCGCGCTGGTCGCCGATCTCGACCGGTTCCACACCGATGTGCACGACGATCCGGAGATCCGCGTCATCGTCTTCGACAGCGCGCTACCCGACTTCTTCCTCGCCCACGGCGATATGCGGCTGGTCACCGAACCGGATGCGCTCGCCGCCTATCTCCAGGGCCCGGGCCCAGGCCTCACCCGCAGGTACCGCGAACTGCCGCAGGTGACGATCGCCAAGATCACCGGCCGGGTCCGCGGCGGCGGTGCCGAATTCCTGCTGTTCCTCGACCTACGCTACGCCGCACTGGACAATGCCTGGTTCGGCCAGCCGGAGGTCGCTCTCGGCATCATCCCCGGCGGAGGTGGTACCCAGCTGCTTCCGCGGCTGATCGGCCGGTCCCGAGCGCTCGAGGTGATTCTCGGCGGGCAACTCCACGATGCGGCGACTGCCGAACGATACGGCTGGATCGATCGCGCGCTCCCGGCCGCCGAACTCGATTCGTTCGTCGACGAACTCGCGTTCCGGATCGCCGCGCAGCCACCCGCGGCGGTAGCGGCAGCGATGGCAGCGGTCGACGCCGCGGGCCGCCCACCGGCCGAAGGCGCACAACGCGAAGCCGAACTGCTCATGCCGCTGTTCACCGGAGAGGCTGCCCGGCAGCGCTTTTCCGATGCGTTGCAGGCGGGAGCGCAGGAGCGGGCGGGCGAGCTGGACCTGGAGGGTTTGATCGATCGGATATCGACCCCGCGCACGGCCGCGCGGTAGCTCGGACGACAGGCGCACCGGCTCATCGCATTCCCCGCCGCTGCGGCCACCCGACCCGGTCAGGCGGCGAGATCCCGTTCGCGGCGACCCCGATTCGCGTATTCGTCGATGTACTGCTGCCCGGTCCGGTCCGCGATGGTCCGCATCAACGCGTCGGTGGCCCGACGGGTCCCGGCCGGTCCGGCGGCCCGGTATGCGCTCAGATCGAGCGGCGGGAGGATCTCCAGCACGACCCGGCGACGCCGCCACCACCGCCGCGCCGAGCCGGGACCGGTGCCGGTGATGGCCACCGGAACCAGTGGGACACCGGTGTCCATCGCGACCCGGACCACCCCGGTATGCCCGCGGTAGAGCCGCCCGTCGGGTGACCTCGTCCCCTCCGGATGGATTCCCCACACGCCGCCTCGATCGAGGATTCCGGTCGCCGCGGCGAGTGCGGGCGTGGCACCGGGGCCACCACGGCGATCGACGCGGATCTGCCCGACACCCCGGAAGAACCATCGCTGGGCCAGACCGGCCGGGCCCGGCCGGTCGAAGTAATCGGATTTGGCGAGAAAGAACACCTGCCTGCGCAGTGCCCGGGTGAGGTAGAAGGAATCCAGTACCGCCAGGTGATTGGCTGCGACGATATAGGGCCCACGCCGGGGCAGATGCGCGCGTCCCCGTACCACCGGACGGCCGATCAGCCAGAGCACGGGACCGATGAGGACATACCGGCACAAGCGATAGCAGAATGCACTCCACAGCGACATAGACATTGTCTACCCGATCGGGTAGACAATGTCTACATGAGTGTGGGCGGAACGCGAGAAGCTCTGGTGCAGGCCGGTGTCGACCTGCTGGAGGAGACCGGCTCGACCGATATCGGGCTGCGGGAGATCGCCCGCCGGGCAGGCGTTTCCCACGGTGCGCCCCGTCGCTGGTTCCCGACGCACAGGGCACTGCTCGGAGCCATTGCGGAGGTGGGACTGCGTGATCTGGCCCGGACATTGGCCGAGGCGGACGGCGATACTCCGGATATCGCCGGCTGGGCCCGGGCCTATATCGAATTCGCTCGGGCCCGGCCGGCGATGTTCACCCTGATCTTCCGGCACGATCTGCTCGAAGGCTCCGGCGCCGGCCTGCGTGCGATCTCCAAACCGCTGTTCGACCGGCTGGTCGGCCGGGTGCGCACCACCGGCGCGAATTCCGATCCGCTCACGACCGCGACCGCCCTGTGGGCCGGCGTGCACGGTATCGCGGTGCTGTCCACCACCGGCGCCCTGACCCTGGCCGCGCCCGGAGTGGATATCGACGAACTGATCCGCAGGGTACTGCGCGGCTGAACCCTCGCCGCGGCGGGCTCTCCGAGAGCCCGCCGCGGCGATGACCGTCACCGGCGGGTCAGCCGGAATTCCGCCTGCGCACCGGCGATACGGAACCGGGCGAAACCCGCTTTCTCCAGCACCCGCACCGACGCCGGATTGGCGAGGTCCACCGATGCGGAGACGGTATGGACCCCGGGTGCGGTGAAGGCGTGGGCGGCCAGCGCCGTCGCCGCCTCGGTCGCGTAGCCCCGGCCGCGATACGACGGCACGATTCCGTAACCGAGTTCGAGGACACCGTCGTTCGGTCGCCGGAACAGGCCGATGGAACCGATGGCCGAACCGCTCGAGCGTTCCGTGACGATGCGATGGCCGGACCGATCCGGTCCGGCGGACGCCTCGACGAGGACCTCCGCTATCTCCCGATCACCGGCGGCGGGGAAATCCGCGGCCCAGCCCGGCCGGCGGGCACCGGTTCGCACAGCGGTGAGATCGGCCGATGTCCAGGCGCGGAGCACCAGGCGCCGGGTGTGGATCTCGGTGGGGTCGATGGTGAAAGAAGTGGACACGACAACTCCAGATCGTGAGGAAAGATCCGGACGCGCGAATCAACCGCGCGCGAACCGGATGCGGGCAGGCGAGAACCAGCCATGGCGGGCCATATTCATCGACCTCCTCCGCTGTCGCGCACGATCGGCTGCCGAGACTAGCCGCGCGCACACCGCCCGGCAACACGATTTCCGAATGGGACACGGTCCCGCTCCGGCGGCGCATCCGCCCACCACACCGCGCGGGCCGGTAGCTTGCCGACAGCGGGCGTCCCGTGGCCCGCCGCGTTGTCCGCGGAGCCGGACCACGCGCCCAGCGACATCGACAGGTGAGGTGGTATCAGTGGCCGGGTGCGCCGGAGCCGGACCGATCGGATCATCGGCTCCCCCGGCGGGCGCCGGCCGATATCAGCGCGCCGGCCACCACGCGGCGCCGTGCCGGAGCACCGGGCGATGACCGCGCCCGCGGCCCGGACGACCCGGCATCGCACCAGATTCGTCCGCAACGCCTACGGTAACGCGGCCGCCGAGACCTTCCTGGTCATCGCGATCGCCACCATCCTGCTGACGCGGGCCTACCTCGCGATCACCGACTATCCCCAGGTGGGTGGCGGCTCACTACATATCGCACACGCCCTCTACGGCGGTGCGGCCATGATGATCGCCCTCCTGCTCGGCTGGCTGGCACTCGGTACCGCCGCCCGCACTTGCGCGGTCGTGCTCGGTGGGATCGGGTTCGGCCTGTTCCTCGACGAGGTCGGCAAATTCGTCACCGCCGACAACGACTACTTCTACGGCCCCTCGGCCGAGATCATGTATGTCCTCGTGCTGGTGATCCTCGTCGCCAACCGGCTGATCCGGGTGGTGCGGGCCCCCACGGTGGCCGAGTACCTGGCCAATGCGGCCGCGATCGCGGCGAACGGCACCGCCACCGGCCTACCCGGGCACCGCCGGGCCGCGGCCCGAACCATGCTCGCCAGGGCCGAAGCCGGGGGTGCCGATCCGGGAGCGGTACAGGGAATCCGGCTCCTGCTCGACGCGGCCGGGCACCGCGGCGACGGGCTGTATTCGGTCCGGCGGTTCCTGCCCCGTCTGGTGCCCGGCTTCTTCCGCAGTCCGCGGTGGGTACCGGTGGTCGGCTGGTCACTGGTCGCCGCTTCGGCGGCCGGTGTCGTCACGGGCGTGGTCCAGTTGATCGCGGGTGGGCTGCACCTGGACCGCGCCGATACCGGCCTCGATATCGACCGGATGGGAATCGCCGGCGCGATACTGTTCGTCAGCGCCTGTCTCACCTTGCTCCTCGCCGCGCCGGCCGTGATCGGTTACCGCCGGACGAAGGCGCTGTGGCCACTCCAGACCCTGCGTATCGCGGCCCTGATCTTCACCGTCCTGAACGCATTCGCCGATTTCGCGACCGAGGGCTTCGGTGCCCTGGTGGCGGTGGCGGCCGGTCTCTTCGCGATGGCCGTGTTCTCCTATCGGATCACGGTACGGCTCGGCACCGGCACCACCACCTGAGGATGCGCGCCCAACGACTACCCCGCCGCGGCCGGCGATGAATATTTCTCCCGCAGCTCGGTTTTGAGCACCTTACCGCTGGCATTGCGCGGCAGTTCGGCCACCACCACGGTCTCCCTCGGACATTTGTAACCGGCCAGCCGGGTCCGCGCGAAGGCCTCGACCCCCGCCGCGGTGGGCGGGTCGGCGGGATCGGCCGGCACGATCACGGCGAGCGGGGTCTCGCCCCATTTGGGGTGCGGGACCCCGATCAGGGCGATATCGGCGATTCCGGGATGCGCGGCCAGCACGTTCTCCACCTCCGCGCAGTAGATGTTCTCCCCACCCGAGATGATCATGTCCTTCTTGCGGTCGACGACGTACAGATATCCGTCCTCGTCCGCGCGCACCAGATCACCGGAGTGGAACCAGCCGCCCGCGAAGGCAGCCGCCGTCGCTTCCGGTTTGTTCCAGTACTCCCGCATCACCGTCGGTCCTCGATAGACGATCTCGCCGACCGCACCCGGCGCGACATCGTTCATCTCGTCGTCGACGATTCTGACCTCGACGTTCAATATCGGGGTACCCACCGAACCGATCTTGCGGAGGGCATCCTCACCGCGCAGCGTGCAGGTGACCGGGCTGCATTCGGACTGGCCGAAGGCGGTGGCCACCGAGGCCTGCGGGAAGGTCTCGATCATCGTGCGCAGCAGGGTCGTCGACGCCGGTGCCGCTCCCCAGGAGATCTGCCGGAGCGCGGAGAGGTCGTAGTCCGCGATATTCGGAAGCGCGCAGATGGCCTGCCATTGCGCCGGTACGAAGAAGCAACTCGATACGCGTTCACGGGTCAGCAGTTCGACCGAGGCGGCCGGATCGAACCCCCCGGAAGGGGTGATCACGAACGTCCCGCCGGGCAGCAGGCACATCAGATAACTCGACAGACCGGCGATATGGAACAGCGGCGCACCGTTCAACGCGACCCGGTCGTCGCCGGATACGCCCTGGTGTACGGCGACGCTGAACGCGTGCAGCATCAGGTTTTCGTGCGTGAGCACCGCGCCCTTGGGCCGGCCGGTGGTCCCCGAGGTGTACATGATGTAGGCCGGCTCACGATCGTCCACGGCCGAGTCCGCGCATTCGGGATCCCCCGCCTGCAGCGCCGTCTCGTAGTCCTCGCCGTATTCGCCGTCCCCACCACCGATCACCAGACAGAAACGCAGGTCCGGTGCGTCGCGGCGGGCCTGTGCCAGTCCGCTCGCGAATCCCGCGTCCACGATCGCCGCCGTCGCCCCGGAGTCCGCGAGCAGGTACGCGATCTCCCCGGCCACCAGCCGGAAATTGATCGGGACCCCGATCGCGCCGAGGCGGTTGGTGGCCAGCAAGGTCTCCACGACCTCCATCGAGTTCAGGCCCAGCACCGCGACCCGGTCTCCGGCGCCCACACCGCGCGTCCGCAGGGCGTTGGCCAGCCGGGATACCCGCTCGTTCAGTTCTCGATAGCGACGGGCGGTACCCGCGAACCGCAGAGCCGCGGTATCGGGGATCTTGCGGGCATGACGCGCGAGCTGATCGCCGGCGGTCATTCCTCGAGATATCGGGTGTGCACTACTGGCCATGGCGGGCTCCACATCTCGGGTCGATCAGATGCGAAGCGTACGTCGCACACCCGGTCCCGCGGACCGCATTCGCGATCCCGCGGCGATGCCGCCGGTCAGGACGTTTCCGCCCGGCCCGCCGCCGTGACCGGTATCCGTCCGGTGACCACCAGCAGCAATTCGGCGATCGGCGCCCGGACCGGCGTGCCGGTCCCGGCCGACCAGGCCGTATCGGTGGCGATCAGGCGGTGCCCGGCGATCATCCGCCGGGCGTGGAACGGGCGGCCCATCCGCCGGACCCGTTCGGCGGACCACCGCGCGGCATCGACCGGCATCTCCCGTCGCAGACCGAGTGGGACCGCGATGTCCTGGCCGTGCACCAGCAGGTCGGTCAAACGGTCCAGAGCCGTGGTTCCGACCGGGGTGTGCCGCAGGTCGGTGACGACGCGGAGTTCGGCGACGAGCGCCGCGGACGCCCGGCGGTCCGCGTACTCGACGGCGGTCGCGAAACTCATCCGGTCGAGACTCCCTCGGGCCCGGATCAATTCCCACAGCACCTGCCCGAGTCCGGCTCGCGAGGTGAGCAGGATATGCCCGACGACATCGCGGATCCGCCAGCCCGCACACCACGACTGCCGGTCCCACTGCTGTTCGCTCAGCCCGGACAACATATCGGCCAGAGTCGCCCGCTCGGTGGCCACCGCCTGCCAGACCAGTTCCTCGGCGACGATCTCGGTGCTCATTCTCCGTACCTCCTGTGCTCGGTCACTTCCGGTACGGTAGGAGCTCCACCCGGGTGGAGGTTCCAGTAGAAGTGACATACGTCACAGATGTTCGCGGCGCGGTGAGTATCGGCGAGGCGGCGCGCCGCACCGGAGTGCCGGTGCGGACCATCCGGTTCTACTGCGACGAGGGACTTCTGGTCACCGGTCGCACCACCGGCGGCCATCGTGTGTTCACGGCGGATACACTCGCCCGGCTGTCGTCGATCCGGCGATTGCGGGCCGTGGGGCTGGGACTCACCGCCATCGCCGGAGTGTTGGCGGACGAGAATGCCGTGGATACGGCGGTGGCGGCCGCACGGGCAACGGTGGCAGCCGAATTGCGGACGCTGTCGTGGCGCCACGCGGTGCTGTGCGCTCTCGGTGAGGCACCGCCCGGCGAACGCGCGACAGCTCTGCGCCGGCTCGCCGGAGTCGCCGAACCCGGTACGGCACGCGATCAACTCATCGCGTTCTGGCGCAATATCCTGGCCGCCATGCCACCCGGGCTGTTCGACGACTTCGTCGCCATGGATATCCCGTCGATCCCGGTGGCACCGACGCCGGCGTATGTGCTCGCGATCGCGGAGCTGGCCGAGTTGGCGGGTACGCCGGACCTGACCCGGGCGATCAGCCGTCAGCTGTGGTTGTCCGACAGCCGCCCGATCCGCGACCGGCGCACACTCGTCACCGAGGTCGCGGCAGCGCACACCCTTGCGGCCCAGCGGGTGCACGCCGGGGACGATCCGGCACCCGGCCCGGAACTGGACCTGTTCGTCCAGGCGCACGCGGTGGCACGCGGCGACCGGGACACCGCGGAATTCCGCCGGCGGCTTGCCCGGGCCGCGGCCGGGCATCCCGCGATCACCCGGTACTGGGCGCTCACCGCCGACGCGCTCGGCAGCCCGCACACCACCGGGGCCACGCAGAATTGGCTGAACACAGCCCTGGTTCTCTCCATCGAGCCGATACCCGGCTGAGTCGATCCGGAGCACGGTCCGGTCGATTCCGGCGGACCGCCGCAGGGGAACCGAGCTTTCGCCAGTACCGGCACAAAGGCCGCGCCGACCGAATTCGGTCGGCGCGGCCTGGGTACGCGGGGACGCGGTCAGCCGCCCGGACGCGGCACATCTCCGCGCCAGGCTCCGCTCGCCCCGGGCCGGGATTCGATGAACTCCTTGAATCGCGCCAGGTCGCCCTTCACCCGCCGATCCAGGATGCCGAGCTTGTCGGCCGCGTTCTCGACGAAACCCTCCGGATCGATATCCATCTGAGTGATCACCCGGGTGGTCGAATCATCTATACGGTGGAAGGTCACCACTCCGGCGTGCTCGGGACCGCTGTCCGAGCGCCAGGCGATCCGCTCTTCCGGATGCTGCTCGGTGATCGTCGCGTCGAATTCGCGATCCGCCGGTCCGATCTTGATCTTCCAGTGCGTGTGGGTGTTGTCGATCTGATCCACCCGTTCGACCCCCGCCATGAAGTGGGGGAACGATTCGAACTGCGTCCACTGGTCGTAAGCGGTGCGAATCGGTACCCCGACCTCGGTCGACGCGGTGACAGTGCTCATGGAACAACCTCCCTCGGGTCCGGATCGCCGCTCCCGCCGCAGGTCTGGACGGCCGCGGCTCCCGGACTGTCGGTTTCGGTACACGGGGCGGCTACCCGGGACCCGGCGGCACAAACACCGGGTGCGGAAATCGCGCCGCAGGATTGAGCACGCGAAATCGGGGAAGCCGTTATCCGTTGGGTACACAAACTCTTTCGAGGAGGTGGACCGTGAGCACCGTCGCCACGACACACAAGGATCGTCGCCCGGCCGCTGTACCGAACCCCGGCTTCCCGAGTCCGGGGTCCACGCACTCACTGTTGATCGCCTGGGTGCTCGTTATCGCACTCGCCAGCCTGGCGCTGGTTCTGCTCTGACCGATCGCCCGCACCCGCGGCCGGGTCAGTAGGCTCCGTCGCCTCTGGCGACCGTCCGCAGGGTGCGGGCGATTATCCGCAGATCGAGCAGCATGGACCAGTTCTCCACATAGGAGATATCGAGTTCGACCGATTCCTCCGGGGACAGGTCGGAGCGGCCGCTGACCTGCCACAGCCCGGTGATTCCGGGCCGCACCAGCAAGCGGCGGCGCATCACACCGTCGTAGGAGTGGACCTCCCGGCGCACCTGCGGACGTGGCCCGACGACACTCATCTCGCGGAACAGCACATTGAAGAACTGCGGGAGTTCGTCGAGGCTGTATTTGCGCAGGAACCGGCCCACCGGTGTCACCCGCGGATCGTCCTTCAGTTTGAAGAACAGCGGATTACCACCGTTCGCGCTGATCAACGAGGCGGCTTCCCGGTCGGCCCGCACGTACATACTGCGGAACTTGATCATCCGGAACGGTTTGCCGTCCATCCCGATCCGTTCCGAGAGATAGAACACCGGTCCGGTACTGGTGAACTTCACCGCGGCCGCCAGGCCGAGCAGCACCGGCGCGATGGCGGTGAGGACCAGGACCGAGAAGCAGAGGTCGAACACGGCCTTGCCGAACGAGAGCGCGCGATCGTACTGGGGGCGTTCGATGTGCAGCATCGGGATTCCGGCCAGCACCTGGTTCGACATCCGCGTCCCGGAGATGTCCATGATGCCGGGCGCGACGATGAGTTCGGTACCGAAGGCGTCCAGATCCCAGGCCAGGCGGCGGATATCGCGCGGGCCCAGGCGATCGGTCGCCATCACGACCACGGTATCGGCGCCGGTGCGCCGTACCGCACTGCGCACCGAGCGGTCGTTGCCGACGATCGGGACATCACGGAGGCCGACCCGCAACGAGGTGGGTTCGGCGAGCGCGTCGCCGGTGGGTGTACAGGCACCGACGACGTGATAGCCGTGCATGTCCTGTTCGGAGAGCGCGGCCGCGATGGCGCGGACCGCATCGGGGCTGCCGACGACGAGTACCGAGCGGCGGTAGCGCCCGAGTGCCCGGTGCCGGGCAGCGTGCCCACGCCACAACGTCCGGGTCGTCACCAGACCCAGCAGGCCCAGCGGTAGCGCGACCACCAGATGATCGTGTGCGAGGTCTGCGCGCAGGATCAGCGAGACGATCGCGACCGTGCCGAACAACTGCAGGGTCGCCGAGATCAACCGGCGGTATTCGTCGCCACCCGAGCCGACGGTATGCGGCGAGCGGGATCCGTTCCAGCTCAGCAGAACCGACCAGCCGAGGGCGATACCGAGCGTGAGGGCGGTGGTTCGTGGTTCGAGTTCCCAGCCGAGGGGATGATTCGCGGCGATGCCGGCCAGTTGCGCGCCCAGGGCCGCCGCGGTGACCACCGCGACATCGGTCCGGGCGATCCGGCGTACATATCCGGCCCGCCACGAGTCCCGGTCACCGGGATTCGGCAGGTGCAGATCGACAACGCCCCCGACCGCACGGAGATCCAGAACCATGAAACGTACCCGCTTGAACTTCGAACGTCCGTGCCCTCGACTGTCGTCCGCGACAGCAGATCACACGCTTTTTCCAGCAAGATCCGCCTCGAAAAGGCGCATACCGGCCGATCTTGTTGCAGAAGTATTGCCCCCAATGCCGCCGCGCACAAGTGGTGGAATGGCAGCGTCGGCCGGAGACCGGTCCGGAGCGGCATCGAATACGGTGGAATCACCCTTTTCGATTGGCCGCCATCGTCATACGGGGCCTGTTCGTTACGGGGTTTGCTGAACATATGCCATAGGTCACTTCCGCGGGAAAGTCTTCCCGGACCGTGTCGCAGATGCGCCGGATAGGTGCTATTTTTTCGGTCGATCGGCACAGAGAAGCTACTTCTCGGGGCTGCGGGGCGCCGCCGATGTACGTGACCGTTCGAGTGGAGCCCGAGTGCATTGTCGTTTGTGTGAGTCGTCCCGGCTGACCAGTGTGGTCGACCTGGGAGCGACACCTCCTTGTGAGAGTTTCCTCTCCGAGGAAGACCTAAACCTGCCGGAATCCACCTATCCGCTACACCTGCGCGTGTGCGCGGACTGTCTGCTGCTGCAGATCCCGGCGCTCATCACGCCGGAGGAGACGTTCACCGAATACGCCTACTTCTCCTCGTACTCCGACACCTGGGTCGAGCACGCGCGGGAATTCACCGGCACCGCCGCCGCCCGGCTGGGATTGGGCCCGGACTCGTTCGTCGTGGAGGTCGCCAGCAACGACGGCTACCTGTTGCGGCACGTGGTGGCGGCCGGAATCCCCTGCCTCGGTATCGAACCCTCGGCGAACGTCGGCGCCGCCGCCCGGACGGCCGGGGTACCGACGCTGACCGAATTCCTGACCGAGGATTCAGCGTGCCGGGTGCGCGCCGAATACGGCGCCGCCGATCTGGTGGTCGCGAACAATGTGTACGCCCATATTCCCGATCTGCGCGGATTCACCCGGGCGCTGCGGACTCTGGTCGCCGACGACGGATGGATCTCCATCGAAGTGCACTACGCGCGCGATCTCGTGCGGTACGGGCAGTTCGACACGATCTACCACGAGCATTTCCAGTACTACACACTCGGCTCGGCACAGCGGGCACTGGCCACGGCCGGCCTGGCGGTCGCGGATGTGGAAACACTCACGACCCACGGCGGGTCACTACGTATCTGGGCACGGCCCGCGGCCGTCGCCGAACCCACCGTCCGGGTGGCGGAACTGCTGGCGGCCGAGGCGGATGCGGGCCTGCACTCGGTGGCGGGCTACCGGTCACTGGGCGAACAGGCCGAACGGGTGCGTCAGGAACTACTGCGTTTCCTGCTCGACCAGAAAGCCGCCGGACGGCGCGTGGTCGGCTACGGAGCGCCGGGTAAAGGCAACACCCTGCTGAACTACTGCGGAATCCGTCCCGATCTGCTCGAGTACACGGTGGACCGCAACCCCTACAAACACGGCCGCCGTACCCCCGGTACCCGGATACCGATCCATCCGCCGGAGCGGATCGAGGCGGACCGGCCGGACTTCGTACTGGTACTGCCGTGGAATCTGGAGACCGAACTGACCGCGCAGTTACGTCATATCGGCGAATGGGGTGGACAGCTGGTGTTCCCGCTGCCGACCGTCCGGGTCGTCACACCTCGTCCGGTGGAGGTCGCCGCGCGATGAAGGTCGTGTTGTTCTGTGGCGGATACGGAATGCGGATGCGCAGTGGCGAGAACGACAGTCCGCCCAAGCCGATGCAGATGGTGGGCCCACGTCCGCTGATCTGGCATGTGATGCGCTACTACGCGCATTTCGGGCATACCGAGTTCATTCTGTGCCTCGGGTACGGCGCCCACCACATCAAGAATTTCTTCCTGAACTACCAGGAGACGATGTCCAACGATTTCGTCATCCGCGGCGGCCGGGTCGAATTGCTGCACTCCGATATCGCCGACTGGACGATCACCTTCGTCGATACCGGCCTGGAATCGGCCATCGGGGAAAGGCTCCGCCGGGTCCGCCCCCACCTCGACGGCGACGATATGTTCCTGGCCAATTATTCCGATGTGCTCACCGACGCACCGCTCGACCGCATGATCGAGCGGTTCACCGCCTCGGGAGCGGCGGCGTCCATGATGATCGTGCCGCCGCAGTCGTCGTTCCATTGCGTGGACGTGCTGCCCAGTGGCGAGGTAAAGCAGATCACCGCAGTCGGCAAACTCCCGATCTGGGAGAACGGCGGCTATTTCGTACTCACCCAGGAGATCTTCGACCATCTGCCCGAGGGCGGCGATCTGGTCGAAGACAGCTGCGGAGCGTTGGCCGCGCTGGGCCGACTCCATGGATATCAGCACGACGGGTTCTGGAAACCCGCCGACACGTTCAAGGAACGCGCCGAACTCGACGCCGGATATCACCGGGGCGACCGCCCGTGGATGGTCTGGGAGCGGGCCGCTTCGTGATGCCCCTGACCCCCGCGCGACTCACCGAGGTCGCGCTGCTCGGCGCGCACTGCGACGATATCGCCATCGGCATGGGCGCGACCCTGCTCACCCTGACCCGCGGAAATCCGGGTCTGCGGGTACGCGCACTGGTGCTCTCCGGCGGCGGCACCGCCCGGGCACAGGAGGAGAGCACCGCGCTCGGCCGGTTCTGCGCGGACGCCGAACTCGAACTGACGGTGCTGGACATACCGGACGGGCGCGCACCGGCGCACTGGGATCGGGTGAAGACCGCCCTCGCGGAATTCCGGCGCGGCACCGAGCCCGATATCGTCTTCGCCCCGCAGCGCGGCGACGCCCATCAGGACCACCGGTTGCTGGCCGAACTCGTGACCACCGAATTCCGCGACCATCTGGTGCTCGGTTACGAGATCCTCAAATGGGAGACCGATACGCCGCGGCCGGCGGTGCTGCATCCGGTGGCACCGGAGATCGCGGCGGAGAAGGCCCGGCTGCTGGCCGAATGCTATCCCTCACAAGCACCGCGCGACTGGTTCGACGACGCGGCGTTCCTGGGTTTGGCGCGGATCCGGGGCGTGCAGTGCCACACCGGATACGCCGAAGGATTCGAACTGACCAAGGCCGTGCTCGATCTGGGAGGTGTGTAGCGGTGCGGGTTCTCGTCACCGGTCATCAGGGATATCTCGGCACCGTCATGGTCCCGGTACTGCGGGCCCGGGGCCACGAGGTCGTCGGCCTCGACACCGGCTGGTTCGCCGACTGCGTGCTGGGTACCGCCCCGAAGGAGCCGCCCAGACTGGCGGTGGACCTGCGGGACGTGACGATCGGGCAGCTCACCGGTTTCGACGCCGTCGTACATCTCGCGGCGCTGTCCAACGATCCGCTGGGTGCCCTGGTCCCCGAGATCACCCACGACATCAACCATCACGCGTCGGTGCGGCTGGCCCGGCTGGCCAAGGAGGCCGGGACACGCCGCTTCCTGTACGCGTCCACCTGTTCGGTGTACGGCGCGGCCGGAGACGGCCTGGTCGACGAGGACGCGCCGCTGCGTCCGCTCACCCCGTACGCCGAGAGCAAGGTACGGGTGGAGGACGATCTCGCGGCCATGGCGGACACCGATTTCGCCCCGGTGTTCCTGCGCAACGCGACGGCGTTCGGGTTCTCGCCGCGACTGCGCGCCGATATCGTGCTCAACAATCTGGTCGGCCATGCCGTACTCGACGGAGTGGTGAAGGTGCTGTCGGACGGCACACCGTGGCGGCCACTGGTGCACGCCGCCGATATCGCCGAAGCGTTCGCGGTGTGCCTGGAGGCTCCGGTCGAGGCGATCCGCTCGCGCGCCTACAACATCGGTACCGAGGCCAACAACCGCACCGTCGCCGAGATCGCGGCTGCGGTGGCGGAGGCGGTACCCGGATCCGAAGTTCTGATCACCGGGGAATCCGGTGCCGATCCGCGGTCCTACCGGGTCGATTTCGGTGCGGCGCGGCGCGATCTGGGCTTCGAGGCGCGCTGGTCGATCGCCGCGGGTGCCGCGGAGCTGTACACGGAGTACACCGCCGGCGGATTGACAGCGGCGGATTTCACGGGACGCTTCGTCCGCCTGGCGCGACTGCGGGAGCTCGGTGATTCGGGTGCGGTCGACGCGACGCTGCGACGGGTCAGGACGGGTGTGTGAGATGGGTTTCCAGCAGTGCCCGCCAGCTGCCCGCGGCTCGATCGCGCGCGGAGACCAGCGTCACTTCCTGCGGCCAGTTCAGGTTCAGGTCGGGATCGTCGTAGGCGACGGCGAGGTCCTCGGCCGGATCGTGCGGCCGGTCGATGCGGTAGCAGACGTCGGCGGTGTGGGTGAGCGCCTGGAAACCGTGCAGGAAACCGGCCGGCACATAGAGGTGGCGGAAGTCGGCGTCGTCGAGCAGGAAGGCCTGGCTGCGCCCGAAAGTGGGCGATCCGGGACGGATATCGACGAGGATGTCGTGCACCGCACCGTGCGCGCAGCGCACCAGTTTGGCTTCGCCGCGGCCGCCGCGGCCGTGCATTCCCCGGACCACACCGCGCGCCGAGCGCGACTGCGAATCCTGGACGAACGCGGCGGCGACGCCCGGACCCACGTGGGCGTCGAAGATCTCGGCGTCGAAGGTGCGGGTGAACAGGCCGCGGTCGTCGCGGAACGGTTCGGGCACCAGGATCAGCACATCGGCGAGTTCCGCCTGTTCGATTCGCACCGGGTGATGGTGCCATGAGCGGGCCCGGGGCAGCGCACGGTGGACGGGCGGCCGTACTGGACGTGCCCTCGGCCGATCCCGCGGGCTGCCGGGTGTGCCGTGCCGAACGGCTGGTGCCGGTGCTGGATCTCGGTGCGATGCCGGCCGCGGATCACTTCCCGTCGGCCGATTCCGATCCGCACCCCGGCGAGGCCGCGCATCCGCTGGCCATGGTGATGTGTCACTCCTGCGGGCTGGCGCAACTCGCCCACGACGATACGGTTACCGCCGAACCGCGCGGGGTGGAGCCGCGCGCGCTGCGCGAACAGGCCGCCGACGCGGTGCGCCGAGTGTCCGGTGCCGCACTGCTGCGCGGCCGCACCGTGCGCGAATTCGCCAGCCCGCACGGCGGCAGCTGGCTGGAACTGCTGGCCGACCGTGGTTTCACGGTCACCGGAGGACCCGCCGATGTAGTGCTGGACTCGTTCGGTCTCATGCACGAACGCGATCAGGCGGCGGCGGTCGCCGGGCGGACCGCGGCCGTGGCGCCGGGCGGGGTGCTGCTGTTGCAGTACCACCCGCTGCACACGATCGTGACTCAGGGCCAGTGGAACGCGCTGCGGCACGGACATTTCGCGTACTACTCGCTGCGGGTGCTGCGTGACATGCTCGCGACCGCCGGGATGTCGGTGGTCACCGTCTGGGATTTCGAGCTGTACGGGGGCACGGTACTGCTCGCCGCGGTACACGGCGAGACCGCACCCGACGACTCGGTGCGGCGGGTCCTGGACCGGGAATCCGAGACCGACGACCCGGACGCACTGAACGGGTTGCAACGCGCGGCCGACGACCACACCGAGAGTCTGCGGGCGATCCTGGAAACGGCGGCCGCGCGCGGCGAGCGGGTATACGCCTACGGGGCGGCCTCGCGGGCAGTGGCCCTCTTCTGCCGGGCCGGCATCCGACGCGAACTGCTGGCGGGTGTCGCCGACGCCGCACCGGGCAAACAGGGCCGGCGGATGCCGGGCACCGACATACCGATCATCGCTCCGGCGGACCTGCTCGCCGCCCGGCCGGACCGGGTGCTGCTGACGGTGCCGGACCTGTTCGCCGAAGTATCCGAACGCTTCCCGGAGCTGGCCGGACGCTGGGTACTGGACGAACCCGGTCACGGCACGCGGGAGCGGCCCATCCGGTAACGCTCGCGAATACCGCCGGGTGTGCGGACCACTGCCCCTTCGCACGCCGGCCGTTCCTCGAAAACCACCCGCTCCGGCTACCGGAAATCTCCGGTCCCCGGTTGCCGAACAGTTCCCCGCCGATACGCCGAGACCTCTCGGCGTATCCCGCCCATTCCATCGAAAGGATCCCCAGTGGTCAGCGTGTCGGTCTGTGTCCCGGCCTACGAGGCCGCGCGGACGCTCGAACAGACGCTGCGTTCGATTCTGAGCCAGGACCTCGACTTCGAACTGGTGGTGCTCGACAACGCGAGCGCCGACGCCACCGGTGAGATCGCCGCGTCGTTCGACGACCCGCGGATCCGGATCGAACGCAACGCCACCACGCTGGCGATCGGAGACAACTGGAATCGTGCGATCGCGTTGTCCACCGGCGACCTGGTGAAAGTGGTGTGCGCCGACGACATCCTGCTGCCCGGGTCGCTCGCGGCGCAGCTCGAGGTGATGAAAGATCCGGCGTTCGCCATCAGCTCCAGCCGGTTCCAGGTGATCGACGAGCAGGGTGCGCTGGTGGAGACCGGGCTCGGCCTGCCGGGTCTCGACGGAGTCCACACGTCCCGCACCCTGGCCCGCACCATCGTGCGGCGGGGTCCCGCCGATTTCGGGCCGACCGCCGCGGCGATGTTCCGGCGCGAACATTTCGACCGGGTCGGCGGGTTGCGCGGGGACCTGGTGTTCCCCATGGACGTGGATCTGTTCGCGCGGGTGGGGCAGTTCGGCTTGTTCTTCGGTCTGCCCGACGTCGCGGCGGCGTGGCGGGCCTCGTCGTTCAATCTGTGCGCGCGCACCTCGACGGTGAGCAAGCTCAGCGAAACACTGCGCTTCCATCACCGGCTGGCCCGGGACTGTCCGCTGCTGCTCTCGCCACTGGATGTGACGATCGGTGATCTGCGACTGGCCCGGACCGCACTGGAACGGTTGCGGGTGCGGGCGGGACAGTTCCTCGGCGACCGCATCGGGTCGCGCCGATGACAGCGACGAGCGTGCCGCCGCGCGTCCATATGACCGGCTCGGAATGGTTCGGTACCACACCGGGCGGCCTGAACCGCTATTTCACCGACCTCTTCGGAGCCCTGCGCACTCGCCCCGGGATCGAGGTATCGGCCGCCGCGTTCGGCACCGCACCGGCGGGCGGCCGGTCGTGGGGACCCGCCGACGGCTCCACCTGGCACCGGGCACGTGCCGCGTTCCGCGACCGGCCGGTCCCGGCGCCCGGTCGACCCGCAGTCCTGGACCGGCATTTCGCGCTGTACGGGCCGCCAGCACGCGACAGCCGCGCCCGCCACCTGGTGGTGCATTTCCACGGGCCGTGGGCCGCGGAGAGCCGCGCGGCCGGCGGCGGTGCGCTGGCCGCCGGTGCGAAATACACGCTGGAACGCCTGCGGGCCCGGCCCGCCGACCGGTTCGTGGTGCTGTCCGCGTATTTCCGGGATCTGCTGGTACACGACTACCAGGTGCGACCGGAGGCGGTGGCGGTGATCGCGCCGGGTGTCGATCTGGACCGTTTCCGCCCGGCACCGGTGCCCGAGCCCGACGCGCCGGTGGTCCTGTGCGTGCGCCGACTCGAACACCGCATGGGTATCGACGTCCTGTTGCGTGCGTGGCCCGCGGTGCGTTCCGCCCACCCCACGGCCCGGTTGGTACTGGTCGGCACCGGGAGCGCCGAGGCCGGGCTGCGGGAACAGGCCCATGGTCTGGGTGCGAGTGTCGCGTTCACCGGCCGGGTCACCGATACCGAGCTCACCGGCTGGTACGCGCGAGCGGCGGTCACCGTGGTGCCCTCGGTGGCGCTGGAGGGATTCGGGCTGATCGCGCTGGAATCGCTGGCGGCGGGCCGCGCACCGGTCGTCACCGAATGCGGCGGTCTGCCCGATTCCGTCCGCGACCTGGATTCCTCGCTGATCGTCCCCCCGGGCGACGCCGACGCGTTGGCCGCCCGGCTCGCCGCCGCCCTCGACGGCGCGGTACCCGGCCCCGACCGCTGCCGGGCCCATGCCGAGACCTTCTCCTGGGCTGCCGCCGCCGACCGGCATATCGCTCTGTACCGGGAGCTCACCGGATGATCCGCGCCGTATTCCTCTCCCATACCGCCGCGCCCTCCGGTGCCGAACTCGCGACACTGCGACTGCTGACCGCACTCCGCGCGGGCGGCGCGGTGGATCCCTCGGTGCTGCTCACCGCACCGGGGCCGCTGGTGGACCACCTGCGCGCGCGACGGATACCGGTCACGGTCTGCGGTAACGCCTTCGACAGCACCGCGCTGCGCGTCGCCGGGTCCGGACCGCTGCGGTTGCTCACCGGAGCGGCCGGTCTGATCCGGCTGGGGATCCGGCTCGGGACGATCGTCCGGTCCGACGGCGCCGACGTGGTGGTCGCGCAGAGCACGAAGGCTCTCCTCATGGGCGCGGTGGCCGCACGCCGCGCGGGGGTGCCGCTGGTCTGGCAGGTCCACGACCGGGTCAGCGGTGAATACTTCGGCCCGATACTGGCCTTCGCCCTGCGGCTGCTCGGCTGGACCACCGCGCGCGGCATGATCGCCAACAGCCGGTCCACCCTGCGCACCCTCTACACCCGGGGCCGGGTCGCGGTGATCGCCTATCCGGGCGTCGAGCCCATCGCGAACCCGTCCCGGGTGCCGCAGCGCGAACCCGAGGCGGTACGGATCGCCCTGGTCGGACGACTCACCCCGTGGAAGGGTCAGGACGTCCTGCTGCGCGCGCTGCCCCTGCTGCGCCACCGGCCCGCCGCGGTCCAGCTGGTGGGCGGTACCTTCTTCGGCGAACAGGACTACCGGGCGGCGCTGGAACATACTGCCGCCCGGCTGGACTCGCCGGTCGAATTCACCGGCCATGTGGACGATCCCGGCCCCTACTTCGCGCGGGCCGATATCGCGGTGCACTGCTCGGTGATCACCGAACCGTTCGGCCAGGTCGTGGTCGAGGCCATGACCGCCGGATGCGCGGTCGTGGCGGCCGACGCGGGCGGCCCCACCGAGATCGTCCGGCCGGAGATCGACGGCCTGCTCGTCCCACCCGGTGACCCGGTCGCGCTCGCCGCCGCACTGGACCGGCTCGTGGCCGATCCGGCGCTGCGCAGCAGGCTCGGCGCGGCCGCCCGCGAGCGCAGCGCCGAGTTCGGTATCGCGGCCACCGCACAGGCGGTCGCCGGACTGCTCGGCGAGGTCACGGCACGGCGGGCGGTACGCGCCCGATGAATCCGCCCGACCAGCACACCATCCCGATCCGGATCGTCCACCGGCACTATCCCGTGTCGATGGACGGCCTGCGCGTCCCCGACTACGATCTGCCGACCGAGATAATTCCGGCCTTCGCCGACTGGCCGACCGAGAAACTTCCGGTGATCACGGTCGTCCCACCCGTCGATCCGGGCCCGCGGACCGGATCGGCGCGGATCCGCGAACTCGCCACGGTGCTGCGCGATATCGCCTACGTCAGTTTCGGGAAGTACGGCCAGTACCTGGTCACCGTGGCGACACTGCCGCTGATCGCCCGCCTGCTCGGCGCGTCCGGGATGGGTCTGCTGGCCATCGGGATGTCGGCGTACTTCCTGGGCTCGCTGATCGTGGATCTGGGGATCACCTCCTATCTGGCCGCACGCGTCCAGGAGTCGGGTACCGACCGGGACGTGGTGAACCACACCCGGGGTACCTACCTGGCCATCCGGGGCGGCATCCTCGGAGTGCTCGCGGTGGCGCTGGTGACGGCGGTATCCGCGGGCGCGCCGGAGTACCTGGGCATGGTGTTGCTGGGGTTGTTCGTCGGTGGTTTCTGGTCGATGTCGGAGGACTGGGTGCTGATCGGCCAGGGCCGGTTCGGCGCGTCCACGCTGTACCAGTCGATCGCCCGGGTCGGCTACCTCGTCCTGCTCCTCACGCTGCTGCCCCGGTTCCCCACCGCACCGATGGCGATGTTGTGTCTGCTCGGTTCCTCGGTGATCAGCCTCGCGCTCACCTGGTGGGATACCTGGCGCGGGTTCGGCGCCCCCGGGCGGCCGCGCGGGGCATGGAAACTCGTCCGCGCGGCGCTACCGGTGGTGACGGGGCGCCTGCTGGTCACCAGCTACGGGCAGGGCGCGGCCGCGGTGTACGGCGCGGTGCTCAACGCGGCCTCCCTCGGCCTCTATTCCGCCGCGGACCGATTGGTGCGGGCGGTGCAGTCGCTACTGGATCCGATCGGTTTCGCCCTGCTGCCCCGCATGGCCGCACGCGGCGGCGACGAGCGGTTCTGGCCGGCCGCATTGCGCGCACTGGCTGTCTGCGTGGCGGCGGCGTGCGTGGCGAGTGCCGCGCTGTGGGTGGCGGCCCCGCTGGTGATCGGACTGGTGTTCGGCGACGAATTCGGCGGGGCGGCCGGGGTGTTGCGCCTGGAAGCGCTCATCCTGCCGGCCACCACGGTCACCTCGTTCGTCACCACCGCGATCCTGCCGGTTCGCCAGGACACCGTCGGGGTGCTGATCGGATCGGCCACCGGCACGGTCGTCGCCGCGTGCGCCCTGCTGCTCACCCTGCGTACACATTCGGTGTGGACGCTGGCCGCCGGGATCGTGGCCGCGGAATTCGCGGTGGCCATCTGGTATCTCGCGCGCATGCGCGCACTGATCGTGCGGGAACGCGCCGCGGGCAGCCCCCTGCCCGCCGACGCGCAGAGGAGAAGGACGCGATGAGGATTCTGTTCGTCGGCGACGACTGGCTCGGCAGCAACGCCCGCTCGCTCGCCGAGGGGTTCCGCCGGCTCGGCCACGAGGTGATCGTGGTCGACTCCACCCCGGTGACGCTGCCGCCGCGGCTGTCACCGTCGTGGTCGTACGCGAAAACCGGTGAGCGGCGCGCGCCGTGGACGGTGGACCGGGTGCACACCCGGCTGGAGCGGGCGGCCGCCGAACTGCATCCCGACCTGGTGTTCGGTTTCAAATCGGTATTCCTGGACCAGCGCCGGCTGCTGGAGATCCCCGCCGCGATGCATGTGCACTACAGCCCCGACGACGTCTCGAATCCGGCGAACACCACCGCGGATTACCTGGCACACGAATCGGAATGGGACATGGTGGTCACCACCAAACGGCACAACCTGCCCGAACTCGCCGGCCGCGGAGTTTCCCGGACGCTGTTCGTGCGCAGTGCCTACGACCCGGCCTGGCATCATCCGGCGGCCCGGCGCGGCACCCGCCAGTTCCTGGTCGGCTTCATCGGGGCCTGCCGCCCGGACCGGCGGCCCGGCATCGTCTCGCTGGCACGCACCTACGGGTCGCAACTGCTGGTGCGGGGCCCCGGGTGGCGCCGGGTGCGGCAGTTGCAGACGACCCGCGCCGCCGTCGCGGGTCCGGTGTACGGCGAGGATTTCGCGATCGCGGTCGCCTCGGTGACAGCGAATCTGGTGCTGCTCAACTCCGAGAACCGCGATACGCACACCTGCCGCACTTTCGAGGTACCGGCCTCCGGTGGGCTCTTCGTCGGCGAACGCACCGACGAACACGCCGAACTGCTCGACGACGGAACCGAGGCGTTCCTCTTCTCCAGCCGGGACGAACTCGACGAGATACTCGAACGCTGCGCGTCCTACCCCGATCAGGCGGCCAAAACCGCCGAAGCCGGGTTCCGGCGGATCGTCGAGGGCGGGCACACCTACACCGATCGGGCGAAGGAGATCCTGCGTGCGCTCGAATGATTCACCGGCCGTGGGACGGTGCCGATGCTGATCCCGCACCTCGTCACCTCGAACGGACCGCTGCTGGTGGTCGTCGCGGCGCTGGCGACGATGGTGATCGCCGCCCTGCTCACCCACGGGGTGCTGCGAGTCCTGCTGATCGCGCAGGCACTGTACTGGGCGATGTCCTATGTCGCGCGCCCGGTGGTGCTGCTGATCGTGCGTCCCGAACCGCATTTCGGCGACAATGTGGCCGACCCGCGCCTGGCCGATATCGGTTACGACGTGGGTATCGAAGCGGCACTGCGACCGGTTGCGTTCGGGCTCACCGGGTACGCGCTGATCGTCCTCGGTTTCGTGCTGTGGACGCGGCGCCGGCCACGGCCCACCCGCGCCCCGCTGGCCGGTGATCCGGATCTGATCGCGACCCTCTGGGTGCTGTACGTGCTGGGTACATTCGCCCGCCTGCTCAGCGTCGCCTCCGGCGCGGCCGGACAAGCCGGTGACGTGCAGAGTTCGTCGCCGGTCCTGTCCCTGCTCACCATGCCCGCTACCCTCGGTGCGGTCGGGCTGATCGTCTTCGCCCGCCCGCCGCGGGAATCCGCGACGATCGCCGTTCTGGGTGTGCTCATGGTGGGTGAGCTGTGGTGGACCACGGCCACGGAATCGAAGACACCGATCCTCGGGGCGGCGCTGGCGGTGGCGGTGCGATTCGCGCTCACCGGGTGGACCCGGGCGAAAGTACTCGGGATCGGTGCGGTGTCGGTGACCGGTATCGCCGGATTCGACACACTGCAGTCGCTGAAGACCTCACCGTATCTCCGCGCCGAGGCAGCCGCTGTCGACGGCGCCTACCCCGCGGGGGTGCGGCCGTTCCTCAGCCTGCTCCGCCGGTTCGACCTGCTCGAAGCCGCGACCGACGCCTACTACATCGGACCGTACTCGTGGCTGAGCCCCGGCGAGGTGATGGGGCATCTGGCCCGCAGTATGGTGCCCGCCCAGCTGCTGGCAGAGGAGAAACTGCACGCCGGAACCGCCTGGGCGACCGAGGTACGCGGCGCCTCGGTCGATATGAGCCAGGTATCGGTATCGCTGGCCGAGGGCAATATCAGTGAGGGGTACGTGATCGGCGGCCTGCCGGGGGTCGTGGTCGGCGTCGCGTTCACCGCGGTCGTCCTGGTGGGGTGGGCGCGGTCGCTGTACACGCGCCATCTGGTGCCGGTGCTGTTCGGTATCGCGTTGATCGAGGTCCCGGTGGTGTTCGAGCGCGGCATGCTCGGCAGCGCCGAAACACTCGGCAAATATCTGCAGGTCGTGATCCTGGCGTGGCTGGTGCGGCTGGTGGTGGGGCACTGGCGGCGCGCACACGGACCGCCCGGCACACCTGATCGAGAACTACCGGCCGGCCCCGCCGTGGCACCGGTCGGCGCGAGCGTGGGAAGTGAAGGAAGACAATGATGGAACTGCCCGACTACCTGCGCCTGCTGCGCCGCTACTGGGCGGCGCTGCTGGCGGGTACCGCACTCGGTGTGGGCCTGGCCGCATACCAGGTCGAATCGACACCGGCGACGTACACGGCCACCAGCACCCTCTACATATCGATGGCGACCGGCACCTCGGTCGCCGACTCCTACCAGGGCGGTCTGGCCGCCCAGCAGCGGGTGCGGTCCTATCTGGAGCTGATCAGCAGCGACCATGTGGTGGACCGGGTCATCGGCCAGCTCGGCCTGAATCTGGACCGCGAGGAACTGCGCGCCGCGATCGCCGCCGACACTCCACCGGCGACTTCGCTGATCCGGGTATCGGTGACCGATGAGGACGCCGAGACCAGCCGGGTCCTCACCGACCAGGTGGTCGCCCAGTTCCGCGCCCTCGTCGACGAACTGGAGACCATCGAGGTCACCGCCGCCCCGGCCGCGCGGGTCGCGGTGGTCGACGCGGCGCAGGCCCCCGCCGAGGCGAGCGGTCCGGGCGGCTCCCGGCAATACGCGGTCGGCGCGATCGCCGGGCTGCTGCTCGGCGCGGCCGTGGCGTATCTACTGGACCGGCTGAACAGACGGATACGCGACGGCGCGGAACTGACCGCGCTCGGACAGCCCGTCCTGGGCACGGTCGCGCTCGGCACCCAGCGGGAGTCCGCCGACCTGCGGGCGCTGCGGGCCCGGCTGCCCGAGGCCGGGCGTCTGGTGATCACCGCACTGGACGGGCGCTCGGAACCCGCGCTGGTGCTCGGTGCCGGATCGGTGCTCGGTGCCACCGGCGCCAAGGTTCTGGTGATCGACGCGAACACGGCCGGCGACGGTGTTTCCACCCTGCTGCCCGAGTCCGTGGTCCAGCCGGCGGCGCCCAACAGCGATTGGCCGGTCCGCGATCCGCATCCGTCCCGGGAACTGGTGACCGCCGCGTCCGGCCGTACCTCGGCAGTGGTCCGCGGCGAGATCTTCGATCCGCCCACGGTCAAACTGGATGTGCGCAAGACACCGGCCCTTCCGCTCGACGATCTCCAGGCGCGCACCCCGGCCGTCCCCACCGAGACCGGTGCGCGCGCAGCCGAAGGTCTGGCCGCCGTCCTGCGTGACGATATCCACGTCGACGAGGCGTTCGTTCCGTGGCCGGAGCGGTCGGTGGTCGTGCTCGCACTCGGCAGGGCCGACGAGCGCACGCCGGATCTGCTGGCCTCCGCGCGATTCGAAGCACTGCTGGGCGAGGTCGGCAAACGCTTCGATCGCGTGGTCGTCGATATCGCGCCCACCGATGCCGCGGCCGTGGCCGCCGACCCGGCGGGGACGGTCGGTGTGGTCCGGCTCGGTGGACGCCGCGACCGGGTCGAGTCGGCAGTGTCCGGGTTGATCGCGGCCGGCGCGACGGTATCGGGTGTGGTGGCGGTGGCGCCGCGGCGGACCTGGTGGCGGCGGTCGTGAGCGAAACACATCGGGCGAAGCCGGCCGACCGGGCCCGGATCCAGCGGCGGGATCTGCTCGCGGCCGGGCTGGGTGCGGCCGGAATCGGCGCGGTCACCGTACCCCTGGCCGCCTCGGGCCGCCCACCCGCGCCGATCGTGATGGCCTCCGGGACTGCGTCGCCGACCGTCCGCGATATCCGGGACTTCGGAGCCGTCGGCGACGGAAAGGCCGACGATACCGAGGCATTGGCCACCGCGTGCCGTACCGACGGCACCCCGCCGGTGGTGTACCTCCCGGCCGGCGAGTACCGGATCACCGCCTGGCCGGACCTCCCGGACCACTCCGTCGTGTACGGCGACGGGGCGGATGTCACCACGGTGTTCTGCGATCGCGACACCACTCTGGTCGATCTGGCGGGTAAACAGCGGATCCGTTTCGCCCGCATGGGTTTCTACCTGTCGGGTCCCAACGCGACAGCGATCCGTCTCGCGGAATGTTTCCGCTGCAGTTTCGACACGGTCCTCATCCGCGGTAACCACCTCGCCGACAACTGGCCGCGCTACGCGGGACAGAAAGGCGTGGTACTGGAGGCGAATACCGGCGGCACCTCGTTCATCGATTGCGATATCAACAATTTCGGGGTCGGGCTGAGCACCTCGTGTATCCAGAACTACGTCACCTCGTCGAAGTTCTCCGGTAACCGCATCGGCGTCCTGGGCACCGGCAACGATCACAATGCCGGATTGGCCCTCACCAACAGCGAATTCGTCTCCGACAACGACCCGGCGACGACCGACCGTCATCTGTTCGTCGACGGCGCCGCCAACAACTGGTGGCTCACCAACATCTGGTTCGAGGGTGCCGATATCGCCGTGCAGGTGGGGGTGGCCGGTCAGGGCGGACCGTCGCAGTTCGGGATGGTGAACTGCAAGGTCGCGGCCCGGTCGTGCGATATCGACCTGGTCTACTGCCGCCAGCCGTATCTGGCGAATATCGCCTTCGACGCCGATCCCGGCGGCAGCCCCACCGAGCTGCGGATCGCCGAGGCCGGCTGCCCGGAGGGTATCGCCGTCAATCTGGTCTCCGGTGCGGGCACCGAGATCGCACCCCGAGTGTTCCCCAGCAACTGGCAGGTCCTCGGTCGCGGTCAGACCCACCGGCCGACCTTCACCGGTCCGGTCACTGCCCGGGCCGACGGTGCGGAGGAGATCCTGCGGGCCGTGGCACCCGACGGCGCCGGGCTGGCCTCGGTGCTGGCCAGCGGTGCATGGGTATCCGACCGTGCCGATGCCGGAGTCGTGCTGCGGGATCCGGAGGGCGGGTACTGGCGGCTCGTCGTCTCCCCCGACGGCGCCCTGCGCACCGCGCCGCTGGGCCGGGACCGTCCGGACCGGTGAGATGACCACGTATTCCGCCGCCGCGCATCGGCGGCCGTGGCAGGCCGCCGGTGCCGCGCTCGTCCTGCTCGTTCTCGCGGCCGTGGCCGGATGGCCGGTGTTCGTCCGGCCCCAGGTGGATCCGTTGCGGCCGGCGGACGCCATCGTGGTGCTCGGCGGCACGCCGTACGAACGGTTCGATATCGGACTGGAACTGGCCCGGCGGCACTGGGCACCGGAGCTGCTGATCTCGGCGTCGACCGGGCTCGACGATCCACGGATGGACCGCTACTGCCACAGCCCGTTCCCGTTCCGCGTGACCTGTTTCGAACCCCGCCCGTGGACCACCCGTGGTGAGGCACAGGAGATACGCCGGTTGGCGGCGGCCGAGGGCTGGCGGCACATCATCGTCGTCACCTTCACCCCGCACGTCTCCCGGGCCCGCTATATCGTCGGCCGCTGCTTCGACGGCGAGATCACCATGGTCGCCAGCCCGAGCCGAACCGATCCGGTGTTCCGGGCCTGGATGTATGTGCGGCAGAGCGCCGGATATCTGAAGGCCTTCACCGAGTCCGGCTGCTGAGCCGGGAAGGAGCGAGTGTGATCACCGATTTCGGCCGCAGCGACCGCGCCCAGGCTCGGTTGCACGAGCTGGTGCCCGGCGGCGCGCACACCTACGCCCGCGGGTCCGACCAGTACCCGGAGCGGATGGCCCCGGTCCTGGTCCGCGGTCACGGCTGCCGGGTCACCGATTGCGACGGCAACGAATTCGTCGAATACGGGATGGGCCTGCGATCGGTCACCCTCGGGCACGGGTACCGTCCGGTCGTCGACGCGGTCGCGGCGGCCATCGCCGACGGGGTGAACTTCTCCCGGCCCACCGTGCTCGAGCTCGCGGCCGCCGAGGATTTCCTGGACCTGGTACCGGGCGCGGAGATGGTGAAATTCGCGAAGAACGGTTCCGATACCACCACCGCCGCCGTACGCCTGGCGCGCGCGGTGACCGGGCGGGTCACGACAGCCGTCTGCGCGCAGCCGTTCTTCTCGGTCGACGACTGGTTCATCGGGACGACCGCGATGTCGGCCGGTATCCCCCGGCAGCCGACCGTCTCCTTCCCCTACGGCGATCTTCCGGCCCTGGAGCACCTGCTGGCCGGACGGGAGATCGCCTGCGTGGTCATGGAAGCCGCGACCGCCCTGCACGAACCCCCGCCCGGCTACCTGGCGGGCGTCCGCGCCCTGTGCGACCGCTACGGGACCCTGCTGGTGTTCGATGAGATGATCACCGGATTCCGGTGGGCGGCCGGCGGCGCGCAGCAGGTATACGGTGTGGTCCCCGACCTGTCGTGCTGGGGCAAGGCCATGGGCAACGGTTTCCCGATCGCCGCCCTGGCCGGGCGCCGCGAATACCTCGAACTGGGAGGCCTGCGGACCGATGCTGCCCGAGTCTTCCTGCTGTCCACCACGCACGGCCCGGAAACCGGTGCGCTGGCGGCCTTCCGGGCCGTGGTGCGCGCCTATGCCACCACCGATCCGGTGGGCCGGATGGAACACGCCGGTCGGCGGCTGCGGGCCGGGATCGAACGGATCACCGCCGAGCTCGGTATCGGCGAACACCTCCGCGTCGCGGGTCGCCCGTCGTGCCTGATGTTCCACACGCTGGACCCGGACGGCAACCCCTCCCAGGAGTTCCGCACCTTGTTCCTTCAAGAACTCCTGCGCCGCGGGGTTCTCGGACAGTCGTTCGTCACCTCGGCCGCCCATACCGACCGGGATATCGACCACACCGTCGAGGCCTGCCGCGATGCCGCGGTGGTCTACCGGCGCGCCCTCGAACAGGGATCGGTCGCGGGTCTGCTCGACGGACGGCCCGTGGCTCCCGCTCT
Source organism: Nocardia sp. NPDC001965 (assembly GCF_053594175.1). NCBI lineage: Bacteria > Bacillati > Actinomycetota > Actinomycetes > Mycobacteriales > Nocardiaceae > Nocardia > Nocardia sp. NPDC001965. The sequence continues at coordinate 201,567 of NZ_JBSFDZ010000002.1, forward strand.
GCGCGCCCGCGCGGCGCCCCGGCGTCTCACCGAGGAGGTAGTGCGGTGACCGCACCGGCTCACGACCCCGGACCCCGGACCACCGAGGTCCCGCCGACGGCAGGCGGCGGATCCACGGCGCGGCGCCCGCGGGTGGCCATCGTGCACGAGCGATTCACCGAATACGGCGGGTCGGAAGCGGTTGTCGGGGAATTGGCCCGCACCTGGCCGCAGGCGCGGGTTTTCGCGCCGATCGTCGATGCCGCCGCCGCGCCGGCGATCGCCCACCCACCCTGGGACACCGTATCCGGCACCTGGCTGTCCCGCGCTTACGCCGCGACCGGCCGGCGTTCGCACGCGCCGCTGCTGCCGCTGGTCCCCCGGGCGCTGCGCCGCCTGCCGCTGCGCGGTGAATTCGACGCGGTGGTGGTCAGCCATCACGCTTTCGCCACGCAGGCGGTCTTCGCCACCGATGCCCCGGTGATCGCATACGTGCACAGTCCCGCCCGCTGGGCCTGGGATCCCGCCTTCCGGGCGCAGGAAGCGGACAGCCGCGCCGGACGCGCGGCCCTGGCCGCTCTCGGCGGTCTGGCCCGCCGCACCGAAACCGCCGCGGCACCGCACCTCACGGCGGTGATCGCGAATTCGCACGCGGTGGCCGACCGGGTCCGGAGCTGGTGGGGCCTGCCCGCCACCGTCGTCAATCCCCCGGTTCGCCTGGATCGCTTCGCCACCGATCCGACGGTGCCGCGCGAGGATTTTCTGCTGTTCGCCGGCCGCCTGGTCCCCTACAAGCGCCCCGACCTTGCCATCCGCGCCGCGCAACGCGCCGGGGCGCGCCTGGTGGTGGTCGGTGACGGGCGGTACCGGCGCCGGCTCGAAGCGCTCGCGGGTCCGGAGACCACGTTCCTGGGCGCCGCGCCGGATGAGGTGCTGGTCGAGATGTACCGGCGCTGCCGGGCCCTGCTGATGCCCGGAGTGGAGGATTTCGGGATCGTTCCGGTGGAAGCGATGGCCTGTGGAACACCGGTCCTGGCTGTCGGTGCGGGCGGATCGCTGGACACCGTGGTACCCGGTCTCAGCGGCGCCCATATCGCGGTCGGCGTCGACGACGAGGTCGTCGACGGTTTCGCGGCGGCGCTGCGCGACCACTCCACCACCGACCTCGATCCGCTCCGGATCCGCGCCCACGCGGAATCGTTCGGCCCCGAGATGTTCCGTGCCCGCATGGCCGAGACCGTGACCCGCGTACTCGCGGACCTCCCGTCCGTCCACCCCTCTCCCGAGATCGTTTGACGTGACTGCGCCGCCGCGCTCCGGCAGGAGTCGTCGCGAACATTGTTTGATGCGCATATCTACGTATCGCCAGTTCTTTAGGTCCGGTCTGCTCGCGATCGGACTCGGCCGGGTGCCGCAGGTCCGCGTAACTGCGCCCCGCGCCCCGCGCCACCCGGCACACTCGCTCCTCCACCACCGCACAACCCACCGATCCCCGAACGAAACAGCAGGTAGAAGGCGCGCCGGCCCCGTCCGCCGGGGCGTAACCACAGGTTTACCTCCGGTCCTTGTCGCGTAACCGGCTCTCGTCGCACGCTACGACCATGCATCCCACCGCGGAACATTCCGAACGCCTCTCCCCCGGTGACTCGGCACCCGGCCGGTCGGTCTTCGATGAACAGGTCCGGCGCCTGCTGCCCACCTCGGCCCAGCTCACCGCCCGGCGCCTGCGCGACCTACTGCGCGCCGAACTGCGGTCGGGTGCGTTCGGCGCGGGCCGGTTGCCCGGCGAATCGGAACTGATGACCCGGCACCGGGTCTCCCGTGACGTGGTCCGGGCGGCGCTGGATCTGCTGCGCCGCGACGGTCTGATCGAACGCCGGCGCGGGCTGGGGACGGTGCCCATCCGGGAGGAATATGTGGTGGCGGGCTCGATTCCGCCGGCGGGCCGGTCGCTGGAGGAGCATCTGGCGCTGGGCCGGATCTCGCCACGACTGCTGCACTGGGCGTGGACACCGGCGCCGCCGGTCATCGCCGCGCACCTCGGCGATGTGGACGTCGGCGCGGACTGCCTGTGTATCGAATACGTCCTGCTGGTCGACGACCGGCCGCTCGCCGTCTTCACCAACTATCTGCGGGCCACCGAGGCAGCCGGTATCGATCAGGCGACCTTCCGTGACGATTTCTACGCGCTGCTGCATTCCGGAGGTGTCCACATCACCGGATGTGATGTGGGGGCGCAGGCCGCCCGGGCCGACGACTGCGCGGCCGCGCTCCTGCATGTACTGCCCGGCGAACCCGTGCTCCTGGTCGAGCAGACCATCCGCGACAGCGCGGGCACTGCCGTGGATTACGCACTCGGGGTCTGCCGGGGCGAGATCCAACTCGAGATCGGCGGCATTCCACGGATCGATATGACCCGCTCACTGCCGCGTTGAATCACCCACCCGCCGGTTCCCGCGAATTCGCACCACCGGAAAACGCGCCACCGCAGAACGAGGACCCGATGACAACCACAGTCCCGGCCGCATTGCCCACGCTGACCGAGGCGGCCGCCGCGCTGCGCCGCCGTGAGACCACCGCGACCGAACTCGTCGAGTCGGCGCTCGCCGCCGCCGACACCGCCGATGCCGAGCTCGGGGTCTATCTGACACGTTTCGACGACCGTGCCCGCGCGGCCGCGGCCCGCACCGACGCGAAGATCGAGGCGGGGCTGCCGATCGGCCCGCTCGAAGGAATTCCGCTGGGGGTCAAGGATATTCTCGCCTGTTCCCACGGGCCCACCACAGCGCAGAGCCTGGTGCTGGACCCGGCGTGGGCAGCCACCGTCGGTGACTGCACGGTCGTGCGGCGGCTCGAACAGGCGGGTGCCGTGGTGACCGGTAAGACGACCACCATGGAATTCGCCATCGGCGCCCCCGACCCGGACAAACCGTTCCCCGTGCCGCGCAATGCCTGGGATCCGGCCCGCTGGGCCGGCGGTTCGAGTTCGGGTTCGGGTAGCGGTGTCGCCGCCGGGATGTTCTGCGCCGCGATCGGCACGGATACCGCGGGCAGTATCCGGATCCCGGCGGCCTACAACGGGATCACCGGGCTGAAGCCGACCTTCGGACGGGTCCCGAAATCCGGTGTGGTGCCGCTGGGTTACACCCTCGACCATATCGGCCCGATGGCGCGCAGTGCCGCCGATTGTGCCGCGGTCCTCGCCGCGATCGCGGGCCACGACACCTCCGATCCCTACAGCTCCCCCGCACCCGTCGCCGATTACACCGGGGCGTTGACCGGTGACCTGCGCGGTGTCACCGTCGGCGTCGACGATCTGGATCGCTACGCGGCCGGTGGTATCGATCGCGCCCAACCGGAGCTGTTCCGGGCCGCGATCGAAGCCCTGCGGGAATCCGGCGCCACCGTCGTACCGGTCGAGGTGCCCATGTATCCGGAACTCACCGCCGTCGATATCGTCGTCATGCTCGCGGAGGCACACGCCTACCATCGGGACACCCTGCGCACTCGGTGGAACGATTACGGCCGGGCGACCCGCATCATCCTCGCCGGTGGCGCGGCCACCAGTGGCCCGGACTACGTTCAGGCCCAGCGGGTCCGGCGGATCGCCGCGCAGCGGATGGCCGAACTGCTCGGCACCGTGGATCTGGTGGTCACCCCGACCGGGCACCTGGGCGCGCCCGCGCTGGCCGCCCTCGATCCGCTCGACCCGCTCGGCGTCCTGCCCTCACTGCACACGCCGTACTGGAATCCGCTGGGTAATCCGACGCTCGCCGTACCGATCGGATTGTCCGACGACGGCACGCCGCTGTCGATGTCGATCTCCGGCGCCCTTTTCGCGGAGGCCGCGGTCCTGCGCGCCGGCGATGCTTTCCAGCGCCGGACCGGCCACCACCTCCAGCGCTCCGCCGCACCGGCTCCGACAGCCACCACTCGCTGACATCCGCCCGCCCGGCCCCCAGGGGCCGGGAACTCGATTCGATCACCGGAAAGGAGGAAGCAGCGCGGTCGGCAGTCGGCTCGACGGCTACGTTTCGCCAACCGGGCAGAACGTGCGCGCTGCGACTTCGAATGAACACTGATACCTGGTCCGACGATGCCGAAGAGAACACCGCGGTCGAGGCGATGTACCGCATGGTGGCCGAGATGACCGCGGTGCTGAACGGATTCGACGGCGCACGCTTCACCGACCCGAGCGGCGGCTACCGCGTCGGCTGAGCCGGATCCCGGCGCACAGCCGGAGTGGGCCGGTAGACGGGGCCGCGGTCGCGGACCACCTGCAACGGTCCGTCCTCGGTGTACTCCCGTTGCTGTTCTCCCGCCTGGGGTTCACCGATCTGACCGTGATACCCCAATCGTGCGCGCACCCGTGGGCTCATCAGATAAGCGCCGGCGATCACGAAAGTCAGCAGCTGGAACCGGCCGGGTTCGGCGACGGCGAGGGATTCGCAGAATTCGCGCGGATCGCGATCCCTGGACTCCCGCAGGATCGCCCGGAATCCCGGGACGAGATCCGGGCGCAGCGCGAGCACCTCGTCGAGGAACCGCGCGGCGACCCCCGCTTCGTCGGCGGACAGTTCTCCGTCCTGCGCCGGGATCAGTTCCTCACCCAGGAGATAGGCGGCTTCGCGATCGTCGTCGGTGAGTTCGGCGGCCGATGGTGTGACCGTCATTTCTGCCCCTTGGTCTCGATGAGATGCCTGCTGCTCCACAGGGCCAGCGCGGCCTGGGTGGCGGCCGGGTTCACTCCGCCGCTGGTCACCCAGGTGCTCGAATCGAAGACGAACAGGTTGTCGATATCGTGGGTGCGCCCGTACCGGTCGGTGACCGAGGTGCGTGGATCATCACCCATCCGAGTGGTTCCCATCAGATGCCAGCCGCTCTCCTTCACCATCGGGCCGACGATGGTCTCCACCGCGCCCGCCGCCTCGAAGGATTCGACGGCCCGCTGCGCATGCCATTCGAGCATGGCCCGCGAATTGTCGTCGGTGCGGTATTCGATTCGCGGTGCCGGCAATCCGTCCGAATCGGACATGGTGGCGGACAGAGTGACCCGGTTGGATTCCATCGGCAGGTCCTCGGCGACAATGCTCCACATCGGCGTATGCCCGAGCCGGCTGCGCAGGGTCGTATGGAAATCCTCGAACCACATCGGGGCATCGGATTGCGACCACGGGTAGGAGCGAGTGATCCCGAGCGGCCCGCCGGTGGGTTGCAGACCCCATTTGGCGCCGCGGACGAACCCGCGGGATTCGTCGGTCTCGTAGAACTGCATCGACGAGATCTGCTGGCCCCAGGATCCGGCCGTGGTGCCGAGATCCTGTTCGAACACCCCGGCCACCGCGCCGAACGGATGCATCATGAGATGGGTGCCGACCAGACCGGAGGAGTTCGCGAGTCCGTCGGGGTGATCGGCGTCGGCGGACATGAGCAGGAGCCGGGGCGTACCGAGACCGTTGGCGCACAACACCACCGCGTGCCCGAACACGGCGTCGATACGACCCTCGCGGTCGATGTACTCCACACCGGTCGCGCGGCCGTTCTCGGTGAGGATGCGGGATGCGCGGGCGCCGGTGACCAGCTGCGCGCCGCGGCTCAGGGCCGCGGGCCAATGGGTGAGATCGGTGGAGGCCTTCGCGCCCTCTGGGCAGCCCGCCATACACGTTCCGTGCTGACGGCACGGTTTCAGATCGCGATAGACGGTGGTCGAGATCGCGTTCGATCCGGGCCACCAGTGCCAGCCGAGGTCGTTGAGCGTATCGGCCATGAGCCGGCCGGCGGCCCGGATCGGCACCGGCGGATTGGGCGGCCCCTCCCCGGCCGGATAGGCGGGATCACCGGCGAGCCCCGATACGCCCAGTTGCCGTTCGGCTTCGACGTAGAAGGGCGCCAGTTCCTCGTAGGAGATCGGCCAGTCGGCGGCGACACCGTCGAGTGACCGGACCCGGAAATCGCCGGGGGTCAACCGATGCCATTTGGCGGAATACAGCACTGTCCCGCCGCCGACGCCGTTCCACATCAGCGGGCTGATATCGGAATCGGTGTCGTCGACCGGATAGTCGGCCTCGGCCCGGCGAGTGTTCGGGTTCCGGGCCCAGTGCCGATCCGCGGTGACCTCGAAATCGGCGAAATCGGCGCGTGCTCTGCTGTAGTCGGGCCAGTCGCCCTGCTCCAGGCACACCACCGACAGGCCGGCCGCGGCGAGTTCGGCGGCGGTGATCCCGCCGGCGAGACCGGCACCGACCAGGACGACGTCGACGGGGTTCTGTCGATTCATTGCAACACTTCCACTTTCACAACTCGAGCATTGGCGGCCGTCACCGATGCCAGGTGACGACCTTCTCGACCGACATCTCCCGGACGGCCGATTCCGGGCCCTCCTTTCCGTAACCGCTGCCCTTGATACCTCCGTAGGGCATGTTGTCGGCGCGATAATTGGCGCAATCGTTCACATGGACACCTCCGGCTTCCAGGGCACCGGCGAGGTATTCGGCGGTATCCAGCGAAGCGGTGAACAGTCCGGTCATCAAGCCGAAGTCCAGCGAATTCGCCGCCGCCACCGCCTCGGCCAGCGTGTCGACCGGGTACACGGCGACCACCGGACCGAATGCCTCCGCCCGGCTGATCTCGGCATCCGCCGACGGGTCGAGCAACACTGTGGGGTGCACGATGCCGTCGCGGACCCCGCCGGTCAGCACGGCCGCGCCCCGGTCGCGAGCATCGCGGATCAGCGCGTCGAGCCGCCGGACCGCCTGTTCGGAGATCACGGTGCCCACCTCGGTCGCCGGGTCGTAGGGATCGCCGACCGTGAGAGCGGCTGCGGCGGTGGCGATCCGGTCGGCGAGAGCCGCGGCCACGGAGCGGTCGGCGAACACCCGCTGCACCGAGATACAGGATTGCCCGGACGACACCATCGCACCCTGCGCACAGCGCGCCGCGGCCTGTTCGAGATCGGCGTCGGCGGCGACGATGGTCGCGGTGTTGGAGCCGAGTTCGAGCACGGTCCGTTTGAGCAGCGCACCCGCCACCGCGGCGATCTGCCGGCCGACCGCGGTACTGCCGGTGAAGGAAACCAGCCGGACGTCGGGATGTTCGACCAGGAGTTTCCCGACCTCGGCGTCCCCGTTGAGCACACTGATCGCCGCCGGCGGCCAGCCCGCGTCGACAGCGTATCCGGCCAGGGACAGAGCCGACAACGGTGTGACATCACTGGGTTTGAGCAGTACCGGGCAGCCGGCCGCGATCGCGGCGGACAATTTGTGCACGGCGAGCAGGAACGGGAAATTGAAACCACAGATCGCGGTGACCGTTCCGACCGGCTCCCAGCGGGTGTAGGCCCGGCGGCCGCGTCCCGAGGGCACCGCGTCGACCGGTATCTCACGACCGGTCAGTCCGGCGGCGGCGTGCGCGGCCGCACGCAGTGTCGCGACCGCGCGATCGACCTCGCCGATCGAGTCCCGGACGGCCTTGCCGACCTCCCGGGTGATCACCTGGGCGAGTATCGCGCGGTCGGCCGCGACCGCGTGGGCCATCGTTTCGAGAACAGCGGCCCGCGCATGCCGATCGAGCTGTGCGCATTCCGATCGCGCGTTCTCCGCGCAGGAGGCGGCCTCGGCGACCAGACTTCGGTCGGCCACCGCGACGGTGTAACGGTCGGCCCGGTTCGCCGGGGAGACGAGTGTGGTCACCGTGGCACTGTGGCGGAGCATGCCGCCGACCACGAGCGGAGCCGGGAGGGCCGCCGCCCCGGCGAGGAACCGCTGCGGACCGAGTGCTGCGGCTCCGGCCGGTTCGGTCGTCGCGCCGGGTCCGGCAACGATATCGGCGCCGATGGTCATGGCTCTCCTCGAATGGGTTCGGGACGGTCGGTTCGGATTCGGAACGGGGGATCGCGTCAGTCGGCGCGGGCGAGCCGGTTCATCAGCACCGACCGGGCCGCGAGGATATGGGCGTGCTGCACGCTCGCCGCCCAGTCCGGGTCGCCCGCGTTCAGCGCGTCGACGAGTAGGTGATGTTCCTGCAGTGTCTTGTCCATCTCGGCCCGGGTGTAGATGAAGAAGATCCGGTGCATGAGCGGTACATGGGTGACCCCGGTGAGCGCCGCGACCAGCCGCGGGCTTCCGCAGGAGTGGAAGACCAGCTGGTGGAACTCGAAGTTCAGCTCCCCGAGCAGATGCCGGTCCGGTTCGTCCTCGGCGGCGAGCCGCGTCATCCGGGCGGCGAGGTCGGCGAGCTGCCCGATCGGCAACTGTTCCGAACGCATCGCCGCCCGTCGCGCCGCGAACGACTCCAGCAGCGCTCGCAGCTGGTAGATCTCGTCGATCTCCTCCTGGGACCAGCGGGGCACCTCGAATCCGCCGGCCGGCCGGGCGTCGAGCAGCCCCTCGGCGCTGAGCAGCTGGAACGCCTGCCGTACCGGAGTACGACTCATCCCGAGCCGGGCCGCGACATCGACCTCGCGCAATCGCTCCCCCGGTTCGATCTCTCCGTTGAGGATCCAGGTGCGTACCTCGGCGACAGCGTTACGGGTCAGTTCGCTCGACCGGGATGTGTTCATCGCTGACCTTCCAGTGGTGGTGCCCGGTTCCCCGGACAGTGACAGACCGTTATCGAACCAGAGCGGTATGCGGCCCCGGAGCAGCGCCGATGCCGGAATCCGTTGCGGCAACCGGCTCTTCGCCGTGCAGATCGTCACGACGCAACACCGTCGCCGCGATCGCACCGCAGACCGCGGTCAGCAGCAGATACATCGACGGTGCCGGGATCCAGTCCGTCTGCGCGATGAGGAAGGTCGCCACGAAGGGGGCGCTGCCGCCGAAGACGGCGGCGGGAATGTTGAACCCGATCGAGACCCCGGTCGACCGGATGGCCGTCGGGAACAGCTCGGGCATGGCTGCGGCCGAGGCCGACAGATACGTCGCGGTCAGCAGACCGAGCACGAGTTGCGCGAACAGGGCGAGCGCCGCGTTGCCGAGGGTCACCCCGTAGAAGACCGGGAAGACCACGATCGCGAAGCCGATCGAACCGCACAGCAGCACCGGGCGGCGGCCGACCCGGTCGGACATACGGGCCACCAGCGGCAGGGCGACCATGGTGGCGGCCCCGGCGATCATGGTCGAGATCAGCGAGAAGGTCGAACCGAAGTGGTTGACCGTGCCGATATAGGTGGGCATATAGGTGAACACCGCGTAGAAGCAGGTGGCGTGCATGGCACCGATGCCGACGATCAGCGCCAGCCGGCGGCCGCCGGAGAGTACATCGCGCGCGGGTGAGGTGCTGAGCTGGTCGCGTTCGCTCATTTCCTGGAAGTCGGGGGTCTCCTCCAGCTTCGCGCGGATATACAGCGCGATACCGGCGAGCGGCGCGGCGAGCAGGAACGGGATCCGCCAGCCCCACGCGGCCATGGCGTCGTCGCCGAGGACCGCGGTCAGCGCGGTGACCACCGTGATCCCGAGCATCAGTCCGGCGGTGGTGCCGAAGGTCAGCCAGCTGATTCCGAACGCGCGACGGCCCTTGCCCGCGTATTCGAGCAGGAAAGCGCTACCGCTGCCGTACTCACCGCCGGCCGAGAACCCCTGCAGTGTCCGCAGGACGACCAGCACGATCGGCGCGGCGATACCCCAGCTGTCGTAACCGGGTAGTACCCCGATACCCACGGAGCAGGCTGCCATCACGGTCAGCACCAGCACCAGCACCCGTTTGCGGCCGATCCGGTCCGCCAGCGGACCGAAGACCATCCCGCCGATCGGCCGGGCGAAGAACGCCAGCCCGAATACGGCGAAGCTGCTCAGCAACTCCGCGGTCGGGTCCGCGGAGGGGAAGAAGGTCGCGCCGATGTGGACGGCGAGGAATCCGTAGACGGTGAAGTCGAAGAATTCGATCGTATGCCCCACCGTCGCGCCGACGATGGCGCGAACGTTCCCGCGGGCGCGGGGCCGCAACTGTGTACTCATGTCGCTCCTGACCTGTCGGGCCGTGGGACGCCCCCGTGGACACCCGGACCCGCGGCGCACCGCACCCGGCGCACCCGTGGATTGAGGACGATGTGACGCGGGACAAACCGCCACGAGCGTGTGACTCAGTCCACATCGACCGGCCATAATGTACGCAGAACTAGTTCTGATCCGCAAGATTTTCTATTAATTACCTGTTCAAGGCAGCCAAGCAGAACATTATGCATACATTTTGCAGTCAGCCCGCAACCTCCGGGGCAGCCCGGCCACACCCGCACAGGAAACTCACCGCTCTCGACTCACCCACCCCGCCGACGGATCGGCCGCACGACGGGCCGCGGGAGCCGGCCGGGTTCGGCGAACCCGCGGCGCGCGAACCACAACCCGGCGCACCTCACGTGTTCCACATCACTGCGTAAATGATAACGATTATCGTTATCGATGATTTACCATTCTCGGCGTACCGATTCGAGAGGAGCCGACACCCTTCTGCCCCAACGCTTTACATCCGATCCACCACGAACCACGTTCGGACCGCACGACATCGGAGTTCCATGAGCCACGCCCTGCACATCCTCACCCGCACCGATCTGGCCGATATCGATATCACCCCGGAGGAGGTCATCGAGCTCGTCGAGGAGGGATACCTGGCCTTCGCCCGCGGCGAATCCCGGTGTCCGGTGAAACTCATGCTGCCGCTGCCCGATACCGAACGCGACGCCGTCTCCTACTCGATGCTCGGCTACGACGGTTCGCTCGAACACCTCGGATTCAAGACCTCCTACCGCCAGGGCAGTACCAGCGCGGCGAAGTACTACACCACCATCAGCCTCTACGACGACACAACCGGGTCACCGTTCGCGCTGATGGACTGCCAACGCGTCGGCGCCGCCCGGACCCCGGCCACCACCGCGATCACCGCGAAATACGCCGCGCCCGAGGGGGCAGCGAGCGCCCTGATGATCGGGACCGGAATCCAGGGGCGCAATACCCTCCCCTACCTGCTCACCGCACTGCCCGGGCTGCGCCGGCTCCGTCTCTTCGGCACCCATCCCGAGGGAATCACCGAAAGCCGGGCGGCATTGCGGCGCTGGTTCCCCGACCGCGAACTCGAACTCGTCGACGACGTTCCGGCGGCGGTCGCCGAATCCGATATCGTCGTCGTGGCCTCTGGTCGCGCGGCGCATCCGAAAGTGCGCACCGAATGGCTGCGCCCGGGCGGACTGCTGATCTCGGTCGCGAGCAAAGGGGTCGAGAGCGGCGCGCTGCGGGCCGCGGACTACACGATCGCGACCAGTACCGGGCAACTCGGCGTCACCGGAACACGGCTGGCGGGCAGCGACGGTGAACTCGTCATCGACGCCGAACTCCCCGATATCGTCGCAGGCCGGGCTCCGGGCCGGCGGGATCCGGCCGACCGCGTCTTCGCTTTCTCCAGCGGGATGGTGATCACCGATATCCCGGTGGCCCACGCCCTGGCGACCCGGGCCGTCGCGGCCGGTCGCGGACAGCAGGTGCGACTGTGGACCTGACCACACCACACGAACTGCCCACCCTGCCCGCGCTCGAACCCGAGTGGCAACGAGCGGTGCGCGCCGACCGCCGCTTGCTTTCCGATATCCACCATGCGGTCGGCGGACCGTTCCATGTGGTCCATCCCCCTCAGTTCGCCGCCAATCTGGCCGCGTTCCAGGACGTGCTGACGCGGTCCGGAATACGCGGCCGGGTCTACTACGGAAAGAAGGCGAACAAGGCGGGATGCTGGCTGACGGTGGCGGCCGATCTCGACGCCGGGGTGGACGTGGCCTCCGAACCCGAGCTGGTACACGCACTCGCACACGGTGTGCGCGGCCGCGATATCGGCGTCACGGGCGCGGCGAAAACCGATGCGCTGCTGCGATTGGCGGCTCGCCACGATTGTGTGGTCGCCGTCGACGCGCTCGACGAATTGGAACGCGCCGGTGAGATCGCCCGATCGGCCGGCCGGCTGCGCATCCTGTTGCGCGTGCTACCGCCCGCCGCACCGCACAGCCGCTTCGGCTCGGCGGCATCCGATCTGGCGCGCGCCGTCGACCGTTGCGCCGAACTGCGCGAACACCTCGAACTGACCGGGTTCTCCTTTCATCTGGACGGGTACGAGGCCGGGCCCCGGGGCGAACTCGCGCACGATCTGATCGAACTGTGCACGCGGACCCGGGAACGGGGACTTCCGGTCTCGGCGCTCTCGATCGGGGGCGGTTTCGCCTGCAGGTACGTCCGGGACGAGGACTGGACCGCGTTCACCCGCGACCACCACGACGCCTGGTTCCACACGGGCAGGCGGTTCGAGAAGTTCTACCCCTATGCCCAGCAGCCGACCGGCGCGGCCATGCTGGAAGCCGTCCTGAACGTGCGGCGCCGGGGACGAACGCTGGCCGATCGACTGCGCGCCGCCGCAATCGACCTGTTCCTGGAGCCGGGCCGGGCGCTGCTCATCGATTCCGGGTTCACGGTGTTCCCGGTACTCGGATTCAAACAGAACGCCGAGTACGGCATCACCACCGCGCACGGACTGAGCATGAGCGTCTCAGAGCAGTGGAAGGGTAGTGAATTCCTCCCCGATCCGATCCTGATCCCGCGGACCACCGATCCGGATCCCCGGCCGGTCGCCTCCTGCGTGGGCGGTGCCAGCTGTATGGAATACGACATCCTCACCTGGCGGAAAGTTGTCCTGCCGCAACGCCCCCGCCCCGGTGATCTGCTGCTCTACCCGAATACCGCCGGTTACCAGATGGACAAGAACGAGAGCGAGTTCCATCAGCTTCCGCTCCCGCCGAAAGTCGTGGTGACCAGCGTGGAGGATCGATGGCAGTGGAGACTCGACCGATGACCGCGACACTGCCGTCGAGCGGGGAGAACGTCGTACGCCGCGCCTCCGAATTGATCGGCGCCACACCGTTGCTCGAACTGGTACGCACCGGGTCCGGAAGCAGACTGCTGCTCAAACTCGAACAGTTCAATCCGACCGGGTCGGCCAAGGTGCGGATGGCCCGGGAAATGGTGGTGCAGGCCGAACGCAGCGGCGACCTCGCGCCCGGAGGCCATATCGTGGAACCGACCTCCGGTAATACCGGTACCGGGTTGGCCCTCATCGCCCTCGAACGCGGCTACACCTTCACCGCGGTCGTCGACGATCATGCCGCGCCGGACAAACTGCGCGCCATGCAGGCGATGGGCGCACGGCTGGTCATGGTGGCGGGTGACGGGAGCGGCGGCCCCAGTAGCGTGCGACGCCGCGCTGTCGCCGCCGAGATCGCCGCGGCGATCGGCGCCTATCGGCCCGACCAGCACAACAATCCGCACAACAGCGCAGGCTACCGAGAACTGGCCGGGGAACTGCGCAAGGATCTGGCCACCGATATCGACTACCTCGTCGGCGCGGTGGGCACCGGCGGATCACTGTGCGGCACCGTCGAGGAGCTGCGGCGGCTCGGTTCCGGGGTCCGTGCCGTCGCGGTGGAACCGATGGGCTCCATCATCTTCGGCGGAACCGCGGGCCCCTACCGGCAGACCGGTGCGGGCAGTCCGGCCGGGTTCCCGGTGGGCGGCAATGTGCAATACGACATCATCGATGCGCACTGCCGGGTCGGCGATATCGAAGCCTTCGCCACGGCACGGGCGGTCGCGCGCCGCACCGGCATCCTGATCGGTGGCACCGCGGGCGCGGCCGTCCATGTGGCGCTGCGCAGACTGGTGCGGCTCCCGGCGGCCAGCACCGTGGTGGTGCTGGTGTGCGACGCGGGCGAGAAGTACCTGGACTCGGTGTACGACGAGGACTGGTTGACCGCCCACGGTCTCTACGACCGGGCGGCCGAGCAGCGCATCGTGCGACTCTTCCGGGCCTATGACGAATCGTTGCGGCTCGCGGCCCGCGATCCGCAGCGACAGGGAGCGTGACCCATGACCTTCCAGTGGCGCGACTACCGGGCGATTCTCGCGCTCGCGACACCGATCGCCGGACTCCAGCTCGCCCAGGTGGCGCTGACGACCGTCGATCTGGCCATGATGGGTTTCCTCGGCGTGACGGCCCTGGCCGCGGGCGGGCTGGCCCTGCTGCTGTACAACCAGCTCCGCACCATGTGCGTCGGTATGGTCACCGGCGCCGGGAATCTGATCGCCGCAGCCGCCGGGCGGGGCGAGAAGCGCACCGGAAGCGGGCAACTCGATGCCGGTGCGCGCGCCGAGATCCACCGTTGCCTGCGCGCCGCACTGGCGGTCGCGACGCTGACCTCGGCAGCCGGCGCGCTGGCGCTGGTGGCGCTCGGCTACGCCCTGCAGTGGATGGGCCAGGACGAGGTCGTGCTCGACCTGGCCCGACCGATCATCTGGACGCTCGCACCCGGCCTGGTACCGATGCTCTGGTCGAACGTGTTGCGGCAGTTCGCCGTCGGTATGGGCCGCGCCGGATCACTGTTGCGGGTCACGCTGTGGTCGGTGGGGGTCAACGCGCTGCTCGACGCGCTGCTCGTCTTCGGCTGGTTCGGGATGCCGAAGCTGGGGCTCGCGGGAATCGGGCTGGCCACCACCCTGGTCCAGTGCTGGATCTTCGGCACCTACCTGCGCAGCGTCCGGCGTGATCCGGTTCTCGGTGACCTGTTGTCACTACGCGCCTGGCAGGCCGATCGAGCCACTGTCGCACGTATCGTGCGGATGGGGACACCCATTTCACTGACCTACGGCGCGGAGGCCGCCGTCACCTCGATCGCCACCGTGCTGATGGGTGGGTTCGGGCCCGTCGCGCTGGCCGCGAGCAATATCGTCAACCAGCTCGCCTACATCGTCTACCAGATCAATATCGGGCTGTCCCAGGGGTCGTCGATCCTGGTCAGCCGGACCATAGGCCAGGGCGCCCCGGAGGCCGTCCCGGCCATCGCACGCCGCACCTTCACGATCGCTTTCACCTTCATGACCGCGATCGGATTGTTGTACGTGCTGGTTCCGCGACTCGTCCTCACCCCCTTCCTCGGCGCACACCGGCACGACACCGCGGTGATAGCGGCGGCCGGCACCCTGCTGTGGTTCGCCGTCGTCCAGCAGTACTGCAAGGGTGCACAGAACCTGTGCATCGGCCTGCTGCGCGGGATCGGGAACACCCGGGCCGGGATGCACAGCACCCTCATCGGGTATTTCGCGGTCGGGGTTCCCGCGATGCTGCTGTTCGGCCTCGGGGTCGGCTGGCACGGGCCGGGCATCTGGCTCGGCCTCTGCCTCGGTTTCGGGGCGACGGCACTGCTCGTGCAGCGCAAATTCCTGCGCGGGCTCCGCGACGGTCTCGCCGACGAGCGGCTGGCGGCCCGGTCCTGACAGGACGCCGGCCCATCCGCCGCGGCCGGGGCCGGTACCGCGTGCTTCGGTCCCGGCGGCGCCCGGGCTAGGGCATCGCCTGGACGAAACGGTCCAACAGCCGGGCGAATTCGGCACGTTCACCCTCGGTCCAGCCCGTCATCGCCTTGTCGAAGGCCGCCCGGCGTCGCTGATGGGACTGACTGAGGACATCGCGACCCTGCTCGGTGAGGATCAGGACCGATCGCCTGCCGTCGGCCTGGTCCGCCATCCGGCGTACCAGCCCGTCGGCGACCGCGACCGCGACCAATTTGCTCGCCCGCGGCTGATCCACGGCCAGCGCGGCCGCGATCGCGGACACCGTGGGTTCCGGCGAACTCTCGACCACATCAAGGACATCGAAGGACTGCCGGGCGAGTTCGCCTTCCCGCGCCAGTGCCCGCCGGGTCTGCCGGCGGCGGATCGCGACCATTGCTCGTTCGACGCGCTCGACATCATCCACGGAGCCATGATATCAACGTACATGTACATGTCATTTAGCATGTATATGTATTCGCACATTCACCTGAAGGGCTCCTCTCCTCATGAAGGCACGCACCCTGCTCCTCGGCACCGCCATCGCGCTGCTCATCCCGCTGACGGCCTGCGGCGAACCCGCTGCCGAGCCGGCACCGGGCGGCGAACACCGCCTCATCGGCTACCAGGTCAAACGGCTCGACCAGCTCATCGAACTCACCTTCGACAGGCTGGTCACCGACGCCGGGCTCACCCGGCGCCAATGGCAGACCCTCAACACCCTTGCCACCGGGCCGGCCGGCGACGCCGAACTGACCGACGCACTGCGCCCGTTCTGGGAGGTCGACGCCGAGAACCTCGGCGAGGTTGCCACCGACCTCACCGCCCGGGGATGGATCACGCGAGGCGCGGACGGGCGATACGCCCTCACCGAGATGGGCCGGACAGTGCACACCACAGCCGCCGACTCGGTGGGCCGGATCCGCGAACTGGCCGCCGAGGGAGTGAGCGAACAGGAGTTCGCGCAGATGATGGATGTCATGGCCCGCATCATCGGCAATCTGGAGCGCGCGGCAACGTGACCCGACCGCGCACCGGACCAGCGGCACACCGCGAAGTGACGTAGCGTTTCACCATGCAGGCCGAACCACCGTCCGAGCGTTCACCGGGGAGCCGGTTGACGTCGTTCACCAATGACGGATTCACCTTCGATGTGATCGACGAAGGTCCGCTCGACGGCAGCCCGATCGTGCTGTTGCACGGATTTCCGCAGACGGCGGCGCAATGGGCGCGGCTCACCCCGTTCCTGCACGAACACGGCTATCGCACAATCGCCCCGGACCAGCGCGGGTACTCACCCGGCGCGCGGCCCCGTGGGCGATTCGCCTATCGGATCAGCGCATTGGTCGGTGATACCGCGGCATTGATCACCGCACTCGGCGGCGGCCCCGTCCATCTCGTCGGGCACGATTGGGGGTCGACCGTCGCCTGGGCGACCGCCGCGCGCCGGCCGGATCTGGTTCGGACACTCACCTCGGTCTCGGTACCGCATCCGATGGCCTTCGTACGGTCCCTGGTGAGCAGTACGCAGGCTCTGCGCACCTGCTATATGGCACTGTTCCAGGTGCCGTGGCTCCCGGAGGCGGTGCTGTCGGCCGCTTTTCGGGCGGCGGGCCCGGCCGGCGGTACCGGCCTGCGCGGGCGAGCGGCCGCCCTGTCCGGTTTCGACGACGAGCAGTTCGAGCGGGTGCGCCGCGATATCGTCGACGGCGGCGCGCTGCACTACGCCCTGAACTGGTACCGAGCGATGCCGATCGTCGATCGGCGGCGGGCCGGGCAGAAGGTCAGCGCCCCGACCACGCATGTATCGAGCACTCGGGATCTTTTCCTAGCCCCGCGCGGTGCCGAACTGACCGCCGAATACGTGACCGGCCCGTTCGGCCACGAAATCCTCGACGCCACCCATTGGGTCCCGGAGGAATGCCCGGCCGAGTTGGCCGCGATCATCCTCGCGCGCATCCGCGCGACCGGATAACGGATCCGGCCGGGCACGGCCGTTATCCGATCGCCGCCCCGGCGGCCTCCGCGAGCCCTCCCGGTATCCGCCGGATCGTGGTGGGCGACTGCGCCGCGGCGGATTCGGCCGCCTCGGCATTCCCCCGGTCCGCCGGCACCGGAATCGCGTCGGCCCCCGGGCCCGTTTCATAAGCGTTGGCGACGAGGGCGGCCCGCAGATGCCACAGATCATCGGCGTGCGCCGGATCGAGGCCGGTGTGATGAGCGATGCGGCGCAATCGGTAGTCGAGCGTGTTGGCATGGATATACAGCGCGCGGGCGGTGGTCTGCCGGTTGCGATCGTTGGCCAGATGCGTAGCCAGGGTGTGCAGCAACTCGGGCTGGGAGAGCAACGGATCCAACGCGGTCGCCAACCGCTGCCGGGCCGGCCCGGGCCGGGTGATCTGGTACTCCACCGCCAGGTCGGCCAACCGGTACAACCCGGCCGGCCGGTGCAGACGCTGCGCGAGGTCGAGTAGTTCGTGGGCGCGCCGGGTGGCTTCGGGAACCTCGTCGCGGCGTGCGTGGACGACGGTGGCCACCAGTGGCACGCGGGCCGCGTCCCGCAGGCGATCGAACAACCGAACCACTACGGAATCGTCGGATCGGTGGCCGGGTACGAGAACGGTGCCGCCGGCTTCGCTGAGCCGGGCGGGGGACATATCGCCGCCGCGGCAGAGCTCGGCGCGCACTCGGCGCAGGCGGCGGCGGGCCTCGGTGCGATCATCGCCGGTGTCGGCGTCGTCCACCGGCTCGTGGAGAGCGAGGGCCAGTACCGCGTAGGAATCCACATCCCGGAAACCGTTCTCGCGGGCCGTTTCCGCGGTGCCCGTTCCCGAGATCAGCGCGGCGGCCAGCGCTTCGGCGCCGGCATGCCGCGCGGCGGTATGGGCTCGCAACTCACGGAGGTAGACCCGGGTGAAGCCGGTGATGACCTGATCCAGGACCTCGGCCAGCCGCTGCCCCGCAGCTACCATCACCGGGCCGTCGGCACTGCGGGCCCGCCCGGCCAGCAGGTCGAGCACGAAACGGAACCCGAGATGGGTGGCATGCTGCACCGCCTCCAGCGCCACACCTTCTGCTGCCCAGTCCTCGATCTTGCGGTACAGCGGCTCGGGCACATCGCTCACCGCCCGGCCCTGTAGCGCCGCGGCCACCAGCTCCAGACAGCCGGCCACCACCTCGGCGGCTTCGCAGCGCACCACACCGCACGGCATCGTGACGCCCGGCCGGTCGCTGTCGGCACCGGCCAGATGGTCCAGTAACTGCTGGGACAATCGGTGGGTGCGACGCAGATGCGTCACCGCGGGCATCCCGGCGATCTCCAGTTCCGGAATAGCGTGAGAGCTGCTCGTCAGCACTGACCTCGACCTCCTTGCCGCCATATGCACGGCATCCCCGATATCTGCTGGGCCGCCATCCATATCAGTAAAAACTGTAACTGATGGTGAGTTGCACCACAACGGAGGTGCCAGAATCCCCGGTCAGTGGACGACGCACAGATAGCTTCTCGTGTTCGAATCAGTATCTGCTGAGACAGTTGCAGTTAAGCTTGCCGTCATTCGGCTCGCGGACCGGTGAGCGGAAGGACGACGATGACGCCACGAACACAGGAATACCGAGTTGCCGAACTGGCCGAGGCCGCCGGCGTCGCGGTGCGAACCGTGCGCTATTACCAGGAGCGCGGTCTGCTCGACGCCCCCCGGCGCCAAGGTCGGCACGCCTTCTACAACCACACCCACCTCGAGCGGCTGAAACTCATCGCCGACCTGCTCGCCCGCGGCCACAGCCTGGAGGGCATCGCCGACCTGTTGACCAGCGCCGAACACGGCGGCGGTGTCTCGGAACTGCTCGGATTCGAATCGGCGGCCGCGGTGGCGTGGGGTGACGGCGAAGTCGATATCGATTTCGCCGAGATGTTCGACCGCTTCGGCGAAGAGGCGACTCCGGAAGCGATCGCCGAGGCAATCGCCCTGGGATACCTGCGTATCGAGGACGACCGCTTCGTCTACTCCAGCGGACGGCTGCTCGAAGCCGCCACCGCGTTCGTCGCCGTAGGCCTACCGCTTCGCTCGATTCTCGCGTTGAGCTGGGAACTGGAAGCGGCCTTCGATCGGATGGCCTTCGCTTTCGTCCGGGAATTCCGGGTCAATCTGGTCAACCAGGTCCTGGAAGATCCCTCCCCCGAACGATTACTGAGCCTGGCGGGTACGCTCGCCGAACTCCGCCCGGCGGTGCGCCTGGTCGCCGACGAATTGCTCGCCCGGGCCATGGACCGCCGCATCCACGCGGACCTGCCGGAGGTCTCCCAGCAGTTGAGCCAGGCCGCCGGCGCGGACTCGGCACCCCACGACGACACTGCACCATCGGGGAACCGGTGATGATCGCCTATGTACTCGCGGCCGTTGCCGTGGCCGAGGCGGTCGGCCTGATCGTGCTGTGGCAGTTGCTGGTACGGAGCCGGCGCGAGCTCGTGGCGCTGCAGCAGCGCCGGCCAGATACTCGGCAACTACTGATGAACGGCGGCCGCGAAGCAGTGAAGACGGTCTGGCAGACCGCGAGCCTCGTGCGGCGCAAGGGTTTACGCGCGGCAGTACTCAGTTCGATCGAAGACCTGGCCGGTTGGGCCCAGGTCGAAAGGCCCGATCTGGCGCGGCTCACCGCCGGGGGCGACGTCGTGATCGTGTTCTCCGATATCGAAGGTTCCACCGCGCTCAACGAGCGGCTCGGCGACCGCGCGTGGGTCGCCCTCCTCGGCCGCCACGACCGCTTGATCCGCCGACGCGTCGCCGGATACGGCGGGCATATCGTGAAGAGCCAGGGGGACGGTTTCATGATCGCCTTCGGTGACGCCGAGCAGGCGGTGCGCTGCGGCCTGGAGGTGCAGGGCGCCATCGGCTCCGTGGCCGCACCGGTGGCGAGCGTCCGGATTCGGATCGGAATCCATATGGGCAGTTCGGTACGCCGCGGCGACGATCTCTTCGGCCGGAACGTGGCCATGGCGGCCCGGGTGGCCGCCCAGGCCCACGGTGGCGAGGTCCTCGTCAGCGAGGAGGTACGCGATGCTGTATCCGGTCGGCCCGATATCGCCGTCACTGCCACCCGCGAAGCCGAACTGAAGGGTTTCCGTGGCACCCATCTGCTCTACTCGGTCGCGTCGACGGGGTGAGCCCGTCCGGTTCCGCGGCGGACTCCACCGGTGTCGTAACGGCACCATTCGATCGCACGGCCGATCGGGTCCCCGCCGCCCACAGTGCAGCGGGCGATTTCGTCTACATTCCCTGTTTCTATTTCTGTCCTGCGGTGCGGATCTGGGTCAGGAACTCGGTGTTGGTCCGGGTCCGGCGCAGGCCGGTCAGCAGCAGTTCGAGGGCCTGTTGCGGATCGCGGCCGGCGAGGGTGGCCCGCAGCGACCCGGTCGCTGCGAGCTCGTCCGCGGACAGCAGCAACTCCTCTTTGCGGGTGCTCGACCGATCGATATCGATCGCGGGGAACAGCCGCCGGTCGGCGAGGTGACGGTCGAGTTTGAGTTCGGCGTTTCCGGTGCCCTTGTACTCCTCGAAGATGACGGTGTCGGCGAGCGAACCGGTCTCGACCAGGGCTGTCGCGATAATGGTGAGCGAACCACCGTTCTCGATATTGCGGGCGGCGCCGAGGAACTTCTTGGGCGGTGCGAGGGCCGTCGCGTCCACGCCCCCGGAGAGGATTCGGCCGGAACCGGCGGCGGCCGAGTTGTAGGCGCGGGCCAGCCGCGTGAGCGAATCCAGCAGCACGACCACGTCGCGGCCGGACTCGACGAGCCGTTTGGCACGTTCGATGGCCAATTCCGCGAGTGCGATATGGTCGCGGGCGGGTCGGTCGAAGGTCGCGGCGGCGATCTCGGCGGGCACCGAGCGGGACAGGTCGGTCACCTCTTCCGGGCGTTCGCCGACCAGGACGAGCATCAGCTGACATTCGGGATGGTTCTTGGCGATACCGTGGGCGATGGACCCCAGCACCGAGGTCTTGCCCGCTTTGGGGGGTGCGACCACCAGAGCTCGCTGCCCTTTGCCGATCGGCATGACCAGGTCGGTGACCCGCGTGGTCATTTCGTGCGGTTCGGTTTCCAGAACCAGGCGGTCCTGCGGGTAGAGCGGGATCAGATCGGCGAAATGTGTTCGTGCGGTGTTGTTTCCGGCCGGAATGCCGTTGACCGTGTCCACTCCCGTCAGCGTGGGCGGTCCGCCGTCGCGGCCGGGTCCGGCTGTGCCGGTGAGGATATCGCCGCGCCGGAGCCCGTACCGGTGGATCAGCCGTGACAGCACGCGGGCATCGCGTGGTCCGGGCAGATAGCCGTCGACGCGCAACGCCGCACGGTTACCGTCGACGTCGAGGATTCCGGTAACCGATGCTGCCGAGGCGGTCTCGGTCGCGGTATCCGGTATCCGGACAGTGTTGTTCTGCATGGGTCCTCCTCGGAGGAGATCGTGGGTGAGGCGGGGCCGATGGCCGCCGCGGGGGTGACGCTCGCCGTACCCGCCGAAGCGCGGTACGGCCGGAGAACAACTCCGGGACGAGCACAAAGTTCGCGGGCAGTCGGAAACTGCCGGTGTGAACGGTGAGCCTTGTGGGAGGGAGTCGACACCTACATCCACAAGATGAAGATGGCACCAACGGTAGCGCCACTACGGACAACACGCAACAGTGCCCGATTGTTCCACCCGTCACCGGCCGATCCGCGAGCCGGCGCGGGACAGCACGACGGGCCGCGCCGACTGTCCGGGAACCCGGACGCCGCGCGAGACGTCCTGAGGATATGAGTACACATCCACCCGGAGAACTACCGGTCGTATCCGCGCAACCCTGTCCACACGGCGAAGACACAGGACCGCGCCTGCTCTATGCTGCCCGGCACGGCCAGAGCACGGTCAACGCCGGTCTACGCCCCGCGACCCCCGCCGAAGCCGACGATATGGTCATCGAACTCACCGAACTCGGCGCACGCCAGGCCGTCGCCCTCGGACGCTGGTTCGCCGCGCTTCCCCCCGAGCAACTCCCGGATCTCGTGCTCTGCTCACCGTACCGGCGGGCGGCGACCACCTGGCAGCTCGCCGAGGCCGAATTGCGTGCCGCGGGAGTCGCGGTGCCCTGCCTGACGACCGAGCAGAATCTGTACGACCGGTTCCGGGGTGCCCTGGCGCATATTCCCGCCGAGGAGGTGCGGCGACGCTACCCGGAGCAGTACGCGGCCGAACGCGCCGATCCGCTCGGTTACCGGCCGCCCGGCGGCGAATCCTTCCTCGATGTCGCCGACCGCCTGACCGGGGTCGTCGATCGCCTCGCCGCCGACACGCGACACCGCCGAGTGCTGATCGTCGCCCATGACGCGGTGATCCTGCTGCTACGCCGGTTGCTCGAACATCACGACGACGCCGCGACTCTCGCCGTCGCGGCGGGTGGCCTCGCCGGAAACGCCTCGGTCACCGCGTGGGCCCGCGAAGGGGACGCCTACCGGCTGCTCTACTACGACCGGCGCGACCACCTACTCGGCCTGTGACGGGCTCCCGGCGTCCCGGCGACCACCGAGGTATTCGGCGAAATGCCGCTCGATGGCCCGGAACAGCCGGACCTGGTTCTCCGGGTTCTCGAATCCGTGCCCTTCGTCGTCGGCGACGAGATATTCGACCGGGACACCGCGCTCCCGCAGGGGAGCGACGATATTGTCGGACTCCTGCTGGACGACCCGAACATCGTTGGCGCCCTGGGCGACCAGCAGCGGGGTGCGGATCCGGTCGACCATGGTGATCGGCGAACGGGCCAGGATATCGGCCTCCTGGGCGGGGTCGGCCGGATCACCGACGTAGCGATACCAGTTGTTGGCCATGGCGGCCCGCACGAACGGGGGAAGCGTACGCATGAAGTTCGCCAGATCGGAGATGCCCACATAGTCGACCGCGGCGGCGAAGTATTCCGGGGTGACGGTGACGCCGACCAGCGCCGCGTATCCACCGTAGGAGCCGCCGGCGATCGCGATGCGGTCCGGATCGGCGTAGCCGCGCGCCACCGCCCAGTCCGCGGCATCGATCAGATCGTCGTGCATCTTGCCGGCGAATTCACCGACGGCGGCGGTGAGATGCCGTCTCCCGTACCCGGAGGAGCCGCGGAAATTGACCTGCAACACGGCGTAACCGCGGTTGGCCAGGAACTGCACCGCCGGACCGTAGCCCCAGGTGTCGTGCAACCACGGTCCGCCGTGTACCAGTAGTACCAGCGGTAGCTTCTCGGGTGCGACGCCGACGGGCAGTGTCAGGAATGCGTGCAGCCCGAGCCCGTCGCGGGCCGGGAACTCGACCGGTGTCATCGGGGCGAGCGCGTCCGGAACGAGGTGGGGGTACGGGCGGAACAACAACCGGCTCTCCCCGGTGCTGTGGTCGTAGAACCAGGTCGCCCCCGGATCACGGTCGTGGATGAACGATACGACCCAGCGCTGCTCGGTCGTGTCGGAGGAGACCGTGTGCAACACACCGTCCGACAGCGTGGCGAGCGCCGCGTGGACCTCGGCGAAATGGGGATCCAGGACTTCGATCCGGGGCCGGTCGCCGACGAACCGGGCCGCGATCACCGCACCGGTCCGCTCGCTGAGGAACAACGACGGCGGCAGGCCCGGGGTCATACCCATCGTGCACAGGCTGTGCCCGTCCACGGCCGCGACGACGGTCTCGGCGCCGGTGTCCCGATCGATGCGGACCAGGCGCAGATCGTCGCTGTCCTGATAGGAACCGAGCAGCAGACCTGTGCCGTCGGGTGTCACCAGGGCCGGCAGGACTCCCATGGGATGTTCGGGGCCGCCCAGCCGATGGACCAGCCGCTTGTCGCCGGTATCTCGATCGACCGCGTAGAACTCGTGGGTGCCGTCGTCGGCCTGCGCGATGTAGAACGCCGCCTCGCCGGCCCGATCCACCAGGAAAGTATCCGTCGGCTGCGGCCGCTCGAGATGCGGGGTCGTCTCGCCGGTGGCCACATCGATCCGGAACAGATCGACGAACAGCGGCCGACGATTCATCCAGGCGAAAACGCTACCGGGGAACGATTTCGCCGGCTCGACCGCGAACACCCGCGATCCCGGTGGCATCGGTGTCAGGTCCACCGCCGGTTCGTCGGGAGCGTCCGGGTCCACCCGGTACAGGTGCCAGTCCTCGTTGCCGTCGGTGTCCTGCAGGTAGAGCAGCCGACGCGAATCGTCGGTCCAGTAATAGGTCTTGATCCCGCGGCGATCGTCATGGGTGACGCACACCGCGTCCTCGTGTTCTTCGGCGATCCCGCGGACCCAGACGTTCGTTCGCCCGTATCGCGGGGCCAGATAGGCGATCCGGGTGCCGTCCGGGGAGATCGACGCACCCGAGAACACCGGATCGGCGAAGAATTCCGCCACATCGAACAGCTCGGGTGGCGTCTGTCGGTTCGGTACCACGGTCATCGAACTCCGCTCGGGGTCGGCAGCACTGAGTACAGGCGATGCGCCCGCGGGGGCGCACGGTGGCCGGTGTTCCGGACGCGAACCCTGCCACTGGAAACCGAGGTAACACTATGCCGTAGCGGCAGGGTCAATCCGTGGTGGTCGCCACCACCACGGAGCCGGGCGCCGGACGGCGGCAGCCGATATTTCGGTGGCGCGGCGCGGCCCGGCGCGGTTACGGTGATCCCGGTCGCGACGAGGTGGCCGAAGGAGGGAAAACCCGTGTCCACCAAGCTGAATCAGCTCATCGCCATCGAGAAGGGCGCGAAAGCGCAGGCGACCGCCGACGTGACCGCGGCCTACCAGCGCGTGGGCAAGGTCGATCTGCTGGCCGGTATCTCACGCACCTACCGGCCGCTGGACGATATGGGCGAAGAGCTGCCGTCGGAGTCCAAGCGGGTCCAGGTGCGGGCCGGCGAGGTGATCGCCGATGTGAAGCGCACGCTGACCCGGTTGTTCGATGTGACAGCTACCAAGGACACCGCGAACTGCTCGGCGAAAGCCGATATCACGGTCGACGGCGTCACCATCGCCCGCGAGCTGCCGGTCACCTACCTGCTGTTCCTGGAGAAGCAGCTGAGCGAGCTGAAGAAGTTCGTCGCCAAGCTGCCGACGCTGGACCCGGCGGAATCGTGGTCGTTCGACGAGGTCACCGACTGCTACGCGACCCAGCCGTCACAGACCGTGCGGACCAAGAAGGTGCCGCGCAACCACGTCCTGGCCGCAGCCACCGACAAGCACCCGGCGCAGGTGGAGGTGTACCACGAGGATGTGGTGGTGGGCCGCTGGACCACCACCAAGTTCTCCGGCGCGCTGCCCGCCAAGGAAGTCGGTGACCTCGCGGATCGGCTCGGCAAACTGCTCGACGCGGTACGTATCGCGCGGGAGACCGCGAACGCGACGCCGGTGACCGATATCGAGCCCGGTGACGCCATCCTCGGCTACCTGTTCGGTTAGCCGGGACACAGACTCCCCCGCTGGGGGATGGAGCACAATCTGAAACTGAATATGAGACTCACCCGTGCAGGTGCTGCCAGGGCCTGCCGAAAAACTCAGCTTCTCGCTCCAAGTTCTACAACTCCATCGATCGCTCGACGTGCGGATACGCTGCTACGCACCCCCGAGATCCGGGTTCGATTCCCGGTGGCGGCTCTCCCTGCCGCTGTAGCGTAAAGGCAACGCGCGGGGTTACTCATGATGACTCGTAGCCGCGGCTCGGCGATCACAGGTGGGGCAGACGATAGCTCATCCGGTAGAGCGTCGGACTTCGGATCCGAATGTGGTGGGTTCGAATCCCACTCGTTGACCAGGAGGGGCCGGGAAGGGTATTCCCGGCCCCTCCGCCTGTCCGCGGCCCCGTCCGAGCGAACTCCGATGGACAGCCGATTCAGTGCCGGTCGAGGATCGCGGCGAAATCGGTACCGTCGGGCAGAGATCCGTAGTGCAGATCACGATCGTCGCCCAGCCGCGCCGCGAGGAACGCCTCCGCGACCGCGGTCGGCGAATAGCGCAGCAACAATGAGGCCTGCAGGCCCAGCGCCATCGACGATGCCACCGCCCGGGCTCGCAACTGCGCCCGGTCCGGCGGGAGCACCGCGAGTTCGGTGAGCGCGGCACGCATCCGGTCGTGATGGCGGTCGAAGAGCGCGCAAGCGCCACGGGCCGTGGCGAGTTCAGCGTCGAAGGCCTGGACCGATTCCGGTTCGCGGGTCATCGCGCGCAGGACGTCCAAGGCGATCACATTGCCCGACCCCTCCCATACCGCCATCACCGGCTGCTCCCGGTACCGGCGGGCCAGCGGGAACGCCTCGGTGTAGCCGTTCCCGCCCAGACATTCGAGGGCCTCGTAGGCGTGCTGCGGACCGCGTTTGCAGATCCAGTATTTCGAGACGGCGGTGGCCAGTCGGCGAAATGCCTTCTCGCCGGCCCCGGCATCGGCGTCGTGGGCGCGGGCCAGACGCAGCGCGGTGACCGTGGCGGCCTCGGATTCCAGCGCGAGATCGGCGGCGACCGCGGTCATGGCGGGCTGGTCGATCAGTGTCGCGCCGAAGGCGGAGCGGTGCCGGACATGCCACAGCGCCTCGGCGACGGATTGCCGCATACCGGCGGCCGAACCGTACACACAGTCCAGGCGGGTGCGCGAGACCATTTCGATGATGGTGCGCACACCGCGCCCCGGTTCACCGACGAGATAACCCACGGTGCCGTCGAGTTCGATCTCCGAGGACGCGTTGGACTTGTTGCCGAGTTTGTCCTTGAGCCGCTGGATCCGGAACACATTACGGGTGCCGTCCTCGAGCACCCGCGGAACCAGGAAGCACGACAGAGCGGAGCCGCCGGCGAGCGCCGTGTCCCGGGCCTGCGCCAGGATCAGGAAGGCGTCGGACATCGGCGCCGAACAGAACCATTTGTGTCCGGTGAGCGACCAGCTGCCGTCCGGGTTCGCGACCGCGCGGGTGGTGTTGGCCCGCACATCGGAACCGCCCTGCTTCTCGGTCATCGCCATCCCGAAGAGCACACCGGGTTTGTCACCGGGGGCCCGCAGCCGGCCGTCGTAGCCGCGACTGTAGAGCCGCGGCAACCAGGTGTGTGCGATCTCGGGGGTGAACTCGAGCGCCGGGACCACCGAGTGGGTCATCGAGATCGGGCACGCGTGGCCCGCCTCGACCTGCGCGAACAACATGAATGTCGCGGCCCGGGCGACATTCGCGCCGGGCCGGGGGTCGGCCCAGGCCGCGGTATGCGCACCGTGCGCCACGGCGGCGCCGATGATCCGGTGATAGGCCGGATGGAACTCGACCTCGTCGATCCGGTTGCCGTACCTGTCGTGGGAGTGGAACACGGGGGTGACCGTATTGGCCAGTTCGGCGTCGGACCGGAAGGATTCGGTACCCACCAGATCGCCGACGTCGGCCAGCGCCCCGTTCGCCCATCCGGCCTCGTGCCGGGTCACTCCCTCGAGCAGCGGGATGTTCGAGGTGTACTCGTTCACCTCGGTACGGGGCGGCGCCTGGTTGAAGACCTCATGGGTGCGGAATCCCGCGGGGGCGATGGTTGTCACGAGGGTGTCCCTTCGATATCTCGGGCCGGTTGCCGGGAATCCGGCAACCGGCGGGCCGTGGCGCCGCTGTAGTCGATGCCGTGGAAACAGAACCGCAGGATCGACTCGACGATGTGGCGGTCGCCGGCGTCCTCGTCCCCGGTGACGGCGTGGCTCGGGGAGAGGCGGCCGGTGAGTGCTTCGCTGATCGCACCGATCAACGCGGCGGCGGTGACGCCGAGATGCTGGTCGGGGAACACCCCGGCCCGGATGCCCGCCCGCAGGATCTCGGTGGTCAGTTCGTGATAGGCGGCGCGGTAGGTCAGGCGCTCGGCCTCGATCCGCGGATCGACCGGCTCGAACAGCAGCGACCAGGCCAGCTGCCTGCCCCGGATCGCGCGCATCGCGAACGTCTCGACCAGGGCGCGCAGCTGCGCGGGCGCACCGTCGGCCCGGTCGACCGCGGCGCGCACGACGGCCAGCTCCTGATCTGCACCGGCGCGGAAGACCGCGGCGAGCAGGTCGGTGTTGCCGTCGAAATAGGAGTAGACCGTGCCCACGCTGAGCTCGCTGCGCTCGGCGATCGCCTTGACAGTGGCGGCGGCGAATCCGCCGGTCGCGACGAGTGCGGTGGCTTCGTTCAGCAATGCCGCCCGGCGCTGCGCCCGGGCGGCGCGCGTCTTCTCCGTCGGCCGGTAGACCACCTGCCCGCACCCCTTCCGATAAGTTTTGAATCGTGATTCAATTCTTCGCACACGAACTGTAGACCGAAACCCGGACCACGGCAATGCCCGGCGGACCGACGGCGAGCACGAGGAGCAGCCGAATGAACCTGACCACGATGCTGGAGAGCTCGGCTCGCAGATACCCCGGCAAGGACGCCATCGTCTACGGCGACGAGCGAATCACCTACGCCGAACTGCTCGCCGCCTCCAAACGTGCGGCACGGGTGCTGCGCGAGCGCGGAGTCCGGCCCGGCGACCGGGTCGCGGTGATGACCTACAACAGTCCGGGGTTCGCTGTCGCGGCCTTCGGCGCCTGGCGGGCCGGCGCGGCGCTGGTACCGGTCAATCACAAGCTCGCGCCCCCGGAGATCGAATACACCCTGCGGCACTGCGGCGCGGCGGTCGGGGTGGTCTCGGCCGACCTCCGCGCGAACGCGGAAGCCGGAGCACCGCAGGTCGATTGGCTGCTGACCGAGCTCGGCACCGACACGACCGCCACCGAACGCGATTTCGACGGGCTGACCGCGGCGGCCGACGAATGGGACGGTGAACCGGCCGCGGAATCCGATATCGCGCAGGTGCTCTACACCTCGGGCACCACCAGCGCGCCCAAGGGCTGCCTGCACACGCATCGCTCGATCACGACGGTCGCGCCCTATATCGCGACCACACTCGGTCTCGACCGCGACGAGCGAGTTCTCATCGCCATGCCCATCTGGCATGCCGCCCCGCTCAACGTCTGGTTCGTGACGACCGTGTTCCTGGGCGGCACCGTCGTCCTGATGCGCGAATACCACCCGCTGAAGTTCCTGGAGACCGTCCAGGAACAGCGGATCACCGCCTTCTTCGGCGCGCCGATCGCCTACCTGGCACCGTTGCAGGCCGTGGGCGCCGCGGGAAAGCGGCTCGCCGATTTCGATCTCTCGTCGGTGCGCCGATGGACCTACGGCGGTGCGCCGATCGGCGCCGAAGTCGCGCGCCGGCTCCAGCGCGAATATCGATCCGAGGACTTCTACCAGGTGTACGGCATGAGCGAGATGGGACCCACCGGCACCGCGCTCTACCCGCACGAGCAGATCGCCAAGGCCGGTTCGATCGGCCGCTGCGGGATGCCCGGGGTCGATCTGCGGGTGGTGCGCCCGGACGGCAGCGATGCCGGACCGGGCGAGACGGGTGAGATCTGGCTCGCCGGTGACACCCGCATGGTCGGATATCTGAACGACGCGGCGGCGACCGCGGAGGTGTTCGAAGGCCGCTGGTACCGCAGCGGCGATGTCGCACGACTCGACGACGACGGGTACATCTCCATCGTCGACCGCACGAAGGACGTCATCATCACGGGCGGGGAGAACGTGTACTCCCAAGAGGTCGAGGAGGCGATCGCGCGGCACGACGACGTGCTGGACGTCGCGGTGATCGGCCGCCCGCATCCCGAGTGGGGCGAGACCGTGGTCGCGGTCGCCGTCCCCGCCGCCGGGGCCCGGCTCGAACTCGACGAGCTGCGCGAATACCTCGCGGGCACACTGGCGCGCTACAAGATTCCCCGCGAACTGGTACTGGTGGACGAACTGCCCCGGAACCCGTCGGGCAAGCTCACCAAACACGTTCTCCGCCGGGCTCTCGTCGCCGGCTGACCGCACCGCGAGCCCGGCCCCGGCGGAACGCACCCCGATCCGAGCGGGGCCAGATCCGGACGCCGCCCCCGATCCGGGCAGAATATGCCCGGTGAGCGCAACATTGCAGGCCAGCGGCCTCTCGGCCGGGCACGCCGAACGCATCCTGTTCGCCGACCTCGATCTCACCCTCGCCCCGGGCGATGTGATCGGGCTGGTGGGCGTCAACGGCGCGGGCAAGTCGACTCTGTTGCGGATGCTCGCCGACGGCCTGCCGGACGAGGGCGCGATCACGCTGAGCCCGCCCGACGCCACGGTCGGCTATCTCGCCCAGGAACCCGAACGTGTCGACGGTGAGACGGTGCTCGGGTTCCTCGCCCGGCGTACCGGTGTCGCGCACGCCCAGCAGGTCATGGACGCGGCTGCCGAACACCTCGCGGACGGCGGAGCCGACACCTACTCCCCCGCCCTCGAACGCTGGCTGGCACTCGGCGGCGCCGATCTGGAGCAGCGGGCCGCGGAGACCGCCGCCGACCTCGGCCTCACCGGCAGCCTCGCCGGCGGCCTGGATACGCCGATGACCGGCCTGTCGGGTGGTCAGGCCGCCCGCGCCGGTCTCGCCTCGGTGCTGCTGTCGCGTTTCGATATCCTGCTGCTCGACGAACCCACCAACGACCTCGATCTCGACGGGCTCGAACGTCTCGAACGCTTCGTCACCGGGGTGCGGACCCCGCTGATGATCATCAGCCATGACCGGGAGTTCCTGGCCCGCACCGTCAACGGGGTCCTCGAACTCGACCTCGCCCAGCAGCAGGTCGGTTTCTACGACGGGAGCTACGACTCCTATCTCGCCGAACGCGAGATCGCGCGGCGGCACGCCCGCGCGGCCTACGACGAATACGCCGATACCCGGGCCGGTCTGGAAGCCCGGGCGCAGATGCAGCGCAACTGGCTCGAACACGGTGTCCGCAATGCCCGCCGCAAGAGCAAGACCGATTCGGACAAGGCGGGCCGCAAGATGCGCGCCGAGTCCACCGAGAAACAGGCCGCCAAAGCCCGGCAGACCCAGCGGCGAATCGAACGACTGGATGTGGTCGAGGAGCCGCGCAAGGAATGGGAGCTGCGGATGGCGATCGCGTCCGCGCCACGCAGCGGTTCCGTCGTCGCGACCGCGACGAACGCCACCCTCACCCGTGGTGACTTCACCCTCGGCCCGGTGACCACCCGGATCGACCGATCCGATCGGATCGTGCTGGCCGGTCCGAACGGTTCCGGGAAATCCACACTGCTCGGCCTGCTGCTCGGCAAATTCACTCCCGACACCGGCACTGCCACACTCGGTTCGGGAGTACAGATAGGCGAGGTCGACCAGGCGCGCGGCCTGTTCCGCGGTACCGCGACCCTGGCCGCCACCTTCGGCGCGGCGATGCCCGACTGGCCCGACGCCGAGACGCGGACCCTGCTCGCGAAATTCGGCCTGCGCGGCCCGCACGTCAACCGTGCCTGCGACACGCTCTCGCCCGGCGAGCGCACCCGCGCCGCGCTGGCGCTGCTCCAGGCCCGCGGCGTGAACCTGCTCGTCCTGGACGAGCCGACCAACCATCTGGACCTACCCGCCATCGAACAGCTCGAACAGGCCGTCGACTCGTTCACCGGCACGCTCCTGCTGGTGACCCACGACCGCCGCATGCTGGATTCGGTGCGGGCGACCCGCCGCTGGGAGATGGCAGGTGGGCAGCTCACCGAAGAGTAGAACGACGCCGCGGGGCGGCTTCAGCGGCCCGGCGGCGGTCAACCGGCACTCGGCCTCGAGCAGCATCGAGGCGCTCAACCGGACCGAGCGATCGCGGCTCGGCAGTATCGGGGCACGCCGCGTGATGGGGCCCGCCTGCATCGGCCGGGCCGGCGCGGTGAGTGCGATCCCTGCGCCCGTCGCAGACAGCGCGCTGCGCCGACTCATCCCCGTCCGGCGATCCATCCGCGCGGTGACCGACACCACCCGCGAGTGGTGCCGTGCGGCGTCTCGCTACGCGCGATCGCGCGCGAGCTCCGTTTTCGCCTGCGCCAGCAGGTCGTGTTGCCGTGGTTCGCAATACGCCCACCAATCCGGGTGGGTCACCGGATCACGGACGACGTCCTGTAACGCCGCGGCATGGGCGAGTATCCGGCCGCGCAATTCTTCGGAGCACAGGAGCTCGACCTGTTTCTCCGCCAGCCAGACACCTTCGATAAGTCGCCTCGGATCCGCCGGAGTACCGCCCCGCTCGCGGATATCGAACTCGGTCTGCAGTCGCTGCGCCGCCTCGAGATAGGCAAGGATCGCCGATTTGAGTTCCTCGCGATGGGCGAGCCGGCTCTCGGCCAGGAACTCGTGCCTGGATTGTCGTGTCGAATTCCGTTGCACCAGCAGTGTCGCCGAGGCACCCAGGGCCGCGCCCAGCAGGGGGACCAGACTCGTCACCAATGTCGACACCACAGCTGAGGTCACCGCAAGATCTTCGCCGAGCGACGGTCGAACCGGGAAATCGAGCTCCGGTCCGGCACCGGCCGGATCACCCGGACCGACCGGTTCCACGTCGATACGCCGAAACCGCGCCGGGTTCGCGGATATCGTCGAGATACCCGCCGATGAGCGCACGGGTGAGTTGCGGGATCTCGCCGGCGCCGCCGAGCCCGGCCGCCCGGACAGCCGCCGCGGTCACGACCGTCGCCGCCGGTGATCCGGCGACCGGCGGAGCCGGCGTCCGGTAGGCGTCGAGCAACGCGTACGAGGTCAGCTGCCGTTGCCGCGGCGGTAGGGCGTGCAGTGCGGAACCGAAGCGGGTCAGCCAGTCGCCGTAGTCGTCGATCCGGCGGATCGGGCAACCCGCTTCGATGAGCCAGTCGACGACGGTGTCGAGCGAGATTCCGTCGTCGTTCGAGTTCACCACGTGATAGGTGGTGAACCCGGCGGCCCGGCCGCCGAGCCCGGCGATCGCCGCCGCGACGAAATCGACCGGTAGGCCGTCGTAGTGGGCGACGGCATCGCCGGTGTCGCCGCTGTAGAACGAACGCGGTGCCAATCCTGTCACGGCGAGGCTGCGCAGCAGCCGGGTGAACATATCGGCGGAATTGTGCCGGCCGGGATCGGTGCGGTGCGCCAGGATCATGCTGGGCCGCAGCACGGTCACCGGAATTCCGTATCTGTCGTGCGCATCGCGCAGCAGCACCTCTCCGGCCCATTTGCTCGTCGCGTATCCCGCGGCATATCCACCGCCGAGCGGCCGCACCGGTCCGCTCGACCGCACATCGGCGCCCTCGTCGGCCAGCGCGACCGGATCGGCGGCGGCGACTGTGGAGATGTAGGTGAACCGCTTCAGCCGCTGCGCAGCCGCGAACCGGATCAGCTCGGCGGTTCCCACCACGTTCGGTTCGAACAGTTCGCGGTAGGGCAGGACATGGTTGACCAGTGCACCGGCGTGCACGATCGCGTCCACCTCGGCGGCGAACCGCTGCCACCGCGCTTCCCCGAGCCCCAGCCACGGCGTGGTGATATCGGCGGCGACTACTTCCGTACGGCCGGCGAATTCCCGGTAACGCGTCGCCGATTCGGTGGTGCCGCCCAGCGCTTCGTCCACTCTGCGCCGGGCGGCGGCATCGTCGGCTGCGCGCACGAGGCAGACCACCCTGCTGTCCCGGGGAAGCTGGGCGAGCAGTTCCAGGAGGACGTACCGGCCGAGATACCCCGTCGCACCGGTGAGCAATACCGTGCGCGGCCGCTCGGTGAGCGTGCTCTGCGCGGCCGCGCGCGGATCGTCACCGAGTACCCGGGCGACGGTGATATCGGCGGCGTGGATCTCGACGGCGTCCGCGCCGTGCACGGCGGCGAAGCCGGGACGCGACTGCCGGGCGGCCCGCCGGGTATCGAGGTACGCGGCCAGTGCACGCAGGTCGGTCTCGGGCGATACGATGACATGCACCGGCACCGGGACGCCGAAGATCTCCTGCAGGAGTTCGGCGAACAGTACGGCCGACAGCGAATCACCGCCGAGTTCGGTGAACCCGGCGTCGGGCCGCACCGGCAGATCCGCCCGGTCGAACTGCAATCGCACCGCCCGCAGCACGATATCCAGCGTCGGGCCCTGCGCTTCGCGGAGTTCGCGCAATTGTCCGGTACGCCGGGCCGCCGCCGCCTCGTACAGTCGCGCGAACCGATCCGCGTAACGCCGTTCCAGATTGGGCCGCAATACTTTCCGCGAATCCGACAGCAGCCCGTTGGCCGGGCTGAACGGCTCCGGCTCCACCACGAAGTCCCCGGGTATCTCGTAGTTCCGCAGGCCGGCCCGTTCGGCGGCCGCCCGGAGCTCACCGGCCAGCCGCCCACGCAACGCGGCCTCGTCCGCTGCCCCCTGCCGGGCTTCCGGGGTCGGCACGATCACGGCGAGCAGCGAGGACCGGGCCGAATCACCGTGCACGAAGATCTGATGGACAGCCGGGCATCCGGTGAAAATCGACTCCAGCTGTGCCACCGCGACGAATTCACCGTTGGCCAGTTTGCGCACGTTCGAGCGGCGATCGAGATAGGAGATCTGCCGTGGCCCCAGCTCGGCCACGATATCGCCGGTCCGGAAATAGCCGTCCGCATCGAACATGTTCGCGTTCAGTTCCGGGCGCTTGTAGTAACCGGGAATGATATTCGCGGTGCGCAGTAGCAGTTCGCCGCGCGGGTGCGGCAGGTCGGTCCCGAAATAGCCCAGCTCGGGTACATCGACGAGTTTGTAGCCGGCGACCGGCGGCAGCAGGTGGGTGTCGATCATGATGCCGCCCGCTTCCGTGGAGGCGTAGCCGTCGTGCAGTTCGAGGTCCAGACAGGCTTCCATGAACGCGGCCGTTTCGGCCGCCAGCGGCGCCGTTCCGCATACCGCGCGGACGACGCGGCCGCCCAGGACGTCCTCGCGCAGACGGGTCCGTATCCGGTCCTGCTCGGCCGCCGTGCCGGCGGATCCACCCACCTCGCTCTGGTAGAGCTGGTGGAGCATCTCGCATATCCGGGGTACCAGGTTCAGTTCGGTGGGCCGAGCCAGTGCCAGATCGTCGAAGAGCGTGGACAGGTCGCTCGCGGTAGCGAAGTAGCCGGTGCCCCCGCGTGCGAGGGTGCCGATGAGGGAAACGTGCCCGGCCAGATGGCTCATCGGCAGATAGTTGAACCCGATGACCGGGATCCGGTTCACACTCGACTGGAACCCTCGCCACAGCGCCGCGACCAGCCGCTGCGGATACATCGCGCCTTTGGGCGTGCCCGTACTGCCCGAGGTGTAGATCAGCATCGTCAGCGCGTCGCCGGTACCGGTGTGGTACGGGATCGGGGTGTGCGGCGCGGCCCGCTCGAAAACCTCGGCCAGGGTCTCCACCACCACCGGATGCGATGACTGCTCCAGCCGGCCCCTAGCCCGGGCGAGGGTCTCGCGATCGGCGTCGTGGTCCGGCCGGTGATCGAAGACGATGATCCGGCGCAGCGTCGGCGAGACCGCCGCGACCTCGGCGGCGATCGGCAGGTACTCGGTACTGGTGGCCAGCACCGTCATCCCGGTTTCGGCCAACACGGGTCGAAGTTGCGCGGGCGGCGCACCGCATTGCAGCGGTACGGCCACCACCCCGGAGTACACGCACGACAGCACCAGCGTCGCGTAGTCGATACTGGTGAACCCGAGCAGGCCGAGGAAATCGCCGGGGCGCAGGGGGATGTCGTCGATGGCCCAACCGGTCGCGACGGCACCCGCCCGGGCCCACAACCGGCGGTAGGACACCGTCTCGAATCCGTTCAGGGCGCGTAGCCCGGTGCGCCCGGTCCGTTCGTCGGTGATCAGTTCCCGAGTGCACTGAGCGAGCGCCGGCCGGTCGGCATAGCCGTCCATCACGGCGGCCACCACTTCGGCCAGGGGCATACCCGGTCGTTCCAGCACCGCGGTGACCCGGTCCAGTGGCGCGGCCGCCCGGAACTGCGGGTCGCGGTCGTACAATTCCGCGATCCGTCGTTCCTGGCGGGTTCGCAACTGCGGCGTCTGCTCGGTGGTCACGATATCCTCTTTCGGGTCTGCGGCGGGCGCGGGCAGCCGTCGGATTCATCCGAAAACGTAAGTCCCGGAACGGGAATGCTAATCATGCCCGGATTCGGCGACAAGCCGCCGGACCTGCCCACCGGTGGGCAGGTCCGGCGGCGGCGTCGGGCACGGAATCGCCCCCGGAATCCGCCGGGCCGCCCAGCGTCGGCACGCTGCTCCAGCACCGGGTTGCGGCTCGGCATCGGGCCGGGTTTCGGCTTGACCTGGAGCACACTCCAACTTCTAGCCTGGGGTCATGCGATTCGCGTTCAAGACCTCACCGCAGGAAACCACCTGGGCCGATATGCTGGCCGTCTGGCGGGCCGCCGACGATATCGAGATCTACGAATCCGGATGGACCTTCGACCACTTCTATCCGATCTTCTCCGACCCGACCGGCCCCTGCCTCGAGGGCTGGACCACGCTGACCGCGCTCGCGCAGGCCACCGAACGCCTGCGACTCGGCACGATGGTGACCGGCGTGCACTACCGGCATCCGGCGGTGCTGGCCAATATGGCCTCGACCCTCGACATCATCTCCGGTGGCCGGCTGGAACTCGGGATCGGCGCGGGCTGGAACGAGGAGGAATCCGGCGCGTACGGTATCGAGCTCGGTACCGTCACCGAACGTCTCGACCGGTTCGAGGAAGCGTGCCAGGTCCTCATCGGTCTGCTGAGCCGGGCGACCACCGATTTCGAGGGCAAGTTCTACCGATTGACCGAGGCCCGAAACGAACCCAAGGGCCCACAGCGCCCGCACCCTCCGATCTGTATCGGTGGCAACGGCGAGAAGCGCACGCTCCGCATCACCGCCCGCTATGCCCAGCACTGGAATTTCGTCGCCGGGACGACCGAGGAGTTCGCCCGCAAACGCGATGTGCTGGCGGGTCACTGCGCCGATATAGGACGCGACCCGAAAGAGATCTTGCTCTCGGCGCAGCGGCGGCTGGACCCCGGACTCGGCTACAGCGAGCTGATCGATTGGGCGGCCGCACTGGGGGCCGAAGGCTTGGAACTCGCGATCGTCTACCTGCCGCCGCCGCACGACCCGGCGGTGCTGGAACCGCTGGCCGAAGCCATCCGGGATTCCGGGCTCGCCTCCTGAACCGGGTGCGGCGGATCCTCGTCCCTTCGCCGTGCACTCACCCGCGGCCGAGCAGGGTGGCGCGCTGCTCGTCGAGCACGGACCGGATCGAGGCGACGACGGCGGCGACTTCCGGGCGGCGGAGGGTCTCGGCGCGGGCCACGAGCCAGTAGCCGAGTCGTACCGCCACCGAATCCGGCAGCACCCGGACCAGATCGGGGTGCCGGTCGGCCATGAAGCATGGCAGCAGGCCCAGCCCGGCGGCGGCCCGGGTGGCCTCGACGTGCACGAAAACATTTGTGGAGGTGACGGATTCGCGCATTCCGGGAACGAATCCGGAGGCCAGGTCGAGGTCGTCGACCCGCAACATGGAATCGATGAAGTACACCAGCGGGTATCGGGCCAGATCTTCGACCGCCCCGGGGGTGCCGTGTTCCCGCAGATATTCGCGCGACCCGTAGAGGCCGAGCCGGTAGTCCGCCAGATGGCTCGCCGTGGCCCGGCGCACCTGCGGCTCGCCGACGACGATCTCGAGATCGAGCCCGGAGCGCTGTTGCGACGCCCGTCTGGTGATCGCGACGATCTCGACCGCGATGTTCGGGTGGTGCCGCCGCACCCGCGCCGCCGCCGGTGCCGCGATATAGGCACTGAAGCCGTCGGTGGCCGAGATCCGGACCACGCCCTCCAGTAGCCGGTTTCCGTCGGCGTCGGCCGCGAGCGATTTCACCGCCGACTCCACGGCCTCGGCCGCGGCCAGCGCCTCCCGGCCCAGTTCGGTCAGTTCCCAGCCGCCGGTCATCCGGGTGAGGACCCGGCCGCCGAGGGTCTGCTCCAGAGCCGCGATCCGCCGCGAGATGGTGGTGTGGTTCATGCCCAGTTCGTCGGCCGCTGTCACGAATCTGCCGGACCGGCCGACGGCCAAGAGGATCAGGAGGTCGTCCGCGCTGGGACGTCCCGGATGGGCCGCGCTCATATCTGCATATTTGCACATCGGCGCTGCACAAGTGGTCATTGCGGCGCCCAACTTCTGCACGAATACTCGGGAAAGCCGAATATTGTGGGGGCCGTCACATCGAGTCCGACGTGTGGCCCCGGGCACGAAGGAGTAGTGCGATGAGGGAGCACAGCGCCGGATCCGTCCCGGCCGTACCAGCGGACCCCGGTCCCGGTGGAACACCCCGGGGCCTGCGGCGCGTGGTGGCCGCCTCGATGGCGGGCACCGTCGTGGAATGGTACGAGTTCTTCCTCTACGGCACCGCCGCCACACTGGTGTTCAGCAAGGTGTTCTTCGCCGCGGGGACCAGCGATCTCGACGCCATCCTCGCCGCATTCGTCACCTACGCGGTAGGTTTCGCGGCCCGCCCGCTGGGCGGCGTCGTATTCGGCCATTACGGCGACAAGTACGGCCGGAAGAAACTCCTGCAGTTGAGTCTCGTACTGGTGGGCGCCGCGACCTTCCTGATGGGCTGCCTGCCGACCTTCGGCCAGATCGGCTACTGGGCTCCGGCCCTGCTGGTGGCCCTGCGTTTCATCCAGGGTTTCGCGGTGGGCGGCGAATGGGGTGGTGCGGTGCTGCTCGTCGCCGAGCACAGCCCGAGCCGCAGCCGCGGTTTCTGGGCGAGCTGGCCGCAGGCGGGAGTGCCCGCGGGCAATCTGCTCGCCACGGTGGTCCTGCTCGTGCTCACCTCGACGCTGTCCGACGAGGCGTTCCTCGGCTGGGGCTGGCGGGTCGCGTTCTGGCTGTCGGCGGTGGTGGTACTGGTCGGCTACTACATCCGCACCAAGATCACCGACGCTCCCATCTTCGTCGCCGCGCAACAGGAAGCCGAAGAGATGAAAGCCACCTCGCTCAGCGTGGTGGAGGTGTTGCGCCGGTATCCGCGCGGCGTACTCACCGCCATGGGACTGCGCTTCGGCGAGAACATCATGTACTACCTGGTGGTCACCTTCACCATCACCTACCTGAAGGTCGAGGTGCACGCCGATACCACCGAGATCCTCTGGTGGCTGCTCGCCGCGCACGCCGTGCACTTCGTGGTGATTCCGCTGGTGGGCAACCTGTCCGATCGGTTCGGCCGCCGGCCGGTCTATCTGGTCGGGGCGCTGACCGCCGGCACCTGGGGATTCTTCGCCTTCCCGATGATGGACAGCGGTAACAACGCGATCATCCTCTCCGCCATCGTCATCGGATTGGTCTTCCATGCCTTCATGTATGCCGGGCAGCCCGCGATCATGGCCGAGATGTTCCCGACCCGGATGCGCTATTCCGGTGTGTCCCTGGGCTACCAGGTGACATCGATCTTGGCCGGATCGCTCGCGCCGATCATCGCCGTGCGTCTGCTCGACACCTACGGGTCCGCGGTGCCGATCGCCTGGTATCTGGCCGGCGCGGCGGCGGTCAGCGCGGTCGCGGTACTCGCCGCCCGCGAAACGAAAGGGCTTGCCCTGGAGAGTGTCGACCGCGCCGACGCCGCGAACCTCACCGCCCGCCCCGGCGAGGTGCTCGCACGATGAGCGAGCTGGCGGGACGCAGCGCCCTGGTCACCGGCGGCGCGAGCGGTATCGGCGCGGCGTGCGCCCGGGCCCTCGCGGCCCGGGGCGCCACTGTCACGGTGGCCGATGTGGACGCGGCCGGCGCCGCCGCGGTGGCCCGGGAGATCGGTGGCGACTCGTGGGCGGTGGACCTGCTCGACGTCGCGGCACTGGAGGATCTCGAACTCGGCGCCGACATCCTGGTGAACAATGCCGGGGTACAGCACATCGGTCCGATCGAGCAGTTCGCGCCGCGACGGTTCCGCGAGTTGCAGACGCTGATGGTGGAGGCACCGTTCCTCCTGGTTCGGGCGGCCCTGCCGCATATGTACCGGCAGGGCTGGGGACGGATCGTCAACATCTCCTCGGTGCACGGTCTGCGTGCCTCCGCGTACAAGGTCGCCTATGTGACGGCCAAGCACGGGCTGGAGGGACTGTCGAAGGTGACCGCGCTCGAGGGCGGCCCGCACGGCGTGACGAGCAACTGCGTCAATCCGGGCTATGTGCGCACGCCGCTGGTCGACGAGCAGATCGCGGATCAGGCAGCCGCGCACGGGGTACCCGAGCAGGAGGTGCTGGCGAAGATCCTGCTCACCGAGAGCGCGATCAAACGTCTCGTCGAACCGAACGAGGTCGCCGGCCTGGTGAGCTGGCTCGCCTCACCCGGGGCCGCGATGGTCACCGGGGCGGCCTACACGATGGACGGCGGGTGGAGCGCGCGATGAGGGCGCGTTCCACCCGCTCGGGCGGTTCCGACGCGCTGTTCGCCGGCAATCCGACAGACCCGATGCGACCACAATGGGTACCGACCGCGCAGGACCTCGCCGACGCCAGGATCACCGATTTCGCCGAGTTCGTCGCCGAACGCACCGGGCGCCGGGCCGCCGGCTATCACGAGCTGTGGCAGTGGTCGGTCGAGGACCTCGCCGGGTTCTGGCACGCACTGTGGGACTATTTCGCTCTCGGCGAGGTCGCGGGGGCGGTACTGGCGCGGCCGGAGATGCCGGGCGCGATCTGGTTTCCCGGCACCCGGATCAATTATGTCGATCAGGTTGTCCGCCGGATGCGTACCGATCGGCCCGCGATCAGAGCCGTCGGCGAAGAGGGCGGGATCCGCGATATCTCCTGGACGGAACTGATCGGCCGGTCGGCTGCCCTCGCCCGGACATTGCGCGCTCTCGGCGTCCGATGCGGAGACCGGGTGGCGGGGTATCTGCCCGATATCCCGGAGGCGGTGGTCGCATTCCTGGCCACCGCGAGTATCGGCGCGGTCTGGAGTGCGTGCGGGCAGGACTATTCGGCGAAGGCCGCACTGGACCGGCTCGGACAGCTCGAACCCGCCGTTCTGATCACCGCCGACGGCTACCGCTTCGGCAGCCGGACGCACGACAAACGCGCCGATATCGCCGCATTGCGCGCGGGCCTCGACTCGCTCCGGGCCACCGTCGCGATACCACGACTCGGGCTCGAGGTACCGGACGCGATGCTGTGGGACGACGCGGTCCACCCCGGTGCCGATCCGCCGGTGCTCACCACCGAACCGGTGGAGTTCGACCACCCGTTGTGGGTCGTGTTCTCTTCCGGGAGCACCGGACTGCCCAAGGGTATCGTGCACGGACACGGCGGAGTGGTGCTGGAGCACCTCAAAGCGGTTGCCCTGCAGTTCGATATCGGCCCGGCGGATACGTTCTTCTGGTACACCAGCCCCAGCTGGATGATGTGGAACTTCAAGGTGGCGGGCCTGCTGGCCGGGGCAACCGTCGTCACCTACGAGGGCAGCCCCACCGCACCGGCCCCGGACGCACTCTGGCGTATCGCCGCCGAGGTGGGCGCCACCGTCCTGGGAATCAGCCCCGGCTACGTACTCGCCTGCGCCGCAGCCGGATGCGTACCCCGTGCCGATCACGATCTGTCCGCGCTGCGCACCGTCGGGGTCACCGGCTCCGCGCTACCGGCCGCCTCGGCGCTGTGGCTGGGCGAGCACAGCGGTGAGCACGTCCAGGTCTGCTCGATCAGTGGCGGTACCGATGTGGTGTCGGCGTTCGCCGGTGGTGTGCGGACGGTTCCGGTCCGGCCGGGCGAACTGTCGGCGCCCTACCTCGGTGTCGCACTCGATGTCTACGATGCGGCCGGGCAGCCGGTCCACGACGGGGTGGGTGAGCTGGTGATCACCGCGCCGATGCCGTCGATGCCGCTCCGATTCTGGCGCGACGAGAACGGGAAGCGCTATCGCGAAGCGTATTTCGACACCTATCCCGGAGTCTGGCGGCACGGTGACTGGATCACCCGCACCGATCGGCACAGCGTGATTGTGCACGGCCGCTCGGATTCCACGCTCAACCGGCACGGAATCCGGATGGGCAGCGCCGATATCCATCAGTGCGTGGAACAGTTGCCCGAGATCGCCGAGGCACTCGTGATCGGTGTCGAACAACCCGACGGCGGATACTGGATGCCGTTGTTCGTGGTTCTCGCCCCCGGTATCGAACTCACCGCCGAACTGAAGGCGCTCATCGCCGCCACCATCCGCACCGAGGTGTCACCCCGCCACGTCCCCGACGAGGTGATCCCGGCCCCCGGTATCCCGCACACCCGCACCGGCAAGAAGCTGGAAGTACCGATCAAACGGCTGTTCCAGGGCGCCGACCCGGCACAGGTCGTCGACCGCAGTGCGGTGGACGATCCGGATCTGCTCGACTGGTACAGCACGGTCCGCCCGGCCGCGAACAGCTGACTCTCCGGCCCGGCCGCCCCGGCCGCGTCGGTTCTCTCCTCGACCGGGGCGGTGACCGGAAGGGTCCCGCGTGCGCCACCGACCGCCACCCGGGAATCCGGGGCGGCCTCAGTCGTCGAGCGGCTCCCTCGCGAACCCGTTCACCCCGCGGGCGGGACGAACTCGGGCTGATCGAGCAGGCGCAGCCAGCTTCCGTCGGGCTGCCGCCGGACGACCTGGGCCCGGGCGCCCGTCCCATCTTTCGGTGGCGTCGAGGTGAGCGCGATATCACCGCTGATCAGCGTCGGAAGGGGCGATTCCGGCTCGAACCGGGGGCCGCCGGCCAATACCTTCGCCCATAGTTCGCGGATCGCCGCCCGGCCCACGGTCGGGCTCCCGGGCGGATAGGCCAGTACGGCGTCTTCTTCGTACAGCTCGGCGACCCCGGCCGCGTCGCCCGCGTTGGATCGCTCGACGAAGAAGCGGGTGAGATCTTCGGGGCGCATGGCCTTCTCGTATTCCGACACGTTTTCCTCCTGATCGTGTTGCCTGCGTACCTCCCCAGCCTGCGCGCGGGGATTCCAGAAGTCCAACAGCTGGTTCTGATAGAAAGTATGATCAGAACTTGTGGAACTGAGACAGCTCGAATACTTCGTCGCGGTCGCCGAAGAACAGAACTTCACCCGGGCGGCCGACCGGGTGCACATCAGCCAATCCGGAGTGAGTGCTCAGATCCGGCAGCTGGAACGGGAACTCGGCGCCGAACTCTTCGACCGAACGACACGTATCGCGACGCTCACCGTCGCGGGAAAGGCCGCGCTCGAACACGCCCGCACGGCACTCACCGCCGCCCGAGCGGTATCGCGGGCGGTCGGCGAGGTCACCGATCTGGTCCGGGGCACGCTCACCGTC
Organism: Nocardia sp. NPDC001965; assembly: GCF_053594175.1. NCBI lineage: Bacteria > Bacillati > Actinomycetota > Actinomycetes > Mycobacteriales > Nocardiaceae > Nocardia > Nocardia sp. NPDC001965. The sequence continues at coordinate 245,085 of NZ_JBSFDZ010000002.1, forward strand.
GGCATGGTCGTGGGCTGCACCGTCACCCCACTGTTCGACGCACTGTCCACCTTCCACCGCGCCCACCCCGGGGTCGAGATCTCGTTGTCGGAGGACAACTCCGACCGGCTCGTCGACGCGGTCCGCGCCGGCGCCCTCGACTTCGCCCTGGTCGGCACGGCCACCGCCACACCGGCGGGACTACCCGCGCTGACCCTCACCACCGACCGGCTCGTCGCGGCAGTACCCACCGGCCACCTCTTGGCAGCACAGGCCGAGGTGACGCTGCGCGAACTGTGCGCCCATCCCATCGTCTGCATGCCCACCGGCACCGGCTTGCGCGCAGTACTCGACCAGGCTTGCGCCGCGCAGAACCTCCGGCCCACGATCGCGTTACAGGCGGGCGCGGCGGACGCGATCGCGGATCTCGCCACCCGCGGTCTCGCGGTGGCCGTGCTCAGCGACTCGATGGCGGCGCACTACCGCGACCGGCTCATCGTCCGGCCGATCGCCGATATCGACATACCCGCGCTGCTCGCCCTGATCTGGCAGAACACCTCCGATCCCGCGGTACGCGAATTTCTCGCGCACAGCCGCCGCGCCTTCGGCGGGCAGTTGTCGTAGAAATTCGCGGCAGCGCCGGCGGTCATCGGTCGAGCTGGGCTCGGAAGACGGCCCGGTCGAAGTAGGCACGGGCTCTATCTCGGCAAGATCAGCGCCGCCGAAACCGCGGCGGGAGCAGGCGATGATCCGCGGGCCCTGTTGTTCCTCGCCCTCGGCCTCGTCGGATGGAGCCTCGCAGCCACAGCTGCGCCGCATGATCCTCGGTCCCGACCACCCGCCCGAACAACTCCGCGGAGTCGTCTCCTCCGCCGTTCGCGCGCCCGCCACCAGGCCGGCAGCCGACAGCCGGACAGTACATGCTTCGAGAACAACGACGAAGCGCATACCGCGCCCGGCAGGGGACGGTATGCGCTTCGGGTTGTCTCGCGTACCGAGGGCCGACTCACTTCACTCGATCCACCGGTCACCGACCGGCGGCTTGCCTCGATCCGGTGGCGATCAGGCCGGGGCCGGGGCGTTGATCCGGTTGAAGTATTCGATGGCGACCGCGATACCCGCGACACCGCCGACGGTGACCAGGCCTGCCGCGGCACCCAGCGGAGCGCCGATGGCCGCACCGCTCAGGCAGCCACCGATCCAACCCGGGATCACGAGGAAAGGCGTCCCCGCGATCGCGCCCAGGAGGCAGCCGCCCCCGATACCGATAACGGTCCCGATCAGGGTTCCGACACCGGTCGCCAAGCCGAACTGAGTGGAGGCGGCCGACATCGCGTCGTCCGTCTCCTCCCGCGAGGCGATATCGTGCAGCATGGGCGCCGGGCGCGCGGTGGCCGGATCGGCACTCGGGGTCAGCGTGATCTGGTTGGCCCCGTCCGCCGCGGCAGCGATCGGATATTCGAGACCTTCACGCAGATAACTCAACGGCATTCCGGCAACCACATTTCCGAAACTGTCGCGAACCTGTAGTTGACCGTTTTCTGTCGTCAGCGATCCGGCGTCCGTCCGCACCACCACGGACCGGTCCACAATATCGGCCGTGTAGTGGATATCAGGGTTCTCGACTGCCGACGGCGCCGCGTAAGAGGTACCGGTGCCGATGCCGATAGCTGCTGCTACCAGCGCAGATGTCACGGCGAACTTCCTGAGATTCATAGCCTTGAAACTTTCTCCAGCAGGTGCGCCACCAACCTCTGGTGCGCGGGTTCGACGAGAACCTTCCAGTAGATTCGCCACCGTTTATTACGGTTCTGTAACCCAATTTACAATTTGGATTACAGCGCGACCTATTTGTAGTTACCGGCAAGCAAATACGATTGCAGATGCCCCGCTAGGAGACCGGAAAAATCCGTCCACGACGTTCCGGTGTGACATTCGTTATTGCGGTCACCGGACCGAGCCGGTTGCGGAGCGCATGGATTCCCGCCATTTCGAAGTGACGGCGACCCGCCTCGCACGAGTGCGAACGGCATACCGACATCCGAACGGTGCACGAAAAGCGGCGTGGCAACCCAGGAAGAACCACAGGGCCGGCCTCGACGAGACCGGCCCCGGCGGTGGAACGCGTCAGCGGATCGTGCCCGCCCCCGCGATCAGCGGCAGATCGAGCGCCGTCACCCAGCCGGGCGGCAGATCGTTGACGGCCGGTACGGCATTGAGGGCCCGCATCCCGGTCGCCAGGCAGCCCGCGATCGCCGGGGTGCGTCCCGAACCGTCGGTGAAACGGAACGAGGTCTCCTGCGAAATCGACGGCGTACCGACGATATCCACGCGGTACACATCGTCGCGGCTACCCGACGGCCAATCCGGGGCGGCGTCGAGACCGATCCGGTTGACATGTTCGAGGGTGATCACCTCGCGGTCGCGGTAGATGCCGTTCACGGTGAACCGGATCGCCGCGACCGTTCCCGCCCGGACCGTCCCCTTCGCCGACGGCCGGTCCACCCGGGTGACCCACTTGTCCCAGGTGGTGGTGATGCGATCGAGGCCGATCCCGGCGGCGTCGGCGATCATGGGCACGGTCGGGCCCCACGCCATGACCAGCAGATCGGGATGCTCCAGCAGGGCGGTGTATTCCGGGGGCCGGCCGATACCCATCTCGACTTCGTAGTCGCCCTCGTAGTCGGTGTAGTCCAGCAGCTCCGAGGCACGCACCGACCGGACTTCGCCGCACAGACCCATCAGGGTCATCGGAAAGAGGTCGTTGGCGAAACCCGGATCGATACCGGTGGTGAAGCAGGACGCCTCGCCCACGGCACAGGCCTCGGTGATCGGATCACGCCAGACACTGGGGATCTTGTCCATCGCCGGCCACACCCAGGGCGTCATGGCGGTGGAGCACACATCGATCCCGGCGCGCAGGAACGCCTCGATGACCCTGATGTTCTCGTCGGCGAACTGGGCGGTGGGCCCGTAGTGCACCACCGCGTCGGGACGCAGGGCGATCAGGTCGGCGATCGAATCGGTCGCCGATATGCCGGTTTCCGGGGCGCCGCAGAGGTCCCCGGCGTCGCGTCCGACCTTTTCCGGGTTGCTCACCCCGACCCCGACCAGTTCGAAAAGCGGATGGCGCAGGATCTCGGCCAGCACCATCGACCCGACGGTGCCGGTGCCCCACAGTACGATTCGCTTCTTCACATCCGTCACGGTTCGCTCCTTGCGCGGTCAGCGGTGGAATTCACCGCAGTCGACGGTCAGCATCTGCCCGGTGACCGCGGTGGCCAGATCGCTGGCCAGGAAGAGCGTCGCGCGCGCGACTTCTTCGGGTCCGGCCAGCCGTCGCAGATCGGTGGGGGCGGCCTTCTCCCGATAGATATCGTCGTGTGTCACGCCGGCCTGCGCGGCCAGCCAATCGAAGTACGCCTTGTTGATGTCCTCGTACACATACGAGGGCGCGACGCTGTTCACCCGGATACCGCGCGGACCCAGTTCCGTCGCCAGCGACGAGGCCAGGTGCGCCAGTGCGCCTTTCGACAGTTTGTAGCCGGAGTATTCGGGTTGCGAGCTGTAGGACACGCACGAGTTGAGCATGATGATCGAGCCCTGTGACGCGGCGAGCGCGTCGGCGAACAGTGCCGAAAGACGCAAGGGCGCGAAAACATTCGTCTCGTTGGCCGTGCGCAGCGCGGCGAGATCGATTCCGGTGATGGGATCCATGGGCGGTATGGCGAAGGCGTTGTTGATCAGGCAGTCGACCCGGCCGTATTCGGCCTGCACCCGATCGACCAGCCCGGCACGCTGTTCCTCGTCGGTGATATCGGCCGGTACCGGCACCACCGTGGTACCTCCGCCGCGGATCTTCTCGGCGAGCCGCTCGAGTTTACGCTCGGTGCGACTCACCAGCACCAGATCGGCGCCCATTCCGGCGGCCTCCACCGCCAGTGCCGTACCCAGGCCCGGGCCGACACCGGAGATCACGACGACCTTGTCCTGCAACAGGGGCACCGGCCGATAGGTCCGATCGGCTGTGACGACTGCGGGATCAGCGGGCACAATCTCCTCCTCCGAGCACAGCGGTTACACGGTGTAACGACTTTGTTGTGACAGACTGTAACGACTCCTGCTCATCCGGACAAGGACGGATTTCGTGACCGCTCGCCATCGTCTGGGCCCGCACCGCGACCCCGCGGTGGACCGGGCGGTGCTCGACGCCGCCCGTGAACTCCTCGTCGAACGGGGTTACGCCGCGACGTCGATCGACGCGATCGCCACCCGCGCCGGCGTCAGCCGGCCGGCGATCTACCGGCGCTGGCCGTCCAAGGCGCATCTGATCGCCAAGGCCGTGTTCCCGGATGTGCGCACCGACGAGGTCGCGCCGGACCTGGTGAGCGAAGTACGCACGGTGATCCGGGGGACGATCCAACTGTTCGGTTCGGCCGAGGCCCGCGCGGCGATGCCCGGTCTGATGGCCGATATGCGCGCGGATCCGAGCCTCTACCAGAAGCTTTCGGCACGGCTCGATTCCCCGACTCGCAAGGAATTGTCGGATTACCTGGCTTCGGGTCGTACCGCGGCGGAGCCCGCACTCGATTCGAATACGCTGCTGGACACGATCGCGGGCGCCGCGCTGTTCGCCATGTGTATCCGCGATATCGACGACCTGGACGGGTTCGCCGCATCGCTCGAGGATCTGCTGCTGCACGGTATCGCCGGACGAAACGGCGCGACGGGGCGGTCCGGAGATCGCGATCCCGGAGACGACCCGGCAGCGCCGTAATCGTGTCTCGGCGGCGATCCGGTCCGATCCTCCCGAGTGGCCACGATCTGCTGCTCGCCACCAACGCTCATCCCACCTTCCCAGTCGAGCGATCCCGGCATGAGGTGTGCTTCCACCTGAGGGGCGCTGGGCCCGCCGCGCGGGAACGCGGCGGACCTCACCCGGTCCGGGCGATGACGTGTTCAGCGAAACGGGAGAGGTTCGCGATCTTGGTGTCGAGACTCTCGGCGTCCTGCTCCCGGGTGTAGGGATTGCGGAAGCCGACGATGACGTCGGTGACGCCTTTGTCCTCCAATCGCTTGATCCCGTCCACGGTGAAGCCGTCGACCGAGATCACGTGGACCTCGAAATCCTTCCGGGTGTCGTATTCCGCACGCAGCGCGTCGAGTTCGGCGAGCAGCCGGTCCAGTTCCGCCGGGTCGCCTCCGGCGTGCATCCAGCCGTCACCGCGCTGGGCGGCCCGGCGCAGTGCGGGCCGGCTGTGCCCGCCGATGAGCAGGGGAATCGGTTCGGTGGGCACCGGCGAGATCTTGATCGGCGGCAGATCGTAGAACTCGCCGTGGAATTCGAAGTATCCGCCCGCGGTGAGACCCCGCAGGATATCGAGACATTCGTCCATTCGCTTGCCGCGCCCGTCGAACGGTACGTCGAAGATCTCGAAATCATCGGGCCATGGACTGATCCCGACGCCCAGCCCGAGCCGGTTACCGCTGAGCGCCGCCACCGACGCCGCCTGCTTCGCCGTCAGCACCGGCGGCCGGATCGGCAGCTTCAGGACGAACGGCGTGAACCGCAGCGTCGTGGTGACCGCGGCCAGCGCGGCGGCGAGCACGAAGGTTTCGACGAACGGTTTGTCCTCCAGGAACTCCCGGCTGCCGTCCGGGGTATAGGGATAGGTGGCGTCGGAATCACGAGGGTAGGCGATACTGTCGGCCAGCGCCATCGACGTGTACCCGGCGGCCTCGGCGGCCTGCGCCAGCGGTACGTAACAGGACGGGTCGGTCATGGTCTCTGCGTAGGTGAACCTCATGAGCCGGCCTTTCTGCGGTGCGGTCCCGCGGGTCTGGCGGGATGGGCTCTCGGATCGGCCCTCCCACCCCGATTATGGGATCAAGAACTGAAACACGTGCTAGTTTTCCGCCATGACGAAGGTGATCCTCGCACTGCACGTCACCGATCCGGGTGCGCGGCTGGCGACACCGGCGTTGCGCGAGGCACTGGCCGCCGACGGCGCGACCGCGGTCCAGCTCAACCTCGACGATGCCGACGTAGCACCCGCGGCGATGCGATTCGGCCCGGGCGAACCGATCACCGCGCTCGTATCGGTATGGACCGGTGGCGACCCGGCCGCCGTCGTGCACACGGTGGCCGGCGCCGCGCGGGAGCCCGCCCCGCACGCCTACCGCGTCCACGAACAGGTGCGGCTCGATCCGATGCCGGTACCCGACGGGGTCCGCAGCGACGCCCTGGTCAATATCGCGCTCCTGCGCAGACCCGACTCGATGACCCGGGAGGAATACCTGCGGTACTGGCGGGTCCGGCACACCCCCGTCGCCATCCGCACCCAGAACACCGTCGCCTACATCCAGAACGCCGTCGAGGAAACCCTGACCCCGGCGACACCGGAGGTCGCGGCCGTTGTCGAGGAACACTTCCCGATGGCGGCGATGACCGATCCGCACGCGTTCTACGGCAGCCGCGGCGACGACCGCGAACTCGACCGGCGGGTCACCGAATTGATGGCCAGCGTCGCCCGATTCGGTGCGGGCACCGGACTGGACCTGGTGCCGACCAGCCGATACCACTGGAATCTCTGACGTCCCTGCCCGCCGTGCCGAAAAGGAGGGTACCCGCCGGTGTACGACGATATAGACCTCACCGACCTGGACCGGTTCGCCTCCGGATTCCCGCACGCCGTGTTCGCCCGGCTCCGCCGTGCGGCACCGGTCTGGTTCCACCCGCCCACCCCGCATACGCCCGGCGGCGAGGGTTTCTGGGTACTCAGCAGATATGCCGATATCGCGGCCGCGGCCACCGACAGCGCCACCTTCTCCTCCGAGACCGGCGGTGACCGGGCGGGCGGCGGAACCACACTGGAGGATATGCCGATCGGATCCGCGGTCGGTTCGCTGCTGAACATGACCGACGACCCGCGGCACGCGCAGGTGCGGCGGTTGCTCGCGCCCGCCGTCACGCCACGCGCGTTGCGCCGCCTCGAGGACGACCTACGCCGGCGGGCCACCGCGATCGTCGATACGGCGGTGGCCGCACGTGAATGCGACTTCCTGGTCGATATCGCCGCCGAACTGCCCCTGCAGGCCGTCGCCGAACTCGCGGGAGTACCGCAGGACGACCGTCACGAACTGATGGACTGGGCGAACACCACCCTCGATTACGACGACCGGGAAGTCGGCCAGGTCGACGACCGCCTCGCACGGGCACAGGCCCGTATGTTCACCTACGGCACCGAACTCCTCGAACGCAAACGCGCACGGCCCGGGGCGGATCTGCTGTCGGTGGTGACCCACGCCCGCATCGACGGCGAACCGCTCACCGGCAACGAACAACGCATGTTCCTGAGTCTGATCATCGCGGCCGGTAGCGAGACCACCCGCAACTCGATCGCGCTCGGAATGTCGGCGCTCGCCGCGGATCACCGCGCCTGGCAGGCCCTCCACCGGGACCGCGGTCTCGTCCCGGCCGCGGTCGAGGAGGTGCTGCGCTGGGCCTCCTCCACGCCCTACAATCGGCGTACCGCGACGCGCGATCTGGAGATCGGCGGCCGGCGCATCGCCGCCGGGGACAAGGTCACGCTGTGGTGGGCCTCGGCCAATCGCGACGAGGCAGTGTTCGACCACCCGGATACCTTCGATATCGGGCGAGCCCGTAATCCGCATCTGGCCTTCGGCCGCGGCGCGCACTTCTGCCTCGGCGCGGCACTGGCCCGGCTGGAGATGCGGGTCATGTTCGATGTACTGCTCGACCGGGTCGAACGAATCGACACCACCGGACCGATGGAATATGTCCGCAGCAACAAACACACCGGGGTCCGCCATATGCCGGTGGTGATCACGCCACGCTGACAGCGCCGCCGGATTCGGCGTCCGGCGATCCCGGGACGATCCGCCTACGGTGCGGGAGCCCCGTAGCCCGTCGTGCGAGCGCGGGCCTGTTCCGCGAGCATCACAGCCACACCGTCCAGATGGCGGGCCAATCCGTATTCGAACAGTCCGTCGAGATCGGCCGTCGTTTCCTCGGGGGTTCCGGCGAGCCGCGGGAAACGGCCGGAACCGAGCAGCTCGTCCGCGCGGACGCGCGCCGCCGACCGCCATCGGTCGAGCGTGACACCGGTGTTCTGCTCCGCCTCCGCTTCCGCCGCCGCCGACAGTGCGACGGTGACGACGAGAGAATGCAGGGTGAGAGCCTCACGCATCCGGGTCTGCGCGGACAGTCCGAGCCCGTCGAGCGCCCGGAGTACCCATTCGGTCTGCGCCATCATGTCGGGTGCGAGCAGCGGGCGAGTGAACGAGACGACCCGGGGCAACCACAGATGCCGCCGGCACAGCCGCCATTGCAGGCGGGCGATCTCCTCGAGGTCGGCGCGCCACCCGCGTGAACCCGGCTGCGGCAGATCCAGTTCACCGAAGACCGCTCCGGCCATCAGAGTGAGCAGTTCGTCCTTGTTCGCCACCTGCCGGTACAGCGACATCGGCCCGACGCCGAGCTCGACCGCGAGACGTCGCATCGACACCGCGTCCAGTCCTTCTGTATCGGCGATCGCGACGGCGGCGCGCAGCAAACGCGCGAGGTGCGGCTGCCGGTCGGCGGAATTCCCGGGCCGCTTCCCGACGGCCGGTGCGGGCACCGCCGGCCTGCCCGGAGCCGCGGATGCGCTGACCACGGTTCCCGAGCCGACCCGCGATTCGACCAGACCTTCCGCGCGCAGTACCGCTGTCACCTTGGTCGCGGTCGCGACCGCGACCCCCCAGCGCTGGGCGATCTGCCTGATCGAGGGCACCCGGTCGCCGGGGCGGAGGTCACCGCTCGCGATCCGGGCGCGGATCGCGGCGGCGATCGCCCGGTAGGGCGGCTCCGGTTGCTGCGACTGCGACGACATAGGTCCTCCGAGGCTCCGGTACAGCTCTGACATTCCCGTTCAGTGTACTAGTTCACCAACGCTCCGAACCAGTACACAATCTCGCGTCAAAGATGGCTAACCACAGCGCTATATGCCTAATCTGAGCCCGGTGGGAACGATGTAACCAATACAGCGTTCCGAACATCCGAAAGTCGTCGCCCCGTCCCCCGGTACCGTCCGGCCGGGCGACCTCGACCAGAGACAGGAGAAGTGATGAAGAACCGGAACGTCCTGATCTCCGGGGCCGGGATCGCGGGCCCGGCCCTGGCATTCTGGCTGCACCGATACGGCTTCCGCCCGACCGTCGTGGAACGTGCCCCGGAGCTGCGCAGCGGTGGCCACCCGGTCGATATCCGCGGTACCGCCCGGCAGGTGGCCGAACGGATGGGAATCGTCGAACAGATCCGGGCCGCGAACACCGGGGCCCGGGGTATGGCGTTCGTCGACGCCACCGGAAAACGAGTCGCGACCATGGGTGCCGATGTCTTCGGCGATTCGGGCGGCCCGGTCGCCGAGATGTCGCTTCTGCGCACCGATCTCGCCCGGATTCTGCACGAGGTGACCCGCACCGATATCGAGTACGTGTTCGATGATTCGGTCCGCGCGGTCGACCAGGACCGCGACGGCGTCGATATCGGTTTCGAACACGGTGCGGCCCGGCGGTTCGATCTCCTGATCGGCGCGGACGGTGTGCATTCCGATATCCGGCGGCTCGTATTCGGGCCGGAGGAGCGCTACCTCCGCGACCTCGGCTCGTATCTATCGCTGTTCACCACCGCGACCGAACTGGACCACGACGGGTGGCGGCTGATGTACACCGTCCCCGCGGGCAACGGCCGGCCCGCCCGCACCTCCGCCATCTATTCGAAGACCGAACCCGGCACCGCGCTGGCCGGGTTCTTCCTGCGCTCGGAACCGCTGGACTACGACCGCCGCGATATCGACGCGCAGAAACAGATCGTGATCCGCGCCTTCGAAGGGGACGGGTGGGAGGTCCCCCGAATGCTCTGCGGGATAGCCGACGCCACCGATTTCTATTTCGACCGGACCGTCCAGGTCGAAATGGACACCTGGTCGCGCAACCGGACGGTACTGCTCGGCGACTCCGGTTATTGCGCCTCACCGATGTCCGGAATCGGCACCAGCCTCGCGCTCGTCGGCGCCTACATCCTGGCCGGCGAACTCGCGGCCGCCGGCGGCGACCACACGCTCGCTTATCCGGGCTACGAACGCAAGATGCGCCGATTCGTCGGCAACGCACAGGAATTCGCCCGCAACGCCGGGGACGGCGGTCTGATGCCGGATTCGTACCGCCGGATCGTGGTACGCAACCAGATCGTCCGCACCATGCGATACCTGCCGAAACGCCTCGTCGGCCGAGGTATGGAGAAGGTCGCCCACACCGTCGAACTCGACGACTACCCGATCCCCGCACCGCACTGACCCAACCGATACGAAGGAGACCACCATGCGAACGAGCACATTCCTGTGGTTCGACGGCTGTGCCGAAGAGGCCGCCGAACACTACACCCGGATCGTCCCCGGATCGACGATCCTCGACCGGCGGCGGGACACGGACGGCCGGGTCGCCACCGTCGTCTTCGACCTGGCCGGGCAGCGCTACATCGCCCACAACGGCGGACCGCTGTTCACCTTCAGCGCCGCGATATCGCTGTATCTCGAATGTGACACCCAGGCGGACGTCGATATCGCGTGGGCCGCCCTCACCGAGGGCGGGAAGGAGGGGCCGGGTGGCTCGCTCACCGACCGTTTCGGCGTGACCTGGCAGGTCGTCCCGAAGGCGATGGCCGAAATGCTGGCGGCCGCCGATCGCGACGGTGCCGAACGGATTCTCGACGCTGTGCACGCGATGACACGGATCGATATCGGGGGCCTGATCGACGCGCGCGACCGATGACGGACCACTACGACACCGCCGGTCCCTTGCCCCGCCCGCGCGCTACCGTCACCGCACCCGGCGACGACCCGCCGGAACGGGGACGGCTACGCGCCGCGTGGACGCTGGTGCTGCTGACGACCCTGTGCGCGGAACTGACCTTCACCGCGGTCGCGGTTCCGTTCACCTGGCTGCTGCTGCCACTGCTGATGGTGATGTACGGCGCCGGTGTCCTCCTCGTCCGCGAAGCCGCCGGCCGGGCCGGTGGCGGGTGGCCGCGCCGGCCGTCGGCGGGATCCTGACCGGTCACACCGCCTTCATGATGCCCGCTTCACCGGTGGCGGCACTCACCGCAGCGATCATCGTCGCGCTGGAGGTGACCCTGCTCGCCGTGGCGGCGCGGCGGATCGACCGGACGGGTCAGCGACCGATACATTCCGGCCGGTCCGGCCGGTCGAACGGGTAGCGGGACCGGAACTCGTCGGCGGCCGCGGCCATCGTGACGAACTCGACGCCCTCGGCGGCCGCCCAGCGATCCAGCAGGCGTTCGAGCGCGAGCAGTACCTGTGGCCGCCCGGAGACATCCGGATGCAGGGTCACCGGTATCACCGCATAGTCCAGTTCCCGATACACCCAGTCGAACTGGTCGTTCCACATCTGTTCGATATCGCGCGGATTGACGAATCCGTGTGAGTTGGGATGTGCCTTGATGAACATCATCGGCGGCAGATCGTCGACGTACCAGTTACCGCAGAACTCGACCAGGTCGATCTCCCGGCCGTGCACCAGCGGTTTCATCCATCGCGCGGCCGGGCCGGAAGTGTCGACGGGTGTCCAACTGTCGCCGACCCGGGCATAGAACGGGACGAAATCGTTGTAGTTCTGGGAATGCCCGTACGAGAATCCGTAGTCGGCGAGGATCGACGCCGTATGCGCACTCATCTCCCACCACGGCGCCACATAGCCCCGCGGCGGGCGGCCGCACAGTTCCTCGATCAGTTCCACGCATTTCGCCATGACATCGCGTTCCTGCTCGACGGTGAGCGAGCGAGGGTTCTCGTGGCTGTATCCGTGGGCGCCGATCTCGTGTCCCGCCTCGACACACATCCGCGCCTGGGCGGGAAAGGTTTCGAGGGAATGCCCGGGCCAGAACCAGGTACTCCGGATCTCGCGCCGTTCGAGCAGTCGCAGCAACCGCGGTACACCGACCTCACCGGCGAACACCCCGCGCTGCATATCGTTGGGCGAATCCTGGCCGCCGTAGGAACCGAGCCATCCCGCGCAGGAATCGACATCGATTCCGAGCGCCACCTGGATCTTCTTCTTCGTCATGCACCACGTCCTCTGCTGGTCGGCGGGCGAGCACAACACAACGCGGGCCGCTGCGATCGTGGGTCACGGCCCGCGGCGGTACGACGGCCGGACCGGATGCCGCCACCGTCCCTTCCGGGCGGAGCACTCACCCGGGGGCCGCGTGCTCAGCGCACGGAATCCGCGGTGAGGATCTGTTCGACCAGGATGTCGGCATGTCCGGCGTGCCGGGCGAGCTCCTCGATCATATGCGCGCAGATCCAGGCGAAACTGACAGCACCACGCCGGTAGTGGACGAAGATGTCGTCGTCGGCCGCGGTCCGCGCGATGGCGCGGGACCGGTCGGCGGCGGCTTCGTACTCGGCGATCACCTGTGCCAGGGTCTGTCCGGGCGGGACTTTCCAACCGGCGTCGTCGCCGCGGGCGTAGCCGTCGCAGGCGGACTCCGCGAGCCCACCGACCGTGCGCTGGAACCATACGCGTTCGGCGGCGGCACAGTGTTTGATCAGTCCGATCGGGGTGGTCAGCGAAGGGACCAGCCGACGGCGGCTCTGTTCGTCGGTGAGCGGTCGCACGGCGCCGATCAGTGCCGCCCGGTTGGATTCGAGGACTGTGTTCCACTCCCTGCGTATCACCCGATCAGGCTAGGGGGCGCGTGATTCCGCCGGTAGCGGAGCCCGGATCCGGCCGGTCGAGCAGTCGGCGCAGCGCGACCGGTGTACAGCCGAGATGTTCGCGAACCGTGCGGGTGAGATGCGCCTGATCGGCGAAGCCCAGTGCGGCGGCGAGATCGGCGAGGCCGGTTTCGCCGCCGGCCAATCTGTCGACGACCCGGCCGACGCGGACCCGATTCCGGTAGCGGGTCAGCGACAGGCCCATATGCCGGGAGAATATCCGGCTCAGCCGATACGGCGAGACCTCCAACAGCCCGGCCAGCGAATACAACCCCGCCGCCGCGGGCACGTCGGCGATGACCGCCGCGCGAGCCGCCGCGACCAGCGCCGCGTCGGCGGGCCGGGGCAGCGGGCTCGGCCCGCCGGCGGCGAGCGCGACGAGCCGGAGCAGTTCCTCGGTCAGTGCGTAGTCGATATCGCCGCCGCCGGCGGCAGCCAGCAGTCGGCGATGTGCCAGTTCGATACGCGCGTCGACATACACCGTCCCGGGGTTCACCCGCCCCTCCCAGCATTCCGGTGCGACGGTCACCGCAGTACAGGCGTCACCGCCGGCGGGATGGGCGAACCGCTCTTCCTCCCCCGGTGTGCCCAGATAACCGACAGTCGTGTCCAGCTCGGCGCAGCTCCCGTCGGCCCGGCGCCGGAACCGCCCGTGCCGGACCAGCACGAGACGGTGATCGTCGCGTGCCTCCGGCTCCGACCAGCGGGTGTGATCGGAACGGCAGGCCACGGTGGTCACGGTGTATTCCGGCCGGGCGGCGAGGATCGAAGCGGACAGCATCTGCGGACCGTACGCCGCGGGTACGACGAGAAGAGCCCCGCAAAAATCTTCAAGACCAGCGGGCGGTCCGGCCGCAATGCTGAGCGGGCAAGCGACCACAGCGGCGCGAACATCTGCTCGCGCGCACCCCCGAGAGGAAACCACATGGCATCCATTCATCGAGAATTCGTCGTCGAAGCGACACCCGACGCGGTCTGGGAGGTGCTGAGCGATTTCGGCGCCGTCCACGAGCGCCTCGCACCCGGGTTCGTCACCGATACCCGGCTCGATGCCGACACCCGCACCGTCACCTTCGCCGACGGGACGACAGTCGCCGAACGGCTCGTCGATCTCGATCCGGTACGCAGGCAGGTCGCCTACACAGTGGTCGGCGGGAGCCTGCATCCGTCCCACCACCACGCCACCATGCAGGCGCTCCCCGAGAACGGCGGCCGGACCCGGTTCATCTGGCACACCGACGTCCTACCCGACGCGCTCGCCGAACCGATGAGTGCGTTCGTCGAACACGGATCGGTGGTCATGAGCCGGGCGCTGAGCGCGGCGGCGACCCGCCCGCCGGGCGGCAGCGGACTCGACCGGCCGATACCGCCGAGCCGGCCGCACGCCGACCGGGCGGCCACCGGGTGAGCCGAGCCCGCGCCGCTATTCGGCCACCGCTGTTCGCTCCCGCTCCCCCACCGGGGCGAACCTGTCCAGCACGAAGCGCCGGAAAGCGCCGGACGCCTTGGTGATCCGCGGTTCGGTCAGCCAGGTCAGCACGAGCTGCCGCTCCGCCAGCGCTCCGGATATCGGGATCTCGCGGCATCCCCGGCCCACCGCCACCTTCTGGTCGGAATGCGGAAGTATCGCGACGCCCAGACCGGCGGCCACGACCCCGCGGGCGGTCGTCGTGTCCTGGACCTGGAACCGCGCTCTGGGGGTGAACCCGGCCTGCCGGCACAGGGTGTCGCTCAGTGAACGCAGACCCACACCGGGTGTGAAGACGATGAAATCCTCGTTTTGCACCTCCGACAGGTCCACCGAACTCCTGCTCGCCGCCCAGTGCCCGGCGGGCACGGTGAGCAGGAGTTCCTGCGCCTGGATCGTTTTGGAGATGTACATCGATTCCGCGGGCGCGGGTGAGACGAAGGCGAGATCGACTTCCCGCCGGCCCAGTGAGCGCAGGCAGTTCTCCCGATTGTCCTGCATGAGAACGAAGTCCACACCGGGGTGGTCGACGCGGAACTCGGCGATGAGTTCGGGAACGAATCGAGCCCCGAGAGTGTGCAGGAACGACAGGGTCACCGTGCCGCGCGATCTGGTGCCCTCCTCGTGGGCTTCCAGAATGCCGTGCTGCAACTCTTCAAGGCTGCGCCTGGCGAAGGGCAGAAGTCGCAGGCCGGCGGGTGTGAGAACGATATTGCGGCCTTCGCGGCGGACCAGATCCAGGCCCAGTTCGCGCTGGAGCCGGGCCAGCATGCGGCTGGCGGTCGGCTGGCCGATCCGGACCCGGTCCGCCGCACCGGTCAAGGTCGACCAGTCCGCGAGCCCGACGAAGACGGCCAGTTCGGGCATCAGTGACCGCACCCCGTGGTCGAGGAGCTCGTCGAGATCCGGAGCATCACCCGGTTTCATGCGGAAAAGCATATCCGACCCTTCGATCATGCAATTGTGCAGTGATCGCGCCGCGGTCTACCTTGACCGCCGTGAGCACATCGACCCGCACGCTCGAACCACCGCGAAGCGCCGCTGTCGTCGATACGCAGCTCCACCGGGGCGAGCCGCGTTACCGGATGCTGCTGCTGGCCCTGTTCTCGGCCGGCGTCGTCACCTTCGCCCAGCTGTACGCGCCACAGAGTGTGCTGCCCCTCATCGAAGCCGAACCCGGCTGGGATCTGTCGGCCGCGCAGGCGTCGCTCACGATCTCCGCCGCCACGTTCGGTCTCGCCGCCTCCGTGCTGGTGTGGGCGGTACTCGCCAAGCGGTTCGGGGCGTTCCCGGTCATCTGCTCATCGTTGATCATCACCACGGTCATGAGCTTCGCCGCCGCCGCGGCACCCGATTTCGGGATCCTGCTGACGATCCGCGTCCTCCAGGGGATCGGCGCGGCCGGCATGGCGGCGCTGGCGGTGGCCTATATCGTCGAACGGGTCAGCCCGCACGAGGTCCCGGTCGTCGCGGGAATATACGTCTCCGGCACCACGATCGGCGGGCTCGCCGGCCGGGTGGCCGGAGCGACGCTCGCGGAGATCGCGGACTGGCGGGGCGCGCTGCTGGGCGTGGCGCTGATATCGCTGCTCTTCGCGGGCCTGTTCGTCGTCGCGGGCTGGAAGTCCCGGCCACGACCCGAGGTGCCCGGGGCGTCCGCCCCCGCGACCGATCCGACGGCGGTGACCACCACGGCCGGGGATCTCGGCGCCTGCCTGACACACCGGCCCGTGCTCGGGCTCTACCTGCTGATCTTCGTTCTCATGGGCAGCCTCGTCGCGCTGTACAACTACTTCGGCTTCCACCTCGCGGACCCGCCCTACGGTCTGTCCGCCGCCGGAGTGGGCCTGTTCTATTTCGCCTATCTCGGTGGGACCGTGGGCGCCCGGGTGGCCGGTTCGGCGGCCGGACGTTTCGGACGCGGCACCACTCTCGCCGTGGCCGTCGCGCTCATGCTCGCGGGTGCCGCGCTGACCCTGCTGGGCCGGCTCGGCGCGCTGGCCGCCGGACTCCTCCTCTTCACCACCGCCTTCTTCGCCGTCCACGCGGTGGCATCCGGCTGGGTCGGGCAGCTCGCCACGCCGGCGCGCCGCGCCACCGCCTCCGCGCTGTACTCGCTCTTCTACTATGCGGGCTCGGCCGTTCTCGGCTGGCTGTTCGGTTTCCCCTACGAGCGTTGCGGCTGGACCGTCTTCGTCCTCACCGTACTGGGCGGCTGCACGGCAGCGGCCTGCCTCTCCTGGGTCCTCCTGCGACCGGCCGGTCCCGCCCGGTCCGCCGCGGCCTGAACAGCACCGCGTCGCGCCGGCCCGCCCCGCGCCCGTTACCCTCGACCGGCCGTCGCCCGTGGTGTTCCGCCGGACGAAGAGAGGAGCGCCCATGGCCGGGGCGGACGCCGCCCGCGCCGTCGAACCACACCGGCCCCGTCACCCCGGATCGCTGTCGACCTGACACCGCTGCGCACCAGCCCCGCGTTCCGGACCTTGTTCGCGGCCCGCACGATCTCGGTGTTCGGCATCGGATTCCTGGTGGTCGCGGTCCGGGACCGCACGCGGACACGGTGGACCGGCCCGGCCGTGCGGGCCGACGCGGATCCGGGGCCCGGAGTGATCGTGTTTGCAGGGCCGGATACAGCTCATCCGCATCGGCGGGTGCCCCGAACGATCGGCGGATGTGGCCCGGCTGACTGCCGCCGACCCCAGCGCCGATTGTGCACCGGCACAACGCACCGTCCGAAGTGGTGGCGGGCGCCCATCGCCAGGGCGGATCCCCCGCTCCGATACTGGGTTTCCCCGATCGGACCGTTTCCCGAAATACGCACCCCGGAGGTAACCCGTGACCACGACAACTCGTGAACTCTTCGAGCGCTATCACGCCTGCTGGGTCGATCGCGACCCGGACCGGATCGTCGAACTGCACTCTCCCGATTCGATATTCCACCTGCATTCGGGACAGGAACCCGCACGCGGCCGAGACGCAATCTGGGCGGCCGCGGCGGGCACCTTCGCCCTCGTTCCGGATCTGGCGTTCGGTCTCGTCTCCGCACGGTTCGGGGCGGACTTCTGGGTGGTGCAGTGGCAGCTGACCGGGACCTCCGCTACCGGCAAACCCGTCAGCGTGGATCTCGCGGATTATGTCCTGGTGGCGGACGGCGCGGTCGTGGAGAAGCATTCCTATGTCGACGGAGTGGCCATGCAGGCGGCGCTGACCTGACTCCCGTTCGTAGAGAACAATTGTCGATGGACGGACAGCCGAGGAGACCGTCGAGAGAATGACGCGAATTGTGCGGATCAGAATCTGATATCACCACGGAAATGAGTCCGCGACGAATACATGTCCGCACAACCGGGCCGTGCAGCGCGATCGCCGGGATGAACGAATCCGACGAACAGTTTCCTGCCCGGCGGTCCGCCGGTCCGTAGCATCGTGACATGAGTACTTATGTGACGACGAACCCGACCACAGGTACTACCGAACACGAATTCCCGGGGCTGCCCGACGATCGGATTTCCGAGCTCGCCGAACAGGCCGCCGAAGGATTCGAAGCATGGCGGCTCACCTCGGTGGCCGAACGCGCCGCCGCGCTGGCGCGCACCGCGGATCTGTACGAGGAACGGTCGGCCGAACTCGCCGCCGCCATCACCCGGGAAATGGGCAAACCCGCACAAGAGGCGGCCGGGGAGGTGCAGCTCGCCGCGGATATCTACCGCTGGTACGCCGAACACGGACCCGACCTGCTGAAAACCGAACGGCTCGACCCCCAGGGCGCCGACGAATCGGTCGTACAGAAATTACCGATAGGACCGCTCATCGGGGTGATGCCGTGGAACTATCCCTACTATCAGGTGGCTCGTTTCGCCGCACCGAACCTGTTGCTGGGAAATACCATCATTCTCAAACACGCCTCCATCTGCGCCGCCTCGTCGAAACTCATGGCGGACGTGTTCCATGAGGCGTCGGTTCCCGAGAACGCCTATATCAACGTCTACGCGAGCTCCGGTCAGATCGCCGCACTCCTCGCGCGTCCGGAGATCCGCGGCGTCTCGCTGACCGGAAGTGAGCGAGCGGGTGCCGCGGTCGCGGAGGAGGCCGCGAAGCACCTGAAGAAGTCGGTGCTCGAACTCGGCGGTTCCGATCCGTTCATTCTGCTCGATACCGACGATATGGCGGAAACGGTCCGGACCGCCGCGCAGGCCCGATTGTCCAATGCCGGGCAGGCGTGCAATTCCCCGAAACGCTTCATCGTCCTCGATGATCTCTACGACGATTTCGTCGAGGGGCTGGTGGGCGAGTTCGACAATGCGGTGGTCGGTGACCCCGCGGATCCCGGAACCCAGGTGGGGCCGCTGTCGTCGGTTTCGGCCCGCGATACCGTCGCCGAGCAGATCCGCACCGCCGTATCCCAGGGCGCGACCCTGCACACCGGTGGCTCACCGCTGGACGGTGACGGCGCGTTCCTCCGGCCCGCCGTCCTGACCGGGATCACCCCGGAGATGGACGCGTATTCCGAGGAGATCTTCGGCCCGGCCGCGATGGTCTACAAGGTCTCCTCGGCCGAGGAAGCGGTGCGGCTCGCCAACGATGTCGACTTCGGCCTGAGCGGGTCGGTGTGGAGCGCCGATACCGGGCGAGCCGCGGAGGTCGCCGATCGTCTCGATGTCGGTATGGCCTACGTCAACGAGCACGGGACCACGCTCCCCGGCCTGCCGTTCGGCGGCGTCAACCGGTCCGGTTACGGCCGTGAGCTCGGCCGCTGGGGGCTGGGCGAGTTCGTCAACACCCGGCTTCGTCGAACTACCCGGATATAGCGTGACCCAGGCGGAAAAGGTCGATTTCAGCACCGTGCGATGGGGTTCGGTGGAGTGGACCAACCTCGTCACTCTGTATCTGCGAGCCTGCGACAGCCGGGCACCGCATCCGATACTCGGCGACGGCGCGGCGTCGGAAGCGGTGGAACGGATCAACTACGACTGGCCCCGAATCCACCGCTCCGTCCGGCCCGGGCTGAACCAGTGGCTGGTCGCGCTGCGGGCCGCCCGGCTCGACGAATGGTCCGCGAACTTCCTGCGCGACTGTCCGGACGCCACTGTGCTGCATCTCGGGTGCGGAATGGACACGCGGGCGTTCCGGCTGCGTCCACCGTCCGGGTCGCGGTGGTTCGACGTCGATCAGCCGGAGGTCATCGCGTTGCGGCGCACACTGTACGACGAGGGCGACGGCTACCGGATGATCGGCGCGTCGGTGACCGAGACCGCCTGGTCGGCCGAGATCCCCGCCGATCGGCCCGTCCTGGTCATTGCCGAAGGCCTGCTCATGTACCTGCGCGAACCAGAGGTACGTATGCTGCTGCAACGGCTCACGGATCGTTTCTCCGGTGGTGAAATCCTGTTCGACAGTTTGTCTCCACTGGCCCCGCGCCTGTCGAAGATCTTCACCAAGGGCATCGTCACCTGGGGTATCGGCGATATCCGGGAACTGGAACGCTGGAACCCGCGGCTCCGATTCCTCGAAGACGCCGCCGCTCTGGCGGGGTTCGAACGGATCCCCACCACGCCGCTGCGGCTGCTGTACCGGCTCCTCTGCGCGACACCGGCCGGGCGCTACGACGTAGTGGATCGCTTCGCGTTCGGGGCCGACAGGTAGCCGGCAACGACCGCGGCGGCACCTACCCGGCCCGGCCCGGTTCGGCACCACCGGCGCTGTCGCCGGTGAACGTCCCGTGCCGGCCGGCACCGGCGGCGAACCGCCCGGCACCCGGGCCGGCGTCGTGTTCGAGCGCCCGCAGCCCGTGACGCCATTCGTTGGCGATCGCGTCGTCGAGGCCGTAGGCGAACTGCTCGTGCGCCGAGGCACGGTCCGCCCGTAGACACACCTGCGGGAAACCCGCCAGCGTGCGTGCCAGTTCCCGGGCTTCCGCCAGCGCGTGCCCCGGCGCGCTCACCCGGTTCGCGAGGTTGATCCGGGCCGCTTCGGCCGCCTCGACCGGGCGGCCGGTGAGGATCATGTCCAGGGCCGCACTGAGCCCGATCAACCGGGGCAGCCGCACCGTGCCCCCGTCGATCAACGGCACACCCCAGCGGCGGCAGAACACACCGAATACCGCACCGGGATCGGCGACCCGCAGATCGCACCACAGGGCCAGCTCGAGCCCCCCGGCCACCGCATATCCGTCGACAGCGGCGATAACCGGTTTGCTCAGCCGCAACCGCGTCGGCCCCATCCCGGGTGCGCCTTCCCCGGGCGGCAACGCCTGCATCGTCCCCGCGGCCACCGCTTTCAGATCCGCTCCTGCGCAGAAGTTCCCGCCGGCGCCCCACAGCACCGCCACCGCCGCGTCCGGGTCGGCGTCGAATTCCTCGAACGCCGCCAACAGCGCCTGGGCGTGCTCGGTATCCACGGCGTTGCGCGCCTGCGCGCGGTCCAGAACGACCGTCCAGACAGCATCGTCTTTCTCGATTCGCACGCTCACAGTGGCTGATTCCTTTCCGGACGGACCCGCGGCATGCGGCGCCGCCTTCCCCACCGTAGCCCCGGCGGCGCGGACCGGAGACCGGGCCGACGTGGAAAGCGCACCTCTGCGCCCCTGTCCTCCTCGACACCTCGACACCTCGACACCTCGACACCTCGACACCTCGACACCTCGACATGCCACACCCTCGGCATCCGCCGAGACCGCACGGACTCCGGAGCCCGCAGACCACTGTCGCCGTGGTACCGCGACCGTCCCTACGAGGTACCCGCATCCACCCGCACGGAGCAGTTCTCGTCGTCGCTGAGAAACGCCGCGAGTTCGCGCCCGTGATCCGCGACGGCGGTGCGCTCGGCCCGGGCGAGACCGCGCAACGGTGTGACCGTCAACGCGGTCGCCTCGACGGTCCAGGTGGCGGCCACCCGGCCGTCCACGAGCACGACGCGCGCACCGGCGACCGACAGGCCGCGATGGGCATGATCGATGATCCGGCCGCGATCGTGATAGCCGAGGATCGCGTTGTCGAACGCCGGCAGGAACCGCACCGGCGCCGGTGTGTCCGGGTCGGGGCGCGGTGCGTCCGGGAGGTCCAGCAGCTCCCGGCCCTGCTCGTCCCGGAAGGCGACGAGCCTCTCGCGGATCGCGGCCACCGCGGCGGGGAGTCCGGCGAGACCGGACCAGGCCCGGAGGTCGGCCACCGTGGCCGGACCGTACGCGGCGAGATACCGCAACACCAGCGCTTCACCGACCGGATCGGAACCGCCGGGAGCGGGCGGATCGACCTCGCGACCCACCCACCAGGCCATCGATACGGTGCGCGCGCCTCCAGTCCGGCGCCACAGCCCCCGCGGCGGTAGCTGCACTGTCGGCACGAGGGCCGCGACAGCGGCCTCGCCCAGCGCCCGCGATCCCGCGGCGGGCCAGCGGACGGCGAGGACGCGGCCGAGTTCGGGCATCGTATGGGCTTTTCCGTCCGCCAGCTCGGTGCGGGCCGCCGCCGTGAGTTCGTCGAGATCCACCCCGTCCAATTCGCGACGGTAGACCCCCAGTACCCGTTGGCGCAGCAGCGTGGCATGCCGGGCCCGCCAGGCGAGTACGTCGTCGGTGGTGACGAGATGCACCGTGCGGCGCATCAGATGGGTCCGCACCACCCGCCGCGTGGTCAGCAGCTCGTCGAGGGCTGCCGGTTCGAAAGAACGCAGCCGCGACCACAACCCGGTGAACGGTGCCTGCGGTTCCTGGGCCTGCAAACCACACAGGTGGGTGACCGCGTCGAGCACCGGCAGATCGGCGCGATCGAGCAGCAGCTGCCGGGCCAGCGCCGCCCGATTGAGTGCACGTGTGGACAATACGGACAAGGTCGCTCCCGGCTCGGCTCGATGCTGACGAGATCAACGGTCGCATGAGCAGCGGCCGGATCATGTCCGCTATTCGCGGACAATTCGCCGAAAACCGCACCCCCGGTATGGCGTTCGGTCTGCTGTAAACCCACCAGCCGGGGTAGTGACGCGGCCGGGCGCCGACAGCCCGGCCTGCATCCGGCTACTGCTGGCCGATACGATCGGTGCCGACGAAGCCCGGGCGCTCGGGCCGGTCACCTGGGTTCGGCCGGACAGCGAGATCGACGAGTTCGTGGCCGGTGTCGCACAGCGGCCGGCAACCGGTTCACCGACCGCTCCGGCGCAGACCACGGCGTTGCTCGCCGATAGTGGCGAGCGGTCGCTCGACCACGCACTCGCCGCGGAAACCCGTTCGCAGGCGGTGAATCTCGCCGGTCCGATGTGCTGGCGGCTGAGCCGCATTCCCGGAAAAACGCGAACCGGTATTTCCCGAGGCCTCGGAGAAGAAGCATTCCCATGAGCCGACGTGATCCACCACAGCGGCGGGTAATGTGACCCGGACAATAATTTCACCGCCGGACGCGTAACTCTCCGATCCCGCACGTACTTCGGCCGAATGGTCGACGGTAATCATCGTGGCACGCTCCACCGTGCGGATTTCGGTCATCCGCGCGTCCACACTTCTCCGGCGGTCATCGCCGACGGAAAGTCCGGTCCCGCACAGGAAGCGAGCTCAGAAATGGCGAAGCGGGCAACGCCGGCGAAGCGGCAGCGCCGCGAACGTGGTTCCCTCAATCCCGAGGACATCATCGCGGGCGCGGTCGAACTCGCCGAAGAGGTTTCGATCGACGGACTGAGCATGCCCCTGCTGGGCAAACACCTCGATGTCGGTGTCACCAGCATCTACTGGTACTTCCGCAAGAAGGACGATCTCCTCGATGCGATGACCGACCGCGCGCTGAATCAATATGCCTCCGCAGCGTTTTTCGTCGAGGCCGATGATTGGCGCGAAACATTGGGTAATCACGCCCGAACGATGCGGGAAACATTTCTCGGTAATCCGATTCTCTGCGATCTGATCCTGATCCGCTCGGCACTGAGCCGCGACGCCGCGCGTCTGGGCGCCCAGGGAATCGAACGCGCTACCGCCTCTCTGGTGAATGCGGGATTCTCCGTCGACGACGCCGTCGACCTCTATTCCACCATCAATCTGCATGTGCGTGGATCGGTTGTGCTGCAACGGCTCTACGACAAGAACAAAGAACTCGACGCGAAAGCCACCGCATACTACGAAGATATCGCCATCGAACCCCATACCACCCCCCTGCTCGCCGAGGCGATGGCGAAGGGCCGGCGCAGCGGTGTGCCCGACGAACGCAACTTCGAGTACGGCCTCGAATGCATCCTCGATCACGCGAGCCGGTTGATCGGTGCGGGCGGTACCCCGGCGAAGTCCGCGCCCGCCGCGAAGAAGAGCGCGGCGAAGAAGAGCGCGGCGAAGAAGGCTCCCGCGAAGAAAGCCGCCGGGACCGTGAGCAAGACACCCGCGAAGGCTGCCACGAAACGCGCCACCGGCACCACGGCGAGGTCGACGACCGCACGCTCGCGCCGCGCTTCCTGACCACGCCGCGGCCGTTCCCCTCGGACAGCAATCGCGCCGAACCGTCACGCATTTCGGCGTTGTAGGAGTTCCGGCGCTCCGGATTGTCGAGGGTGATGGTAGCGATCCGGCGGTCGTCGTCGACCTCGTACCGGACCTTCCCCTGGGCAGCGCTCGCGGCGGTCATCGTGCGCAGGATCGGGCTCGGTGAAACTCTGCGAATAGCGCTGCTGGGCAACGACGAACGCGTCGGCGCCACAACCGCATTACGGATCGGGCCGGTCTCGGAGGTGGTATCGGCCGAGCAGTTGTGGGCCCGGGCCCACGAGATCGCCGCCGCCGAACCGCAGGGGTTCCGGCCGGCCACCGATGCGCCGACTCCGCCCTCCTACGGCTCCGACACGGCGGCCTGCGCGGCCACGAACTTCTCGGCCTCCTCCTCCGACTGCGCCGCCGGCGCCGAACCCCACATGTGTCGGCCGTTGGGTTCCTGCAGGAAGTAGACCGATACCGCGCCCACCACACCCGCGATGATCAGGTAGTAGGCGGGCCAGTTCAGATCGCCGGTGGCGCCCACCAGCGCCCCGACGACCACCGAGGTGGTACCCGCGAACAGGGAAACCGCGACATTGAACGACACCGACAGCCCGGCGCCGCGCACCTGTGTCGGGAAGAGTGACGGCAGGGTGGACGGCATCGTCGCGCTGAAACAGATCAATGTCAGCCCCATCATCAACAGGCCGAGGAAGACCGCGAACCAATGGTCCACCCGCACCAGCAACACCATCGGGAACGCGAGCACGATCAGCGCCACGACACCGGTCCAGATGATCGGCTTCCGGCCGATCCGGTCGGAAGCCAGGCCGATCATGGGGATGGTCAGCAACGCGATCCCCATCACCGCGATCTGTAACCATTGCGAAGCCGAGGTGGACACCCCGCCGCTGCCCGCATCCGGCACGGTGGCGGTGACATAGGTCGGCATATACGAGGTCAGCATGTAGTTCGTCACATTCCAGACCACCACCAGACCCATACAGACCAGGACGTAGGGCCACAGTTTCGCCAGGATCTTCGCCTCGTCGCCGGTTTTGTTCGCCTTCTCCCGCTGCTCGGATTCCTGTTGTAGCGCGGCGAAGGCCGGTGTATCGGCCAGGCGCAACCGGAGATACACGCCGACGACGCCGAGCGGCAGCGCGACGAAGAAAGGCAGCCGCCAGCCCCACGCCAGCAACTGTTCCTCGGTCAGCGCGGCGTCGGCGAGCGTGACGACCAGCGCACCGAGCAGATAACCGGTGAAGGTCCCGAATTCCAGCCAGCTGCCGAGGAACCCCCGGCGCCGGTCCGGCGCGTACTCCGCGATGAAGGTCATGGCGTTGCCGTATTCGCCGCCGGTGGAGAAGCCCTGCACCAACCGCGCGCACAGCAGCAACATGGGCGCCCAGATGCCGATCGAGTCGTGGTCCGGGATACAGCCGACCGCGAAAGTGCCGACGGCCATCAGCATCATCGTGGTGGCGAGCACCTTGTTCCGGCCGATTCGGTCGGCCAGCGGACCGAAGAACATGCCACCGAAGGGCCGCACCAGAAACGCGACCGCGAACAGGCCGAAGGTGGCGATCGTGCCCGCGGGATCACCCAGATCGGTGAAGAACACTTCTTTGATGGTCGGCTCGAAATACGCGTAGACGCCGAAGTCGTACCACTCGGTGATATTGCCGATGCTCGCCGCACCGATCGCCCGGCGGATCACCGGCGGATCGGTGACCACGATATCGTCGAGCGACCAGCGGCGCGGACCCTCCCGCGGGGACAGCACAGCCACAAACAAGACCTCCTCGAGTTCACGACTACTGCCCGGCCCGCTCCTTCCCGGATCGATCAGCTCAGGCTATGCGATGAAGCGGAAGTGTTACGGGATGCGGTATCCCCGGAAGGTCACGTGTGTCCGGGTCTCGAAACCCAGCCGCTCGTAGAGCGCGACGGCACCGGTGTTCGACTCCGCCACATGCAGAAACGGACGGTCGCCGCGCGCGACGATACGTGCGATGAGCGCCCGGATCAGGCGGGCCGCGTGGCCGCGTCCACGCGCCTCGGCGGCGGTGCAGACGGCGCTGATCTCGGTCCATCCCGGGGGCCGGAGCCGCTCACCGGCCATCGCCACCAGCCGGCCCTGCTCGCGGATGCCGAGATAGGTGCCCAGTTCGTGGGTACGTGACCAGAACGGCCCGGGCCGGGTCCGCGCCACGAGATCGAGCATCTCGGGCACGCTGCCGCCGCCCAGTTCGACCGGATCGCCGCCGCCCGCACCGGACGGCGGCTCGGTGCCGCCGTCACCCGTCCAGATCATCTGACGGCCGTCCAGCGCGAAAACCTGCGTCCAGTTCGCCGGTGGCGGTGCCGCGGAACTGAACATATCGGCGAATTCACCCCGCCCGAGCAGCTGCGCCAGGCTGTCCCATTCGGCCGGGCCGGGATCGACCCCCACGCTGGCGAAGGTCGCGACCTCCGGCAGATATGTGGCGGCGCCACCGAGCCGCCGCGCCAGCTGCGCGTGCCGGCCGCGCAGCGATTCGCCCACCGGATCGTCGAGCACGGTGAGGGCCCGGTCGAGTGCCGCGCCGGATGTCTCGTTGTTCGCCACCTCGCGAGTATGGCGGGCGAGATTCCGGTACGTTCGACGGCCCCGTGTCAGCCGGAACCCACGGGCTCGAACCAGGCAGGTTCGTCGGCCCGGGCTCGTCCGATACGGAAACTCTGGTCCGGGCTCAGTCCCTCGGGTAGCGCATCCGGCGCGAACCAGCCCACGGCCAGCGACTCGTCATCGTTCACCCGGGCCTCGCCGCGTACGGCGCGGGCACGGAAGCAGATGTTCATGAACTGGCAGATATCGCCGTTCGCGTAGGTCATCGCCGCTTCCGACTGCACCGACACCAGGCGTTCGACCACGCAGTCGACGCCCGTCTCCTCGACAACCTCGCGCACGGCCGCGGCGGCGGGCTGTTCGCCCGGATCCGGAATACCGGAGATCAGCGCCCATCTGCCGTCGTCCGCGCGACGCTGCAGCAGCACCCGGCCCGCATCGTCGAATACGACGACGCTGACACCGGGAAGCCAGAGCAGATGATGACCGACGGTGGCCCGGATACGGCTGATGAAGTCCGGAGTGGGCATGCCACCGACCATAGCCACCGGCCGGAGACCGCTCACAACGGTTCGGTCACCGATCGGGATGCCGACACCACGGGCCGGGGCGGGTCGTGAACGCTCGACTCCGGCGAGAAGCATCGGCGACCCGACGACGGAGGCAACCATGCGCGCGACTTCGCAGTACGAACGATGGCCGGCTCTGCGCGTGGACGAATGGACCGGGACACGCGAAACACTGCATATGTGGACACAGATCGTCGGCAAGATCCGGCTGGCTCTCGCGCCGATGGTGAACCATTGGTGGCAGGTGCCCTTCTACGTATCGGCACGCGGGCTGACCACCTCGGCGATGCCCTACGACGGCGGGATGCTCGATATCGAGTTCGACTTCGTGGACCATCACCTGCGGATGCGGACCAGCGCGGGCGGACGGCGCGAGATCGTTCTCGAACCCAAGGCCGTGGCCGCGTTCTACGCCGAGGTCCGGGACGGGTTGACAGCCCTGGGTGTGGACGTCGAGATCCTGGCCAGGCCGGTCGAGGTGGAACGCGCGATCCCGTTCGCCGAGGACACCGAGCACGCCACCTACGACCCCGCCCACGCCCACACCTTCTGGCGGCAGTTGGTGGCCGCCGATACCGTCCTGAACCGGTTTCGCGCACGATTCGTCGGTAAGACCAGCCCGGTGCATTTCTTCTGGGGCGCCATGGATCTGGCCTGTACCAGGTTCTCCGGCCGTACCGCCCCGCCGCATCCGGGTGGTGCGCCCAATTGCGCGGACTGGGTCATGGTCGAAGGCTATTCCCATGAACTGGCCAGCGCCGGTTTCTGGCCCGGAGGCTCCGCCGAGGGCAGTTTCTATGCCTACGCCTATCCGGAGCCCGCCGGGTATTCCGACGCGGTCGTACGGCCCGGTGCGGCGCACTACGACCACGGGGTCCACGAATTCCTGTTGCCCTACGAGACGGTGCGCACATCCGGCGAACCCGAGGCCACCGTGCTGGAATTCCTGCAGACCACCTACGAAGCCGCCGCCGACGCCGCGGACTGGGACCGCGAACACCTGGAGGTCCACCCCGTCCACGGCAGGTCCAGCTGAGGGCACGGTAACGAATTCGGCTGCTGCCCGGCCGATCGGCAGCAGCGAAATCCACTGTGGCTCCGTACTCCTCGCTGCCGCCGTACCGGGACCCCGGCGAACGTCGCGCAACATCACCATAGATTATGTTGCCGTGTTACATTCGAAAGCGGCGCGCCGCAAGGTGACCGCCCGGTATGTGATGGAGGCGCGATGACTATCGACACCGCCCCCTCGCTCGGTGTCCAGCCCGTCGGTGCGGACACCGACCGGCCCAGCATTCCCCGTGTCTACGACTACAGCCTGGGCGGCAAGGACAACTACGAGGTGGATCGGTCCGCATTCGAACGGATCCGGCGAATCGCGCCGCGGCAGGGCGGCGTTCACCTGATGAACCGGCGCTGGCTCACCCGCGCCGTGCGCTCGCTGGCCGAGGGCGCCGGTATCGAGCAGTTCCTGGATCTCGGCGCCGGCCTGCCCACCCGCGACCCCTTGCACATCGTCGCGCAGGAATGCGGGCGCGGCGAGGTGAAGTTCGTCTATGTGGACAACGACCCGCTCTGCGTCGCGCACGGCCGGGTCATGCTGGAGCGGAACGAGAACACCCGCTACCTCCCCGGCGATCTCACCGACGCCGCGGCAGTGCTCGAGAATGCCGCCCGCCATCTGAACATGCGGCAACCGATCGCGGTCCTGCTGGGCGCAGTCCTGCACCATCTCGGCGACGAAGACGATCCGGCCGGGGTCGTATCCCGTTACGTCGACCTGCTGCCGGCCGGATCCTGTGTGGCGATCACCCACTACTGCGATCCCGGTCCCGGCGATCCGGAACTCCATGATCTGGCACGCCGACTCGAACGGGCGCATGTGGACGAGGAATTCGGATCGGGACGGTACCGGAGCCCACAGCAGATCCGCGATCTCTTCGGCGCACTGGACCTGGTGGAACCCGGGCTCACTCCACTCGACGAATGGTGGCCGCAAGGGCCTCCCACCCGGGCGAAAGCACCCGAGGAACAACTCGTCCTCGGCGGTCTCGGCCGCAAGCCGGCACGCGGCACCCTCCACGCCGTCGGATCGAAACGCGTGTCCTCTGCCGGCGCGCCCACGAACCAGCGGCGGTCCGGCCCGGCCGCTCGCAACCACCCTTGACCGGGACCGATCCCCGCTCCCGAGAACCTCTTCCGAGCCGCCCGGATCCCGGCGCCGCGCCGGACCCGGCGCTCATACACCGAAACGAACCGCCAGCGCGTCCCGCTGCGTGCGCACGAAATCCGCGTCCACCACCGCACCGTGGCCGGGCACGTACAGTGCCGCTTCCCCGCCCAGGGCAAGCAGCCGATCGAGCGCCGCGGGCCAGTGAGCGGGCACCGCGTCCGGCCCGGCCTGCGGCTCCCCGGACTCCTCGACGAGGTCACCGCAGAACACGACCGTGGGTTCACCGGGTACGACGACCACGAGATCGTGCGCGGTATGTCCCGGACCGGCGTCGGCCAGCAACACCTCTCGACCGGAGCCGCGCGCCAAGGTGGTCATACCCCGGACGTATTCCCGCGGCCGCACCAGATTGTCCGCGGCCTGCCGCGCCGCGACCGGATCGAGCCCGTCGGCCACCGCGTCCGCACGCAATTCGTCGCGCCCGTCGCGGTACACCGCCTGAGCGCCGTCGGCCACGAAAACCGGCGCCGGGGCGAAGGCCGGGGCACCGAAGACATGGTCGAAATGCGCGTGGGTCAGCACGACTCCGGTGATGTCCCGGCCCGCCAGCCGCCGCGCCCGGTCGCGCACCCGCGCCCCCTCTGCGAGACTCGACCCGGCGTCGACCACCAGCGCGAGATCGGGGCCGACGATCAGTCCGACCGTACAATCCCACACCGGCAGCCGGCACCGGCCCACCCCCTCGGCAAGCCGCTCCCACCCCAGCTCTTCCCACGTCACGGTCATACCGAAACGCTAACGCCCCCGGACCGGCTCAGCGGCCGGCGCGCCACCGATTCCAGGACCGCCCGCCGGAGCCCACCCGCGAGCTCCCGAATCCCGCCAGGTGCAGGGCGACCAACAAGAGTCCGAGGATGATGAGCGTGCCACCGTTGATCTCGTCTCCGAGAGTGGCATCCGCCAGATCGAGAATGAGTCCGAGTGCGAACACGACGGCAGCGGCGATGGCAAACATGAGAACCTCCTGATGTTCCACCGGAACGATGACACCTGAGCGGTTCATCGAGTTCCTGTGTTGCACATACCCGCAATCCACGGCTACACACAGCGGACGATCGATCGGCACGCACACCTGCCGGGCGGCAACAACGATCCGGGGCGACGAGGGTAGCGATCGGACCGGAACGACAGGCGGGTCGGTCGACGATCGACGTCTGCAGTGCGGCACATCGGTTATCGCCCGGGTCGAATTCGTTCGATCCCGCGGGCCGGACGGAAGTGGTCACCGTCACTGCCGTGGTGCGTAGAGTCGTCAGTCACCCGCCACCGGGCTCGATCAGCAGGAGTGCCGATGTCCATCCGTAGCCTCAACCACGCCGTTCTCTTCGTCTCCGACGTCGAGGCCAGTGTCGACTTCTATACTCGGGTGCTGGGATTCGAGCGGATCCCGGCGGACTTCCCGGACGCGGCGTTTCTCCGCGGATCCGCCTCCGCGAACGACCACGACCTCGGGCTGTTCCGCGCGCGGGGGGACCGGGCTCCCGACGGGTCGGTCGGCCTCTACCATCTGGCCTGGGAGGTGGAGACGCTGACCGGCCTGGCCGAAACCCGGACTCGTCTGCTCGAAGCACACGCGCTGACCGGCGCGGCGAACCACGCCGCGACGAAAGCGCTCTACGGACGCGATCCGGACGGTATCGAATTCGAGGTCACCTGGCTGGTCCCCGACCAGCTGGTCGCCGAGGAAATCGGCCCGGGAGTCCCACCCACTCGGCCGCTCGACCTGGCGGCGGAGATCTCCCGATACGGGGCGCATACGCAGGGCGGCCCCCGAACCGACCGGCATCTCTACGCCCGGCTCATGAACCGGCGATGACGCGCCGGGGTCCGGACACGAGAAAGGCTCCGCACCTCGACGGTGCGGAGCCCGAAGCTCACGCGGAAATCAGATCGTGCGAACGTCCTGAGCCTGCGGACCCTTCTGGCCCTGGCCGATCTCGAACTCCACACGCTGACCCTCTTCGAGGGACTTGAACCCCGAACCGCTGATCGCGGAGTAGTGCACGAAGACGTCGGGGCCGCCTCCGTCTTGAGCGATGAAGCCGAAGCCCTTCTCGCCGTTGAACCACTTCACACTGCCTTGCGCCATGCTTTAATACTTCATTTCTGTAGGTGAGCCGTGCAGATCACTTCGATTAGCCCGTTCTCGGTAACCAGTGTGCCACACTCCCGGGACTGCGTTCGTCACCGGCGCGGTCGCCGGTACCCACGGCGACGATGTCCGGTCGTGTTCCGGCCACCGGACCGTGGGAGATCACCGATATGCCCGCACGCGATGCGGTGCCGGCCGGCGCCCACCAGATCGACCCCGCTGCCCGGGGGCCCAGGGGGCTCCGGCGGTTGCGCCCGATGCCCGATGACCGGCCACCGCCGGATACGCGGGTTCGCCTCCGGCACACCGATATTGGGAACACTCATTGTTGCCGCCGAGCGCGCTTCCGGTAGTGTCCGCGCTTCCCGCGGTCGACCGGACCACACTGCGCACTGTGAGGTTGCTCCTTCGAATGACGAACACCGACGACGACCGGGAACGGCGAGCGTTCGCCTTGCAGATCTTCGCGCATATGCGCACCGCGGGCGTGACCGATGTCTCCTACGATGCCGAGGAGTTCGCCGTTCGCTACGACGGCGCAGACGCGGTTCTCCACCTCACGAACCTCTACTCGGAAACACGTGACCGATCACCGGAGGAGACCCGGGAATGGCTGGCGCGGATCGTGCCGGCGCTGGTCACTCCCCCGGCACCACTCGACAGCTGGGAGGACGTCCGGCCACTGTTGCGGCCGGTCCTGCGGTCCTCGACCTACGCCTTGGACGACGGCGGTTCGCGCATCCGGCGACCGCTCTTCCCGTTCGTGGACGAACTGCTGGCCGTCGACTACCCCGATGTCATCAATTTTCCCGACGAGTCGAAACTCGCCGAATGGGGGGTGACGGCGGCGGAGGCGTTGACGGTCGCCCGGGAGAATCTGGCCGCGGTGGTACCGGTGGCGGAGCTACCGAACGACGGGATCGTGCGGATAGCGGTCGACGAGACCGACTACCTGTCGTCCTGGATCCTGGTCCAGGATTGGCTGCTCGTCTCCACGGTGAGCTTCGAGCATCCGCCGGTCGCGTTCATACCCGACCAGCAGAGCTTGATCATCGTGCCCGGTGACCCGGAGCTGCTGTCCGAGGCCTTCGCGGCGGTGGAGCAGGAGTACCGGGAGGCGGCGCGCCCGCTGTCGCCCCAGGGGTACACCCTCGACGAAGCCGGGCTGGTGGTTCCCCTGGACCTGATGGCCACCGCGAACGACACCGAAGTGGCCCGCGCCCGAGCTGTACTGGCCGGCGTCGAGTACCACGCCCAGCAGCAATGGCTGGAAGAGCGCTACCGGGCGGAACTCGAGGCGATCCACGTGGGCAGCCTGCTGGTGGCCGAACGCGAGGACGGAATCCATACCGTTGCGGTCTGGGGCGAGGGTGTCGACGCCGCGCTGCCGGTGGCGGATTTCCTCGCCTTCGCCACCGAAGACGATGACCGGACCATCCAGGTACCGTTCGGCGCCGCCGTGGACATCACCGGAATCACGCCGATACCCGGCCTGCACCCGCCCCGATACCGGACCGGCAGCTGGCCCGCCCCGGCCGTGTTCGAGCGACTGGCGGAGCTCGCGGTGGAATTCTGAGGCCCCACCCGGCCGGGCTGCCGAACGGATTCCACGCGGCGATCGGTGTCGGCGCGGGCACTTACACTCGCGTTCATGAGTAGCTGGGTGCTCCCCGTGTTTTTGGGACTGGGGCTCGCGGCCGCGTGCGGATTCCGGGCTTTCCTGCCATTGCTGATCCTCAGCGCCGCCACGCATTTCGGAGTGCTCGGCCTGGATCTCAACGACTCCTTCGCGTGGATCGGTTCGACCGGCGCGCTGCTCGCGTTGTCGATCGCCGCCACCGCCGAACTGCTGGGCGACCTGATCCCGTTCATCGACAATGCGCTGTCGGTCATCGGCAATGTCAGCGGTCCGATCGCCGGGGCGATAGCGGCCGGATCCGTTTTCGAGGCAGCCGATCCGGCCACGGCGGCGATCGCGGGAATCATCGTCGGTGCCCCCACCGCGCTCGCCTTCAGCGCGACCCAGACCGGTGTCCGCGCGGCCAGTACGGCCACCACGGGCGGCTTCGCGAACCCCGTGGTCTCGATCGTCGAGGATGTGCTGGCCTTCGCTCTGGTCGCGCTGGCGATCGTGCTGCCGCTGCTGATTCCGATCGTGCTCGGGGTACTGCTGTTCGTCGCCTGGCGGGTAGTGCACAGAGTGCGCCGCGGCACCCGGGCCGCAGCGGCACCGGCACGCTGACCGAAAACCTCGCCGACCCGGCGCGGACCGCTTCGCCACAGTGCGCGCACTCCTGGCGGGCCGGTGCACGGGCGGAAACCGCCGCCCCACTCTCCGAACGCGCCCGGTAGCGCGGGGTCCGCGATGATCTCTGGGACGATAGCGCGGTCCCGGCCGCACCGGTCGGCGGACAGCAGCGGTCCTCGTACACTCCGCATCTCGCACCGACAGGAGCCGGTATGGACAATTCCACCGACCGAAGCTCGGACAAGCTCGACCGCAGTGTCATCGTCACCGGGCTCGTCGTGGTGTCCGGCATGATCATGGTGGTTCTGGACACCACGATCGTGAACGTCGCCCTGGACTCGCTGAGCACCGAGCTCGACGCACCGCTGTCCACCACCCAATGGGTGGTCACCGGCTACCTGCTCGCGGTGGCCCTCGTCATTCCGCTCACCGGTTGGGCCATGGACCGGTTCGGGCCGAAACCGACCTGGCTCACCGCCGTGAGCCTGTTCGTAGCCGGTTCGGCGCTCTGCGCGGCAGCGTGGTCGATCGAGAGCCTGATCGCGTTCCGCGTGCTCCAGGGGCTGGGGGGCGGCATGCTGCTGCCCGCCGGGCAGGCCATCATCACCAGGGCCGCCGGTCCGAACCGCCTGGGTCGCGCGATGAGCATCCTCGGTGTCCCCATGCTGCTGGGACCGGTGTTCGGGCCCGTGATCGGCGGCCTGCTCGTCGAGTACACGAGCTGGCACTGGATCTTCCTCGTCAATGTGCCGGTCGGCATCCTCGCCGTCGCGCTCGCAGTGTGGAAGCTGCCCCACGTCGATGTGCTCCCGGACCCCGGCCGGCTCGACGTGCGTGGACTCGTCCTGCTCTCCGGCAGCCTCGTCTGCCTGCTCTACGGGCTCTCCCGCGCCAGTGCCCACGGCGGCTTCACCGGATGGAGCGTGCTGGGCTGGCTGATCGTCGGCGCGGTGGGCCTGGCTCTCTACACCTGGCACAGCCTGCGCAAGGGCACCGATTCGATCATCGACGTACGTCTGCTCACCAACCGGCTGTTCGCGAGCAGCACCGTGGCCGTCTTCCTCGTCGCCATCGGCATGTTCGGCGGTATGCTGCTGCTCCCGCTCTACTATCAGACCGTCCGTGGCCAAGGGGCCCTCGGCGCCGGTCTGCTACTCGCCCCACAGGGTCTCGGCGCGATCGTCGCAATGGTGATCGGCGGCCGGCTCACCGACCGTATCGGTGCCGGTTATGTGGTGCCTGTCGGCATCGTGCTCGCGCTGATCGGTACCTTCCCGTTCACCCGGGTGGGCGTCGACACCTCCTATGTCTGGCTCAGCGTCGCCCTTTTCGTGCGTGGGATGGGGCTCGGTGCGGTGATGATGCCGACGATATCGGCCGCCTACACCGAACTCGGCCGGGACGTCGTCTCGCGGGCCGCACCGACACTGTCGGCCATCCAGCAGGTCGGCGCGTCCCTGGGGAGCGCGCTGCTGGTGACCGCACTGACACAGCGACTGGGCGACCAGCTCGGCGCCCGGGGTATCCAGGCGCCGGGTGGCGGCACCGACCAGATCAGTTCGGTACCGCCCGAGGCGATGGAGATCGTGGGGCCGCTGCTGGCCGATTCGTTCGGTTACGCGTTCTGGGTCGCGTTCGTACTCACCGCGGCGATCATCGTTCCCGCGTTTTTCCTGCCCCGGCACGCGGACCGTGACCGCACGGAGGCACCGGTGGCGCCCGGGGTCTGACGCTCGCGCCCGCGGCCACCTGGTGCCGGGAACCGTCATTCGGGTTCGCTGGTACCGGTGGTCAGGAACAGTGTGCGGCGGCCCACTTCGACGGTGTGGTCGGCGAAGCGTTCGTAATAGCGCCCCAGCAGTGCGAGATCCACCGCGGTGGTGGTACCGCCGGTGTACTCGGGGCCGAGAAGGTGGTTGAGCAGGTCACGGTGCAGTTGATCCATCACATCGTCGTGACCCTCGAGCGCAGCGGCGGCGCCGGTATCGCCGGTGGCCAGGACTCGTGCGGCCGAACCGGCCATGTGTACCGCGGCCGCGCCCATCCGGGCGACCGTGTCCCGTAGCGGATCGGGCATGACCGGTTCGGGGTGACGGCGGCGGACAAGCCCGGCGATATGAGCGCACAATCCGCCCATCCGGGCGAGATTGGCCGACAGCTGCAACGCGGTGACCACCCGGCGCAGTTCGGTGGCGACCGGGGCCTGGAGAGCCAGCAACAGTACCGCCGCTTCCTCGGCGTCGCGGCCCATCATCTCGACATGGGCACACAGGTCGATCGCCTGTTCGGCCTCCTCGATATCGGAGTCGAGCAGCGCCCGGGTGGCGGCGGCGATCGCGGTCTCATCGCGTAGGCACATCTGCTCGAGCATCCCGGTGAGCTGTTCGAGTTCCTCGTGGAAGCGAGTCCGCATACCCCATCGAAGCACCTCGGGGCGGCGTGGATGCGGCCGGGCGAGACGATCACGGTCCGCGACGATCAACGCGGCCGGTCCGCGGCGGCGGCCCGGGCGGCGAGTTCACCGTGCCGACGCTGCCGGAACTCCCGCGGCGTCTCCCCCATGGCGTCCTTGAACGCGGTGGAGAACCACGACGCGTTCAATCCGCACCGGGCGGCCAACTCCCCGATCGGCAGGCCGGCGTAGGCGGGATCGCCGAGGAACGCACACGCAGCACGCAACGCCTCCGCCCGTCGTAGATCGCGGAAAGTGGTCCCGCTCCGGTGCAGGATCGCCCGCACCTGCCGCGGCGACCAGCCCAGCGCGGCGGCCACCGCGGGTAGCCGGACATCCCGGTGGCCGATATGGGTACGCAGATAGCGGCGGACCTGGTCGGTCACCTCGGCGTGCTGGTCCCGCTGCGGGCTCACTTCACCGATCGACAGCATGCACAACAGCTCCCCGATCCGCTGGCACACCGCGTCGAACTCGCGCCCCGACAGCGTCCCCTGTTCGGCATGGGTGCTCCGGATGAGCGTCCGGGCGATCCGGCCGAGCCCGGACGACAGGTCCAGCTCCGCGGTGTGTCTCCCGAAAGGTCCTGTCCGGCTCTCCATTTCCGTGCGCGGCACCTGGAACGCGTAGGCCGACGAACGTGGAATGTGGAGGTGGCACACCGTATCGAGCACGGTGACGGCCCCCCGGCCGGGGCCGGCGCTGGTGACACCGCCGTCCCGGTAGGTCACCGTGTAGGACCCCTGTTCGGGGACGACGACCCAGTAGAAATCGTCACCCGCGACGCGGCGGATATGCGGCCGGGTCCGGCTCGAGGTCCGTCCGCCGCGTTGATCCCAGCGCAGCAAGCGGTAGTCGGCGCTCTCCTGCACCGACATGGTCGCGCTCCACCGGTCGGACTCGTGGTAGTCGTGATCCATCGGCATCAAGCTGTCGGCGATCGTGGTCCACGACGCCGAACTCCGCGCGGTCACGCTGTAGAACTCCACAGTGCCCGTCCTATGAGATGACTCCGGCGGCACCGCTCGGCCGCCCGGCCGTCGTCATCGAGCCTCGCCGAGCGAGATCGGTATGGACAACGGTCCGATGGTGAAGAACGAGGGCGTGTAGGGGATCTCGTCCGGGTCGACGGCGAGTCGCAGATCCGGCAGCCGCCGATACAGCGACGCCAGCGCCAGCCGGCCCTCGAGCCGGGCGAGCCCGGCACCGATGCAGTACCGCGGGCCGTGCCCGAAGCCCAGATGACCGGTCCGCTTCTCCCGGGTGATATCGAACAGATCTGCTGTCCGTCCGTACTCGGCCGGGTCGATTCCGCACGCCTGGTAGACCACGCCCACCGCTTTGCCCTTCGGAATCGCCACACCCGCAATGGTC
The DNA here is from genome assembly GCF_053594175.1 of Nocardia sp. NPDC001965. NCBI lineage: Bacteria > Bacillati > Actinomycetota > Actinomycetes > Mycobacteriales > Nocardiaceae > Nocardia > Nocardia sp. NPDC001965. The sequence continues at coordinate 282,350 of NZ_JBSFDZ010000002.1, forward strand.
ACATCTGTCAGAGTGAACCGCCAGCTGGTCATCATCACCGAATGGCGATACCGCACGGTCTCTTCGACGACATCGGCCCACAGATCGCCGGTCTGCGCCGCTCGGAGCTGGTCGGGATGCCGGGCCAGGGCGAGGATCGCATAACCGAGCATATGGACCGTGGTCTCGTGACCGGCGACGAGCATGATCCACAGTACGGCCACCAACTCCTCGGTGGTCAGTTTGTCGTCGGCATCCCGCGCCTGCACCAGACCGGAGGTGAGATCTTCCCCCGGCTCCCGCTCCTTCTGCTCGACCAGGTCGAACAGGTACTGCTGGAGTCCGTTCTGCGCCGCGAAGGCCTGTTCGGGAGAACTGTTGTGCGCCAACAGGGTCGCCGTCCAGCCGCGCAACCGGCCCCGGTCGGCTTCCGGTACACCGAACAATTCGCAGATCACCGCCATCGGTACCGCTTCGGTGAACGTCGGCACCAGATCGACCCCGTCACCGGCGGCCACCACCGCGTCGAGCAGTTCGTCGACGATCGCCTGGATGCGTGACTCCAGCGCCAGGACCCGGCCCGGCGTGAACGCCTTGCCGATCAGGCCACGCAACCGCCGATGATCGGCGCCGTCCTTGGTCGACAGGTGGTCGCCCTGGACCACCGCGCGCAACGGCCAATCCGGGGGGATGGTCCCGTTGTGCAGATCGGGCCAGTGCCGGGGGTCCCGGGCGAATGTGGTGTTGTCACCGGCGAGGATCTCGCGGACGGCTTCGTAGGTCAGTGCGAGGTAGCCGGGCACCCCGCCCGGGAACTCCACCTCGACGACGGGTGCGGTCGCGCGCAGCCGGACGCAGGTGTCGAGCGGGTTCTCGTTCGCGGCGGGGAAAGCGGGAAGTGTGGTCGACACGGGACATACCTTTCGACTGGTCCGGCCGTCCCGGACACCCGCCGAGGAGTATCGCGCTGCGGCGCCCCGGCCGACGGCTGCGCTGCCCGACTGTGCCCTGAACCCGAAAAGAGTGGGCGGGAACCCGAAATACGCAGCGGCCGAGATGGATCCCGGCTCACGGTTTCCGGGGGAGCCGAGCCGCCGCGCCACCGGCACGCCCCGGTCGCGGGACAGTTCGCGAGTGGCGCCGGACCGGCCGGCCGCATACCATCCGGCGGTGCCGATTACCCGAGCAGAACTGAGCGGTTACGTCGAGAGCGGCCTCGACGCGGATCTCGCGCGCTGGTTCGCGGACCGGCCGCGGGTCGAGATCTCTGCCGCCGAAGTCCGCCCGGTCGAACCGTTCCTGGAACGACTCGATCCCGCGACCGCCTCCGCACTCGCCGGATTCGATCGCCGGGTGCGGTCGGGGACCATGCCGCAGTTCCTCGATATCTACGACTGGTCCTATGGATTCGGCTTCGCCGCCAACGACTGCGGACTGCTGGACAGCGATTACCGCACCGAGCTCACCGACGACGATGTCTACACGATCGGCGCCGACGGCGGCGGCAACCTGTACACCGTACTCACCGACGGACAGGTCGCCATCTGGTTCCACGAGGAAGAGGTCCTCGAGGGCGGCACCCGCTTCGACGATCTGGAAACCTTCCTGTGGTCGCTGGTCCGCTACCACGCGGTCCGGGTCGGCCGGCTCGACCCGGAGCCGATCGCCGCCGACTTCCGTGCGCTCGGACAGGACGGTGCCCTCGCACCCGAACTGGGATTGCTGGCCTCGCTGCGGCCGTTCAACGCCGGATCACGCTGAGCCGGACCGGGTGCGCACCGCTAGCGACGGATGAGACCCATTTCGGTGGCCACCGCGACAGCGCCGGTGCGCGAATTGACGCCGAGTTTGGTGTAGATGCGGACCAGATGTGATTTCACGGTGCCCTCGGTGAGGTGGAGCCGCCCGCCGATGTCGTGATTGGACAGGCCGTCGGCGACCAGGGCGAGAACCTCGGTCTCGCGGCGGGTCAGGGCCGCCCCGGGGGCGCGCAGCCGGTTCATCAGCCGATGCGCGACCGCGGGAGCGAGGGTGGTCCGACCGGCCGCGGCGGCCCGCACCGCGGCAGCCAGGTCGTCGGGCGGGGCGTCCTTCAGGAGGTATCCGGTCGCCCCGGCTTCGATGGCGGGCAGCGTATCGGCGTCCGAGTCGTAGGTCGTGACGATCAGTACCCGCGGCGCCGCCGGCCGCGCGCTGATCAGCGCCGTGGCCTCGGCACCGTTCATTCCCCGCCCGAACTGCAGGTCCATCAGCACCACGTCGATATCGCCCAGCGCGCTCCGGGCCACGGCGGCCTCAGCGGTCGCGGCCTCGGCCACGATATCGAAGCCGGGCTCGGTCGCCAGTACGGCGCGCAGACCGGCCCGGACGACCGGATGGTCATCGGCCAGGAGGAGACGGATACGGCCGTCGGTCACGACAGGGCCCCGGTTCCGGTCGGGGGGCCGGCGGGCAGTTGGACACCCAATGCGGTACCCCGGCCCGGACCGGATTCGACGGTCAGGGTTCCGCCCAGCGCGTGTACGCGAGCGCGCATGGCTGCCAGACCGAATCCGCCGCCGTCCGAATCGGGTGCGGGAACCCGGTCCGGATCGAACCCGCGGCCGTCGTCGGTCACGTCGAGGGCGACCTGGTCCCCGAGATAGCTGAGCGTGATGTCGGCCGACCCGGCATCGGCGTGGCGGACGGTATTGGCGAGGGCGGATTGGGCGATCCGCAGCAGGGCGACCTCATGGGTGGTCGGCAGCGGCACCGGATCACCGGTGACATGGAACCGGGCGGTGAGCCGATCGCGCGTGGCCGCGGTGGCGCAGAGCCGCGCCAGGGCGTCGGCCAGCGTGCCGGTGTCCAGTGCGGGCGGGGCGAGCGCGGCGACGAATCGGCGGGCCTCGGCCAGATTGTCGACGGCCGCCCGGCGGGCCCGTTCCACATAACCCGATGCGCTCCCGGGGTCGTCGGGCAGGGCGCGTTCGGCAGCGCGCAGCAGCAACTGGATACTCGAGAGTCCCTGGGCGAGCGTGTCGTGGATCTCGCGGGCGAGACGTTCGCGTTCGGCCAGTACACCGGCGGTGTGCTGCGCTTCGGCGAGGTCGGCCCGGGTGGCGGTCAGTTCCTCGATCAGGCGGCTGCGACGCTGGTTCTCCCGATACAGGGCCCGGTACCCCCAGACGACCACCATGGCGACCGCGGCACCGAGCGCCGGCCCGATCACCATCGCCACACCGAACGTTCCCCGCTGAGCGGCGAATCCGGCGATCGCCACCACGGCCGTCCCCACCACCGCGATCGGTCCGGTCCGGCGCGCGAGCAGGTGCAGCTCGAGGAAGTACAGCGGAAACGCCAGCCACACCCCGTCCGCGGAGAACGCCAGCAGTACCAGCCAGACTGCCCCCACCGCGGCCAGCCATCCGGCGGCGGCACGGCGGGAGCCACCTGCCCGGGGCAGTGCGAGACCGGCCGCGTAGACGATGCCGAAGATCACCGCCACAGCGGTGATCGCCCCGGCCCGCGGGTCGCGGTCGGCGACCGCCCGGCCGACGGTCAGCACCAGTAAGCCGAAGACCAGCAGGTGCAGGCACCAGGCCAGCGCTCTGACACTGGCGACCGGGGCAGGAGCAGTGGTGTTCACAGTGGTTCCAGCCTAGGGATCCGTGGCCGGCCCGGCCTCCATCGAAAGTTACAACCCCCGGCTCGCCTTTCGGTGCGGCAAATCCTGTCCGGCGCCGGATGCCCGGACCTTGGTTCGCGACGACGCTGGAGATGTTCCGTATTCCACTCGTGAAAGGTCAGGACCGAACCGTGTTCGTAGCCTGGAGGGACCTGAAGTTCGCCAAGGGTCGCTTCGCCCTGATGGGCAGCGTCGTCGTGCTGATCGCTCTGCTGGTCGGATTGTTGTCCGGTCTCACCGCCGGGCTCGGCCGCCAGAACACCTCCGCCGTCACCGGCCTCCCCGCCGACCGGATCGCCTTCGGCGCGACCGGTCCGGATGCCGAGCTCTCCTATTCGAACTCCACCGTCACCGAGACACAGTGGCGGATCTGGGCCGAAGCGCCCGGAGTCGACTACGCCGAGCCGCTCGGCATCACCACCACCCGCGCCACGCACGCCGGGCGGAGCAGCGTGGTCTCGGCATTCGGTGTCCGGCCCGGTGCACCGCTCGCCCCCGAGAGCGGCGCGATCGACGACAGAACGGCGGTGCTGTCCGGCGCCGCGGCCGCCGACCTCGGCGCCGCACCCGGGGACACCGTCGATATCGCCGGGCAGCATCTCACAGTCGCGGCGGTGAGCGGTGACGACTCGTTCGGTCACACCCCGGTCATCTGGATCGGCCTCGGCGCCTGGCAGCACACCGCGCCTCCGGCGAACGACAGCGCCGGAACCTTCGCGACCGTTATCGCTCTCGCCACCTCGGACGCCGATATCGCGAACACCGACCGGGCGGCGGGCACTGCGAGCGTGGCCCGGGACGATTCGCTGTCCGCGATCGGGTCCTATGCCGCCGAGAACGGCTCGCTGCAGTTGATGCGAGGATTCCTGTTCGCGATATCGGCGCTGGTGATCGGCGCCTTCTTCACCGTGTGGACGGTCCAGCGCAGCGGTGATATCGCGGTGTTGAAAGCCTTGGGAGCGTCCACCGCCGGGTTACTGCTCGATGCGCTCGGCCAAGCCGTCGTGCTGCTGGTCGGCGGCGTCGCGATCGGGACAGCACTCGCCGCCGCGATCGGCGCGGCCCTGTCCGGCGGGGCGGTCCCGTTCGTACTGACTCCGGCCACTGTCCTGGTTCCCGCGACCGTGCTGGTGGTTCTCGGCGCGCTGGGTGCCGCCATATCCGTCCGCCGCATCACCTCCGTCGACCCGCTGATAGCGCTGGGGAGCACCCGATGACTCTCGAACTACACGACGTCACCCTCACCTACCCCGACGGCCGCGACCGGCTCACCGCCCTCCAGCACGTATCGCTGACAGTGCCCGCGGGCAGCCTCACCGCCGTCATCGGGCCCTCCGGCTCCGGAAAGTCCAGCCTCCTGGCCGTGGCTGCCACCCTCATCACACCGGATTCCGGCACCGTCACCGTCGACGGAACCGACACGACCGGGATGTCACGCAGCGAACTGAGCGTATTGCGCCGCCGCCGGATCGGCATCGTCTTCCAACAGCCCAATCTGATCGCGTCTCTCACCGCGGCCGAACAACTCGAGGTCATGGCCCGAATCGACGGCCGGGCCGCGGCCGCGGCCCGGCCCCGCGCCCGGCGACTGCTCGCGGACGTCGGCTTGGCCGAACACGCCGACCGCCACCCACATCAGCTGTCGGGCGGTCAGCGACAACGCGTCGATATCGCCCGCGCGTTGATGAACGAGCCGACCGTCCTGCTGATCGACGAGCCGACCAGCGCGCTGGACCACGAACGCGGCGCGGCTGTCATCGAGGCGATCGCCCGGCTCACCCGCGACCGGGCCACCGCCACTGTCCTGGTCACCCACGACCGCACTCATCTGGGCGCCGCCGACCGGGTCGTCGAAGTCCACGACGGACGCCTGCACCCGTCCCGGTAGCGGATCGTGACCACCCCGGTCGCACCACCGAGCGGGTCGGCGGTCGTAGAATTTCGGGTGGTTGTCGTCGTACCGCTGCGTGGCGCGTTCGGTGGGACAAATCATCCGGATTCGCGATCGCCCCTGTCTTCTGTCAGCCGATTCGATCGGAGGTGTTCGGTCGTGCGAACCGATGACGACGACTGGGATATCGTCACCAGCGTCGGGCTCACCGCGCTGGGAGTGGCGGCATTCCGAGCACTCGAATCCGCTCGGCCCGAGCCGCTCATCCGCGACGAGTACGCGGAACTGTTCGTGCGTGCCGCCGGCGAACCGCATGTCCTCGAGGTACTTGCCGATCCGCCGACGCTCGCCGGCGCGCCACTGGTCCCCGGATTCATGGGTTTGCGGACCGCGTTCTTCGACGATTTCTTCCGGGCGGCCGCCGCGCGCGGAACCGGACAGGCCGTGATCCTCGCCGCCGGGCTGGACGCGCGGGCCTTCCGCCTCGACTGGCCGCCGGGAACCATCGTCTTCGAGATCGATCGACCCGAAGTGCTCGCCTTCAAGGACCGGGTACTGACCACGCACGGAGCGAAACCGCGGGCCGAGCGCCGAACCGTCGCGGTCGACCTCCGTTCCGACTGGCCGGCCGCGCTGGCCGCGGCAGGCTACGACCGGGCCGTGGCCACGGCCTGGTCGGCCGAAGGCCTGCTGCCGTATCTGCCCGGGACGGCCCAGGACGCGCTGTTCGAGCACATCACCGAGCTCAGCCCGCCGGGGAGCCGGCTCGCCGTGGAGAGCGCTCCGACCGGGGCCGCGGCGAGCGGTTTCGCCAGTCTGGAAAAGAAATATCTCGACCGGAATCCGTTCGGCGATATCGACCTGGCCGAACTGTTCTATTCCGACGAGAAATCCGACCCGCAGCAGTGGCTCGGCAAGCACGGATGGTCGGTCTCGTCCACCGCGTCGGCCGATCTGGCCGCCGCCTACGGGGTGACCATCCCCGACCTGCCCGACGAGCTCGAACAGCAGTGGCAACAACCGCGATACCTCACCGCACACCGGCAACCGCTCTGAGCGCACCGAGCCGGTCGAGTTGCGCCGGCCTCAGAAGTCGAATCCGCCACTGTCGAAACCACCGCCGTCGAAACCGCCCCCATCGCCACCCCAGTCACCGCCGCCGTGATCGTCCTGGCCGCCGGTATCGCCCCCGGCGCCGCCGTAGTCCTGATCTCCGGCGGACAACCCGTCCGCGTACCCCTCGCCATAGCCGGACTCGAACCCCTCTGCGCCGTAGCCGACACCGGCCATACCGGAGAACAGTGAACTGAACAGCAGGGCCGAGCCGACTCCCCAGGCACCCGCGACCAGGGCTGGCCGCCACCAGGGTTCGGAGTACCAACCGGCCGGGACAGGACGTCCGGCGACCCGCCCGCCCGGATAGTAGTTCGGCGTCTCCGACGACGGCCGGGGCGACGCGGCGATCCGCCGGTTGTCGAAATCGATCACGCGATCTTCGCTGACTTCGCCCGCGGTGGACCGGCCCTCCAGCTCCGGCACGGCCGGACCCGGGTCCATCTCCATCGCGGTACGGGCGGCACGGATGTAGTACAACCCTTCGACCGCGGTCTGTTTCGCGAGCCGGGCCTGGACCGGAGTTCGCGCCTGATCGATCTGCGCACCGGCCGCGTTGTGCCGTTCCGCGGCGTCGGCGAGGGCCTGCTGGGCTGCGGCATTGCTACCGGTCAGATTGTAGATCTGGCCGCCGAGCCGTTCGTTGACCCGGCGAGCCTCGGCCACCGAGTCGGCCAGTTCGGTCGCCGCCCGTTCCGTGCGCTGCCGGGACCGCAATACCAGGGCCACCGCCACCAGCACGACCACCACAGCGATCAGAAACCATTCCATGGTCACGCACTCCTTCGCTCGCCGGAGTACCGTGCGCCAAGCCTACTCGCCGGGTGGTGGAGTCACCGCGCAGCGGACCGGAGCCACCGGCCGGTGCTCGGAGTCACCGCTGCGGCGGGTCCTCCGTGGCGTCCGCGGTCGGGATGTACCGGTTCAGTTGCTCGGGATCGACGTCCTCACCGTCGGCGAGCATATGCAGTACCCACTGCGATTTGCCGTTGTTCTTCGCGCGATACAGACCGGTATCGGCGGCGTCGATCAGCGTTTCGGCCTGTCCGCTCTGCACCGTGGTCAGCACGGCGCCGATACTGGCCGAAACCTGCACCTGATGGCTGTTCGTCGTCACCGGCTCGGTGAGCGCACCCAGCAGATTGTCCGCCACCCGGCCGATCTTCCAGACGTCGACCGGCGGCGGCACCAACGCCACGAATTCGTCGCCACCGATCCGCGCCACCAGGCAGTCCAGGTTCTGCACGCTCGCGTTGAGACGTTCGGCGACGGCGGCGAGCACCCGGTCGCCGGTGCCGTGGCCGTAGCGGTCGTTGATGTGTTTGAAACGATCGAGGTCCACGAAGCACAGGCCGATCTGCTCATGACCGCCCGCTTCTTTCATCACGACGTCCAAGCGCTCCAGCAGCTGACGCCGGTTGGCCAGGCCGGTCAGCGGATCGTGCCTGGCCTGCCGGTGCAGTTCCTGGCGCATCCGGTGCTGTTCGGTGACGTCTTCACCCACCGCCAGCAGATAGTTCGGGAGGCCCGGGCCGCCCTGGACGAACGTGATGGAGAAAGTCGCCCACCCGTAACTGCCGTCCACCCGGCCGATCTGCTGCTCCAGCTTCACCGTCCCCTGACGGTTGGGGACCAGCTTCTGATAGACCAGGTTGCGTATCCGTTCCCGATCCTCGGGATGAGCGAATTCGTAGACCGAGATACCGCGTAATTCGTCGATCGGGACGCCGATCATATCGGCGAGTTTCTGATTGGCGTCGAGTAGGACACCGTTGGTGTCGCCGATGGCGATGGCCACCGCCGCGTTCTCGAAAACCACCCGGTAACGCTCGTCCGACTGTTGGCTGGGCCGGACACGGTCTTCGGCGTCGGCAGCGAATCGCTGCTGCCGGTGCGCACCGAAACCCTCGCCGAGTTTGGTCAGGAGTATCGCCATCCGCGTCACGGCTGCGGGATCGGCGTCCGGCCCGACGAGATTCCACAGGATCGGCGCGGAGGCCGCCGGAACATCGTGTGTTCCGGCGGCCACGGTGGCCAGCGCCGCGCCGATCCGGGCGCCCGCGGTGGGGTCGAAGGGTGTCGCGACGAGAGCTTCGGCAAAATCGCCTACCAGCCAGTGCAGGAGCTTGTCGATATCCGAACCGGGCGGTGCGGGTTCACCGGTCGCTAGTAGTGCTCGTGACCACCAGCGGACCAGTTCATCGTGCTCCGACCCGTCCATCACGCCCCTTCATCCGCTGCCTCGACTCCACCGCAGCTCCGCATCACCCCGGTCGAGCGTCACCGCCTCGACGAATGATCATCCTTCCTCATCGGACCGGGCCTTTTCCAGTCGGCCGGGGTTGTTCTCGGCGAAAATACCGCTGCCCTTGTAACGGGTAGTCATCAATTGCCATACCCAGGTCGCCTGGACGCAACCCCGGAGATCGTCGAGATGGGTCCGGATCGGCGCCGCCGCGGCGCTGTCCAGGATGTCCGGATCGGCACACCGCGCGGTCAGTGCGGCGTGCGACCGACGGAATTCGGTGAGCCGCTCCCGGACCAGACCGGCCGCGAGTTGCACGGCGTCGGCGAGTGTCGCGCCCGGCGTATTGAGCAGACAGACCGGTATCAGGTTGAAATCGGAGCGGTCGACGATGCACTCCTTCTCGAAGGAGAACATATCGTTCATCAGTGCGCCGATCTCGGCGGTCGTCCGTCGTAATCGGCGCATATCGTCCAGCAGTCCCGCGGCGGCCAGCCGCTCCCAGTCCAGATAGCTGTCCCGCCCGAATTCGCAGAGGGCGATGGCCGGGTACATACCCGATACCTGCGCGCGGAGATCGATGTACTCGGCAGTGGTCAGCAGGTCACGACGGGACCGGGCGTTCTGGTCCCGGATCGCGGTGCGCAGATGCTCGACCGTCGATTCCAGGAACCCGTCGAGCCACTGCGGATCCGCCTGCTGGGTACGCAACCGGGAGAGGAAATCGGCCGTCGCGGCCTCGATCGGCGAGGGCTCCGCCGGCGCGGTACGCGATTCGAGCAGCCGGCACAGCCGGTCGAGCTCGCTACGGGCCCGGCGTTGTTCGGCTCCGGGGAGGTGACCGAACTTCTCCCGGCCCACAGTGTCGTTGAGCCAGAAGAGAATCGCGTTGAACAGCCCGATGGTGGTCAGCCGCTCCGCGCTGATCGGGCCGGGGTGCAGATAGGGGGTCATACTGTTGTAGTGCGCGCCGCCCGGCTCCAGCCAGATCCCCCGGGCGCGGCAGTATTTCTCCACCTCCCCGCATACTTGTTCGCCGAATTCGCTCGGCCTGAACTCCCTGCTGTAGTCTGCGATATCGCAGTCGGTGGTACTGAAGAGTTCCCGCAACGACCAGGGCCGGTCCGCGCGAACCCAGGTTTCGTGTTGAGCGCGCATATCCGCGATATTTCGCTCGAGCGCCGATGTATACCGAGAAGCCACGACGACTCTCCTCCCGCATGATCCAAACCCTTCAAGCTTGGTCGACGCGGGCGATCGTGTCATCCCGGCAGATTTCACCGGCCGGAGCGCCGCTGAACACCGAGGTCGGGCCCACTCCGGCCGGGCACGCTGCCGGCGGCCGGCTTCGATTCTCCCCAGGCGATCGCCTCCCTGACGGCCACCCCTCCTGGATCGCCTGCACCACGCCGGCGAGCTCGGCGATCGGGTAGATCCAGTAGTCGGCGAACAAGGAGAACTTCTTCGGAGCATCGACCAGGTCCATCGGGTTGTCCCCGCGGCCCGCAGCCGCCACCGCACCGAACGCAGATTTCCGCAGGCCCGTCGATCCCGGACGCCGGGCGAGAGAAATCCGGCCGCACGGCAGCGGTCCATCCGGCTCCGGCGCAATGCCGGCAGCGCCAGCAACCGTTTACCACCCTCGGCGACTGCACGATGTTCGGCACCGACCGTCACGTCCGGTCCCCGAACAGATGCAGGTACGAAGCGACACGTCCGGGCCACTCCGCATACTCGGAGTGGCCATGGCCTCGACTCACTGTCGGTCCGTGATAGCAGAAGACAATAACTTTCCCCTGATCACCGGGCTGCCACCGGGCCTACGGCTCCCGGTACCCATTCGACCACCATCGGACCGGCGAACCGGCATCCGAGCGATACCCGGTGCCCGCCGCCGACGCGCGGTCGCCCCCGGCACGCCGACCGACAGACCCGAGTGACGACCCCTACTCCCCGGAAGCGCCGCTCGCCGGATGCGACCGGACGGACCGTTTCAGCGCGCCGAGCAGTTTCGAGCGGTCCGCGGGCGACCCGTCCCACTTCTCGTCGTCCTCGACGATATCGGCCAGCGCACGGAAGACCACCGCGAGCAGGCCCGGGAACCTGGCCTCCAGATCCGCGTAGCGCAGGCTCATCACGCGAGTACGGCCGACAACCGCAGTCCGCGTGATACCCGCTTCCCGGAGCACCCGGTAGTGATGCGAGAGCGTGGACTTGTGCAGTGCGATGTTCTGGCTGAGATCGCCGCAGTTCTCGCCCTCGTCACAGGCCAGGCAGGCCACCAGCTGCAGGCGGAACGGATCGGACAGGGCATGCATGACCGCCGCGAAATCCAGATCGGCGGTCTCCGGATGCGATAACTCGGCGGGCATGCGCTCACCTCTCCCACGCTTGACAGTTTGACGATCATACAACAATTATTGTTGGACATTCCTCAAACAATTAGGAGCGCAGATGTCCGATGGAACACGCACGCCCGTCACGGTTCTGGGCCTGGGACTCATGGGTTCGGCGATCGCGCGGGCGTTCTTGGCAGCCGGGTATCCGACGACCGTATGGAACCGAACGGCGGCGAAAGCCGAGCCACTGACCGACCTCGGCGCGCGGCGCGCGTCATCGGTGGCCGAGGCGGTCGCAGCCGCCCCCCTCGTCGTCGTCTCCCTGCTCGACGACGGCGCGGTGGCGAGCACCCTGGGTGCCGCGGATTCGGCGCTGCCCGGACGGGTACTGGTGAACCTCACATCCTCGACCCCCGAACAGTCGAGAACACGTGCCGAGTGGGCCGGCCGGCACGGCGCCTCCTACGTGGACGGCGCCGTCATGGCGGTACCACAGGGCATCGGCACAGCGGATGCGCTCGTGCTGTACTCGGGTTCCGAAAGCGCCTACCGGACGGCCGAACCGACGCTGCGAGTCCTCGCCGAACAGAGCACCTATCTGGGTGCGGACCACGGACGCGCCGCCGCGTTCGACGCCGCGCTCGTATCGGTGTTCTGGCTCTCGCTCTTCGGGGTGACACTCGGTATCGCGCTCGCCGAGGCCGAGGGTATCCCCGGCAGCGAGCTCGTTCCGTTCACACCCGCCTTGGCCGGGCTGCTACCCGGAATGCTGGCGCAGACCGCCGCACAGGTCGAAGCCGGCCACTACCCGGCCGACGACACTTCCATCTCGTCGGCCTACGAAGCATTCAGCACCCTCCGCGCGGTGATCGCACGCCACGGCATCGATACCGGCGTCCTCGATGCCTCGGGCGAGATATTCCGGCGCGCAATGGATTCCGGCCACGGCGCCGAGGGGCTCGCCCGCCTGGTCACAGTAATCGCCGGGGACCGGTGACGGCTCCGGACCACCGGCGACGCCGCCCGGCCGACACCGGCCGCACGCGAATCCGTCCCGATGAGCACGGACGAGCCTTCGTCACGGGGCCGTGAACCCGGGTCACGCCTTCACAACCAGTTCCAGACCGCCACGGAAAGGGAGAGTCTGGGCGAACAGGCCGTTGGCCGGATCGTCGACATATTCGAATACGTCGCGATAGATATCCGGCCGGCCCTCGGTGTTGTCGATGAGCAGCACGCCGCCCGGGCGCAGCTTCGGCGCGATCGATTCCACGGCGGGCCGTGCCACAGCCGGCCAGATATCGATGAGCGCGAGATCGACCGGCCCATCCAGGTCGCGCAGTGTGTCCCGGAGATCCCCCGCCCGCAGGTCGATCCACGACTCGAGCCCGGCCGCACGGAAATTTGCGCGGGCCGCCGCGATCTTGGCAGGTTCCTGTTCGGTGGCGATCACCGTACCGGCGCCGCCGTCCGCGGCGGCGACCAGCCGCACGGCCTGCGCGAGGTAGAGCGTGGACACACCGTGGGAGGTGCCGACCTCGACGACCCGGCGGGCGCGCAGCGCCAGGCACAGCCGGTGGCACAGCATCGCCTTGTCGTGTTCGAGGGCGACCAGCTTATCGGCCAGGAAGGTATCCGCCGCGGCGTCGAGATCGGCGAGGTCCGCGGCATCCCCCCGTTCGGCCCGGTCCGCGAAATAGCCGGTGATCGAGGGGATCTGGTCGGCACTGCGGCGCTGCAGTTCGGCGACCAGCCTATCCAGGCCGGGATTCTGCAGCGGACTGGTGTTCATCGCGAAACCCTTTCGTGCGGGGAGATTCCCGCGGTCGGCATGTGTTCGAGGCGTCCTCAGTGTGCGTAGAGAAAGGTTTGATGTCAATATGGTGTGAACGTCAACGATGGATGTCGTATCGTGCGGTTCGTGCCTCAACCGCTTCCTCCCGGCCGGAGCCGACGCAGTCCGGCCACCCGGGCCGGTCGCGCCACCCTGACCGCCGACTCGATCGCCGCCGCAATGCTCGAACTGGCGGGCCGGCGCGGATTCGGGGCGGTGACCATGCAAGACCTCGCCGCGCACCTGGAGGTCACCGTTCGCGCCCTCTACCGGCATGTCCGCGACCGTCAGGAAGCCGTGGAACGGGCGGTCGAACTGTGGCTCTCCGAGTGGCCGGTCCCCGAGCTCGACCCCGCCGACTGGCAAGCGAGCCTGCGCGACTACTGCCGGCTGCTCCGGACAACGGTCCGGCGCCACCCCAGAGCACTGTTGGTCTCATTGGACGAGCAGGTCGGCGACGCGCGCATACCGGCCCGCCGTCTCACCGCGCCGGAATCGTTCCTACGATTCCTCGACCTGCTCGGGCTCGCGCCGGCCGATGCCCTGTTCGTCCACAGCGACCTACTGGTGCGCCTGTACGGATTCGTGCTCTTCGTCGATCATCGGACCGATACCGGCGCTCCGGCGGCGCAGCAGTACCCGGTACCGAGCGCGTGGCTCGACGCCCACGCCGACCTCGAACTACCGCAGTTGCGCCGGGCACGCGCCGAGACCTTCGACGCCGACGCGATGTTCGAGCGCATCCTCGACGAACTGGTACGGACCGTAGCGCATCTCGCGGACCGCCCCCGGCACGAATAGTGGGACCGAAACAAATCCTGCGGCTGGCCGTCGGACTCCTGTTCGCGGCCCACGGCACCGGAAACTCCTCGGCTGGTTCGGCGGACAGAGCCTGGCAGCCGACAACGCCGGTTTCGAGAAGATGGGTTTCGAACCCGGCAGCCTGTTCGGCACCGCCGCCGGGGTCAGCGAACTCGTGGGCGGACTGCTGCCGGCCGCCGGCTCGTTCACCCCACTCGGCGCAGCGATGATGCTGGGTACCGCGATCGTCATCGTCGACACCGGTTTCGGCAAGGGACTTTCGGCGGCTACGAGATGGGCTTGCTCTTCGCGGTGGCCGCGGCGGCAACCGCGTTCACCGGACCCGGCCGGCTGTCCGTCGACGCGGGCCGCCCCTGGGCCCGCATCGGCCCGGCCTGGGGCCTGATCTCTGTGGTGCTCGCGGTCGCGGCGGCGGTCACTCTCCTGCTCGAGGCAGTGCTGTAACTCCGGCCGCGCGCGACCGGTCGGTCCGGCCGATACGGACGCACCGGGGATCGTCGAATGCGCGCGCGGGCTCAGGTGCGGGTGACCTCGACCATGAAGAAATCGGCCTTGGCCGCGCCGCAGTCCGGGCACGACCAGTCGTCCGGGATATCGTCCCAGCGGGTACCGGGCGCGATACCGTCCTCGGGCCAGCCCAGCTCTTCGTCGTATTCGAAGCCGCATTGCACGCATTGGAACAACCGGTAGCCGGTGGTCATATCACTGCCCTCTCGTCGTCGTGATCGGTTCGAAGTCGAGCTTTTCGCGCACCCCGCAGTCGGGGCAGCACCAGTCGTCGGGAACGGCCGACCACGCCGTCCCCGCGGGAAATCCTTCGCGGGGCGCGCCGGTGGATTCGTCGTAGCGGTACTCACAGACCGGACAGCGGTAGGCGGCCATCACTGCGCCTCCGCGTACCGGGCCAGGACACGTTCCCGTTTGCCGGGCTGAATGTTCACGCGGGTGATGTCGCCCTGATAGTGGGCCAGGACCCGATGGTCCATCACCGCGCGCCACAGCGGCGGCAGATAGGCCAGAGTGATCATGCTGGCGTAACCACCGGGCAGTTCGGGCGCACCGTCCATACTGCGCAGCGTCTGATAGCGACGGGTCGGATTGGCGTGATGGTCGCTGTGCCGCTGCAGATGGTAGAGAAAGATATTGGTGACGATATGGTCGGAGTTCCAGCTGTGCTCCGGAGTGCAGCGCTCGTACCGCCCGGATTCCGTGCGCCGCCGGAGCAGACCGTAGTGCTCGAGGTAGTTCACCGTTTCCAGCAGCGAGAACCCGTACACGGCCTGGATCAGCAGGAACGGTAGTACCGCGGGCCCGAATACCGCCGCCAGCGCACCCCACAGCACTACGGTCATCGCCCAGGCGTTCAGGACGTCGTTGCGCCACGTCCAGGGCCCGGAGCCCGTGCGCCGCAACCGGGTTCGCTCCAACGCCCAGGCCGACACCACGCCGCCCCGGACACTGCGCGGCAGAAAGGCCCAGAAGGACTCGGCGAAACGCGCGCTGGCGGGATCCTCCGGTGTGGCGACCCGCACGTGATGACCGCGGTTGTGTTCGATGTAGAAATGCCCGTATCCAGTTTGGGCCAGTGAGATCTTCGACAGCCGGCGTTCGAGATCGTCCTTCTTGTGCCCCAGTTCGTGCGCGGTATTGATTCCGACGCCGCCCATGACGCCGACGGTCAATGCCACACCGATCTTCGACCAGAGTCCGAGCCCGCCCTCGATACCCAGCCAGGACAGATCGGTCGCGGTCCACAGATAGGCGGCGAACACCAGGCTGATCAATTGGAACGGGATGAAGGCGTACACGCAGAAGCGGTAGTACGGGTCACGCTCCAGCTTCGACATCACCTCCGCCGGCGGGTTCTGCCCGTCCGGACCGAAGAAGCGGTCCAGGGTCGGCAGCAGGACGTAGACCAGCAACGGCCCGATCCACCACCACACCGGGGCCGGCTGATGCCAGCCGAGCCGGTGAAAGATCCACACCAGCGCGGCGGCCAGGCCGAGTGCGGTCGGGGCCACCAGCCCGAACAACCACAGGTACCGCTTGCGGTCGCGCCACTGCGGTGCGACCTCGCCGCGCGAATCCGTCTCGGACGTCGTCATCGTCGCCCTCCTCGCCTTTCCCGAATGCGACCGCCGCGGCGCGGCCGTCGCATCGGCCGGTGCCGGCGGTCCCGCCCGGCCACAGCCGTTTACACTTTTTCCGAATGTGTATCCATTACAGACACTCGCGCCAACTATGTCAATGATGGAACACTGACCTCGGTGATGTATGGTGGTCGACGTGGCAGACGCGCCGAATTTCCAGAACGAGATGCGCCGACTACTGCGCGAACGCGTGATCGAGACGGCGCGCCGGCTGGTCTGCACGGAGGGCTGGGGGGCGGTCAATATGTCCCGGGTAGCCCGCGAAGTCGGGGTGAGCCGTCCCGTGCTGTACAAGGAGATCGGCACCAAACAGGACCTGGCCGAGGTCGTCATCGCCGGCGAACTCGAGTCGTTCCTCGCCGGCGTCACCGAAACCGTCGCCACCGAACCCGGCGACCTGCTCACCGGAATCACCGCCGCGGCCGAATACACGCTGCGCGCGGCCGCCGACAACACCCTTCTCAAGGTTGTACTGGCCGGCCGCTCCGGCGCCGACACCACACTGCTACCCGCCCTGATGACCGAGCCCGAACCGGTTCTCGGGCGCGCCACCGCGGCCTTCACCGCCATTCTCTGCGCGCGATACCGCCTGGATTCGTTCGACGAGGCCGAACTCGGCACCCGGGTCGAAGCCGTGGTCCGGCTCGTACTGAGCCACCTCTTCCAACCCACCGGGACCATCGACCGCGCGGTCGTCCAGATAGCCCTCGTCGCCGGTCCCCTGTTCACCCCCGCCCCTTAGAAAGGGCACCGGGCATCCCGGCGTTGCGCGGGAGAGCTCGTCACGTATCCCGGCCCGGCGCCGTGGTCGCCGGGCCGGGCGAAACCGGCGCCGGCACCGCCGATCCACTGCCGTACAACTGATCTCGGCGGCGGGCAGGAGCCCGGAAGTTGATCTAGATTGCGTCCGGCTTCGTTGCTAGGCTGTTGCTGTCGACGAGGTCGGGGCACGAACACTCGACGGCACGAACCCAATTGATACCAGACGTCTTTCACCCACTCCGGCCGTCCTGACGAGCCGTAACTCGGCAATCGGCAACGTGATCGGAAGACGACCTGTCGACAAGCCGGCCGCGATGCGTCGATCGACCGCCTCGTGGCCGCAGGAGTTTTCACATGAATCTGGACGACGCCCTACACGAGGGTATGAGCGTGGACGGCGCTATCGGGATAGCGCTCGTCGACGCGGGAAGCGGGATGCTGCTGGCGAAGCAGGGCGGCAGTTCGGTATTCGACCTCGAGGTCGCCGGCGCCGTGAACACCGAGGTCCTGCGTGCGAAACTGCGTGCGATCGAGGCCCTGCAGCTGAACGATTCGGTGCAGGACATTCTTGTCTCCCTCGAGGGGCAGTACCACATCATCATGCCGCTGGCCCGAAACGCCGATGAGCAACTCTTTCTCTACCTGGCGTTGGACCGGTCGCGCGCCAATCTCGCCCTCGCCCGTCACCAACTCCGGCGCGTAGAACAAGCGATCAGACTATGAGCGGCGGCACCGGACGGCAAGAGGTGCTACTCAGCGATCCCACCGTCGTGAGCCGCCTGCTGCAGCAGGCTTGCGATGAGATCGACGGAGTCCAACATGCCATCATGACCAGCCGCGACGGCCTCCTCATCGCCGCCGACAAGGAATCGAGCGGACCGGACACCGCCGATACCATCGCGGTCCGCGCCTCGGCCATGGCCGCGGCGGGGGCCGGAATCGGCGATCATTTCACGCAGCTCGTCTCCCACGGCCGGCTCCAGGGGTCCATCTTCGAAGCGGAGCACGGCTGCGTCGGTGTCTTCCCGATCAGCACCACGCTGCTGCTCATCGTGACCAGCCGGCCTTCGGTGAACATGGGCCGGTTCAGTGTCGCGGCCAAGCGGACACTGCAGTTGCTGCAATCCCCCGGAACGTGATCGGCCCGGCCCGGAATCCGGGGGCGCACCCGTAACCCGCTCGCCACCGCATCGACCGGTCCTGCGCACCGGTCGATGCGCTCGTCCGGCTCCGAGTCACGGATCTCCGGGCCCACTTCCGCGGAATACCCGCAGATGTCGAGTACGGTCGGGGCAACGGGGCCACTGGGGTCCCCCGGCAGAAGGACGCGCTGATGTCCGATAAGTCTCCGCGCAGTTCCAACTCGAAGAAGTCCGGAAAAACCCTGAAGGAAAAACGAGCCGACAAGAAGGCCAAAGCCGGTAAGAAATCCGAGATCGAACACACCCTCGAACCCAAGGGCTAGCATGTCCGCGCGAGTTCGGGCAGGAGTTCGCCGCTGCCCGAACTTCGTGCACCGCACCACGATCGCGCACAGGAAACCGCAGTACCGCCGTGAACACATCGTTCGGGACCGGAACGCGTTCACGCGGACATC
Source organism: Nocardia sp. NPDC001965 (assembly GCF_053594175.1). Lineage (NCBI taxonomy): Bacteria > Bacillati > Actinomycetota > Actinomycetes > Mycobacteriales > Nocardiaceae > Nocardia > Nocardia sp. NPDC001965. The sequence goes on from NZ_JBSFDZ010000002.1 coordinate 300,749, forward strand.
CACGCCACAGAGACAGCCGACGCGTTCCGCCGTGGGGGCAGGAACCGGGAAGGACTGCATGGTCCGGGATCTGACGCAAATGGAATTGCTGGTGGAGCTGGAGCCGGTGGTGGCCGAGAATCTCGACCGGCACCTGGCGACAGCCCAAGCATGGAATCCGCACGATTACGTGCCCTGGGACGAAGGCCGCAACTTCGCCGCGATGGGCGGGACCGATTGGGACCCGGAGCAGTCGCGACTGTCGGAGGTCGCCAAGGTCGCGATGGTGACCAACCTGCTCACCGAGGACAACCTGCCCTCGTATCACCGGACCATCAGTGAGCATTTCGCGGCGGACGGCGCGTGGGGTACCTGGGTGCACCGGTGGACCGCCGAGGAGAACCGGCACGCCATCGCCATGCGCGACTATCTGGTCGTCACCCGCGGCGTCGACCCGGTGGCACTGGAGAACCAGCGGATGGTGCATATGAGTCGCGGTGTACAGGCACCGGAGTATTTCCACGGCGTACTCGACCAGGTCGCCTATGTCACCTTCCAGGAGCTGGCCACCAGGATCAGCCACCGATGCACCGGCCGAGTATGCGAGGACCCCGTGGCCGACCGGATGCTCAAGCGGATCGCCGCCGACGAGAACCTCCATATGCTCTTCTATCGCAATGTGGCCGGCGCGGCGTTCGATATCGCGCCCGATCAGGCCATGGAATCGGTCACCAAGATCGTGACGGACTTCGGTATGCCCGGCCGCGGAATGCCCGATTGGCGCCGCAACGGTGTCCTGATGGTGAAGCACGGCATCTACGATCTCCGCCAGCATCTCGACGAGGTCCTGCAGCCGGTATTGCGGATCTGGAACGTCTTCGACCGCGACGATTTCGGTGCGCGCGGCGAACGCAGCCGCGAGGAACTCGGCGCCTATCTCGAGAAACTGGGCCGCGACGTCGCGCGTTTCGAGGAGCAGCGTGCTCGGCTGCTCGCGCGGGAAGCCGCCCGAGCCGAGAAGGCGGACAGCGCAGCGGGCTGAACCCCGCACTCCGGCCTCCCGGCTCTCCTACCCCGAGCCCGTCTCGACCCTCATATCGGCAGATTTCCCGGTCGCGGCGCAGTGGCGCCCGGCTCGGCTCGTAGCGCGGCCGAAATGAGGCGGGCGTAGCGGCGCCACACAGCGGGATCTCGGATATCGAGCTCGATCAGGGCACGCGCCGCACCGGATACCAGGACCTGGACATCCATTCCGGAAGCGTCGGCACGCAGCCCGCCCTGGGCACGGCCCAGGGCCAGAATCCGTTCCAGTTGCTGTTCGAGGTGTTCGTCGCCGAGCCCTTCGACGCCGCTGAGGACCTCGATCATCAGCCGATCCTCGGCCAGCCGGGTGGTGACCTGTTCCAGCAATGCCTCCAGCGCGTGATACGCGTCGGCCCGGGCTGCCTCGACGGCGATATCGACGAGCTGATGGAACCACTCGATATGTATGCGGGCGAGCGCCTGCACCAGATCGGACTTGGTCGGGTAGCTGCGGTAGACCGTGGCCTTGCCGACGCCCGCGCGTGCCGCGACCTGCGGGATGGTCGCTCCGATACCGTGCTCGGTGAACACCTCGATCGCCGCGGCGAGGACTCTCTCGTGGTTCTGCCGGGCATCGGCCCGTCGCCCCTCCCAGTTCTCGGGGTCGGCGCGGGTCGTATCCGGCTTCGATGCCGCCATGCCGGTCATGGTGCCGTATCCGCGATCTCCGTGAAGGACCGGCCGGTCTGCGATCCACGTCTCATTCCGGGCCCCGGGTGAGTTGCTCCACATCCGCCTTCCTGAAGTGGACCCTCCAGTCCACTTGCTCCTATCCTCGAGCATAACCGGACCACTGGGTCCACTAGCTGCTTTGGAGGGCAATCACATGGCGTGGCAGTTGTTCCGGCTCGGCCGATGGTCGTTCGCCCACCGCAAGGCGGTGGCAGCGATCTGGGTGGTGCTGCTGGCCCTGCTGGCGGTAGGAGCGGCCACGCTGTCGGGGAAGACGAGCGACAAGTTCGAGCTGTCCGGTATCGAATCCACGCAGGCGTTCGACCTGATCGAGGAACGCAGCCCCCAGGCCGCGCCCGACGGCGCCACGGCACGGGTGGTGTTCGAGGCCCCGGCGGGCCGCTCGCTCACCGAGCCCTCCTACAACTCCGCGGTCGCCGCCGCCCTGCGGGAACTCTCGACCGAGAATGTGCAATCGGTGAGCGATCCCTTCACCGGGGGCACGGTCTCCGACGACGGCCGGGTCGGCTATGCCTCGGTGAGCTACAGCAAGACAGCCACCGAACTGGCCGAATCGGACCGCGCCGCGCTCGAGAACGCCGCACACACCGCCGAAGCAGCGGGTTTGCACGTCGCCGTCGGCGGCGACGCCATGAGCGAGGTGGAGATGCCGCTCGCCGAGGTGATCGGTATCGCCGTCGCGGTGGTGGTCCTGGCCATCACCTTCGGATCGCTGGTGGCCGCGGGCATGCCGCTGCTGACCGCCCTCATCGGCGTCGGCATCGGGATGCTCGCCATCACCGCCCTCACCGGGTTCGTCGAACTCAGCTCGGTGACCCCCGCCCTCGGCACGATGCTCGGTCTGGCGGTCGGAATCGACTACGCGCTGTTCATCATGTCGCGATACCAGAGCGAGGTGCGCGCGGGCCGTTCGCTGGAGGAAGCCGCCGGGCGCGCGGTCGGCACGGCCGGATCCGCAGTCGTCTTCGCCGGGCTGACCGTCATCATCGCCCTGGTCGGGCTGGCCGTGTGCAATATCGGATTCCTCACCCAGATGGGTCTCGGCGGCGCGTTCACCGTCGCGATCGCGGTTCTCATCTCGCTCACCCTGCTCCCGGCGATCCTCGGCTTCGCCGGCGACAAGGTGATGAAGGGTAAACCGCGCTATCTCGCCAAGCAGACCGACGACTCGGAGTTCCGCACACACGGCCGCCGCTGGGTGGAGGGCATCTCCCGGCGTAAGTGGAGCGCCCTGCTCGCCGGTATCGCCGTCGCCGCGGTCGCCGCCCTTCCGATGGCTTCCATGCAACTCGCGCTGCCCGACGATTCCAGCAAATCCGCCGGCAGCGACGCCCGCACCGCCTACGATCTGATCTCCGACAATTTCGGCCCCGGCGCGAACGGCCCACTCGTGGTCGTCGTCGATACCGCGAACGCCGCCGACCCGGCCGGTGCCGTACAGACGGCCACCGACCACCTGCAGACACTGGCCGCGCGGGCGGGCTCGGATATCGCCACCGTCGTTCCGGCGGTGACCGGTCCGGCCCCGCAGGCGCAGCAGGCCTTCGCCCAGCAACTCGAGACGGTCCGGTTCGCCACTCTCACGGTGATCCCCGCCTCGGGCCCGTCGGATCAGGCCACCAAGGATCTCGTCGCCGAGATCCGCACCGCCGTGGCCGATCTGCCCGCCGAAACCGGCGCCCGCGCACTGGTCACCGGCCAGACCGCCGTCGGAGTGGATATCGCCGACAAACTGTCCGAGGTGTTCCCGGTCTACCTCGCCGTGGTGGTGGGCCTGGCGATCTTCCTGCTGATCGCGGTGTTCCGCTCGGTCTGGGTACCGATCAAGGCGGCGCTGGGCTTCCTGCTCTCGGTCGGCGTCTCGCTCGGTGCCACCGTCGCGGTGTTCCAGTGGGGCTGGCTGAACCAGCTCGTCGGCGTGGATACGACCGGCCCGGTGCTGTTCATCCTGCCGATCCTGCTGACCGGCATCCTGTTCGGCCTCGCCATGGACTACGAGGTATTCCTCGTCAGCCGGATGCGTGAGGCCTATGTCCACGGCACGCCGGCACGCCGGGCGGTGATCGACGGTTTCGCCCACAGCGCCCGGGTGGTGGTCGCTGCCGCGATCATCATGATCGGTGTCTTCGCCGGGTTCGCGCTCACCGACGATGTCATCCTCAAGACCATCGGTTTCGCGCTCGCCATCGGGGTGCTGGCCGACGCCTTCCTGGTCCGCATGCTCATCGTGCCCGCCTTCATGCTGATCGTGGGCGAGCGGATCTGGTGGATGCCCACCTGGCTCGTTCCGCTGGTCCCCGCCCTCGATATCGAGGGCGAGAAACTCACCGAACGACTGGATCATGCGGATCGGCGCACCGGCGAGGATCGCGTACTGGCTTCCCGGTGACCCGGGGGCAGCGGGGTCACCACCCGCTGCCCCGGCTGTCGCCGATCTCCCACCGGTCCCGGTGCCGCGGAACTCCGAACAACGGAGAGCCGACACCGGGTGCCGCCGCATGTGGTCGTATCCGGTGTCGGTGGGGCTCGGTAACGTCTGGTGCCGTGGAAGCTGGGGAACACATTCAGGAGCTCGCGGACCGTATCGTGACGCTGCGCGATGCCTACTATCGAGGCTCGCCGCTGGTCGCGGACGCCGAGTACGACGTGATCGAGGACGAGCTGCGCGCCCTGATCCGGGCCCGTCCCGACCTCGCGCCCGACCCGAATCCACTGGATCAGGTGGGCGCGCCCGCGGTACTGCACGCCCCGATCCGGCATTCACGTCCCATGCTGTCGCTGGAGAAGGCGACCACACCCGAACAGGTCGCGGCGTTCTTCGACCGCTTCCCCGGCCAGCCGGTGGTGGTGATGCCCAAACTCGACGGGCTCTCCCTGGCAGTGGTTTTCGAGGACGGGCGGCTTGTTCGGGCCGTCACCCGCGGTGACGGCACCACGGGTGACGATGTGACCGTACTGGTCCGCGCGCTGGTCGACGGGGTACCCGAGCGGATCGACCTCCCGGGTCGGGTGGAGGTACGCGGCGAGGCGGTGATGTTGCGGTCCACTTTCCTGACGTACAACACCGCGCATCCGGACAAACCGTTGATCAACCCTCGCAATGCCGCCGCGGGCACCTTACGGGCGAAAGATCCCGCCACGGTCGCCGAGCGGCGCCTACAGTTCTTCGGCTTCGACCTGGACGCCGCCGCCGGGGGCGCTGCCGTCGATCTCGAGGAAGGCCTGCGGGCACTGGGGATCGCGGGCGCGCAGATGCGGCTCTGCGCCGACGCCGAAGAGGCACAGGCCGCGATCACCGCGATCGAGCAGGGCCGCAGCGACCTGGACTACGATATCGACGGCGCCGTACTGCGGCTGGCCGACCGGGATGCCTACGCCGCCGCCGGAACCCGGTCGAACTCCCCACGCGGCGCGTTGGCGTTCAAATTCGCCGCCGAAGAGAAGACCACCCTCCTCAACGATGTGGTCTGGGATGTGGGAAAAACAGGGAAGATCGTTCCGGTGGCGTGGCTGGAGCCGGTATTCGTGGGCGGCACCACGGTCACGAAGGCGACGCTGGCCAACCAGCAGGTGATCCGCGCGCGCGATATCAAGATCGGCGATACCGTGCTGGTGCGGCGCGCCGGTGATGTGATTCCGTTCGTGGCGGGCGTACTCGACGCGTCCGAGCGCACGGGCGCGGAACGCGAGATCGTACCGCCCACCGCCTGCCCCTCCTGCGAACAGCCGGTGACCGAGCAGGGCAACAGCCGGGAACTGTTCTGCACCAATGTCTCCTGCCCCGCCCAGACGGTGCGCAGGCTGATCCACTGGGCGTCGCGCGCGGGCGCCGATATCGACGCCGTCGGACAGGTATGGATCGAACGCCTGGCGGAGGCGGGCATCCTGGAACGCCCCTCCGACTTCTACACCCTGACCCAACAGCGGCTGCTCGAATTCGACCGTATGGGTGAGGTCTCGGCCGCACGCATGATCGATTCGATCGACACCAGCCGCGGGGTGGGCCTGCGCCGCGCGCTGATCGGCCTGGCGATCCCGATGGCCTCCGACGGTACCGCGGCCCGGCTGGCCCGGGCGGGATTCCGGTCGCTGGAAGAGGTCGCCGACGCGGGCGTGGAACGACTCGTAGCGGTCGAGGACATCGGCCCGAAGGTCGCCGCTTCCCTGGTGGAGCATCTCACTCGGTTGCGCCCGGAACTGCGCCGGCTCAGAGAGGCGGGCGTCAGTCTGGATGTACGCGCGGAAGACCTCGCCCCGGTCGTCGCGGCCGGCGCCCCGCTGGAAGGCAAAACGGTGGTGATCACCGGCGCCATCAGCGATCCGCGCTCCGGCGAGAAAGTCGCCCGCCCGACATTCCAACGCCTGTGCGAGAAGGCGGGCGCGACGGCGGCGTCGTCGGTCTCGGCGAATACCGACCTGCTGATCACCGGAGCAGGCGTCGGCGACAGCAAACTCGCCAAGGCCGAGAAGCTCGGCGTCGAAATCGTCGATCAGGGCGATATCTGGAACCTGCTGATCGCCGCCAAGGTGGTCTAGGGTCCGATACAGCCGGTCGGGTCGCACGCTGGGTGGGCCCGGCCGGACAGCGCCGGGCCCGCGCAGCGGGTAGCACCGGAGCGGCTGCCCGGGTCACTCGCCCCGGCGCCGGGTCAGCCGCCCGACAGCGAGCTGAGGATCGGGACGAAACCCCAGTTCAAAATGAGTCGAGCGTCGGCCGTCGCGGCGGCCAGATCGTCGGGTGAACTGTTCAGGACCACGCCGACCAACCGCTGCCCGCCCCGGGCGGCCTCGAACAGCAGGCAGGTCCCGGCCGCATCCGTGGATCCGGTCTTGATCCCGGTGGTACCCGCGTACTCCCGGAGTAGACCGTTGGTGGTCTCCCAGACGTGGTCCCGGTTCGCGGGCCCGGCGGGCTGGTGGTAGATATGCGATCCGACGATTTCCCGGAAAACCGGGTTGTTCATCGCGTGCCGGCCGAGCCGCACCAGTTCCGCAGGGGTGGAGTAGGTCGAGAAATCGTCGGGAGCGGGCAGACCGCTGGGATCGCTGAAAAAGGTGTTCGGCATTCCGAGCCGCTGCGCGGTGGCGTTCATCCGGCCGAGGAACGCCTCCTGACCGGGTCCGTAGGCCTCGGCGAGAGCGTAGGCGGCATCGCAACCGGACGGGAGCATCATCGCGTAGAGCAGTTGACGTGCGGTGAGGACCTCGCCGGGAGCGAGGCCGGCGGTACTGCCGCCGTAGGCGGCGGCATAGTCGACAGCACTGCGCGACACCGTGATCGGGCGGTCGAGATCGCCCGATTCGAGCACCACCACAGCCGTCATGACCTTGGTGATACTGGCGATCGGGACACGGGAATCCGGTTGCCGGGACCACAGGATCATCCCGGTATTCGCCTCCGCCAGTGCGGCAGCGGGTGCCCGCACACCGTCCGGTTGCAGGCTGAGCGGGAACGGGAGTTGCGTGTGCGAGACGTCCGGGGCCGGGGCGGCCACGGCGGTGGGAGCGAATACGACGAGTATTCCGGCGGCGGCCGCCAGCAGTACACGGACATGGGTTCGCATCGCCATATTCTGTCGGCCGACCTCGGCGAACAGTGGGATTTACGCAGTCGGCGTCGCAGAGTCGCGAGGCAGCCGGGAGCCGGTTTCGGCCGAGACCGGTGGTTCCGAGCGACTCGATCGGGAATTGCACATACCATCCGGTAGCGCGTAGTTCCTGCTCGACGAGACGAGACCACCGCACACCGAGGAGCCCCGACCCATGGCCACTCTCCACTTCACGGCGACAACGACTGCGACGCCCGAGCAATTCGTCGCGGCACTCACCGATTTCGGCCCCGACCGCGAGCAATTGTTCGGGAACAGCACGGACGAATACCTCGAGGTGCACAGCCGGGGCCCCAGCGAAGCCGACGTCACCGAGGGGTCGCGCGGAATCTGGGAACGTCTGCACTACGACTGGTCCGATCCCGGGCAGGTCGTGATGACGACCACCGATTCCAATCTGTGGGGTGGCCGCTCGGGTCACACCTACCGGTTCACGGCCCGCCCCGACGGACGGACCGATGTGGATGTGGTCGTGATCCGCGAGGGCAAGAACCTCAAGGGCCGGGCGCTGGGAGCCATTGTGGGGACCGTCGGCCGCGGTGTCCTGAGCAGCGCGTTCCGCAAGACGGTGGCGGCTGTCGAGGCTCGCAACAGCGGAGCGGATCAGAACTGAAGCCACCGCAGGCCTGCGCCCGGCGATTCGAGCGAGGCCCCGGCCGGATCCAGAAGTCCGGAAAAACGGCGTGCACGCAGGCGAGAAACCCTATTATGAGTGCAGAGTGACGACATCCACCATCAGTTGTGTGTCGGAGGAGTTGGCCGTGAGCCATCGAGTCGCGCACCGGAATCAACACCCACAGTCACCGCATCGGGTACCTGCGGGCGAACGAACCGACGAGCCGCCACCCGGGCGGCATCGTAACCTCGCGAACGACCTGCGAACGCGAATCGCCGCGGTGGACCGCGGCACCGCACTGCTCGCCGCCGCGACGTGTCTGCTGTTCGTCGTCTGTGTCAGCGCTATTTCGCATTCGGCGGCCGCGGCAATGATCGCCACCGCGTGCATGGTGGCCGGTATCGCGGCTGTTCTCACCATCCTGCGGCCCCAGTGCTGAACCACCGGCCGCACGCGCGCCGGTCCGGATAGCCGGTTCGCCGGACCCGGCGCCGATCACGCGCGAGTGGTGCACAGTCGTGCCACCCATCCCCGGTGGCACCGAGTCGGGGCGCCCGTGTCCCGGCATGATCGGCCAGGCTTCAGACTGATCGGTAATGAAACTCCCTGAACTTCCCGACCTGCCCATCCGTGGCGCGCTCGATCGGGTCGTCGCGACGTTGACCGAACACCGCGCGGCCGTGCTGATCGCGCCGCCGGGCACCGGGAAGACCACCCTCGTGCCATTGGCGCTGGCGGCGTCGGTCACCGGGCGGGTGCTGGTGGCCGAGCCCCGGCGGTTGGCGGCCCGGGCGGCGGCCGGGCGGATGGCCGCGCTGCTGGGCGAACCGGTCGGCGAAACCGTCGGCTACTCCGTCCGCGGCGATCGCCGGGTCGGGCGGCGGACCCGGATCGAGGTCGTGACCTCCGGTCTGCTGGTGCGGCGGTTGCAGGACGACCCCGAATTGGCCGGGGCCGATGTGGTGATGCTCGACGAGTGTCACGAGCGACATCTCGACGCGGATCTGCTGTTGACATTGCTGCTGGACGCCCGAGCCGGATTGCGGCCCGATCTGCGGGTGCTCGCCACCTCGGCGACCGTGGCGGCAGACCGCCTGGCGACGCTTATCGGTGCGGATCACGCGGCGCCGGTGGTGCAGGTCCGGGGTCGCACCTTTCCGGTGGATACGACATACGTCGCGGCGCTGCCGCGGGAGCGGGCCGAAGCGCAGGTCGCTCGCGCCACCCGGGCCGCGCTCGCCGGATCCGACGGCGATGTCCTGGTGTTCCTGCCCGGGGCCGCCGAGATCCGGCGGACGACGGCGCTGCTGGGCGGCCTGGACAGTGTGGATATCGTTCCGCTGCACGGCAGGCTCTCGGCGGCTGCACAGGACAGAGCATTGCGGCCGGGAGCGCGGCGCCGCGTGGTGTTGTCCACGGCGGTGGCGGAATCCAGCCTGACCGTGCCGGGGGTGCGGGCAGTGGTGGATTCCGGAGCGGCCCGAGTGCCCCGGATCGATCGGGCGCGGGGCCTGTCCGGTCTCGCCACCGTTCGGGTGTCGGCGGCAGTGGCCGAGCAGCGGGCCGGGCGGGCGGGGCGTGAGGGTCCTGGGCGGGTATGGCGATGCTGGCCCGATTTCGAGCACGCCACGCTACCTGCCTATCCCGAGCCGGAGATCCGGACAGCGGACCTGACCAGGCTGGCATTGGAACTCGCGTGCTGGGGCACGGCCGATGGGCACGGCCTCGCCTGGTGGGACGATCCACCGGCCGGTGGACTGGCCGCCGGCCGGGACGTACTACGCGTACTGGGGGCCGTGGACGGAGACGGTGCGGTCACCGAGCGTGGGCGGCGCATGGCCCGTATCGGACTGCATCCGCGGCTGGCACGCGCACTGCTCGACGGGGCCGCCGTGGTCGGGCCGCAGGCGGCCGCGGAAGTCGTCACCGCCCTCGACGACGACACCTACACCTCGGGCGTCGATCTGACCGCCGGTCTGCGAATGCTGCGGCGCGAGCGACCACCGCGCTGGGTGCGGGAGGTCGAGCGGCTGTCGCGGCTGGTCGAGGGGCCGGACGGGGTCGACGATCCGGCGTTCGTGGTCGCGCTGGCCCATCCGGAACGGCTGGCGCGACGACGCGGTCCCGGTTCGACCAGCTATCTCATGGCAGGCGGTACCGCCGTGACGTTGCCGCCCGGCGCCGGGACGGGTGATGCGGAGTGGTTGGCGGTCGGCGTCGCTACGCGCGATCCGGGTCGCTCGGAAGGGGTCATCCGGCTGGCCGCGGTAGCCGATGAACAACTGGCCCGGCGCGCCGGCGCCGGGCTGCTGACCGTTGCCGACGAAACAGACTGGGTCGATGGCGATGTGGTCGCTCGGCGGATCGAACGGCTCGGCGCGATCACCCTGTCCGAGAGGCAGATCCCGGACCCCGACCGCCGGCTGCTCGACGCAGCGGTGCGGCACGGCCTGCGGTCGGCCGGTCTCGGCCTGTTGCGCTGGAGTACCGAAGCGATCGCGTTCCGCCGGCGCCTGGACTTTCTGCACCGCACCCTGGGTGACCCCTGGCCGCCGGTCGACGACGAGTCGCTGCTCGCCACCGCCGATACCTGGCTCGGTCCCGAACTCGCCACCGCTCGTCGCCGCGCCGACCTGGAGCGCATCGATACCGGACAGGCACTGCGCCGCCTGCTGCCCTGGCCGGACGCCGCGCGCCTGGACGAACTGGCACCCGAGAGCACCGAGGTCCCCTCCGGCAGCCGGCTCCGCCTCGACTATTCGACCGATCCACCGGTGCTCGCGGTCAAAGTGCAGGAGGTGTTCGGCTGGACAGCGACACCGCGCCTCGCGGACGGCCGCGTCCCGGTCGTACTGCATCTGCTCTCCCCGGCCCGGCGACCGATCGCGATCACCGCGGATCTCGCCTCGTTCTGGCAGACCGGTTGGTCCGGAGTCCGGGCCGACCTCCGCGGCCGCTACCCGAAACATGCCTGGCCCGAGGACCCGGCCGCCGTGCCCGCCCACCGTGGCACTGCCCGCAACGCCCACCGCCCGGGACGTGCACCCGGTCCGTGAGCCGGGACGCGCCGACCGGCCAAATACATCGGGATGATTGCGCTGTGGTTGCCAGTGCGCGCAGACTCGATGCCGGGCACGATCCGGATCGGCTCGCACCGGGAGGTCAGGGTTGACGAAATACCGCACGTTCACGCTCGTCGCAGCCGTGTTGCTCGCCCTGACGGGCTGCAGTGACGACCCCGGGACCGAGAAGCCACGACCGGCGGTGACTCCCGGCCCGCCACCGGAATTCTGGTCGGCGGCTGCCGACACCCCGCAGCAGCAGGCAGCCGTCGCGCAGGCGACCCGGGATATCGACGTCTGCGCGCTGCTCCCCCGCGATACCCTCGACGACCTGGGGCTCGGCGATATCCAGAGCATTACCGTCGGCCTGGACTCGTGCCGGGCCGCGCTCGGCGAGACGGACGCGGGCGAAGCCGGCACACTCACCTGGCATACCACCCTGCTGCCCACACTCACCCCGAGCCGCGGTATCGGCAAGCAGGTGGGCGATGTGAGTGTCCTGTTGGTGCCCGGCCGCGACAACGATCCGCGAGCTTGTGGCGCCACCGCCCGTTTTCCGTCCGGTGCCGCGTTCTACCTCGGCCTCGCGGTTCCGGACCGTGACTCCTGCACGGTCGCCGATAGTTTGCTGCCCGGTATGATCGATCGCTGGCGGCAGTCGCCGGGCCAGGGCACATCACCCGATACCGTCGACACGGTGCTGCTCGGCGCCGACCCGTGCGCGGTACGCGCGAAACTGACCGGCACCACCGATACCGATGAACTCCGGCTGACCCAGTGCCTGTTCCGGTACCGGGACGAAACCGTCACGGTGAGCTACGAGTACCGCGTCCCAGATCAGGTGGCGGCCCGCAGCACCGAGGAGAAGATCGACGATCGCAGCGTGTTCCGTTCGACCTCGCTCTACGACAGCAGTATCCCGATCTATTCGGCTGCCGTCGGGCCGGAATTGCCCGCCGGAAGTACCGCTTTCGCCACACGCGTTCCGGTCGTGGCGGTCACTTCGGCCACCGATGATGTCGCCCGGCAGGTCATGTCTCAGGTGTTGACCCTCTTCCCGCAGTGAGAAGTCCCGGTGGTCGGTCGTGCCGCACCGAGTGGAGAACGTGGTTGGTGACGGCGGCCGGCGCGGAGAGTTCCGCGAGCATCCTCGCGGCACCGACCCGGCGCTCGGATCAGATGAGCCGAACAGCCCGATGACCATCAGCCGCCCGCCGGATCCTCCGGCGCACCGGCGGCCCCGCGGAAACCGCTCGTGTCATGATCGCTGAGCATCGGGCCCGGGCAGGAATCTCGCCCGGCCGTAGGTGTGGAACTCGCGGTCGAGTCCCTGCCGGTCCGCTTCGGTGAACGGGACGTACTCCGGGTTGCCGCGCCCCACCCGATGGAACACCGGATCGCCGGTGTGCCAGGCCTGCGCCTGCAGTTCACGTTTGAGTACCTTGTTCGACCCCGTGACCGGCAACCTCGTCGACACCCGAACGAATCGGGGCGCGGATTTGGTGCCGAGATCGTCCTGGCCGTCGAGGAAAACGGCGAATTCGACCGGGTCGAAGGCCGCGATATCGGCGACCTCGATCGCGGCCATCACCTGATCACCCGACCGCGGATCGGGCACCGAGTACACCCCGGTCGCGACGATCTCCGGATGCCGCCGCAGGATCCGTTCGACCATCAGCGCCGATATGTTCTCCCCGTCCACCCGGATCCAATCGCCTTTGCGGCCGGCGAAATAGATGTACCCGGCCTCGTCGACATAGCCGAGATCACCGGTCCAGTACCAGCCGTGCCGGATCCGCTCGGCCACCGCGGCCTCGTTCTTGTAGTACCCCTCGAAACGCCGCGCGCCGCCCTTGTCGACCATTTCCCCGATGGCACTGTCCGGGTTGAGAACCCGTCCGTACCGGTCGAGCCGTGCCCGCGCGCATTCGCGCCGGGTCGCCGGATCCACGACGACGATATCCGGGTTCGCGGGCCGTCCCAGCGCACCCTCGGGCGCGTCCGGATCCGGCCGCACCGACCCGGCTCCCTCGGACGAACCGTAGCCCTCGAACAGTTCGGCGCCGAAGCGGCGCGCGAACTCTGCCCTGTCCTCGGGCGACGCCTCGGTGCCGAACCCACGGACCAGGGTGTTGTCGTGGTCGTCGGGCCGCTCCGGTGTGGCCATGAGGTAACCCAGCGCCTTACCGACATAGGTGAAGAAAGGTGGCGCCGAAGAATCGCACATCCGGCAGGAACCCGGACGCGGAGAATTTCGGTGTCAGGCAGACGGTCGCACCGTTGGCCAGCGCCGGTGCCCACAACGCCATCAGCGCGTTTCCGTGGAACAGCGGCATACAGCAGTAGTCGACATCTTCGCGCACGTGACCGTATTTCGCGGTGTTCGCGTAGGCCAGCCGCGCCAACCGGCCCTGGCTGCAACGCACGGCCTTCGACGTACCGGTGGTGCCGGAGGTGAACAACAGCAGGAACAGCGCGGACTCGGCCACGGCCGGGTCGGCGACGGGTTCGTCGGCCCGGTGTTGCCGTACCCGATCGAGGTAGGAGGGTGCGTCGACGAGAACGAAGCGATCCGCGCTCAGTCCGAGATCGAGATCGCTGATCTTCGCCATGCCTGCCGAATCGGTGACGATCAGCTGACAATCGACGTATCGGATCTCGGCCGCGAGCTCCGCGCCACGCCGGGTCGGGTTGATACCGACGATCACGGCACCGCTCAACGCCGCGCCGCCGAGCCAGAACAGGAACTCGGGGGTGTTGTCGAGCAGCACACCGATATGGAAAGGACCGTCGCGGCGTAGCGAGGTCGCCAAGGCACCGCGGGCGGCGCTTTCGCGGACCGTCTCGTCCCAGGTCCAGCTACTTTCCCGGGTTCGTACGCCCGGACGGTCGTCACCGATACGATCGAGCAGCAGCTGCGCTGTGGTCACCCGTTCCACCCCGGCTCCTGCCCTCGTCTCGAACGCCCCGCGGTCACGGCGGCTCCCGATGCTTCGATCCGACGGTATCCACCTCGGCACCGCGCTCACCGGTCCGGTCTCGGCCAGTGGAAAGGTGCGCCGCACGGCCGGGGATCCGTGAGATCTTTTCCGAATGGATCTCGAACACACGATCACCCGGCTCGCCGCGATCGAGACGATCCGGGATCTGATCGTGTCCTATTCACATCTGATCGACCGCGGCGCATTCGGCGAGGTGGCCGAACTCTTCGCGCACGCGGTGTACGGGCAGTGCGATACCGACGGCACCCCGGTCGGCCCGCTCATCGTCGAAGACGCCCGGGCCGTGCTCAGCGCCAACCAGGGATTCGTCAAAATACACGGCACCCCGGGCACCCCGGGCACGAAGCACCTCACCACCAACATACGAATCCAGGTCGCGGACAACGGCACCGAGGCGACCGCGCTGTCGTATGTCACTGTTCTGCAGGCGGCCGGTGACCTACCGCTGCAGCCCATCCTCACCGGCCGCTACTTCGACGAATTCGCTGTCGCCGACGGAAGCTGGCGGTTCACCCGGCGACTGGTGTGCATCGATCACGTCGGCGACCTCAGCGAGCACGCCCGGCAATCGCCGCCCCGCCATTGACCGCGACCACCGCCCGAGCCGACCATCGCGAACCGGGAACGAGGAAAGATATGGAACCCGCCGACCGTATCGCGTTGGGCACGCTCGCGGCGCGGTACGCGCGAGCGGTCGACCGCCGCGATACCGGGACGCTCGCGTCCCTGTTCACCCCGCAGGTGGAGTTGGCGCTACCGCCGGAACTGAGCGGGACGGGCACAGCGACCGAACTACGCGGCCGGGAGACCGTGGCCCGCTCGGTGGTGGAATCGATATCGCATCTGGTGGCCACCCGCCACGTCGTCGGACAACAGATACTCGATATCGAGACCGCCGACGGTGCGCACGGGGAAACGTACTGCACAGCCCACCACATCTATTCCCGCGGTGACGGGCACCGGGACCACCGAATCGCGCTCCGGTATCAGGACACGTTCGCGTACCGCGAAGGCAGCTGGTTGTTCGCCCGCCGCGCACTCCTGATCGACTTCGCCGAGGATGTGCCGGTGACCCGGTCCGCGCGACCCGCGACCCCGCGATGACCCACACCGTGGAGCCGCTCCCGGCAGGCCCGCCGCGGCCGACCTCTCTCCGCGCGTTCCGCGGACCGGAGACGGCGTCGTCGCCGCTATCCGGAGACCGGGTGACGGTGATCCCGGGACGGGGTGAGCTCGTCGACCACCACCAGATTTCCACCGGACTGTTTGGCCCGATACATGGCGGAGTCGGAGGTTTGGAGCAAACGTTCCGGAGTCGGCCGTGGGCACCGGGGACATGTCGTCGCATCGAAGACCGCGACACCGACACTCGCGGTGACCTCCACCGCGGTCTCCGGCGGTTCGGCCACCGCGCGACGCAGGCGTTCCGCCTCGGTGTACGCGTCGGCGGTGGGTATCGGCGCGGCCACCACGAATTCCTCCCCGCCCGTACGCGCCACCACGGCCGTCTCTCCCGCGGCATCGTGCAGTCGCCGGGCGGTCCGTACCAGGACACTGTCGCCGACACGATGACCCCAGGTGTCGTTCACGCTCTTGAACCGGTCGAGATCGAAGGTCATGACGCTGATCTCGGGATGCCGGTCCACCAGCAGCGGGAGCCGGATCTCCAGGCCCCGGCGGTTCAGTAGTTCGGTCAGCGGATCCGACAGCGATTCGGTGCGCAGCATCCAGTAGAGGAGTTGCAACGCAGGTAGCGCGCTGACCACCGAGACGAACAGCAGCAGCGCGACCGCGACGGCCAACCGGATATCGCCGCCGCCGGTGGCGATCCGGACGGAGAACACGATCACCGACAGCAACGACCACACCGAATGCGCCGCCAACGCCCGCGCGCTGTGGAAGAAACCCAGATAACTGCCGGTGACCACGAGCAGCACCGCGCCCATCGCGCCGAACAGCCGATCGGGGAGCTGGAGGAATTCGATCGTGAACAGCACATCGGCGCCACCGATCAGCACCAGCGATTCCGTTTTGCTCGGCCAGGGCAGCATCCACCAGCGCAGTGCCCACAGCGTGCCGCACAGCACCCCGATGGTCGAAGGTATGCCGGGGTCGCCGGGCGGCCCCACCGGGGTACCCGCGATCACCGCGCCCATCACCGCGATCGCCGAGCCCGCGACACCGATCAGCACCTTCAGCGGTCCCAACGCCGATCGCGCCGCCAGCGTACGGATCAGCCAGCGGTAGTCGACCGGATCGTTCCACCAGCCCCGCAGTGTCTTGCTGTCGTTCATCGGCTCACCCTTGGCCCCGACCGCGTTGCCCACCGTCGCTCGTACCGAGTGCGAGAGTTCCAGGAATTCTCACCAGCTGATCCGGAGCAGTCCGGACCGGACCTATTTATACCCGACGTGCGAGTATGTGTCCCACCCCACTCTCGATGTGTCGGATGAGCCGGGCCGGATCCGGCGCACGGCATACGCTGCCCGCCCGGCGACGCCGCGCGCGGCGGGTCCCGCACCCATTGACAGTCCAAACGGACTGTGAAAATCTCCTCGGCACCATCGCCACCGAGATTGGGACGCCCACATGACTTTCAGCGGCAACACGGTCGACTACGAAGTGCGTGATCATCGCGCGTACCTCACCCTGAACCGCCCCGAGAGGCTGAACGCGATCACCGGCGAGATGGCCCACGAGATCGGCGACGCCGTGGCCGCGGCAAATGCCGACGATTCGGTCCGCGTCATCGTCGTCCAGGGCGCTGGCCGGGCGTTCTGCGCGGGCTACGATCTGAAGCTCTACGCCGAGGGCGGTGCGGAGCACCAGGGCGTGGTCTGGGATCCGATCAAGGACTTCCGGATGATGAAGGCCAATACCGACCACTTCTTCTCGCTGTGGCGCTCGGACAAACCGACCGTCGCGAAGGTCCACGGGTACGCCGTCGCCGGCGGCAGCGATATCGCCCTGTCCTGCGACCTGGTCGTGATGGCCGAGGATGCCCGGATCGGATACATGCCGGCCCGGGTGTGGGGCTGTCCGACGACCGCGATGTGGGTCTACCGTCTCGGCGCCGAACGCGCCAAACGCATGCTGCTCACGGGCGACACCATCGACGGTGTCCGGGCCCGGGAATGGGGGCTCGTCATCGACGCGGTACCCGAAGACCGCCTCGACACCGCTGTCGAGGAACTCGTCGACCGGATGGCGGGGATCCCGACCAACCAGCTGGTCATGCAGAAGATGATGATCAACCAGGCGTACGACAACATGGGTCTGCAGACCACCCAGAACCTCGCCGTCCTCTTCGACGGCATCACCCGCCACTCCCCCGAGGGCCGCTGGTTCGTCGACTTCGCGCAGCAACACGGTTTCGAGGCAGCCGTCCAGTGGCGAGACACCGGCCGTTTCATCCCCGACGGCGGCGGCGAGATCCCGGCCGACGACGAGATCGCGCGGATGAAAAGCGAACTCGACGCGAAGGCGGCTGCCCCGGAGGCCGGCCGATGACCGCGCTCACCGAATCTCTCTGGCCGGCCGATACCGGCCGGCCAGTGCTCGAAACCACCGTCGGCGAGTTGTTGCGGCAGGCGGCCGCCGAAGCACCGGACCGGCTCGCACTGGTATCGGTCGCGCCGGAACGCCGAGCCCGTACCTGGACCTACGCGGAGTTGTGTACGGATGCCGAGCGGGCGGCGGGCTGGTTGCTCGATCGTTTCCGGCCGGGTGAGCACATCGCGGTGTGGGCACCGAACGTTCCCGAATGGCTCGTACTCCAGTACGGCGCGGCGCTCGCCGGGCTCGTCCTGGTGACGACCAACCCCGCCCTGCGCGGACCCGAGCTCGAATACGCGCTGGACAGGTCGCATGCGGCGGGCGTCTTCTTCGTCGAAAGCTTCCGCGGCACCGATATGGCCGCACTGGTCCGGACAGTGCTGCCCGCGGTGCCCGCGGTCCGGCAGGCAGTAGCCCTCGAGGGCTGGCTCGACGAGGTGCGCCGCACCGCGAAGCCGATACGGTTTCCCGAGGTCGACCCCCGCTCCGCCACCCAGATCCAGTTCACCTCCGGGACCACCGGCCGGGCGAAGCCCGCGGTACTCGCCCACCGGGCGATGGTCACCAATGCGGCTTTCGTGCGCGCCCGCTGCGGCGCGCCTCCGGGCGCGACATTCGCCACCGCACTGCCGCTGTTCCACACTGCCGGTTGCGGTCTGGCCACGCTCGGGTCGGCACACGAACGCGCCACCCTGGTCCTCGCCGAGATCTTCGATCCCCTGACGATGCTGTCGGCGATACAGGAGCACCGCGCCGAGATCTTCGGCGGCGTACCCGCGATGCTGCACGCTCTGCTCGCCCAGCCGCGGCTGGCGGAGTTCGACCTCGGTGCGCTGCGGGTGGTGATGTCCGGCGGCGACGCCGTGCCGCCGGCGCTGGCCGACGGCTGGGCGGCTGCCTGCGGCGCGGCGACGAGCGCGGTCTACGGGCAGACCGAGCTCGCTCCCATCGTCTGCCAGACCGATCCGGCCGACAGCCGCGACGACAACCTGTACACGGCGGGGCGGCCGCTGCCCGGAGTCGAGGTCTCCATCCGCGATCCCGCTACCGGTGCGGTGCAACCGATCGGGGTCGAAGGCGAGATCTGCGCCCGCGGCTATCAGCAGATGATCGGCTACCTCGATATGCCGGCCGAGACCGCCCAAACGGTCGACGCCGACGGCCGGCTGCACACCGGCGACCTCGGCACGATGGACGCGCGCGGTTACCTCCGGGTCACCGGACGGCTCAAGGACATGATCATCCGCGGCGGGGAGAACATCTATCCGCGTGAGATCGAGGAGCTCCTGATCGCCCATCCCGCGGTCGCCGGCGCGGCGGTACTCGGCCTCCCCGACGAGGTGTGGGGCGAGAGCGTCACCGCCGTGATCCGGCCGGACCCGGAGCTTCCGAGCCCCGCGCCGGCGGAACTGCACGAATACCTGCGGCAACATCTCGCGCCGCACAAGACCCCCAAATCCTGGTACGCCACTCAGGGGTTTCCGGTGAACGCCATGGGCAAGCTCCAGAAATTCCGGCTCCGCGACCAGATCGCCGCCGGCGAGCTCGGATCATTGTGAACGCGGAACCGATACGCACCGGCGGTCGCGGGGCACGCGAGGAGCGGCAGCGCTCCACACCGGCGCCGGCGCGGCGAACCGGACGCACGACACGCAGAGAGCAGCACGCGAAAACGCACGAGGTGCTTCTCGATGCCACAATCCGCTGTCTGGTGGACCACGGCTACGCCGGTACGACAACCCAGCGGATCCAGGACGCGGCCGGAGTCTCGCGGGGTGCGCTCCTGCATCATTTCGGTTCGAAATCGGAGCTGCTGGTCGCCGCGATCCACCATATCGCCGACCGGCGGCTACACGACCTCGACGAACTCGTCACCGACCTCGGCGACGGACCGGAGGCCCTGCCGCGCCTGGTCCACGCGATCAGGTCGGCGATGACCGGGCCCCCTTTTCAGGCCGCCATCGAACTCTGGGCAGCCTCCCGGACCGATCGGCAACTGCGCGCGGCGCTGCTGCCGGCCGAAAAGCGGCTGGGATCCGCACTCCGGGTGTACTTCCAGCGATACGCCGGCATCGACGATCCCGACGCGGCGCGAACCGCATTCGAATCGCTCATGGCCTTGATTCGCGGGCTCGAACTGACCCGCATCATGCGGGAGGACCGGACCCTGGCCGACCGCGTCGTCGCCGACTGGCTGGACAATGTTGCCCGGCTGCGGGAAACCGGCACCTAGACCGTCGGCAGCGGCGGCGAAGCCGGGAAGACGACGGGCAACGTCGTCAACGCACGATGGAACGCGCCTGTCCGCCAGGTCAGCTCGGCGGCCGGCACACCCAGCCGGATCTCGGGTAGACCGTCGAGCAACTGGTCGATGGCGTCCTGCGCGATCAGGTAGGCCAGCGAACTGGCCGGGCAGACATGCGGCCCACCGCCGAAGGCCAGGTGCGCGCGATTGCCCGCCAGCCGATCCGTGCCGATCACCGGATCGGTATTGCACGCGGCCATACTGATGACCACGGGCTGATGGGCAGGCAACCAGACACCGTCCACGAGGATGGGCTGCTTCGGGAAGGTGAAACAGAAATTTGCCATCGGCGGATCGTTGAACAGCACCTCGTCCAGAGCGTCCCGGGTGGACAGGCTGCCACCCAGCGCACTGTCCCCGAACTGCTCGTCGGTGAGCATCAGGCGTAGCGAGTTGACGATCAGATTCTGGAGCGGTTCGATACCCGCCCCGTACAGCGTGGCCACCTGATTCACGATCTCCGGCTCGGTCAGCGCGCTCGGGTGCCCCATGATCCGGGTCGTCACATCATCGCCGGGCGCGGTTCGTTTGAGCTCGATCAACTCCAGCAGCGACGCCATGAGCGCTTTGGCCCCGTCCTCTGCACCGACGCCTTCGAACATGGCGGCCATCCCGGCAGCGGCCCGCTGCGCGATCTCGGTCGGGCAGCCCAGCACGGCGTTCAGCACCGCGAAGGTGAGCGGAAAAGCATACTGGCGGATCAGATCCGCGCGACCGTCGCCACAGAACGAGTTGATCAACGGAACAGCGATCTGGGCGACGGTTTCGTGCAGGCTGTACGGATCGATCTCGGCGAGCCCCGCCACGATCGCCTGCCGATAGCGCGTATGGGCGTGGCCGTCGTTTCGCCGCGCGTTCGGCCGCCACTGCATGAGCGGAAGTACCGGGCACTCCGGCGGAATATCACGCTGCCAGGTACGCGGATCGGCCGGGAAACGCTCCGGGTCGTTGAAGATACTCAACGCGGTGTAGTAGCCGATCACCAGTGTCGCGGGCACACCCGGCGCCACATCCACCGGAACCAGGGAGCCGTACTGTTCGCGCATCGCCCGATACATGCGGTGCGGATCGACCGCGAACTCCGGTACGTACAGGGGAATCCGCGGACCGTCGGTATCGATCGGCGAACCGTGCGGTGCCCGGACCGGTGGATGGTCGGAGAGCGTCATCGAACGTATCCTAGGCGCAGAACCGCAGCCGTAGTTCCCGTTACGGGGCGGTCCCGTCACCGATCCCGGCTACCGGGAGCATCCGGGAGAAGGCCCCGCGAAACAGCCGCGATGCCGTATACGCCGAGCGGTCCGCCGCTTCCTCAGCGTCGTACGGGTTCGTCGATCAGTTCGGAAGGGGCCTCCCCCGAAGCGAATGCGGCCACCGCCGCCAGTTCGTCGCCGACCGATTCGTGGACCTCCGCTCCGTCGGCCTCCGTCTTCCGGCGGCCGTCGGTGAAGAACGAGAAGACCGCCCCGAGCACACAGCAGACGAGCGCGAAGGTGAACGCAGCGCTGAGACCGTCGGAGAACGGGGCACTGATCAGATGGGGGAAGAACTCCAGACCGGTCAGATGGTCGATACTGGACTGCGACAACCCGGACACCGCGTCGCCGCCGACCTGCTGGATGGGGTTGTAGCCGAGGAAGGCCGCGAACAGGATGCCGACTGTCGGCAGCCCAGCGATCCCCTGCGCGGACCCTTCCGGCATACCGCCCGCGGTCAACCCGTCGTACATCGCGGTCGGCAGGTGCGCGCTCAGTCCGGCGATCATCAGCGAGAAGAACAACCCGATCGAGAGCACCATCGCCGCGTTCTGGAAGGTCGTCATCATGCCGGCACCCGAGCCGCGGGAGGTGATCGGCAGCGAGTTCATCACCTGGGCGCGGTTCGGTGAGGAGAACAGACCCATCCCGATACCGTTGATCACCAGGATCAATGCGAATACCCAGTAGTGGAAGTCGACCGGTAGCGCGATCAGCGCACCGAACGTTCCCGCGGTGATGACCATGCCGGTGGTCGTGAATCCCTTCGCGCCGAACCGGTCCGACAGCGCGCCGGAGAGCGGGGCGCTGAGCAGGAAGCCGACCGTCATGGGCAGCATGTAGATACCGGCCCACAGCGGAGTGCGCGAGTAATCGTAGCCGTGCTGCGGCAACCAGATGCCCTGAAGCCAGATGATCAGGATGAACTGCAGGCCGCCGCGACCGATCGACCCCATCAGATTGGCCGCGTTACCGAAGGCGAACGAGCGGTTCTCGAACAGCGACAGATCGAACAGTGGGCTCTCGACCTTCGTTTCGATGTAGACGAACACACCCAGTACGACGAAACCACCGATGATCGCGGCCAGAACCCAGGGGTTGGCCCACCCCATATCGGAGCTGCCGTAGGGCTGGATACCGTAGGTGATGCCGACCAGGATGGAGACGAGACCGACCGCGAAGGTCACATTCCCCCACCAGTCCATCTTCGCTTTCGTACGAACCCCGGTGTCGCGCAGTTTCAGATAGGCCCACACCGTACCGATCACGCCGAACGGGACGGATACCAGGAAGATGTAATGCCACTGGATCGGCGCCAGGATTCCGCCGACCAGCAGGCCCAGGAACGAACCGGCGATGGCGGCGACACCGTTGATACCCATGGCGAGTCCGCGCTGGTCGGCGGGAAACGCGTCGGTCAGAATGGCAGAGCTGTTCGCCATCAGGAAGGCGCCGCCGACGCCCTGGACGACCCGCCAGGCGATCAGCCAGATCGCCGCTTCGGCGCCGTCGAACCAGGTGATCGCCAGGAAGATCGAGGAGACGGTGAAGATGGCGAAGCCCAGGTTGTACATGCGGGCTCGGCCGAACATGTCACCGAGGCGGCCGAAGCTGACCACGAGCACCGCGGTCACGACGAGGAAACCCATCATCATCCACAGCAGATAGCTGGTGTTGCCGGACTCCAGCGGATTCAGGCCGATGCCCTTGAAGATATCGGGCAGTGCGATCAGCACGATGGACGAGTTGATCGTGGCGATCAGCATACCGAGAGTGGTGTTGGACAGCGCGATCCACTTGTAGTGCGGTCCGGGTGCCGTTGGGTCGGCGGTGGACGCTCGGGTGGTGGACGTGGTCATGAAGTAGTTCCTCTGAGCAGGTGTTCCTAAGGAATGGCTACCGTGCGCGGCGGGTCGCCGACGGGTAGCGCGGCATCCGGGTCATCCGGTCATACCGAGCGCGCCGGCGAGGATCGCGACGCCCCGGCCGACCGCCATCCGGTCCGCCGGGTCGAGGCTGTCGACGGCCTCCGCGAGCAATTGCGCTCTCCGGGTGCGGGAATCGGCGATCAATTCGATCCCGGCCGGTGTCGGATTCAGCAGACGAGCGCGTCCGTCGTCGGGGTCGGGGGTGCGTTCGACATACCCTCGGTCCTCCAGGACGGCCGCGATCCGCGACATCGTCGGCGCGGAGACGGATTCCCGCTCGGCCAGGGCGGACAGCCGGATCGGCGCGTGGTTGATGATCGTCCACAGCGCCGAGGCCACACCGGCGCTGAGGTTCTGGCTCTGTCCGCGGGTCCGCAGCGTTCGGTTGATCCTGGTGAGCAGGTGATACAGGGTCGCGACCTGGGCGGGCGTGCCGAGAGCGTCCGTCGCGGACACACCCTCCATCACGCCGTCTTTCGTCGAGTCGATCACCGGTTGTCGTCTTTCGTAATTTACTTGCTTCTACTAAGTAACTACACCGTAGCGTGTCCGGACACGCGAGACCACACCGGCTGGATGTCTCGCCGAACGCGGAGGTATCGCATCACCTGCCGGACCGGCGGAGTATCACGTAGGCCGACCCGGCGATCCCGGTAGCAGCACAGCGGCGCCACGCCGCCGCGCACGATCCCACCGGCGTACTCGGCACGAATCCGCTCGCCGCGACAGGGACCGGCCCATCCCGACGGGTCGCCCGGCCCGGGCCGCCCCCCAAGGTCAGTAGCGCTCGTCCAGATACCGGAGCAACTCGTTGTGCAGCAGGCCGTTCGACGCGGCCGCGGTGCCGCCCAGCAGACCGCGGTCACCGTCCAGACCGGTGAAGGCGCCACCCGCCTCGGTCACGATCACCACGTTGGCAGCCATATCTCCCGGCGAGATCAGCGGGTCGGCGCAGATATCGACCGCGCCCTCGGCAACCATCATGTAGGGCCAGAAATCGCCGTAGCCGCGCGAACGCCATACCTCGCGGGACAGCGCCAGGAAACCACCCAGGCGGCCCCGCTCTTCCCAATCGGTGAGCGAGGAGTACGCGAAAGAGGCATCGTGCAACTTCGCGACGCGGGAGACCCGCAGGCGTGACGCCGAGGAGAGGCTACGACCGGTGAAGGCGCCGTGATCCATCGCGGCCCACCACCGGCGACCGATCGCGGGTGCCGAGACGACACCGACCACAGGCCGGTACCCACCTTCCGACGCCTCGAGCAGGGAGAGCTGGGTCGCCCATACCGGCACACCACGCCCGTAGTTCTCGAGGCCGTCGATCGCGTCGACCACCCAGCAGCGTGGACCGGTCCCCTCCAAACCCTCTCCCTCGCTGAGCACCGCGTCGCGGGGACGGGACCGCTGGAGCTGACCACGGATGAGCTTTTCCACCGCGGTCTCGGTATCGCTCAACAAATCCATATCCGGTCTCGACTCGACAGCGAGACCATGAGCCTTGAAGCGGTCCATCGTTGCCGCGTCGGCGGAATCGGCGAGGACATGAGCGAAGCGAAGGTCGTCTAAGTGGTCCCGCATGACCTGGAAGCTATCCGCAGCACTGCGACCGCGCCAGTGGGCGGTCGCAGCGCTACGGCAGGCCCGGCTACGGATACGAGCCGGCGGTGGGGGTCATCGGATCGAACCGCATCTTCGCGCGGTGCGGCCGCCCCCGACCCCGTGGGCACGGACCACCGCACCCAACGGGCACAACCTCAGGCGTCCTGCCTGATCTCCGCGAAACTCGCCCATTGCACCTCGGCGATATCGTCGGGCTGGTCGTTGAAGGTCCGGTCGATCCACTCGATGATCTCGTCCTCGGCTCGGCGCAGAACCGATTCCGGCACATCGATCGGCGAGAGCGTCTCGAGGGAGAAATAGGTCCGCTCCCCCGCGAGCTGGCCGGGGTGCTCCTCGGCCCAGTCCAGGTGTAGCCGTTGTTCACCGTCGACCTTCGGCGCCAGTTCCGTTCTCGACTGCGCGAATTCGGGGAATTTCGCCAGTTCGCCGACCGCGGCTGCGCGGACGGACTCGGCCTGCGCGGGTGTGCAGTACAGCTGGACCACCAGATAGCTACTCACGCTACCGGCCACATCCTCTCGGTTGATCGCATGGCAGTGCCGCTCGTGACGACCCTGCGACATCTGCCGCCCGTTCCGAAGAACCAACTCGCGGCCACCGCAGCATATCCCGGCGTCCGCCGGGCGTCGGCGCGGACCGTCACGACGGCCTGTCTTCGGTTCGCCGCGCACCCCCGCGCGGCCGGGCCGCCCGGTCCGGAGCGGGATTCCGACCGAAATCTGCTCGAGGCGTGCACTATTCGAGTGAACTCGGCTTTCCTGCAATATTGCGGGCAGCACACCTCAGGAGGTGACCGTCGCCGAGCCCGCTCGGCTCGCGGTACCGCGGGCCGACCAGAAATAGATCGGCGGCAGCGTCAGCTCGAGAACGGTCAGCGCGATGACGAACCCGTGCGGCCATCCGTGCACAGCCACCGAGACGAAGCGAGCGAGACCACCCACGAACATGATTCCGGTGAGCCAGCGGACCGCATCCAGGTGAATCGGCGACTGCCGTACCGCCCAGATCCAGGCGAGACCGTAACCGGCGAAAACCGCGCCGAAGAAACGATTCTGGTTGTCGTCGGTGGCGGTGAGGGTTCCGGTATCGGGAACCGCCGCCGGACCGATGACGATATGTGCGATTCCGATCAGCAGACAGGCGATCCCCATCGCCCAGCACAGCCACCACAACGATTTCCCCATGCGAACACCCCTGTCCGACGCATGATCACGCACTGCGCGATTCGCGCCGCTCCGATTAGTTGACGTGTGTCTACCAAGACCATATGGGCATTGGTAGACACACGTCAACTAATCTGGGTGGATGGGTACCCGTCGCCGACTCGCTCCCGAAGAACGCCGCAGCCTGCTGGTGGACGCGGGTGAACGCCTGTTCGCCGAACGGGCCTACGACGATGTCCTGATGGAGGATGTGGCAGCCGCCGCCGGAGTCTCGCGGGCGCTGCTGTACCGCCACTTTCCCAACAAACGAGAGCTCTTCGCCGAGATCTACCGTCGAGCCACCGAGCAGCTGCTCGGGAACACCGTCCTGGATCCGTCCCGGCCGCTCCTCGACCAGCTGATCGCCGCGCTGGACATTCATTTCGACTATTTCGAAGCCAATGCCCACTCGGTGATCGCGGCCAATCGGCAGCTCGCGGGCGATCCCACCGTGCAAGCGCTCATCTGGAGCGAACTGGGCGAATTGCGTTACCGGATACTCGACGCCATGGCACTCACCGGGCGCCCGCGTGAACTCGCGTCCTCGGTGATCATCGGCTGGCTGACCTTCGTCCGAGTGCTCACCGTCGACTGGTTGGAGCAGCGCTCCTGCAGCCGCGAACAGCTCCGGGACATCTGTATCGGCGCCCTCACCGGCGCGATGGGACCGATCAGCGAATTCCGGTGATCATCGCGTCGGTGCCCGACTCGGCGGCCGCCCCGTCCCCGGAGCGACCGCCGTCGTCTGCCCCCGGCCCGGCACAGGCCGGGCGGAGTTGCTACGGCCGACCCTGATGGGAGCGCTGCCGCGCTTCGTTCACCTCGGCTTCCGACCGCGCC
This sequence comes from Nocardia sp. NPDC001965, assembly GCF_053594175.1. Taxonomy (NCBI): domain Bacteria; kingdom Bacillati; phylum Actinomycetota; class Actinomycetes; order Mycobacteriales; family Nocardiaceae; genus Nocardia; species Nocardia sp. NPDC001965. The sequence goes on from NZ_JBSFDZ010000002.1 coordinate 327,499, forward strand.
TTCTCGGCTTCGGCCTCCTTCTGCGCGACTTCCCGCTTCGACTCGCCCTTGTCCTGCTGGGCGATGCCTTCATCACGCAGTTCGTCGTTGCCCAGAAGGGTGCCGCCGACCTCCTTCGCCTTGCCCTTCACGCCTTCGGCGACGCCCTCCAGGCCTTCGCGGGGGCCACTCTGCTTTTCGGCCACGATAGCTACCTCCGAACCATCGGTTGTGGTGGACACCGGACGCCTACCCCGCATACCCGGGTTCAATCAGCGCCCCCGCCGCACAATGCCCGGACCGGCTGTGAACATCGCCACGACCGCGGGCCGATCCGCACCGGAAACGACCAGCTCAGCGACCACAGTCCGCCCGGCCGCTCCGCCGGCGACCGATCCGTCATCGCCGGAATCCCGATGCCGACCGGCCTCACCGGAGATCGCCCGCAGCGCGCGTAGGGTCGCGCCATGGCGACTGTTGCTCAACACATGATCTCCGCGTTGCAGGTCAGCGGCGTCAGCCGGGTGTACGGTCTGCCCGGTGACAGTCTGAACGGATTCACCGACGCGATCCGGCGGGCGGACGGCATCACGTGGGAACATGTGCGACACGAGGAAGCCGCCGCGTTCGCGGCGACCGCGGACGCGGCGTTGACGGGCCGGCTCGCCGTATGCGCCGGAAGCTGTGGCCCCGGCAACCTCCACCTGATCAACGGTCTCTACGACGCGCAGCGGACGAGGGTTCCGGTACTGGCCGTCGCCGCGCACATCCCGATCGGCGAAATCGGCTCCGGCTACTTCCAGGAGACCCACCCCGAAACATTGTTCCGCGAATGCAGCGTGTACTGCGAACTGGTCAGCAGTCCGGAATCGGCCCCGCGGGTGGTCGAGATGGCGATGCGGGCGGCAGTCGAGGAGAACGGCGTCGCCGTGGTGGTGATCCCCGGTGAGGTCTTCCAGAGCCGCCTGTCCGACGAGCGGTGGAGCAGCCGGCCCGTCCTGCCCACCCGGTCGGTGCTGCGCCCGGACGACGCCACGCTGCGCCGTGCGGCGGATATCCTGAACGCCGGATCGCGGGTGACGGTTCTGGGTGGAGCCGGGACCGCCGGCGCCCACAGCCGGGTCATGGCCTTGGCCGCCACGCTGCAATCGCCGATCGTGCACGCGTTCCGCGGCAAGGAGCATCTCGAATACGACAACCCGTACGACGTCGGTATGACCGGGCTCCTCGGGTACGCGTCCGGATACAAGGCGATCAAAGAAGCCGATGTGTTGCTGATGCTGGGTACCGATTTTCCGTACCCGCAGTTCTATCCCGACGACGCCGCGGTCGTCCAGGTCGATATCCGGGGCAGCCACCTCGGCCGCCGCACGCCGATCGAGGTGGGCATGGTCGGTAGCGTGCGGGACACGATCGATGCGCTGCTGCCGCTGCTGACGCAGAAGACCGACCGGACCCACCTGGACAGGTCGCTCCGGCACTACCGGCGCACCCGTGGCTCGCTGGACACGCTGGCGGTCAACGACCGCGACCGCACCCCCATCCGGCCGGAATACGTTGCCGGCGTAGTGAATCGACTGGCCGACGACGACGCGGTGTTCACCTTCGACGTGGGCTCACCGACGATCTGGGCCGCGCGTTATCTGACCATGAACGGCCGGCGGCGGCTGACCGGCTCGTTCACGCACGGCACGATGGCCTGTGCCGTACCTCATGCGATCGGCGCGCAGACCGCCTGTCCGGGACGCCAGGTGATCGCTCTCGCCGGAGACGGCGGCTTGACGATGCTGTTCGGCGAGCTGATCACGCTGATACAGAACGGTTTACCGGTCAAGGTGATCGTCTTCGACAACTCATCGCTCAATTTCGTGGAACTGGAGATGAAAGCGGCCGGCGTGGTGACCTTCGGGACCGGCCTGGACAACCCGGACTTCGGTGCCGTCGCCCGCGCGATGGGGATCTGGGGACGCCGGGTGGAACAGCCCGGCGACCTGGAGCAGGCCATCAGGGAGGCGCTCGCACACGACGGGCCGGCGCTCGTCGATGTCGCGGTGGCACGGCAGGAACTGACTATTCCACCGGCCGTCACGGCGGAACAGGCCAAGGGTTTCACCCTTTACGCCATCCGCACGATCCTCGCCGGACGCGCGGACGAGTTGCTCGATCTGGTCACCACCAATGTCGCCCGGCGGATCCTCGACTAGGGCGACCGTTCTCGATCCACCAGACGTTCACCGCATAACCGGCACCGGGGTGATTCGTATCGAGCACGACCGACACGTGCTACTCGGCATCTCCATAGCACTCCACCACGGCCGTCGTGAACGGAAACCGTACCGGCGTCGGCCCGAAAACCGACCGGCCGGCGGTATCGGCCGCGGCGGTGATCATTTCGGCGACGGTCGCGGCTTCCTCGGCCGGGCAGTGCACGATCACCTCGTCGTGCTGGAAGAAAACCAGCTCCGCACGGAATCCGGCCCGGGATATCGCATTCCGCAAGCCCGCCAGGACCAGCAGAGCCCAATCGGCGGCACTGCCCTGCACCACGAAATTACGGGTGAAACGTCCGCGGGCCCGCGCCGCCGAGGTACTGCCGGCCGCACCGGGATCCTCCCCGGACAGCTCCTCCTGGCCCGGTGCGGCCACCGATACCGGCGGGCACGTCCGCCCCAGCCAGGTACGGACCAGACGGCCCTCTTCTCCGGCCCGCGCCGCATCGTCGACATAGGCCACCGCCACCGGATAGCGGCGGCGGAGGCCGGCCATATGGGCCAGGGCGTCACCGGAGGTCTGTCCGTAGATGGCGCCCAACAGAGCGAGTTTGGCTTGCGCGCGGTCGCCGCCGAAGCCGCGGGTCGCCAGATCCGCGTACATATCCGCACCCCGCCCGGCCACCTCCATCAACCCCGGATCGCGGGAGACGGCGGCAAGTATCCGCGGCTCCAGCTGGTCGGCGTCGGCGACCACCAGCGACCAGCCGGGGTCGGCGCGGATCGCCCGGCGGATCACTTTCGGGATCTGCAGAGCACCGCCGCCATTGGTGGTCCAGCGACCGGAAACCGTTCCGCCGGGCAGATATTCGGGGCGGAAGCGACCCCCGTGTACCCACTGTTCGAGCCAGGACCAGCCGTGCGCGGTATACAAGCGGTACAGCGACTTGTAGGCCAGCAGCGGTGCGACCGCGGGGTGATCGATCTGCTGGAGCTCCCATTTTCGCGTGGAGGACAGGAAGATCCCGGCGCGAGCGAACGCTCTGATGATGTCGTTGGGCAGATCCGGACGGACCCGCACTCCGTCCCCGAACGCCCGCGACACCTCATCGGCCAATTCCGCCATCCGGCGCGGTTCCGATCCGCCCGCGAAGCGCTCGCCCAGCATCGTGTCCAGCAACTCGCGATGCACGTCCGCGCGCCACGGGATACCGGATCGCGACATCTCCGCGGCGACCAGCATGCCCGCGGATTCGGCGGCCAGCAGCAGTCGCATCCGGTCCGGATGCTCGGTGGCCGCGGTCCGGGCGATCTGCCCCGCGTAGACCTCCAGCAGGGCGGTGAATTCATCCGTTCCGGGCGGCAGCGGCACCGGACCCGACTCGAACAGCGACGGCTGGAGCTCGGCGGCCCGCGCGGGGGCGTCCGGCGGCACGGGTAGATCGTGCCGGCGCGCCCAGGCGGCCGCCAGCGAGCGGGGCTGACCCGACTGTCCCTGCTCGTAACCGATCAGCAGTGCCTCCGCGGCCTGGACGTCATAGCAGCGCTCGACGCGTACTCCCGCCGCCAGCAAGGATCGGTAGATCTCGGGGGTCGAGCGCCACACCCACCGCTCGACCTCCGGGCGTGAGCGGACGGCCTCGGCGAGCGAGGGCTCGTGCACGACCGGGCCGGGACGGCCGTCCGGATCGAGGGGGCACAGGCGAGCGCCTCCGTCACCCGATTCCGCCACCGCCCATCGCACGCTGCGAGTCTGTCAGCAGGGTCCGACACCGCGACGGTCGGCCACGGTGTTCACACCGTGCGATAGGCCCGGCTTCCCGCGCTGCGGGCGGACGAGGTGTTCAGCGCTTCGACCGCGGCGACCAGCGGCGCGAGTTCCGGATCGGCGGCCGCTTGTCCCAGCGCACCCGACAGCGCCGTGTCGTGGGTGGGCCGGGCATGCGCCAGCAGGTCCAGGCCCGCGGGGGTCACATCGGTGTAGATCCCGCGTCGGTCGTCCTGGCACAGGTACCGCTCCAGCAATCCGCGATCCTCCAGCCGCGCGACCAGGCGGGTGGTGGCGCTCTGGCTCAACACGACCGCGTCGGCGACCTGATTCATCCGTAGATGCCCGCCCGGACCGTCGTGCTGCCGGCTCAGCACCACCAGCAGCGAGTATTCGCGCACGCTCAACCGGTGCCCGGTCTGCAGGGCCCGCTCGATACACGCCTCGATCCGGTCGTGCAGCAGGGACAGGGCGTGCCACCCGTCGGCCAAGCCGGTCAGCGCGGGATCCGCGGTCATGGTGTTCCTTCTGTCGGCGTCGAAGCTCCAGGATAGATGACTTCCGAAATAGTCCGCGCTTGCAATTAAATGCGCATGCAATTATTGTCGGCGCTCGTAATGCTCATGCGCAATCCGATGTGGAGGCACCGCTCATGCCGCTCGCCCTGCTCGCCCTCACCCTCGGGGCCTTCGGGATAGGCACCACCGAGTTCGTCGTCGTGGGACTGCTCCCCGATATCGCCGGCACCTACGGTGTATCGATACCGACGGCCGGCCTCCTGGTCACCGGCTACGCCTTGGGCGTGGTCGCCGGCGCACCGCTGATGACCGGCTTCGGCACCCGGATCGCCCGCAAACGCATGCTGCTCGCCATGCTGCTGCTACTCGTCGTCGGCAACGTGATGTCGGCTGCCGCACCGACCTTCGCGGTTCTGGTGACGGGCCGGGTCATCGCCTCGCTCGCCCACGGCGCGTTCTTCGGCATCGGCGCGGTGGTGGCGGGCACCCTGGTCGCCCCGGCACGCCGGGCGAGCGCCATCGCGATCATGTTCACCGGATTGACCGTCGCGACCGTACTCGGAGTGCCGCTGGGCACCCTGCTCGGCCAGCACTTCGGCTGGCGGCTCACATTCGTGTTCGTGGCCCTGATCGGACTGGTCGGACTCCTCGGGGTCGCCGCACTGATACCCGAGGCACCCGCACCACGCCATGCCCGGCTCCGGAGCGAACTCGCCGTCTTCCGGAACCCACAGGTTCTGCTGGCCATGGCCATGACAGTGCTCGGCTTCGGCGGCGTCTTCGCCGCGATCACCTATCTGGCACCGATGATGACCGAGGTCACCGGTTACGCCGAGAATTCGGTCACGTGGCTTCTGGTGCTGTTCGGCCTGGGTTTCTTCGCCGGGAATCTGATCGGTGGCAAGTTCGCCGACCGGCATCTGATGCCGATGCTCTACCTCTCACTGAGCGGGCTCGCGGTGGTACTGGCCCTGTTCACCGTCACCGCCCACAACAAGATCGCCGCCGCGATCACGGTGGTGCTGATCGGCGCACTCGGCTTCGCGACCGTGCCGCCCCTGCAGAAACGCGTCCTCGACCACGCCGCCGGTGCGCCCACCCTGGCCTCGGCCGTCAATATCGGCGCCTTCAACCTGGGCAACGCGATCGCGGCCTGGCTGGGCGGCGCCGTGATCGCGGCCGGGTTCGGATACACCGCACCCAACTGGGTCGGCGTGGCCCTGGTGATCGCCGCGGTCGGCCTCGCGGTCATATCGGACCTGCTGGAACGTCGCGCGAAGCGGGTGGACGTGCCGGAACGCGAACTGCTCGGCGTCTGAGTGCGCGAGCCCGGCCGCGTCCACCACCGCCGGGCCTCCCCCGCACGGTCGTCCGCTCGACGAGCGACCGTGCGCGATGACGGCCGTCGGCGTACCGTCGACTTGGTGAGCAGCGGCGCACCGTCGGCAACGCCGGAGGGCTCGGGCCTGTGGGCACGAGTGTTCGCAATGCTGTACGACCCGCTGCTGTGGTCGGGCGAGCGCCGAGGTATGGGAGCCCGTCGCCGGGATCTGCTCGGCCGGGCGAGGGGGCGCACCGTCGAACTCGGCAGCGGCACCGGCCTCAACCTGAAGTACTACCCCGACGGCCTCGACGAGCTGACCCTGACCGAACCGGAAGCCGCGATGCGCACGCGCCTGTCGCGGAAACTGCGCCGCGACGACCGAGCCGGAGCGCAGGTCCTCGACGCATCGGCGGAACGACTGCCGTTCGCGGACGGCAGCGTCGACACCGTCGTGTCGACGCTCGTACTGTGCACTGTCGACGACCCGGATCCGGCATTGCGGGAGATCGAACGCGTCCTGCGCCCCGGCGGCCGGCTGCTTTTTCTCGAGCATGTGCGTTCCCGGTCTCCGCGACTTGCCCGGTGGCAGGACCGTCTCGAGGAACCGTGGCGCCGGTTCGCGGAGGGCTGCCACTGCAACCGTGCCACGCTCGAGCTGATCCGGGCGCGGGGGCTGGAACTCGACGATGTGCAGGAGACGTCGTGGCGAGGAATGCCCCCGATCGTCCGGCCGCTGATCACGGGTGCGGCCACCAGAACGAATTCCGGCCCGAGCTGAACCGCACCGGCTCCGCCGAATCATGCCTGTGCGGGCAGCACCGGAGATCCTCACACTTGCCATCCACCTGGATCCGGGTCGTCGCGCGGGCACCGATCGCCACCGGCCGCGCACCCTGCTCTGGGCCGGCCATCGGCGGACGGCGGGTTCGCACAGTTCGGCCTCGTGCGTTCGATCCGACCTGCGGCCCGCACCCGCGGCGACCGCCGAGTGCTCACCGAAATTGCCGGACAGCACGTGATCACCGACCCGGGCGGGAGTAGACCCGCACAACAGCTCTCCGCGAGTGGAGCACGGAACTCCCGCCCGGGCCCCGCGCCGGTATCCCCGGAGCAGAGTTCACGAATTGCACTGCCTTGCACTGTTATCGATCACAACTTCGATCGATCCTGCCCGCGAGGTGCCTATCATTCAGGCAGCCGGAGTGGATCCGGCCGGTTCATCGGGCACTCACCTGTCCCGGGGGTGCAGGAGGCTGGGAGATCATCATGGAAAATCGCCTGGGCAAATCGGTCGGCATGCTGGCGTTCGGTGCGCTGCCCATGGTCGCGGCGGTTGTTCTCGCGGGTCCGTCCGCCGCGGATGCCACTGTCGGTCACGCCGTACCGGTGGCCGGTATCCCGCTGGAGAAGAGCGAGGACATCGCGACCGACCCGCACGCACTCATTCCCGATCCGGTACTGAACGGCTCGTCGGTGGGCGGGTCGGTCGGCTCCGCCGTGGGATCGGCCACCGGATCCGGCGGCTCACTCCTCGGCTCCGTGATCGGCGCCCTGGTCGGTTTCTTCCATCCCGAGGTGATACCGCAGGTTCTGCCCTGATTGCCGAGGAATTACCAAGAGCCCCGATCAGAGAGCGCTCGGTGTATTCTTCGCGCCGCTGCGCACCTGGAAAGCACCGACGATCTCCACGATTCCCATGAAGATCAACCACCAACCGGCCACCAGCGTCAGCACCGCGACGGAATGGAACGGCCAGACGATCAACATACCGCCGCCGATCAGCAGCACTATGCCGAAGAAGATGTTCCAGCCGCGCCCGGGCGCCCCCGAGGGCGCATCGATACCGGCGATCAGGACCGCCACGCCGCGGAACATCCAGCCGATACCGATCCACAGCGCCATCAGCAGAACAGCGTCGCCGAGGTGGCGCAATGCGAAAAAGGCCAGGATGAACGACAGTACGGCGCTGACGATCAGCATGACCCGCCAGCCGCTCGATATATGGCCACCGAATGCCGCGACCAACTGGAAGATGCCCGAGATCAGCAGATAGATACCGAACAGGACCGCCAGGACCACGATCGTCGGCCCGGGCCACAGCAGCACCAGAATACCGACGACCACCGATGCCGAGCCGATGATCAGCATCGCCTGCCACGCGCCGCGGGCCAGTTGATGCAGCGGCCCCACATACTGTGTTTCGCTGGAAGTCATGGCGGCATAATATGACGCCGATTGCCGATTGCCGAGAATTAGCCGATATCGAGACCGGTACGGTACCGAAATGCATCGACCAGTGTCGGCCGGTAGTCGTTTTCGGGCGGGGACAGCCGCTCGAGACCTGTATGGGTGTTGTCGGCAATCCGACCGCCCCGGGACCACGCCCGGGGCGGCACGATATCGGCGACTCCGTCCCGAGCGGGACGAGACGGCGCTCGTTACCCTGAGTCCATGACGACAGTGCTGGTCGCCGGGCGAGATCCTCGGTTCGGCCGGTGACGGCTCCGGCCCGCCGGGCTTTTCCGGCGGTTCGCCCCGTAGCCGCAGGGCGCCGGGCCGAACCGCCGGAGAAGAAAGCACACTTTCGTTCGATTCCGCGCCCGGCTCGCCCGCACCAGCGCCGGTCCCGGGACGGCACCACGAATGCGAACAACTGGATCGACTGCTGCACACCGTGCGCGGTGGACAGAGCCGGACGCTGGTCATCCGGGGTGAGCCGGGCGTGGGAAAAACGCGGCTCCTCGAATATCTGGCCGGCAGCGCTCAGGATTTCCGGGTCGCCCGGGTCGCGGGGGTGCAATCGGAAATGGAACTCGCGTTCGCCGGTGTGCATCAACTCTGTGCGCCCCTGATGGGTGAACTGGCCGCCCTACCCGCGCCGCAGCGTGCCGCGGTGAACGCGGCGGTCGGTGAAGGCGGCGACCCCGCGCCGGACGGATTCCTCGTCGCACTCGGCATCCTCGGCCTGCTGTCCGAGGCAGCCCGGGAACGCCCGCTGCTGTGCATCGTCGACGACGCCCAATGGCTCGACCGGGCATCGGTACAGGCACTCACCTTCACCGCGCGCCGCCTCGTCGCCGAATCGGTCGCCCTCGTTTTCGCGGTACGGGCACCCGACGAGCTCGATGCGGCCCCGGCCGAACCCGTCGGACTGCCGGAACTCCCGCTGCGGGGCCTACCCGACGCGGATGCGCGCGCCCTGTTGCGGGCCACCATTCCGGGCCCCTGGGACGAGCACGTCCTCGGCCGGATCGTCGCGGAAACGGGGGGCAACCCGCTCGCTCTGCTGGAACTGCCGAAGATCTCGAGGCCGGTGGCTTCGGGCTACCGATCACGCGGCCGATCGATACGCAGATCCGTACCGCGTATCTGCGGCGAATAGCCGAGCTACCCGCCGATACCCAACAGCTACTGCTCCACACCGCCGCCGTGCCGGCCCTGCGCGACGCGCTGCACGCATTCGGCAATCCCGCGATATCACCCAATGAAGCACTGCGCTGGTTGTGGCTGACCTGTGTGACGGCCGTCGGCCTCTGGGATCACGATGCCCTGTCCGAACTGAGCGTCCGCAACCTCGCACTGGTGCGGACGAGCGGCCGGGCATCAGCCCTCCCCGTCGCCCTCATGCGGCGCTGTATCGTGCAGGTTCTCGACGGTGACCTGCGCGAGGCCGAATCGTCGGCCGCCGAGATCCTGACCGTCTCCGAAGCTGTCGGCACCGCGGCTCCGCTGCATGCCGCCTTGGTCGTGGCCGCTTGGCGCGGCCGGGAAACCGAATGCCTGGACCTGTCCCGCCGAGTGGACGAGGGCGCCCTCGACCGCGGCGAAGGCATCGGTCCGGTTGTCGCGGGCTGGGCGCGGGCCCTGCTCTACAACAGCCTGTGCCGGTACGAGGAGGCGGCCGCGGCGGCCCGGTCGGCGAACGAGGAGTACGTCCAGCTCGAGGTCGGCATCCCGGTCTGGGCGCTCGTCGAATTCATCGAGGCCGCCGCGCGCACCGGAGCGACCGATCGCGCTTTCGACGCGCTGGTCCGCCTCACCGAGATCACCCGGCCCAGCGGCACCGACTGGGCGGCCGGTATCGAGGCCCGCTCCCACGCACTGTTGAGCGACGGCGCCGAAGCCGAAAGCCGCTACCAGGAGGCGATATCGCGTCTCGGCCGCACCGGTCTGCGCGGCGAACTGGCGCGCGCCCATCTCCTGTACGGCGAATGGCTGCATCGCGGTGGGAACGTGCCCGCGGCTCGTACGCAGCTGCGTACCGCCTACGACCTCTTCACCGGAATGGGTATGCGCGGCTTCACCTTCCGGACAGCACGCGAACTGACCGCCATCGGTGAACGCATCCGTCCGTCCGGCACATCGACCGCGAGCGGTCTCACCGCCCAGGAGAACCAGATCCTCCAGTTGGTCCGGGACGGGCTCACCGAACCGGAGATCGCGGCCAGACTCCTGCTCAGCCCGCGCACGGTCGAATGGCATCTGCGTCGGATATTCGCCGAACCCGGCATCCACACCCGTGGCCGGCTACGGCTACCGCCGGAGTGATACCCGGTAGCTCGCAGCCCATCCGCAGACACCGATGACCGCCACTTATCAGTGTCTGTTCTCCCGCTGGCCGCCACGTCCGGCCGCGGCCGACTGCCCGAAGAAGAACCCGAGGATCAGCAGGATCATGTTCATCACCACATCGGGAACCGCCGTATCGGTGAACATCGCGATCACCAGCACGAGACTGAACCCGACCAGCAGAAAGGCTCCCAGAAGCACTGCGATCGGCTCCCGTTGGAGTGGTGACCAGCGCATCTTCGAGCGGCGCTCCCGGAGATCCCGGACCACATTCTGCAATTCGACCTCCAGAGCAGTATCCCGGGCGTCCTCGGTCACCGCCGACCTCGCCACCACTTCCTGCGCCCGCTGGATCTGATCCGCGACCATCTGTCTCGCCACCGAGTCGTGGATCGCGGAATCGGCGACATGCTGTATCTCGGCCAGTTCCCGGCGCGCCGTGGCATTGCGCAGCCCGGCTTGCAGTTCCTTGCGGATATCGGCGACCCGGCGCAGCATGTACCCCTCACCCACCACATCGGTCACGCCGTTGCTGTCGGTGATGTCGAAGGGCCGTCGGTTCTGCCGGGGGACGATCTCCATCATGTTCTCGACCCGGGACAACCAGGCCGAGAAGTCGTCCGGGGTGGCGCCCTCGAAGGTGTGCGGGATGCCGAGTTCCTTCTTGATGTTGTTACGGATGGCTTCGCGGTTCTCCGGCGAAACGTCTCGTTCTTCCCGCGAATCTCTGCGGCCCAACGCATTCCTCCCACACTGACCCATGCTTGCCGGACCAGCGTACGGGCTCTTCGCCGTCGCGGAAACGGGATCCTCCCTCGCGCAACCGATCCCGGCCGGATTCGGGCCGGGCTTCGGCGCGGGATCAGTTCCGGCCGGGGACCGCGATGGGCACCGGCACCTGCAGTGCGAGCTGACCTTCGGTGGTGACATCGAGCCGGACGGTCTTGATCGGCTCCAGTGAGCGCAGGTCCTCGGCCATCCGGCCGTGCCCGATCTCGAGGTCGATACCGCGCGGCAGGAGCGCGCTGCCGGAGGACAACATATCGGTCTGGCGCACCGTCGAGCGCCAGGCACCGCCGAGCCGGGTACAGGAGGTGAGCGTCGACACTCGATCGCCGCTGCGGTAGGCGGTCTGGTGCGGTGTGGCGACCGACAGCGCCAGGTCCGTGGCGCCGTTTCCGCCGGCCACCCGAGCACTGGTGTGGCCGGTGTCGACGTCGATATCGGTCACCCACTTGGGGAAACCGTAGCCGTCATGGCCGCGAACCTGGGCGATATCGGTAGTGACCGGCAGCGACAGCACATACGACTCGAGCGACTCGTTGCCGAGACCGGCGAGCAGAACGACGAACCCGAGCCGCCCGTGCCGGGCCGGCCGGACGGTGACGGCGTTCGATTGATTCGTCTTCGGGGCGGTCAGCCCCGATACACCTCGACATAGGCGTTGGTCGCGACGGCGACGACCCCGGGCCCCATACCCGTACAACCCGTCGTGATGCGCTGACCGCTCGGCGTGAAGGGGTAGCTGAGTGCGTAGTAGGGGCCGATACCGTACAGCGGGAACGGGCCCGCGGCGTACAGGCCGACACAGTCCACGTGCAGGACATAGCCGGTGCCACCGTCGGGCCCACAGGTCGCCGCGGCGCCGAAGAGATCCTTCGTCACGACGCAGTCCTGTGGCGCGGCTCCGGCGGCGCCGGATCCCACGATCGCGACGAAGGCCAGACCCGAAACACCGGCAGCAGCGACGCGCGCGGCAGCGATCATCTTCTTCTTCACCAGAAATCCTCCTGTTCGAAGTGGACTTCGGCGGGGACCCGCGCAACGTTACCTGTGATGAACCGGCGCCGACCGGCGACAGTGGTCCGGTGAACGCGAAACGAATGCAGCCGATCCGGTGGACCGCCCCGGCAGCGCCACAGCGGGCCCGGCAGAAGACCAGTACTCCCCCGATGCCGCCGGTGCGCCGGATCGAGTTGACCGGTCGCGGTCCCGAGGACGTCGTTTTCGGTGGCCCCGACACGGTGTACGCGGGTACCGCCGGTGGTGAGATCGTGCGGGTCGATCTCGGTACCGGGCAGACACGCATCGTCGCGGTGACCGGTGGCCGCCCACTGGGCCTGCATGCCGACGCGGACGGATCGTTGCTCATCTGCGACGCCCATCGAGGTCTGCTGCGCTGGGACGGCGTCTCCCCCACGGTCGAGGTCCTGGTCGACACAGTGAACGGGCGCGCACTGAACTTCGCCAGCAATGTGGTGCGCGACCCGCGGGACGGCACGATCTATTTCACCGAATCGTCGCGCCGCTGGCCCCTCGAGCAGTGGCGCGGCGACTTGTTCGAACACACCGGGACCGGCGGGCTCTTCGCGTTGGATCCCGACGGGACGGTGACCACGTTGCTGACGGACCTGCAGTTCGCCAACGGTGTGGTCCTCACTCCCGGCGGCGAATCGCTGATCATCGCCGAGACAGCCGCCTACCGGTTGACCCGCTACCGGTTGCGCGGCCCGCACACGGGATCGCGGGAAGTGCTGATGGACAATCTGCCCGGGTTTCCCGACAACCTGAGCCTGGGCACCGATGGCCTGATCTGGGTCGGCATGGTCTCACCACGCAACGGGCTGCTCGACGCGCTGCTGGCCCGTCCCGGCCGGTTACGCAGCCTGCTGTGGCGAATTCCCGATCGGATCCAGCCCGCCGGCGAATCCACGACGTGGGTCCTCGGCGTGCACGCCGACGGAACGATCGTGCACGATCTGCAACGTCGCGGCGATACCTATTCGATGGTCACCGGTGTCGCCGAGCAGGCGGGGACTCTGGTGCTGGGCAGCCTGCAGGAGTCCGCGATCGCGGTGACGCGGGTTCCGGGCCGATCGTCCTGAAACCGTCCTACAGCACCCCCCGGGCGGAGAGGCTGCGGAACAGGTCCGCGGTGCCGAATCGCCACGGTTCACATTCGTCGCTGGTCCGCACCCGGTTGATCAGGCCGCCCAGTGTGGGCGTACCGATAGCGACCAGATCGTCCGGGCGGTGGGTGAATCCGTGTCCCGGTTCGGCTCGGTCCTGAACCGGAGCGAACATGGTGCCGAGGAAGAGCACCACCCCGTCGGGGTACTGGTGATGCCGGCCCATGAGCTGGCGGATGAGATCCGCCGGATCGCGGCTGATTTCGGCCATCGACGATTCGGCGCGCAAGGTGAAATCGTCGACACCGTGGATCCGCAGTGTCACGGTCAGTGCGCGTACGGTGTCCAGATCGAACGTGTCGTCGAAGAGCCGGACGAACGGACCGACGGCCGCGGAGGCGTTGTTGTCCTTGGCCGCGGTCAGCAGCAGCGCCGAACGGCCCTCGAAATCACGGAGGTTGACATCGTTTCCGAGGCAGGCGCCGACTGCCCGGCCGGCCGACGAGATCAGCAGCACCACTTCGGGTTCCGGGTTGTTCCAGGTGGATCGGGGATGCACCCCGATATCGGTACCGGTCCCGACACTGGCCATCGGCGCACACTTGGTGAAGATCTCGGCATCGGGACCGAGTCCGACCTCCAGGTACTGACTCCACCAGCCCTCGGCGACGAGTAGCTCCTTGAGCCGGGCGGTCTCGGCCGAACCGGGTTCCAGCGCGGACAGATCGGTGCCCACATGTTCGGTGATCTGCTCGCGCACCTTGTCGGCCAGCGAGGCGTCGCCGCGGCAGCGTTCCTCGATGACGCGTTCCATCAGGGAGACGACGAAAGTGACACCCGCCGCCTTGACCGGTTGCAGATCGATCGGGCTGAGCAGCCTGGGGGTCCCGGGCCGCCGGAGCTCCGGTGGGGTGTGCGCGATCGCTTCCGCGACCGGACCGAGATCAGTGCCCGCGCAGCCGCGGACGAAGGCGGCGGGGTCGTCGTGTTCGGCCAGATCCCGCACGGTCGGGACCCGGTCGGTGATATCGACAAGGTGGTTGTCGCGCACGGTGACCACGCTGGGTCCGTGCGGGCCCATCACCCGGCCGACCAGCACGGCGCGGTCGTGGTCGGCCGGGAGCAAGGTCTCGGTGGTCGGGGGCCAGGGGATGGTCACGATACGGTCCTCGTGGTCATGGCCGGCCGGAGGCCGATCTCGAAGCTCTCGTTCACCTCGCGGGTGAGCCGGCGGATGTCGTGGTGGACGAACAGGCAGGCCCGCAGCGCCGCGGCAGCCGCGTTCTGGAAGGCGACGGCGCCCGCGTGCCGGGGCCGGATCCAGGCATCCTCGATGGTGGCCCGGGTGGCTCGGTAGAAGTCACGGCTGCCGGCGTTCACAGTGTCGTCTTCCCACGCGGTGCGCAGCCCCGGCTGTCCGTCCTCGGCGGTGACGAACCGACATTGGGCGTCGGTGGACATGAGCCAGCGAATATGGTCGAGCAGTGCGGCGTCCGGTTTTCGGCGACCGCTGAACGCGATGCCGGTGCCGCCCAGTACCGAACCGCGCCGCCCCGCCTGCCCGCGCGGGGCGTTTCCGAACAGCAGTGGGCGTGGTCGACGGGTGTAGTTCACGTAGCCGTAGACGTGCGGGCAGTACTGCGGCCCGGCCGCCGCGGTCATCCGTTCCAGCAGAGCGATCGGATTGTCGTTACCGGTGTGTTGCCGGTCCGGAACGAAATGCCGGAGGGTCTCGACGGCCGCACCGAATTCCGCCTCTCCGAGGAAATGATCACCCTCGCCGGGAGATGCTCCGTCGGCCACGGCGATACCGCACAGCGTGAGGAACAGATGCGGCCCCGAGGTCGGCACAGCGGACGCGACTTCGCCGGACAATTCGACTGCCTGCGCCCAGGTGTCGGGGACCGGTATGCCGATATCGCTGCGCACCGACACCTGGGTCGCGGCGTCCAGCGGCACCGCCCACAGGCGGCCCGCCATCTCGTAGGACCGCACCGACGGCCCGACGCTCTCGGCTCGCCAGGCGGCCAGTTCGGCCGGGGCGAACAGTTCGTCGAGCGGCCGCAACGCCCCGGTCTCGATCGCCGCACCGATATGCGGATGATCCAGGACCACCAGGTCGTAACGGCGGGCGGTTTCCTCGATGGGCGCCGATTCGAACCCCTCGAGCGGCTGGATGTCCCAGCGGATATCGCAGACCGGGGCGTCCGGATGCGAGGTCGCGGCACGCAGTGCCCGGTAGCCGCGCGGATGATCCCAGGTGAGGCCCGTCCATCCCGTCATCGGCGCAACTCCTCGGGAAGCACCGCGACAGGGAGGTTCTGGTACGCGACGGGACGCGCGAACCGCAGTGCGGCCGCGGTGCCGACCGAGGTGGCGACGGGTGCGGTGGTGGCGGGCCAGGGTCCGCCGTGCTGCTGAGCATCGCTCACCGTGACGCCGGTCGGCCACTGATTCCAGATGATCCGGCCCGCATACTCGGCCAGCAGGTCGACAGCGGCGGCGGCCTGATCGTCGGATTCGGCGGCTCCCTGCACGGTCGCGGTGAGGGTGCCCTCGATCAGTTCCAGTACGGCCAGCGCCTGGTCCGGATCGTCGTATTCCACCAGCACCGAGGCGGGGCCGAAGATCTCTGTGTTCACTATGGCCGGGTCGGCCAGCACCGCGCGGGCGGTGCTGGTCAGGATGCGCGCGCTCGGCGCATCCGGAGATGGGGGCCCGCTCATGGCGACCTCGACACCCGGATGTTGCGTGACCACCTCCAGCGCGTGATGGTAGCCGTCGGCGATGCGCTGGTTCAGCAGGGGACCGATCGCGGGCAGCGTGAGCCGGTCCAGGAACCCGGCCAGGTCCGGAACCAGGACCACCCCCGGCTGGGTACAGAACTGTCCCGATCCCAGCGTGCTGGACTCGGCGAATCCGGAGACGATGTCGTCCGCGCGATATTGCCATCCGGCTTCGGTCACCAGGACCGGATTGGTGCTGCCGAGTTCGCCGTAGAACGGGATCGGGTCCGGCCGCGATACCGCCAGGTCGAACAGGGCGCGTCCACCGGCCTCCGAACCGGTGAACCCGACCGCGCGGATACGCCGATCGCGCACCGCGGCGATTCCCGCGTCCCGGCCTTCGAGCAGCCCGAAGAGGCCGTCCGGCGCGCCGGCTCCGCGCAGGCGTTCGGTGACGATGCGCGTGGACGCCCGGGACAGTTCCGGATGCCCTTCGTGTGCCTTCACCACCACCGGGCAGCCCGCCGCCAGCGCGCTCACGCTGTCACCGCCGGCGACGGAGAAAGCGAACGGGAAATTACTGGCCGCGAAGACCAGCACCGGTCCGATCGCCACATGGGTGCGCCGGATATCCGGTCGCGGGCCCATCGGCCAGTCCGGGTCGGCGGGGTCGATCCGGGTCTGGAACAGCTGACCCTGCTCCAGCCGGTCGGCGAACAGCCGAGCTTGAAAGGTGGTGCGCACCAGTTCGTTGCGTAAGCGGGGCAACGGAAGAGCGGTTTCCCGATGCGCGATCTCGACCAGCTCGTCGGTGGCGGAATCGAGGCCGGCGGCGAGCGCGCGCAGCCACGCGGCGCGGGTGCCGGCCGACGCGTTCCGGGCCGGTCGGCGAGCGCGATGCGCTGCGGCGAGTACGGTTTCGATATCGACAGTGCCGGTCACTGGTTCGACTCCTCGGGGTGGGGTGTGCGGTCGACGGCGAGCACATGCCTACAGACGAGCACCGTGTCGCCGCGTTGATCGGTCCCGGTGTACTGCTTGGTGACCAGCCCGATACCCGGATTTCGGTGCGCGGCGAGATCGACCACCTCGGCGGTCGCGCGGATGGTGTCGCCGGGCCGGATCGGCCGGGGAAAGCGGATCCGGTCGTAGCCGTAGGCGACAGCGCGGCCGTTGTATTCCACGGTGAGGCCGACGACCACTCCGAAAGTGAGCACGCCGTGCGCTATCACACTGCCGAATCGGGGCTCGGCGAACGCGGGGTCGGTATGGGCCGGATGGTGGTCGCCGGTGAGATCGGCGAACCGCGCGATATCGGCGGCTTCGATCACCCTGGTCCCGCCGGCGGCGACCTCCCCGAGTGTGTACTCCTCGAACCAACGGTCGTGGAATAGGGGCGCGTCCGTCATCGAGGCCCTCCTGCCGGGACGGCGCGGCGGTCCGTCACATGGTTGAAATGGTCGTCACTGCTCTGATCGGCGTCGCTGCGGTAGCGCGCGGACAGATGAACCGAGACGAACGCGACGGTCGCCATGACCACCATCCACACCGCGATCGGCCACCAGTGCCCGAAACCGGCGAACAGCGCGGTGGCGATCAGCGGGGTAGTGCCACCGAGCAGGGCGCCGCTGACCTCGCGAGCGAAGGCGACGCCGGAATACCGCATGGCGGGCGGGAACATCTCGGCCAGGAACGCGGCCTGGGCCGCATAGCAGGTGGCCACCGCACCGACGAAACACACCACCAGCGCGAGAATGATCAGGGCAGGTACCCGGGTGTCGATGAGAGCGAACATCGGGAAAGCCCAGACGATTCCGAAACCGGAACCGAACAGGAAGAGCCGGCGGCGGCCGAAGCGGTCACCGATTCTGCCGAACACCGGCATGAACGCCGCGCCCGCGACCAGGACCACGGCATTGATACCCAATCCGGCCATGGCCGCCAGGCCGATATCGTTGGTCAAGTAGCTCAACGCCCAGACCTGCGGAATGTAGGAGAAGCCCGAGAGCATGAAATTCGATCCGAGGCTCAGCGCCAGGCGCCCCTTCGCCGTCCGGAACAACTCCAGCAGCGGGATCTTCGTGTCCTCGGTCTTCGCCTGTTCGAAGCTCTCGGTCTCGGTCACTCGCCGCCGGATATAGAGGCTGATCACCAGCATCACCAGGCTGAGCAGGAACGGGAGGCGCCAGCCCCACTGGTCGAAATTGTCCCCGGTCAGCCACAACACGATCTGGAAAGTGCCCAGTCCCAGCGCCGATCCGAGCCATACACCCCCGCCGGACCAGGACGCGTAGAAGCCGCGGTGACCTCGCGGCGCCGCCTCCGACGACAACACGACGGCCCCGGCGTATTCCGCGCCGGCCCCGAGCCCCTGGACGATCCGGAGCAGGACCAGCAGGATCGGCGCGGCCATCCCGATCGTGTGATAGCTGGGTAGCAGGCCGATGAGCGCAGTCGAGACACCCATGATGCCGAGCGTCACGACCATGACCGGTTTGCGTCCGATCTTGTCACCGAGATGCCCGAACACCACACCACCGAACGGCCGGGCGAAGTACCCCACCGCGAAGGTGGCGAACGAAGCCAGCAGTCCGGTGGTGGGGCTGGCGTCGACGAAGAAGTAGGTGTTGAAGACGAGGGCCGCGGCCGCGCCGTAGAGCGCGAAGTCGTACCACTCGACGAGGCTGCCGACCGCGGCAGCCGCTGCCGCGCGGCGCGCCTGCTGAACCGGTGGGGCGGTAGTAGTCATGGAGAGATCTTTCGGTGATACGTGGTCAAGAGATCCGGGAGCCGGCCGGAGACCGGTGGCGGTGCACGGTGCCGCCGGATTCGAGTTCCTCGATCCGGTCGGCACTCACGCCGAGTTCCATCAGGACTTCCGCGGTGTGCTCGCCGTTGCGCGGGGCCGGCCGGTAGACCTTCTGGGTCTGTTTGCTCAGCCGGAACGCGAATCCGGGGGTCACCACAGTGCCCTCGGTGGGGTGGTCGTATTCGACGAAGGACCGGTTGTGCCGGACCTGGGGGTCGGCGCGCAGCTGGCTGTAGTCATAGACCGGGCCGACCCACACGCCCGCGGCGCCGAGCGCGTCCAGCCAGTGCTCGGTGGTGTTCTTCGCGAGGTTTTCGGTGACCAGGGCGGAGATGTCGTCGCGATGGGTGAAACCGTCGCGTTCGGCGTCGTACCGCAGGAAACGATCGTCGCCGAATACCCTCGCCAGGGCATCCATCTCAGCGAAGGAGAGCGCGAGCTGACCGTCCGCGGTGGGAAACACACCGTAGGGCGCGCGGATGTAGGAGTGCGCGTGGATCTGATCGGTCGGTTCCTGCCGGACGCCGCCGACTGTCGCGACGCTGATCTCCTGCATCTGCGCCGCGATGATCGAGTCGAGCATATTGACCTCCACCAACTGGCCCTCACCGGTGCGTTCCCGGTGGAACAGGGCCGCCATCGCCCCTTCGAAAGCCGAATAGGCGGTGATGGCGTCCGCCAGGAAGAACGGCGCCGGGCGCAACGGTTCACCGTGGCGCTGTGCGCTGGCCAGGCCGCCGCTCATCGCCTGCAACAGGACGTCCTGGCCCGGCCGGTCCGCATAGGGACCGGTCGTTCCGTAGCCCGACATCGAGACGTAGACCAGGTCCGGTTTGATGGCGCGCAAGGTCTCGTAGTCCACACCGAGCCTTCCCGCGACACCCGGCCGGTAGTTCTGCAGGAACACATCCGCGGTGCGCACCAGCTCGTAGAGGAGCTCGCGTCCCTTCCCGTCCTTGAGGTTCATCGATAGCGAACGCTTATTGCGGTTGAGCGAGAGGAACGACGCGTTCACCTCGTTACCGCGGGCGCCGCCCGCCGATACGTGCCGCTGCCATTCGCCGCCCACCGGCTCGACCTTGATCACATCGGCGCCGAGATCAGCCAGCTTCTGCGCGGCGAACGGCCCGGCCATAGCGATCGACAGATCCAGAACCCGGATACCGTCCAGCACATTCATCCTGCTCTCCCTGTCCCGGACCACTGTACGAGTAGTCACATAGTGTTCTGCGCCACGAATGTTAGCGGTAACGTTAGCGGTAACGCAAGAGGCTGCCCATCGTCGGCGATTGCCCTGGCTACAGTGCGGCGAATGCGCCGTTCCGGAGCGGATCGAGCCGGCCGGGTATGCTCCGCACACAGCGAAAGCAGGGTTTTTTTCGGGAGGTGGCGTGGCCGAAGTGGAGCGGCGGCGGCGCGTGCGCGCCAAGTCGTCCACGAAATCGGTCACCATGCAGGATGTCGGCCGCGCGGCAGGCGTTTCCGCGCAGACCGTCTCGCGGGCGCTGAGCTTCCCGGATCAGGTGTCGGAGCAGACCCGGCGACGGGTCGAACGCGCCATCGCCGATACCGGATACCTGCCGAACCTGGCCGCGAGCAGCCTCGCCTCCAACCGCAGCCGCACGATCGCCGCGATCCTGCCGGTCATCTCCACATCGATCTTCTCCGACACCCTGCGCGCCGCGGCCTCCCGCCTCACCCCCGCCGGGTACCAGTTGATCGTCGGCTACACCGACTACCACCCGGAACGCGAAGAGGACCTGGTGCGCGGATTCATCCAGCGCCGCCCCGACGGATTCTTCATCGTCGGCACCCTGCACACACCCGACACGCTGCGACTGCTGCGTGCCTACGGCGCACCCGTGGTCGAGACCTGGGACTGGATCGACGACCCGCTGGACACTCTCGTCGGCTTCTCCAACGAATCGGCCACCGGCGATCTGGTCCGCCACCTGGTATCCCGCGGCCACCGGAAACTGGTCTTCGCCGGCACCATCGGTTCCGGTGACGCTCGCGCCATCCGGCGCCGCGACGGATTCACCCGCACCGTCGGCGAACTGCTGCCCGGCGAGCCGGTCCGCATCGTCGATCTACCCGGCCGCGAAATCTCCATGGACACCGGTGTCGCGCTGCTGGACGCCGCACTGGAACGCTTCCCGGAAGCGACCGCCATCGTGTTCGCCACCGACGTGCTGGCCGTCGCGGCCGTACTCGCCGCCGGACGCCGCGGTATCGCGGTCCCGGAACAGCTGGCCATCACCGGTTTCGGCGATTTCGAGATGTCGCGCCACATCAATCCGGCACTGACCACGGTGAGCGTGGATATCGACGCCATCGGCACGACAGCCGCGGATCTGTTGCTGGCTCGGCTCGCCGGGACCTCGATCGAATCGGCCACCGTGGACGTGGGATACCGGATCGTCACGCGCGAAAGCGCTTGAAAGTTCGGATATACCGGACGGAAGCCCCGCCACCGCCGATCCGGCCGTAACACGACTTTCCCGGCAGTCGCCGCACGAGGAAGGAAGCACACCCGTCCACGACGGGCTCGTGCGGCGAGCAGACGCTGTAGACCGCGCAGCAGAAGTCGCGCCACTCCGTCACCACCCAGCCGGGTGACCACGGACGTCGGGACGAGCGCTGCCGTGACATACGAAGACCCGCGCCGCCCGGGGGCCGCACCGGCCACCACAAACCACCGCTCTCGCGAATCCACCCCGAACCACGAACACCGCGGACCGTCGATGTGTCACACGTCACGCTGCCGCCTGTTATCGGAGCGGGTTGGTCGACGTCTTGTGTTCGAGCACTACAACAGCAAGGAGAACACATCATGGAAACCCGTCTGAACCTCTTCGGTAGCCCGATCGTCGCCAAGGCCCTCGGCCACTACGGAGCGGCGGCCCCGGTACTCATCGAGGAGTCGACACTGCCGGGCACGACGCAGAACCTGGTGATGCTGCGCGCGAGCCAGATCAACGGCGACAGCTACGCCACCGACGTCCACGGCAAGAACGCCGCGCACGCCGGTGAGACCGCCACGCGACTCAACCTGGTCGCCGCCTGGCGGGAGGCCACGGTGTTCACCGACGCCGAGCGCGCCGCCCTGGAACTGACCGAGCAGGGCACCCGCATCGCCGACGGCGCGGGCGGTGTCACCGACGAAGCCTGGGCCTACGCCGCCGAGCACTACGACGAGGACCAGCTCGCCACCCTGGTCGCCTTCATCGCGCTCATCAACGCCACCAACCGGTTCGCTGTCATCAACCGGCAGCGCGGCGGCGCTTACCAGCCCGCTCGGTAACCATCCAAGCGGGCCCGAGCGGCCGCGCGAGCTCGCAACGGCGCAACACCCGAGATCGCGGTTCCGTTCCGAACGCGCAGTGGTGATCGCCGACGACAGTTGCCTCCTACGGCCGACCACCCGTTCGGGCCTACCCCCTCCGGGGCAAGAACTGGGTGTTCAGAAAGGTCGTGTAGGCGGGCAGCTCGGTCGCCGCGTCGACGGACCCCTGCGTCTTCGCCCAGGTGCCGAGTTCGGTGAGTTTCGCGGCCAGGTCGGGATCCAGGCGCAGTGCGAAATCGAACTGCGGCAGCACATCACGCAGCAGTTCCGGGTCCAGCTGCGTCGCCCCGGCCACCGCCGCGACAGCGCCGTCGGAGAGATTCTCCAGATCTGCCCCCGCGTCGGTGAGTGCGGCGAAGAAGGACGTGACGGCGGGGCCTTTCGCCGCCAGCGCGTTCTGGGTGGCCAGATACAGGCTGTGCTGGCTGTATCCGCCGCCGCCGAGTTCGACGGCGTCGGGACCCAGGGCCTGGAGTACTTGCGCCTGATAGGGCTGGAAGATCGAGACGGCGTCGACATTCCCCTGGGTGGCGGCGGTGACCGTCGCCGAAGGCGATACCTGCACCAGATTCGCCGATATCGCGTTCCGCGACAGCGTATCGGCCGCGAAATACGCGGCGCTGGTGCCGATCGGGGTACCGATCGATTTGCCGGCGAGATCCTGCACGCTGCCGATTCCCGCGCTGCGCCGGGCGATGATCCGGGAGCCCTCCCAGCGCGATCCGTCACCGATCACCCGCAACGACGGGGACCGGGTCAGCACAGCCGAAGTCGGCACATCGGCGGCGGTGGCGATATCGACCTGGCCGGCGGCGACGGCCTGCAGGGCCTCGATACCGGAGGGGAAATTCACGACCTGGACCCGCACGCCGTGCTTGTCGAAGTAGCCGCCGTCCACGGCGACGGGAACCTGAGCCCAGGACGGGTCGACGACGAAGCCGACGGTGAGAGTGCCGGCGTCGCCGCCGGAATCGCCGCATGCGACGACGGACACTGCGAGTGCGACGGCCGTGAGCGAGGCGGCCAGCAGGCGGCCGAGACGGATCTTCACGATGATTGTGGCTTTCTACTGGTGGTTCGACGAGGCACCGTGGTCGATGCCCAGTTCGTGGTGCAGTGATCTGCGGATTTCGCTGTACCCGGGCTGATCGGCGAGTGCGTCCGCGGGGCGCGGCCGGGTGAGCGGGTTGATGAGCGACTCGGCGATGCGGCCGTCGCGCAGCACGCTGACGGTATCGGCCAGCCGGATCGCCTCATCGATATCGTGGGTGACGAAAACGACGGTCCGGTGCAGGCGGGTCCACAGGTCGATGAGCAGATCCTGCATTTTCAGGCGGGTCAGCGCGTCGAGTGCGGCGAACGGCTCGTCCATCAGCACGACCTCCGGTTCGCCGGCGAGCGTCCGCGCGATACTGACCCGCTGCCGCATACCGCCGGAGAGCTCGTTCGGGCGGCGGCGCGCCACATCCGGTGTGAGCTCGACGAGTTCGAGGAGTTCGGGAATGCGGGTGCGGCGCCGGCGGGCCGGGACCGCACCCGCCCGTAGCGCGAAGTCGATATTGTCGCCGACGCTCATCCACGGGAAGAGGACATCGCGCTGAAAGGCCATACCGCGGCGCGGATCCGGGGAGACAACCGATGCGCCGTCGTGGGTGACCGTGCCCGAGGTCGGGGTGATCAATCCGGCGAGACAGTGCAGCAGAGTGGACTTCCCACTTCCCGAGGCACCGACGAGAACGGCGAAGGAGCCGTTCGGGACGGTCAGGTCGATCCGGTCCAGTGTGGGCTGGGTGCGACCGGGGAAACGCACCACCAGATTCCGGGTTTCTATCGTCATATCAGTGCTCCTCGGCGGCCCAGCGAGTGATCGGCGCCGTCAGGGCGGCGATCGCGAGATCGCACAGGGCGCCGATGATCCCCAGGATGATCAGGCAGGCGATCAGCCGGTCCGCCTGAGAGAACAGTTGCGCCTGGTAGATCCGGTAACCGATACCCGCGGTGGTACCGGTCATCTCGGCCACCACGATGAGGACGAAGGCCATGGCCGCACCCACCCGCAGCCCCGAGGCGATATCGGGCGCTGCTTCGGGAAGTACGATCCGGGCGAGGATCTGAGCCCGGCCGGCGCCGAGGCAGCGCGCGGCTCGCAGGTAGTCCGCGGGTGTCGTGGCCAGTCCCGCATGGCTGTTGATCCAGACCGGGACGAAGACGCCCAGCGCGATCACGAGAGTCTTACTGCTCTCCCCCAGACCGAACCAGAGAATCGCCAGTGGAACCAGGCCGATGGTCGGGATCGGTGACAGCAGACGCAGCACGGGCTGCAGCAGATTGCGGCCGACCGCGGTGGTCGCGGTGCACACGGCGGCCGCGATCCCGGCCGTCGCGCCGAGGACGAATCCGGCGAAGGCCCGTCGCAGGCTCGCGCCGATGTCCTCGGCCAGCAACCCGTCGGTCCACAGCGTCCGCGCGGCCCGCAGGATCTCGGGGACACCCGGGAAGAGCTCCGGCGGGAACCGGCCGCTCGCCACGATCAGACTCCAGACGATCGCGGCCGACCCGAGCCCGGCGACGGCCCACCCGAGCGATCCGAAACGCCCGAACCAGGTGGGAGCCTTCCGCCCGCGCCCCGTGCGCGACGGCCCATCCGGGGTCGTACGCTCCGCGTCACCCGCCGGGGCCGTCCGCAGGCCCGCGGTCATGCCGGCGTGCCGTCCCGGCCCGGTGCGCCGACGGCGCGGGCCGGAGTGTGCGGTGTACCGGCCGGAACCCATTCGGCGGGCACCCACTGCGCTCGATAGACCAGCGGTGTCCGGGTGAGGCGGTCGACCCCGGGCACCCGGGGCGTGCGCACTTCGGGTTCGCCCGCGACACCGTATCCTTCGTACGGGCTGTGGTACTCCCAGGCCACATCGCCGGCCGGGGTCACCTGGAACAGCCGGCCCTGCATTCCCTCGGTGACGAGAGTGTTGCCGCCCGGCAGCCGCTGCGCGTTGCTGACGAAGGAGCTGAAGAAGGTCCACGACGGCAGGCCGGAATCCTCGGCGGTGTACTGCCAGACGATCTGCTCGGTCGCCGGATCGACCTCGAGCACCCGTGAACCCGCGTAGATACCGAGCGCGGCCGGCGGATACCCGGCACCGCCCTGATTGTCGAAGATCAGGATATTGCCGGCGCCGGGCAGGTCGCCGGCGATCATATGCGGATTGTGCTGGCCGGAGATCTGGTCGAGCGCGCGCGGTACCTTGTGCGCGTTGATGCGCTGATGCTGGGCACCGGAGGATTCGCCGAAGTACGGTCCGAGTTTCCAGACCACGGCCCCGGAGGTCTTGTCGATCAAGGCGACGATATTGGCCTTGCGGAAGCTGACCAGGACATCGTCCGGATGGAAGACCGTGCCCGGGTCCGCGTCGTACCACCGGTTCGGGCCGAGTGATTTCGCGCTGTTCATTTCGAGGTATCCCCAGGGATCCTCGGGGTCCCGGGACGCGTTTTCCCGCAGCGTCTTCCAGCCCTGTTCGGAGAAGCCCAGTTCGCCCAGGTGATCACCGGCCAGCCACTGCCAGACGATGTCGCCGTGCCCGTCCACCTCGACCAGCCCCTGGTCGCCCACCGTCGATTCACCGAGATCGGGCACCACCCGGGGCACTGTGACGAGGAGGAGCCGGTTTCCGTTCGGCAGCAGTTCCCAGTCGTGATTCTGGCGCGCGGCCCCGCCGGGTGCCTGTGTCCCCCACTCCCAGACGCGGTTTCCGGACCAGTCGAGCTGGCCGACGGTTCCGTTGGCGTAGATACCGCCGCGCGCGTCGCCGCTGTCCGACAGCTGGACTCCGACCTCGCCGATCCGGCCGCCGTTGAGGGCGGGGTCGAGGAGCCGGGGTGGAACACCGGCGAACGGCCATTCGTGCACCACGGCGCCGGTGAGGTCGATGAGCCGGGTGACCGAATCCGCGCCGGTGAAGAGAACGTAGCCGTCGTAGGCGTTCTCGGGGTCGCAGTAGGTCACGCCCGTCGGTCGTGTGTATGCCATGTCGTCCAGTTCACCTATCGCTCGTTACGTCCGAGGGTCCTGCTCGTAACTGTTCTAATCGTTTAGCGTAGGTTCGCCGGGAAAGCCGGCACAGTGTAAGAATCGGGGAGAACGAAACCCTCCGGCACAGGCGTGCGCGGCGACGAGACTGGACCGATCGTGAGTGCCAAACGACCTACTCTCACCGATGTCGCCGAGCGCGCCGGTACCTCCACCGCGGTGGTCAGTTATGTGATGAACAACGGGCCCCGGCCGGTTTCGGACCGGCTGCGGGCCCGAGTTCTCGCCGCGGCGGACGAACTGGACTACCGGCCAGATCGCAATGCCCGGGCACTGCGGCGCCCGCGGCGATGGCAGCAGATCGGGCTGCTGGTACCGGATATGACGATGCCGTTGTACGGCGCGTTCGCGGGCCGGATCGAGATCGAGGCGCGGGCACGCGATCACCTCACGATGATGGGCAACACCGGGTTCGATGCGGAGCGCGAACTCGGATTCGCCGCCGCGTTCACCGATGTCGGAATCGACGGCCTCATCGTCGTCGGCGCCGTCGACGCCGTCGCGACCAGCGAGATCTGCGCCCGGGCCCGGATCCCGGTCGTGTGGGTGCACAACATCCGGGGGCAGTTGGAGGCGCCGATCGTCGGCGGCGACCATATCGATGCCGGCCGGCTGGCCGCCCGCCATCTCGTCGAGGCGCACCACTGCGCGAATCTCGTCTTCGTGGGCGGTTACCGCGCCGCGGACGTACGCCACGGCGACCGCGAAACCGTCGCGCAGCGGTTCGCGGGCTTCGCCGAGGTCACCGGCGATCGCGGTACCGCGATCCGCACCGATCTGACGGCCGCGGGAGCCTATGCCGCAGTGAGCGCCCATCTGCGAACATGCCCTGAGCCCCCGCACGGCATGGTCGTCGGAACCAACGCCCAATCCGCCGCCGCGATGCGCGCCGTCACCGATGCGGGACTGCAGATCCCGCGCGATGTTCGGATCGTCGGGTTCGACGGCGATACCGCCGACCGCTTCGGACAGATCACCCTCGCTTCGGTCCGGCAACCGATCGACACCATCACCCGCCGGGCGCTGGCCCGGCTGCTCGACTCACCGCACGACGATCCGGACACCGGGCGCTCGGTAGCGATGGATGTCACGCTCGGCGTCGGCGAATCCTGCGGATGCGAGTTGCGCCGCTCCGGCGACGGCTGACCCGAACTCCGCTGCGCCGCAGGCGTACTGCGGAACGGCTCGAACTGCCGGATGGTCTGGTCCGCCGGGCGCCGGATCGATCACCCGGCACGATCACGTCCGCCGGCCGAGCCATGCACGCACAGCTATGAGTGTGGCCGCCCCCACAGCACTTGACCTCAATATTGATTGAGGTTACAGGCTGTTCCTCGGAGTCGGCCCGGGCCGACCCGGCGATACCGGTTCCACCCACCCGCACCGAAAGCAGGGCCATGATCACCACCGAGACGACGCCGGCACCGCCGCCGGACGCCCGCAACCCGATGACCGTCGCGCTGGTTCTCGTGGTCGGTGCGATCATGGCAACGCTCGACCAGACCGTCGTGAATGTCGCCCTCGCCGAATTGTCCGTCCAGTTCCAGGCCGGCCTCAGCACGATCCAATGGGTCGCCACCGGCTATTCGCTCGCGCTCGGTGCGGTGGTACCGGCCTCGGCGTGGCTGGTCGGCCGATTCGGCGCGAAACGGCTGTACATGGCCGCGGTCACCGCATTCGCGGTCGGCTCGATACTGGCCGGGTTGGCCTGGAACATCCAGTCGCTGATCGCCTTCCGCGTGGTGCAGGGGGCAAGCGGTGGGTTGTTGATGCCGGTGGCGATGACGATCCTGTTGCGTGCGTCCGGCCCGGAAAAGCTCGGCCGATCGATGAGCACGCTGGGACTGGCCGTCCTGGTCGGGCCACTACTCGGTCCGATGATCGGCGGCTACCTCATCGACCAGGTGTCGTGGCGGTGGATGTTCTTCGTCAATCTGCCACTGGGTGTGCTGGTTCTGCTGCTGGCGGCCGCCGTGCTGCCCGCCGATACGCCGGAACCGCCGCGCAGCCTGGATGTGGTCGGCCTGCTGCTGATGTCGCCCGGACTGGCGCTGGTGATCTACGGAGTGACCGCCGCGGGCGAACACGCCGGTTTCGCCACGCCCGCGGTGTGGCTACCGATCCTGGCAGGCGCCGGACTCGTCGCCGCGTTCGTCCGGCATTCGCTGTCCACACCGGCGCCGCTGCTGGATCTGCGGGTGCTCGCCCATCGGACGACCGGCACCGCGGCCGCGCTGCTGGCACTGTTCGCAAGTGGCTACTTCGGGTCGATGTTGCTGCTGCCCCTGTATTTCCAGGTGGTGCGCGGCGAATCGGCACTGGTGGCCGGTGCGCTCGGCATCCCGTTCGCACTGGCGTCCGGCGCGACGATGCAGGTGGCGGGCCGGCTGATCGACCGTATCCCACCCGGTCGCTATCTGCCCGCCTCGATCATCGTGGCGCTCACCGGTTTCGTGCTGTTCATGATCCAGCTCGATGCGGACGCCCCGTACTGGGCGCTCTGCGCCACCATGCTGCTGATGGGCGCGGGCGGCGGCGGCACGATGATGCCGGTGCTGACGACCGCGACCCGGCCGCTGAACCGGGACCAGCAGCCCGCGGGATCGACGGTGCTGAACATGATCAGCACCACCGCTCTCGCCCTGGGCACCGCGGCGACGTCGGTCACCCTGGCCGCGCTGCTACCGGCGGACGGCGGCCTGCAGGCCGTGCACGCCATGGACCCGGCGCGGCGATCCGCGCTGACCCCGGCATTGGCCGAAGCATTTCAGCACACCTATCTGATCGCCCCGGTCATGATCGCACTCGCCTTGATCCCGGCTCTGCTGCTGCCCCGCCGGCGAACACTCGGCCGGTGAGCACCGGCCCGCCTCCCGCCGTTCCGGTTCACCGGCACCCTGCACACCGTCGGGGTGGACCTGTCCGGCGCGCCGATCACCGATACCGGCAGTGAGATGAAGAGGCACCTGGCCCGGCAGTAGCGTGCCGACGCGGTCCGGGCGTTCATCCGGATTGCGCGGCCCGGCGCCGACGGGCCGGGCGGATATCGGACCAGAGTCGCCGGACGAGTGTCCGGCACTCGTCCAGGGTCGCGGGGCCGCCGACAACCGTCCAACCGGCGGGAGCAGACCGGTGGGCCGGCCAGACAGCGTATTGATCGTCCGAATTGACCACGACCGTACGCAGTGCCGGATCCGCGCTCGGCGCCGGCGGTACCGGGTCGCCGTCGAGAATGCGGCGGCGGACGAGTTTGCCGTTGGCCGTCACAGATGCGTCGGCGCGCAACACATACGCTTCGGGCCGAAGATGTTCGGGCACCATCGACGCCATATGACCGCGCAGGTCCGATTCGCCGGAGGCGGAGTCGTGGCGCAGCGTCACATAGGCGACGAGATATTTACCGCGGCGTTCGTTCTGTTCCGCGGTCGCATAGACGGTGACGACATCGGGATGGTCCAGCAGCGCCTGCTCGACCTCACCGGGTTCGATGCGGCGCCCCCGGATCTTGAGCTGGTTGTCGAGACGACCGAGGAACTCCATCCCGCCGTAACCGATCGCCCGCACCCGGTCGCCGGTCCGATAGAGCCGGTCACCGGGCCGGTCGGCCTGCGGATCCGGCAGGAACCGTTCCGCGGTGAGGTCGGGGGCACCGAGATATCCACCGGCGAGCCCGGCTCCGGCAATACACAATTCGCCCGGCTCGCCCTCGGGCACCGGATTCAGGTCCGCGTCCAGGATGTAGGTGCGGACACCGGTGATGTCGTGACCGATGACCACGACCGAGGGCAGTGGATCGGCGCCGGTCTGGACGTGGGCGGTGACCAGGACGGTCGATTCGGTAGGGCCGTAGCCGACGATGACCGAGGTGTCCGGAAGGTGCCGCGCCGCCAGTTCGAGATGGGCCGGAAAGATGGCCTCGCCACCCAGGAGCAGATCACGCAGCGGCCGCAACGCATCCGGCTGCTCCTCCAGGATGAGCCGGAAGACGGTGGGCGTGAGAAAGGTGGCGGTCGCGCCGTGCCGGTGGATCAGGCGGGATATCTCGCCCACCGAGAGCGGGCCGGGTGGCGCGATCACCAGAGTGCCGCCGTTGAGCAGCGCACCCCAGGTCTCGAATATCGACGGATCGAATGTGGGCGCGGTGTGCAGCAGGTAGCGCTGGTGCGGCCCCACCGTCATATAGTTCTGCGCGGTCAAGAGATTGACCACGGCACGGTGTGGAATCGCGACCGCTTTGGGTCTTCCGGTGGATCCGGAGGTGAACATGACACACGCCAGATGATCCGGGCCGACGGTGTCGAGCAGCGGTTCGGCCGGATGGCCGAGCAGATCGTCGAACAAGAGCTTGCGGACCGTGCCGGGCAGCCGATCGCACAGGTCGCGGTCGGTGATAACGATGGGCACCGCGGCGATGGCGATCTGGTCGGCCGAGGCACGGTCGGGCTGGGCGGGGTCCAGTGTCAGGTAGGCACCACCGGCCGCGAGAACGGCCAGATGCGCGATGACCAGCCGCTCGCTGCGGGCGAGATGAACCCCGACCGGTACATCCGGTCCGACACCACGGCGCCGCAGCCCGGCCGCGACGCGGCATACCGTGGCGGCCAGATCGCCGTAGCGGATCCGGTCTTCGCCGAACTCGAGCGCCACCGCCTCCGGCGTGCGGGCCGACCATCGCAGGAACCGGCCGTGTATCACGGTATCCGCGACCTCGCCGTAGCTGCTGTCAGGGTGCATGTGATCCGCCTGCCCTCTGCGGTG
This sequence comes from Nocardia sp. NPDC001965, assembly GCF_053594175.1. Lineage (NCBI taxonomy): Bacteria > Bacillati > Actinomycetota > Actinomycetes > Mycobacteriales > Nocardiaceae > Nocardia > Nocardia sp. NPDC001965. The sequence goes on from NZ_JBSFDZ010000002.1 coordinate 358,502, forward strand.
ATCGAGTCCGATGATGTTATTACCCAGGACATTTCGCGCATCTATCCAACCAAGGGAATAGCGGTCGGGTGGGTATGGGCGACTCTCGGAAGATGGACAGTCTGTACCACCGGATCCGGCGTGGGATCGAGAACTACGCCGAGGCGGTCGCACTTGTCGACAACGGCCGGGCGCTGACATACGGCGAACTGGGCCGTCGCATCGATGATCTCGCGATACGGCTGCGGCACAACGGGATCCGGCCGGAATCGGTGACCGCGATCTGTGTCCGGGAACCCGCGGCGGCGATTGTGGCCGTTCTCGCGGTGTGGGCCGCCGGCGGCGCGTACCTTCCGCTGGATGCGGACTTTCCGGACGACACACTGCGGCGGTGGCTGACCGCCGCCGGCGCGCGCCTGGTCCTCACCGAACCCGGGCAGGCGCCGCGACTGTCCGCGATCGCCGGAACTCCGGCGGTGATCGCCGAACCCTCCGGATCCGGATCGACGATCACCGACGCGATACCGTTCGACGGCCCTGTTCATCCGCGCAGCACGGCCTACGTGATGTTCACCTCCGGATCCACCGGCGAACCCAAGGGGGTGGCGGTGGAGCAGCACAACCTGGCGGCCTACCATTCCGCGCTCTCGTCCTACGTGCCGCTCGAACGGAGCCAGGTGGTGCTGCAGGTCGCCGCGTTCACCTTCGATCCGTGGTTACGGGATGCGCTGATGCCGCTCACCGTGGGGGCCACGGTGGTGTGCACATCGAAATCGTTGCGCCGCAATCCGGAGAAACTGTCGGCGGCTATCCGCGACCACGGCGTCACCCACTTGTTGAGTGCCACCCCGGCTCTGCTGACCGGCCTGATCACCGCACCGGACTTCGTCGCGGCCCGGACCGGGTTGCACACCACGCTCGTCAGCGGCGAGAGCTTTCTGCCGCTGCGCGCGCACGGACGGGCCCTGGCCCGATTCGGGCGCGTGGTCAATCATTTCGGTCTCACCGAGACGACACTCATCGCCACCCAGCACCCATACACCGAGACATCGGCCGACAGCACCGACGTCATCGGCACACCGCTTCCGGGAATCTCGGTCCATCTGCTCGACAGCATGCTGCACCGGGTGCGCCGAGGCGAAATGGGTGAGATCTACATCGGGGGGACCGGGGTGAGCAGAGGGTATGTCGGGGCGCCCGGGCACACCGCGGCACGATTTGTCGCCGACCCGTTCGCGGCGGATGCGGCTACGGGCGGAGCGAGGCTCTACCGCACCGGCGACCTGGGACGGCTGCTCGAGGACGGAACTCTGGAGTACCTCGGCCGCCGCGACCGGCAGATCAACCTGCGCGGTCACCGAGTCGAACCTGCGGAGGTCGAGCTGGCCCTGACCGGGCACCCCGACGTCGGTTCCGCAGTCGTCCTCGGTTGCCGCCGCCCGGCACACGGGATCGTCCTCGTGGGCTATATCGTGCGCCGGGCGGGCCCCGCGGGCGCGGCGCTCGATCGCGCTGGATTGCGGGCATATCTGTCGGCGCTGCTGCCTGCCCATATGATTCCGGCGACCTATATCTTCCTGGACCGGTTGCCGCTGGGGGCCACGGGCAAGGTGGATCGGTCCGCGCTGCCGGAACCGATGTTCGGCGCGGGCCGGGCCGGCACCGACGGCCATATTCCGGCGGACTCCGCCCCGAGTACGGCGGTGGAGCACACCATCGCCCGGGCCTGGTCGGAAGTGCTCAACGTGCCGGAAGTCGGGCGCGACGACAATTTCTTCGACCTCGGCGGGCATTCGTTGCTGGCAGCGCGGATCGCGATCCGACTCTCCTCGGATCTGGATCGGGACGTCACCACGGAACGTATCCTGGGTAACCCCACCGTCGCACTGCTCGCCGCGGACCTGCCGGAGCGGTCCGCCACCCCGGCCGAACGGCCGGCCGGTGAATTGCGGCGCCGGACCGGCACCCGGTATCCGCTGTCCACAGTGCAACGAGGTCTGTGGAATCTCATGTCCCCGGATACACCGCCGCCGATCGTGGCGCGGGCCTTCCGTCTGAACAGCCGCCCCGACCCGGACCGGCTGGCCGCGGCGCTGGCGGCGGTGCTGCGCAGACATCCGGTGCTGCGCTGTGCTTTCGACTCGTCCCCGGGGCGGCCGGCGGGCCAGACCGTACGACACCGGGCCGACGCAGCGGTCCGGACGGTGCCGGTACCTGCCGAGATCACCGTCCCCGAACTCGGGCGGGCATGTGCCGAAACGATGGATATCGCCCGTGGGCAGACCGTCGAGGTGACCCTGTACGAGCACCCGGCGCGGACGGACTCGGTGCCGCACCCGCCGTGCACGTTGCTGGTGCGCTGCCATCGTCTCGTCGCCGACGAACCCGCGCTCGACATCCTGATCCGTGAACTCGGCGAACTGTACTCGGGAGTGTGGGGTACCGCCGGCCCCGCACAGCCCACGACGGGGTTCCCGGAATTCGCCCGCACGGAGCAGCCGATCGCGGACGGTGTGCAAGCGGCGCGGCACTGGCAGGACAGACTGGCCGGTATCACCACACCCGACCCGGCGCAGCGGCCGGACACGGTGTCGTCGGCCCGGCTGTCACTGCCCGCGCGCGTGATACGCCCGCTGCGGGCCCGGATGCGCTCGCTGGATCTCGACCTGCCCGCCGTGCTGCGCACCGCGTTCGCGGCCGCCCTCGTCACCGGCGCATCGACCCGAGAGCGAATTCCGGTGTGCACCACGGTGTCGTACCGCCCCACACCGGACTGGGAATCGGTGATCGGACCGTTCTCCTGGACCGAGCCCGCGGTGGTCGAGTTGTCGCCCGGGGATTCACTGCGGAAGTCGCTCACGGCGCCCGGTGACCTCCGGGACGCCGCGTTCGCCGGGATACCCGTCGAATTCCTCTGCGGGGAGGCGGCCTTGTCCCCGACCGTATCGGCCAATCGTCTACACCTGCATCCGGTCGCCGCGGAGCCGCTACAGCTCGCGGGTATCGAAGCGGATCCGATCGAATTGCCCGTTCTCGGCGAGCACACGATACGACTGCTGGAGATCAGCGAGCAGGCGGGTGGTCTGGCCGGCGGGGTGCATCTGCGTAGTGCGGATCCGGATGCGGCGGCGATCGTCGCGATACGGGTGCGCGATCTGCTGACCGGATTCGCCGAGAACGGTGCCCCTCGATGACCGGTGACCGGAACCGCCTTCCGGGCGGGCGCCGCAGCTTCGAAACGATAGGGATCGTCGGCGCGGGAGATATGGCACGCGCCTTGTCGACCGGATGGGGCGTACCGATCCTGTGCACCGACGGCGGATCGGGACGCGCGATCGAGCTCGCCGCCGATACCGGCGGCGAGGCGGTGACGAATGTCCAGCTCGCCGCTCGCGCGGACCTGATCGTCCTGTGCCACAAACCGGGCCAGCTGACCCCGGTGGCCCGGGAGATCGACGGCACCCGGGCCGTCGTCGTCTCGGTGCTGTCCGGGGTGTCGTCCGGACAGCTGCAGGCGAGCTACCGCCGTTCGACAGTGGTGCGAGTGACGGTCAATCTCCCGGTCCGGGTCCGCGCGGGCATCGTGTCGCTGCCGACCGGGCAGGGTGTGGACGCCAAGGTGGAGAACGCTGTGGCGGAACTCTTCGCCGAAGTGGGTACGGTCGTCCGGATCCCGGAACAGCAGGTGGCCGCGTTGATTCCGCTCGCCGGTGTGGGGCCGGCGCTGGTGGCGATGTTCGCGCAGGCACAGGCCGATGCGGCCGTCGACGCCGGACTCCCGGCGGATCTGGCGGGAGCACTGGCCACCGAGACCCTGCGCGGCACGGCCGCCCTCTTGAGCGAATTCGGGCACGATACGAGCGCCCTACGGCGTGCAGTGGCCTCACCCGGTGGCCCGACCGAGCGATCACTGGCGACGGCGCGCGAACGGGGTCTGCCCGCGGCGGTCCGCGCGGCGGCTCGGGCGGCACTGCCCACAGCGACCGGTAGCCGGCCGCGCAGCGATACCCACTGAGCTTTCCACTACCGGGAAACGCGTGCGCGGGCGCATGCCATCGCACGTCTATACCCTTGCCGGAGAACGCATTACAGTGTCGTAGCTCGCATTGGAGATCCGATGGTGCATGCACAGAACGCACTTCCGTTCGACGCCGGCCAGGACAGTGTGCTGGTCCGCTACTACGCGGACCTACGGACTGCCGCCCGGCTCCACCGGGCGGAGAACGGAGATCCGAACACCCCGGGCCTGGCCATGGATCCGGAGCTACCCGAACTGACCGGACAGCTCGCGAATTTGCTGGGAGCGGCTCGAATGCGCATGGTCGGGCTGGGCTCGCATGCGGGCCGGGAGCTGCAGCTGCTGGACCTGCGCGGTACCGAGTCCACCCGGACCACGAAAACGTTCGCCTCGGTGCTCATCGTGGCCAGGGCGGTGGCCCATATCCGGCGGACGGGCGAGCGGGTGATGATCGTGACACCGACCTCCGCGAACAAGGGGACCGCCCTGCGCGACGCGGTACTGCGCGCGATCCGGCTCGGACTGGTGTCGGCCACCGAACTGAGTATTGCGGTGATCGCGCCCGCGGAGTCGCTGCCCAAGTTGTGGGCTTCGGAGTTGTCCGAGGATTCGGAACTGCTGCGGCGCAATCCGATCCTGCTCTTCGACGGCGCGCAGCCCGATGGGGTGAAGGCGCTGGCATCGGAGTTCGTACGCTGCGCGGCGGACTCCTTCGAGCAGGACCGCGGAGTCCGGCTCTGGTACACGATGGACCTCGCCAACTATATCGTCGCCGATACGGCCAGAGCTTTCTTCGAGGCAGACGAATCAGGCACGGCACCGCCGCAGGGCAGGACGCACGCCCACGCGGTCTCCAGTGCGTTCGGGCTGCTCGGATACCACCTCGGCCGCCGGGTGCGCTACCCCGGAACCGACCCGGAACATCCCCAATTCCTGCTGGTACAGCATCTGCGCACGCCCGATATGGTGACCGATCTGCTCCGCGTGAGAACAGGCGGCGAGATCGCGCCGCACTATGCGCGCGACGAATCCGCGCAGGTATTCGTACAGCACGCCGATCCGCATTTCCCGGCGGTCACCGATGATCCCGCCGAGGAGCTGGACAGCACCTTCTACACCCGCCGACCGGCCACCTCGCCGACGATGAACACCATCATCGAACGGCACGGCGGGGACGGCATCGTCGTGTCGCGACGCGAATGCCTGGCCCGGTACGACGAGCTGCGCGCCCGGCTGGCCGCCGTCGATATCGCGTTGCCCGCCGACGCGGCCGCGCTCCGGGAATGGTCGTTGGTGATGGCGTTGACCGGTGTCATGAATGCCGTCGAACGGGATCTGGTACCACCCGGTACGGAGGTGGTGGTGCACGGCTCGGGCAGTTATTCCACCGACGACTATGTGCCGCTGCCGCGCGCCGCTACTACCCCGGTGCGTACGGTCGCCGACCTCGAGGCACCACTGACGAAAGCGGCGCTGTGAGCGCGGAGCCGCTGCCGGCCGCGGACCCCGTCCGAGCAGCCGAGCCGACGCTGCTCGCCGATGAAGCCCGGTACCGGCCCGTGTACGCCGTCGGCGACTGGAGCCCGACACTCACCACGATCTGGCAGGACTGCTACGGCGCGGACCTCCCGGACGGACTGGAACCGCTCGGCTTCAGTTCGGCCGGTGAACTGGGGTCGCTGCGGCGCTGGCTGGACGTGGGCCCGGGCGACCGCATCGTCGACGTCGGCTGTGGCCGCGGCGGACCGGGTCTGTGGATCGCCCGGCAGGCCGGAGTCGAACTGGTCGGGGTGGATCTGCTCCCGGAAGCGGTCGCGGCGGCGCGCGAGCGCGCCCCGGATCTGTACCCCGGCGGTCCGGCGACGTTCGTCGTCGGCGATTTCCTCGATACCGGACTACCGTCGGGTTCGTTCCAGGGCGCGGTGAGCATCGACGCGCTGTGGATGGTGATCGACAAACCCGCGGCCGTCCGCGAGGTCGCGCGATTGCTGGAGCCGGGGGCACGCTGGGTCCTGTCGACCTGGGAACCGAGCTATCTGTCGTATTCGACGCTGCTGACAGCGGCGGGATGGGAAGTGCTCTCCTGCCGCGAGTCCGCGGGCTGGTATGAACGTCAGACCGCCGTATACGACCGGATAATCGCCGCCGAATCGGATCTCATCGCGGAACTGGGTACCGCGGCCGCCGGGGTACTGGTCTCGGAAGCACGAACCATGACGCCGACACTGCGTGATTACCGCAGGCTGCTCATCGCGGCCCGGCGATAGTCGCGCAGACCCCAGTACCACGCCGCTGTCGCCGCGCCCACCACCAGCATCCCCGCACCCAGGAACACGAGCCGCGGATCACCACCGAGCACGAGCGTGAGACCTCCCGCGACCGCGACACCGATCGGATCCACGGCCAGGAACAACAGTTTCACGGTGCTGGTGACCCGCCCGAGCATATCGGCACGCACCATCAACTGCCGCTGGGTGCGATTCACCAGGCTCGCGGTGACCAGGGCCCAGAGGTACACCGCGTTCGCCGCCGCGAGAACCTGCCAGGAATGCGCGAAGCTCATCGCGGCCGTGGCGATTCCGGAGAGTACGACACCGCCGGTGAAGACCTGGATATGCCCGAGCCGGTAACCGAGCCGCGGCGCCGTGAGCGCACCCGCGAGCCCACCCACGCCACCGGCGGCCACGATCACACTCACCAGGGAAGTGGTCAGGCCCAGGGTGTCCTTGGCGTAGAAGAACAGCAATTTCTCGACGGCCAGACCGAAGTTCACGACCATCTGCAGCGCCGTCAGCACCACCAGGAGCCGAAGCGACAGCAGGTATCGCAACCCGTCACGGAATTCCCGCCAGAGGTGACGGAATCCTCCGGGCTGCGCCACCGACGACCGCGGCGATCGGAGCGACCAGACCGCCAGCACGCAGACCAGCGATACCAGGAAGGTGAGCGCGTCGGCGAGGAGCACGATGTCCAGGCCGACCGTAGCGGCCAGCACGCCGACGGTGACCGGGCCGAACACCAGCGCGAACTGGTTGCTCGTCTCGAGTACCGAGTTGGCCCGCAGCAGATCGCGATCGGCGCACAGGTCCCGCACGATCACGGTCACCGCGGTCTCGGCGAAAACATGGCACGCACCCGCCAGCACGCCCAGCGCGAGCAGCAGTGGCACGGTCAGCAGATCGGTGACGGCCAGGACGAACAGCGCGGCGAAGAGACCGGCGCGCAGTGCATCCGTGGCGATGAGCAGCCGCCACGGGCCGAACCGGTCGACGATGACGCCGGCGGGCACCCCGACACAGAGATGACCGATCGCCACGGTGGCCGCCGACAGTCCGGACACGATCGGACTGCTGGTCAGCTCGAGCGCAAGTAACGGCACCACCAGCAGTGCGAGCCCGTCACCCAGCAGCGATACCGCCTGGCCACCCAGGAAGATCCGGAGGTGGCCGACGCGCACACCGGGGGGCATGATCATACCGGTGGTGCGGCTCGCAACGCCATCGTGTCGGCGATACGTTCCAGCCCGGCCACCACGGTGTCACGGTCGAGACCGAAGTCCACCAGGCAGGCGATCTCGTCGACACCCATATCCGCCAGACGCCGGGCCCGGGTCCGGAAGGTTTCCGCGCCGCCGAGCAACGCGCTCGACCCCCAGTACCGGGCGAACGCGAAGTCCATCAGGGTCTCCCGGTCGGCGGGCGTGAGCCGGTCCAGGTCGAGATCACCCAGCACCGCCTTGGCCGCGGATCTGATGATCTCCGAATTCGCCCAGAGGTATTCCCGGAAGGGCCGCTCCACCACCGCGCGTACCGCGGCGTCGTCACCCGCGCCCAGATACGCGTGCACCATCACGGTGACAACGCCCGCAGCCGGATCGAGACCCACCTCCGCGCGCCCGGCCCGATAGGCGGCGATCCGTTCTTCCAGCTCGGCCACGTCCAGGTTGATCAGTGCGGTCAGCACGTGGTAACCCGACCGGCCCGCGGCGGCGAAGGTGGCCGGATTGGTGGCGGCGGTGAGCCAGACCGGGAGTTCGGGCTGCACCGGCCGGGGGAAGGTACGCAGACGCACCCGCTCGCCCGAACCGTCGATGTCCTCGATCGATTCGCCGCGCCAGAGGGTGCGCACTTTTTCGATGCGGTCCAGCAATACCTGCTGCCTGCGCTGATAGGACGCCTGGCCGAAGACGAAGTCGAGCGGCAGGAAACCCGGCGCGAACCCGAGTCCGACGCGTCCGCCCGAGAGATTGTCCACGATCGCCCACTCCTCGGCGATACGCGCCGGATGATGAAGCGGCGCGACCACGCTGCCCGCACGCAGCTGGATGCGATTGGTGCGGGTGGCGATTCCGGCGGCGAGCACCGACGGATTGGGGAACAGATCGCCGAACTGGTGGAAATGGCGTTCCGGAGTCCAGATCGCGGTGTATCCGAGCTCGTCGGCGCGCTGGGCGCAGTCGAGGATCAGCCCGTAACGGTCGCCTCCGACGGATTCGGCGGAGAAGAAGAATACGCTGAGGTCCGGCCCGGACCGGTCGCCGCTCGCGCCGGTGGCGCTGTCGGGCGTGCGCACAGCGGGTGTCGCCGGGCAGGTGCGGACGACGGTCGGCGGAGCCGGTGCGGCCGGTGTCGTGCCGGGGACGGCGCCGGCGATCTCTCGCGCGGCGAGCAGGGACGCGAGCTGCTCGATACTGGGATTGTCGACGAATTCGCGCAAAGACAGCTCCCGGCCGAGTTCGGTGCGCAGGGCCAGTACCGCCTGCACCGCGACCAGTGAGTCGCCGCCGGCGTCGAAGAAATTCGCGTCGTCGTCGAGTGGACACCCGATCACCGCCGTGTAAGTGGTGCGCACCGCCCCGAGCAGATCTCCGGTTTCCGGGCCGGACCGGGCCGGACGCGCTTCCGGTCGCGGGGCCGGCTCGGCCGGTGGGATGGAATCCACGCTCACCTCGGGGGTGTCCGAAGGCCAGTAACGGGTGCGCTGAAACGGGTAGGCGGGCAGGTCCACGACGGCCGACGACTGTGCGGGCTCCCACCCCGCCGGCCAGTCGACCGGGATGCCCGCCGACCACGCCGCCCCCAGGGCCGTGGACAAGCATTCGGATTCGGCTTCCGCGTCGTCGGACGCGGGCAGCGCCGCGAGGACCCGCGTACCCGCCGGCCGTACTGGATCCCGCCGGGCCAGCCTGCTCAGTGCACGACCGGGTCCCAGTTCCACGGCCACCGCCGGAGACGATGCGAATATCGTGGCCAGACCGTCGGCGAACCGGACCGTGCCCCGGGTCTGTTCGACCCAATAGTCCGGACTGGTCGCCTGTTCGCCGGTGATCCAGGTGCCCGTGAGATTGGAGACGAACGGGATTCCGGGTTCGGCCAGCGATATCTGCGCGAACGCGGCGCGGAGGTCGTCGAGGCAGGAATCGGTCATCCGGCTGTGGAAGGCCCGCGCCACCGCCAGGCGCCGGTAGGGGATGCCCGCCCCGGTCATATCCGCGCAGACCGCATCGATGACTTCGACCGACCCCGACAGCACACAGGATTCGGTGGCGTTGACGGCGGCCAGATCCGCACCCGCGGCGAGGAATCGAGCCGTGTCCTCCGCACGCACCGCCGCGGCGAGCATGGCACCGGGTGCGAGCCCGTGCATCAGCTCGCTGCGGGTCACCACCAGTCGTGCCGCGTCCTCGACGGTCAGTACGCCGGCGATCACCGCCGCTGTGTATTCGCCGAAGCTGTGGCCGATCATTCCCGCCGGCCGCACACCGAGATGGAGCCAGGTTCGGGCGAGCGCGTACTCGACCGCGAAGAGTGCCGGTTGGGCGACCACCGTGTCCTCGACCCGGTCCGGTTCGGAAAGCAGCGCTCTCAGGTCTCGATCGGAGGCGGCGTCCAGCAGTTCCAGGCATTCCCGATACGCGTTCCGGAAGACCGCGAAGTCCGACCGCAGCCGGGCACCCACGTCCGGGTACTGCCCGCCGTGCCCCGGGAAGAGGAACACCGCCGCTGCCTTGGATGCCGCGCGCGCACCCCCCGGTGCGGTATCGGTGAGCCCTGCCATCAGCTCGGACCGACTGCGCGCGACGACGACGCGGCGATACGGCAGCGCGCCTTGGCCCGCTTGGGCGCTGCGGGCGATATCGGCCGCATCGGTGCCCGGGTCGGCTTCCAGATGGGCGCGCAGGTTCCGCGCCCGAGCGGCGAGCGCCGAATCGGAGTGCGCCGAGAGCGTGACCACATGGCACGAGCGCCGAGCGGTCGGGCGTTTCGGCTCGGCCCAGCCCGCCAGTACGATATGCGCGTTCGTGCCGCCGATTCCGAGGCTGCTCACCCCGCAGCGGCGGTCCGCGCGGGCCTGCGGCCAGTCCACGGTCGCCGGGTTGACCGCGAACGGCGACCGATCCCATTCGAAATTCGGGTTCGGCTCCCGGAAATTCACTGTGCCGGGGATGATTCCGTGCTCCAGCGCGAGGACCGCCTTGATCAAGCCGGTCACCCCCGCGGTGGCGTCCAGATGTCCGATATTCGATTTGACGGAGCCGAGCAGGCAATCGCCGGGGGCGGCCGTTCCGGCACGGTGGCGCCCGAACGCCTCCGCCAGGGCGGATACTTCCAGCGGATCTCCGATCGGCGTGCCGGTACCGTGGGCCTCCACATACCCGATCTCGGTACTCGCGATTCCGGCCCGCTCGAGCGCTCGGGATACGGTCCGCACCTGGCCCTCCCAGCCGGGCGCGGCATAGCCGACCTTGCGTCGGCCGTCGTTCTCCACCGCGGATCCGAGGATCACCGCACGTATCGGATTTCCGTCCCGGACCGCGTCGCAGACTCGGCGCAACACCACAGCGGCCACACCGTTACCGCCTACCGCGCCGGTGGCGGCGGCGTCGAACGGACGGCAGTACCCGTCCGCCGAGACGATGGCACCGTCGACGTGCTCCTGCAGCGTCATCTGCGGCAGGGATACGGTCGCCCCGCCCACCACCGCGACACCGCAGTCGCCCGCGGCCAGCGCGCGGGCGGCGAGGTGCACCGCGACCAGCGAGGACGAGCAGGCCGTCTGCACACCGATGCTGGGGCCGCCCAGGTCGAGCTTGTAGGAGGTGCGAGTGGCCAGGTAATCCTTGTCGGTGGCCAGCAGGATACGGTGCTGCTCGGTGGGATCCGCGTGCCGGAAGCGGTCGAGCAGGGTCCGCAGCAGATAGGTACTCGGGCTGGCCGAGGCGAAGACCGCGGTCTGCATCCCGTAGCGGTGCGGCGGGCACGCGGCGTTTTCCAGAGCGTGCCAGGCGCATTCGAGGAACAGCCGATGTTGTGGATCGAGCAGTTCGGCCTCGGCGGGCGCGACCGCGAAGAACTCGGCGTCGAACAGGTCGATATCGGCCAGCACCCCGTAGGCACCGGAGCCCGATTCGCCGCTCGCCGGGCGGATCAGCGACTCCCGGCCCGCCACCAGGTTGTGCCAGAGTCCGGCGACGTCGGCGGCGCCCGGAAAGCGGCCTGCCATACCTACCACTGCGATCGCATCGTCCACCGTCATCGTGTCTTCCCGTAGATGTGGTCGGCCAGTTCCGTCACGGTGGGATAGCGGAAGAAGCTGAGCAGCTCGATACCGATACCCAGCTCGGCGTCGAGGCGGTCCTTCACCATGAGCAGCTGGAAGGACGTTCCGCCCAGGTCGAAGAAGTTGTCATCCGGGCCGACGGCGGCGATATCGAGGATCGCGCACCACACGCGGGTGAGGTATGCGGCAATATCGGGACCGGTCATTTCGGTCAGTGGTTCCACTGCGCGAGCTCCTCCAGAAAGCGGTCGACGAACGAGGTCGCGGTGGCCGGATCGAACAGGTCGGTGGCGAATTCCACGATGCCGTCCAGAGCCGGTGCGATGTCGTGGATCTCCACCGTCAGATCGGTCCGGGCCACCTTCTGCAGTACGGGATACGATTCGATCCGCGCGGTGCCGAGCCGCAGTTCCGCGCAGGGATCGGTCGCGAAGGTGAGGACTGCCTGGAAGAGCGGGGTGCGGGCGAGATCGCGGGGCGGTCGGACGGCCTCGACGATGAGGTCCAGGGGCAGGTCTTGATTCGAATACGCACGCAGCAGACTGCCTCGGACGCGATCGAAGAGCTCCGGACGGCCCGGTGCGCCGGAACAGTCCGCTCTGACCGGAACGGTGTTGACGAAGAATCCGAGGACGTTGTCGACGGTGCCGGTATTTCGGCCCGCTACCGCCGTTCCGACCACGAACCGGTCCTGTCCGCTGATATCGGCGAGCACCGCCTGCAACGCTGCCATCAGCACCATGTGCACTGTCCCGCCGTATCGCCGGGCCGCGGCCCGGACCCCCGCCGAGATGTCGGGCGGCACCGTGAAATGCAGCGATCGCCCGCGCGCTGACCGCACCGCCGGCCGCGGCCGGTCGGTCGGGATTTCCAGGACCGGGGGCCAGTCGGCGAGTTCGGCTCGCCAGAACGACGCCTGGTCGTCCCAGTGTCCCGCCTCGACCACGGCGCGCTGCCATTCGGCGTAGTCGCCGTAGCGAACCGGAATGTCCGGTAGGTCGGGTACCGTGCCTTCCCGCAGCGCGTTGTAGCACAGCGACAGGTCCCGGAACAGCAGGTCGATCGATCGGCCGTCGGTGACGGCGTGGTGTGCCGTGAGCACGATCAGGTGGTCGGCGGCACCGATTCCGGCGACGAATACGCGGCACAGCGGCAGGGTGGTCAGGTCGAACGGAACGGCAGCCACCCGGTCGACGAAATCCGCCACGGCCGAGGCCGTGATCTTCTCGATTCGGAGTTCCACCCGGAACTCGTCCGCCACGATCTGTTCCGGAATACCTCCGGTGTCGGCGAATCGGGTCCGCAGCCCATCGTGACGTTCCACGACCAGGTCGAGCGCCCGCTGCAGAACCGTGAGGTCCAGCTCGCCCCGCACTCTGGCGGCCACCGGCACGGTGTAGGTGGTGCTGCCGGGTTCCAGTCGTTGCATGAACCAGAGGCGTTGCTGACCATAGGACACACGTGCGGGATCGCGTACGGACGGGCCGATCGCCGGTGTGGCCTTCTCGTTCGCGGCGGGGTCCGCCGCATCCACCAGCAATGCGGCGAGCCCGGCCACGGTGGGCTCGCACAGGAAATCCGCCAGCGCGATGCTGTGCCCGGTCGCGGTTTCGATCCGGCTCAGCAGCCGCATCGCCTGCAGGGAATCGCCCCCGCACGCGAACAGGTCGTCCCGTACGCCGACCGAGTCCAGGCCGAGCACCCGGCCCCAGATCTCGGCGACCGACTGCTGCTGATCGGTGCGCGGTAGCTCGGCGGCAGGGGCGGCAGGAGTGGCTCCGCGTCTCGTCACCGACGGCACCGGACGAGCGGCGGTGCACAGCCTGCGATCCGATCCGGCCGCGATATCGTCCAGCAGCGCGAGCATCGAGGTGACCCATCCGGCGGCGCATTCGCGCTCGACGAGCGCGGCAGGGCTGATCAGATAGCCCTGCAACCGGTTCCCCATGTCGTAGACGATGAGGTCGAGGTCGGAATGGCAGCCGCCGGAGGGCGCCACGGGCACGTACTCCGGCTCGATATCGGGCAGCCGCAGTTCGGCGATCGGGTGCGGACCGTAGGTCAGGACAGCCTGGAAGAGCGGCGTGCGAGCCGGATCCCGCGGCGGGCCGACGGCCTCCACGATATCGTTCAACGGCAGGTCCTGATGGGCGTATGCCCGCAACAGCCGTTCCCGGACCCTGCCGAACAGCTCCGGGAAGTCGGGCGTGCCCGAGCAATCCGCACCGACCGGAACGGTATTGACGAAGAACCCGATCAGATCGGCCACCGCCTCGGGGCCGCGCCCGGATACCGCCGTGCCGACGACGAATCGGTCCTGCCCCGCGATATCGGCGAGCAACGCCTGGAACGCGGCCATCAGCACCATGTGCACGGTTCCGCCCAGCCGCCGGGCCGCATCCCGGATACCCGCCGTCGTCGGCTCGGGCACCACGAACGGAATCGACTCGCCGGCCGAAGACCGCACGGCCGGGCGCGGCCGGGCGGCCGGCAACTCCAGCAGCAGCGGCACATTCGCGAGTTCGGTCCGCCAGAATTTCGCCTGATCGGTCCACCGGCCCCCGGCGACGGCATCCAGCTGCCATTCGGCGAAGTCACCGTACTGCACCGGCAATTCGGGCAGAACCGGACCCGTATGGGCCCGGAACGCCGTATAACTCACCGAAAGCTCGTGCAACAGGACTTCGTACGATCTGCCGTCGGTGACGGCGTGGTGCATACAGATCGCCATCAGATGGTCGTCGGCGGCGATGCGGGCCACCGCGACGCGCCACAGCGGCGCAACGGCCGGATCGAACGGGGCGGTCGCGATCCGGTCCACGAAGTCCGAGACGCCGGATGCCGGTATCTCCGCCAGTTCGACTCGGACCGGGCACGCGTCGAGAACCACCTGCTCCGGTATCCCGCCCCGATCGGCGAAACAGGTCCGCAGCGAATCATGCCGGGCCACCACCGCGTCGACCGCATGCTGCCAGGCCGCGTGGTCGAACGGACCTCGTAATCGTATTGCCAAGGGCACGTTGACGATCGGCGTTCCCGGGGCCAGACGTTGCGCGTACCACAGTCGGCGCTGGCCCGAGGACGCCGCATAGACCGTCGCGCTCTGCTCGGTGATGTCGCCGGTCATGCCATGGCCACCAGAACGCGACGCGTACCGCCGTACGGCATCCGGCCGTGTGCCGCGATCGTATTGTCCACCATCATCAGATCGCCCCGCCGCCAGGGAATGGTCAGCGCGCATTCCCGGTAGACCGCGTCGATCCGGCCGAGATCGTCCACGGACAGCGGAGTGCCGTCGGCGTGATAGGCGTTGCGCGGCAGATCGCGCTCCGGATAGCTGAGCAGCAATGCCTCGCGGATCTCCTCGTCCAACGCCGATACGTGGAACAGGTGGGCCTGGTTGAACCACACCGGACCACCCGATCCGATATGGGTACGCCAGGCCGGCCGATGGAACCGGGTGCGCAGGACCGGCCCGTCCCACTCCCAATGCTGGCCGTGCCGGGCGCAGTAGCGTTCGACCTCCGACCGGGCGTCGGTCTGGAACGCCTGTCGCCAACCGAGCCCGAGATCGTCACGGTAGGTCCGGGTGTAGACGATGCCGTCACCGAACCGATCCCGAATTCCGGTGTCGATCCGCCCGTACACCGCCCGACTGTCCGCGACGGGCGTCTCGCCACCCTCGTCGGCGGGTTCGACGCAGAGAAAGCACAGCGTCGCGGGCCAGGAATCGGCGTAGGAGTTCTCGTTGTGCATCGGGATACGCTGATCGGCAGGGTATTCGGTGGAAGTGTAGATATTTCCCTCGATATGCGAACGGGGTGTCGAGCGGTCCCGGTAGGGCAGCGGATCGCCGCCGACCGCGGCGACGATCCGTCCGAAGACCCCGACATCCACGGTCGCCTCGCGCAGCAGCACCACTCCGAACCGGGCCAGCGCCGCCCGGAGTTCCGCGCGGTGCCGCACTGCCCAGCCGGGGATGTCGACGAGATCGGCGGGCATCGGATAGACCGCGGCCGAAGTGATCCCGTTGCTTTCGACTGTGCCCACGACCGGACCCAGGTGCGCGAGTTCCGCGGGCAGTATCGGCGCCATACCGTCACTCCTCGTCAGTATCCGGCCGGGCGGGAGCCAGCAGTCTGCGCACCGTGCGGTGGCCGAGCACTTCGGTGAGGGTGAAATCCACACCGTTACGACGGGCCCGGGTCACCAGGCGCGCGGCGGCCAGACTGGACCCGCCGAGGGCGAAGAAATCGTCATCGATACCGACCTGTTCGAGTTCGAGCAGCTCGGCCATCAGCTCACAGACCACACGCTCGGTCGGCGTCCGCGGCCCGACCGGCCGACGCGGTTCCGCCACGGGACCTTCCCGCGGCTCGGGCAGCGCGGCGAGGTCGAGCTTGCCGTTCGAGGTGAGTGGAAATGTCTCCAGCAGCACAATGGTCTTCGGAACGAGGTATCCCGGCAGCCGCTCGGCGAGATACTCCCGCAGTGCCGCGGGCGCCGGCGCGGTGTCCGGCGCGGGTGTCACATAGGCGGCGAGCCCGACACCCGGTGATCCGAGAGCCACCACCGCGGCTCGATCGACCCCGGGTGCTTGCGTCAGCAAATCGGCGACTTCCGCGGGTTCGACCCGGAATCCGTTGACGGACAACTGGTCGTCGGCCCGGCCGGCGAACTCGAGCAGATCCTCGTCGCGGTGCCGGACACGATCCCCGGTGCGATACATCCGGGCACCGGGCGGTCCGAACGGGTCGGCCACGAAGGCGGCGGCCGTGAGTCCCGGCTTGTTCAGGTAACCACGCGCGAGTTGCCGCCCGGCGATGTACAGCTCGCCCGCCGCAGTTTGCCCGAGCCCGGAGTCGAGGACGTACAGCCGGGTCCCCGGTGTGGCCCGGCCGATGGGTACGGGTCCCGGACCGAGCGTCGCGCCCGGCGCCACTCGATGGGCGCAGCAGCCCACCGTTGCCTCGGTGGGGCCGTATTCGTTGACGACAGCGATGTCCGGATTGTCGCGGCGCCAGTCGGTGAGCATGGCGCCGTTGAGGGCTTCGCCGCCCACGACGAGGTCCACGGTGGGCGCGCAATGCGAGAAGGCGGAGCGGAGCAGCGGCAGATGCGCGGGAGTGACTTTGAGCAGTGTCGGCCTGTCATGGGATCGTGCCGGGTCGTCGAGCGGCCCGAGGTCCAGCGTTCCGCCCGCGGCCAACGGGCCGAACAGACCGGTCACCGCCATATCGAACGCCGGCGACGCGTGCACACGCACCGATCCCGCGAGCCCCGGGTACCACCGCACCGCCCAGCGGAGATACGCCGCGAGAGCACCGTGCTCGACGACGACCCCCTTGGGGCTTCCGGTGGACCCGGACGTGTGGATGACATAAGCGGCATCGTGGGGCCCCGGGCCCGGGCCACGGATGCCGAAGAATTCGTCCCGCGCCAGTGCGCCCGGTGTCACGACGGGAGCCAGTCCGGTCAGCCACTGCGCACTGTCCGCCGGCGCCAGGACGAGTTCCGGTTCGGCTGCCCGCACGAGCATCTCGGTACGCGCCGCCGGGTCGGTAACCGCCAACGGCAGATAACACGCCCCGCTCTTGAGGACGGCGAGCAGGGCAACGACGAGATCGACCGAGTTGTCCAGGTATACCGCGACGAGGTGACCGCGGCGCACACCGCGGCGGTGCAGCGCCGCGGCCTGCCGGGTGGCGGCGGCGTCGAGCTGCCGATAACTGAGTCGGCCTCGGGGGTGGACCACCGCCGCGGCTGTACCGATACGGCGCACCTGTGCGCTGAACATCTCCGCGAGAGTGGCCGTACCGGTGGTCATCAGCTCTTCCTTCCCGGCCGTATCGCGGTCGTGACCAGGTGTGCGATCTCCGGTGACCGCAGCAGATCACGACGGGGGACCGCGGTGGGCACCCGATGCGCCGTGAAGTCCGGGTCTGCGTCGTCGTCCACGGAACTCAGGGTGGTCGCCGCCGACCACTGCGGGCGGGCGGCCAGAGCCGACGCCGCCCGTAGGTAGGCGGTGTACGAGGCGAACACATCGATCAGCTCGGCACCGACATCCGGTGCGATACCCACTCGTTCGAAGGCTGTGTACGCGGCCTCCCGGTAGAGGGTCAGGACGCGATCGAGAGTGCCCGCGACATCCTGTGGCCACTGCCGCAGCAGGACGTCCGCCTGGTCGATGAGGTCGTCTCGCTCGGCCACCGTGAGCGAGGTGAGCGCGGACAGCGAGTTCCGGATATCGCGGAGCACCGACCCGCTGGTGGGACGACCGGGGTTCAGCAGCACGGTGGCGGGTCGGTGGCCCTGCCGGCGGGCCACCTCATCGGCCAGGGCGGAGGCGAACACACCGCCGGCGCAGTAGCCGAGTATCGCACCGACATCCGCACCCGCCGCCGCGAGCCGGTCCGCCCACCACACCGCATACGCTTCACCCGACACTGTCGCTGTCACGGTCGCGGGGGGCTGCGCGGTGAGCCAGACCGTCACCGCCGCCGGCAGCAACTGCGCGAGATCGCGAAACCCGGCTTCGTCACGGGAGGTGAGGTCGAAATCGACCGCGACCACCAGCAATTCACCGGTACCGCGCGTGAGCTCGGTGAAACCCGGCCGAATGCCACCGTATCGGGTGGTCACCGAAGAATCTGACCCCACGTAGATGCTCCAATGCAGCGAGGACCGGGCTCTGCAAGTAAACCCGACGCCACGTCCCCCGAAGCACCGCCGATCTTCCCGATCATGGGAACCTGACTCGTGAATTGAGTTGGTGCGCAGCAGGATTAGCGCGCGTATCGCGAGACGGACCTGGCCGGGGTCGTCCTCGGCGGACGCCACCGCAGCGGCGGTCGTACGCTTCGCGGCGGCTGTCGAAGCCGGGAACCGCCGACCACGCCCGCCCGCCGGGCCCGGGGTACGGCATCGACAACCACGGGCCACAGCCGGCGCTATCGGCCGACTACGTCGCCACCACTGCGGGGACGCGGTGTGGCCTCGCGGTGCGGCCACTGCTAACTTCTGCGTGAACGGCTCGGCGGCAGGTCGAGGGTACGAACCGGGCGGAAGACCTGAACACGATGTCGACAGCGCTGATCAACGGTATCCAGTTGAATTACCAGGAGGCCGGAGACGGGCCGCTGGTGCTGCTGATCATGGGCAGCGGCAATCCGGGCCGGGTTTGGCGGACCTATCAGGTACCCGCCCTGGTAGGCGCCGGTTTCCGTGTCGCGACATTCGACAATCGAGGAATCGCTCCGTCGACGCAGAGCCCCGAGGGGATCACGCTCACGGATCTGGTGGCCGATACCGCCGGGTTGATCGAGCACCTGGGCGCGCCCGCACACGTCGTCGGCACCTCACTGGGCGCACTGGTAGCGCAGGAACTGACCCTCGCCCATCCGGACCTCGTCGACCGAGCGGTGCTGCTGGCGACGGCCGGCCGGCCGCATCCGATGTTGCTCGCGATCACGGCCGGCCGGGCCGCGCTCCACGACGAGGGCATTCGGCTCCCGGCCCAGTACAGCGCGGCCGCCGAGGCGGCACTGCATCTGTCGCCGCGCACCTTGGCCGACCCCGAGCGGGCTCGGCAATGGCTCGACATGTTCGAGTTCGCCGCGTCCACAGCCATGCCTCCCGGTGTCCGGGCGCAGCTCGGCATCGACCACTCCCCCGACCGGCTCGCCGATTACGCACGAATTACCCGGCCCGGTCTTGTGATCGGATTCTCCGACGATCAGCTGGCACCACCGGCGTATTGCCGTGAAGTTGCGGCGGCGATTCCCGGGGCCCGCTACGTCGAAATCGACGAGTGCGGACATCTGGGCCATCTGGAGCGACCGGAGGAGGTCAATCGGGTGATCGTCGACTTCCTGACCGGGGGATGAAATCCGAAAGAGCAACCTCGGACTGTTCCCATTGTTGGTGATCATGTAACACGCCCGTCGATCCGCTCAATTACAGTCACCGTCGTGCAAACGCCTGATGAGGTGCCGCTCCAACCGCCGAATCGGGCCTGGTTGCAACGGTTGGAAGAACGAATTCCCGGTATTGCGAACGAAGTCGCGCTGAAAGATAGCCGATCGATATCGACTTACGGACAACTCGATATCTGGATCGACCGGATATGTCTGGAATTGATCGAATCCGGTGTCGCCGAATCGGATTCGATCGTCGTGGTGACACCACCGCGGCGCACTCCCCACACCACCGCGGCAATGCTGGCGATCTGGCGGCTCGGCGCGGTATACGTGCCACTGGCGGCGGACCAGCCTCGCGAACGGACTGCGGCCGTCCTCGGAGTCTGCCCGGTCCGGGTGGCCCTGCTGGACCCGGACGTCACGAAACCCGAGTTTCCCGACGGCGTCGTCACGATCACCATTCCGTCGCCGGGAGACGCGGTACCGAACCGTCCGGCGTATCCGGCCGTCGAACCGGACAGTCTGGCCTATGTCATCTTCACTTCCGGTTCCTCCGGCACGCCGAAAGGTGTGGCGGTCCCGCATCGCGGCATTCCGGCCATGGCCGATGCCACCGCCGCGGCCCTGGAACTGGGGCCGGGCTCTCGCATGCTGCAGTTCGCGCCCGCGTCCTTCGATGCCTCGATCGCCGAGATCACCTCGGCGCTCGGCGCGGGCGCCACAGCGGTCTTCGCGGGGCACGACCAGCTCACCGACGGTATCGCGATCGCCGAGACGATCGTCGCGCAGCGGATCACCCACGCCATCATGGTGCCGTCGGTGCTCGCGGCGATTCCCGAGCATCGGATGCCCGCGGGGCTCAGCCTGATCGTTGCGGGGGAAGCGGCCAATCCCGCGGTGGTCGACGAATGGACGGTCCGGCACCGCCTCGTCAACTCGTACGGGCCCACCGAAACCACCGTATGCGCCACCATCAGCGAGCCGCTCGGCGGACCGGCAATTCCGATCGGGCACGCCATTGCGGGCACCACAGTGCGGATCGTCGGCGAGGACGGTGCCCCGGTAGCACCCGGCACGGCGGGGGAACTGTGGATCGGCGGACTCGGCGTGGCGCGTGGCTACCTCGGAATGCCGCAGGAGACCGCCGAAGCGTTCGTCGCGGATCCGGCGACCGGCGAGCGGTTCTACCGCTCCGGGGATCTGGTCCGGGAAATGCCCGACGGCCAGCTCGAATTCCTCGGGCGGCTGGACCGGCGTATCAAACTGCGTGGCCGCCGCATCGAGCCGGCCGATATCGAGACCACCGCATTGCGCCTGCCCGGCGTCCGGCAGTCAGCGGTCGTTTCGACCGATACCCAGCTCGTCTGCGCTGTCGTGGTCGACGGCGGGATCACCGCGGGCGAGGTGCGCGGATTCCTCGTCGAACAGCTACCCGGTTATCTCGTGCCGGACCGGGTCGAACTCGTCGGCGAGATGCCGCGGACACCGCACGGGAAGACCGACTTCGCCGCCGTAGCGGAGTCGGTCCGCAGCCCTAGGCCGACCGGCCCGGCGCCGGAGCCGGCGACTCCGGGCGAACGAGCGCTCTGTGCGCTCTTCGCCGAAATCCTGGCCCTGCCCGAATACCACCCGGCAGACAGTTTCTTCGATCTCGGCGGCGAATCCATGGAAGCGGCGAGACTCACCCGGAGCA
This sequence comes from Nocardia sp. NPDC001965, assembly GCF_053594175.1. NCBI lineage: Bacteria > Bacillati > Actinomycetota > Actinomycetes > Mycobacteriales > Nocardiaceae > Nocardia > Nocardia sp. NPDC001965. The sequence goes on from NZ_JBSFDZ010000002.1 coordinate 379,674, forward strand.
TTCGCCAGACACTCGGTGTGGAGATGACGATGCGAATGCTGCTCGACGCGCCGTCGCCCGCACAGTTGGCCGCGCTGCTGTCGCTTCCGGACCCGGAACCGGTGAGCGGTAGATGACCATCACTCTCCCGCCGGGGCGTCCGGCCGATACCCGGTCCTGGGATCTCACCGAGCCGGCGACGCATATGCGGGCAGATATGCCGGAATTCTGGCGCGACCGCCGGCAGCGGACGCCCATTTTCCGGCACGAGGGCTCCACCGACCGTCCCGGGTTCTGGGTCGTCTGCGCGCACGAGCCGGCTGTGCGGATCTATCGCGACAGCAAACGGTTCACCTCGCAACGCGGCAATGTCCTGCTCACGCTGCTCGCCGGCCGCGACAATGCCGCGGGCAGAATGCTGGCAGTGACCGACCCGCCCCGGCACGACAGAATGCGCCGGCTGATGACTCCGGCGCTCACCCGGGAAGCGGTGCATTCGCTGACAACTCGAATTCGCGAACGCACCGCGCGGCTACTGGCCGGGCGGGTGGGTTCGGGTGAGTTCGACTTCGCGGCGGAGATCGCATCCTGTATCCCCATCTGGACGATCTGCGATCTGCTGGGGATTCCGGACAGTGAACACGATCTGCTGGTCTCGTCGGCGAAGGAGGCGCTCAGCTCCGACGATGCCGAGCAGTCCACTGTCGCGGCGACGGCCGCGCGCCAGGAGATACTGCTGTGTCTGCTCGACCAGGTCCAGGTCCAGCGGCGATATCCGGCCGACGGACTGATCACCCGTTTGATCGAGGCGGAATTCGAGGATGCGCCGCTGACCGACGATCAGATCGTCACCAACTGCTACAGCATCATTCTGGGCGGTGACGAGACGGCCCGGCTGACCATGATCAACGCGGTCCACGCGTTCGCGCAGGACCCGGCTCTGTGGCAGCGATTCGGTGCGGCCGAGGATCTCGGTACCGCCGTCGAAGAGATCATCCGGTGTTTCGCTCCCACCATGCACTTCGGCCGAGTCGCGAACACCGACGTCGATATCGACGGTGTGCACATGGCTGCGGGAGACATCGTCACGATGTGGAACATCTCCGCGAACCGGGACGGGAAACGGTTCGACGATCCGGATGTGGTGCGCTTCGATCGCCGGCCCAACCCGCATCTGGCCTTCGGCTACGGTCCGCATTTCTGTATCGGCGCTCCGCTGGCACGTTTGGAGATCGCCGTGGTGCTCGACGAACTGCGTCGGACCACCCGGACCCTCGAGGCGACCGCGGCCCCGCGGCCGTTGTATTCGAATTTCCTGCACGGGTACGCCACCTTGCCGGTCGCGCTCGCATAGCCCGGCGCCCGTGCGCCGCCACCGCGCAGCCCGGTCAGGCCAGGGCCGGCGCGTCCGCGAACGACGGCCGCGGCGGAATGAGCTGTTCCCAGAATTCGTGCCGCACCGCATCCCAGAGACTCGCCAGCTCCGGATGGAGCTCTCGTGCCCGCACGAGGTCGGGATAGCCGCCGGTTTCGAAGCAGAGCACCGCGGAGGAGTCGACGGCGTTTTCGACGACGACGATGGCGATCACGTGATTGCGGAGCATGCGCCATCTGGCCCGCAGGCCGTCGACTTCCGTCTGGCACAGATCAGCCATCGTCGAGACCTTGTCGCCGCGGCTCCACCGCCCTCGACCGGGCATCGTGCTCGATCGGACGAGCTCGGCCGGGTGGGGCCATGGCCATAGGGGGCGCCGAAACGGTGCGGCGAACGCGCACGAGCCGTGTGCCCTCGTGAACCGACTTGTCCTGCATAGGACGCGTTCCTTCCCGATCGTGACTTCCCGCGAAGGTGCCGGAGTGACATCCGCCATCGAAGATAATACCTTTGATTTCATAGTTCAATGGCTTCGTGGGACTACTGCGTTAATATCCCGTCAACGGGACGCGGCGCGGAGGGCCTGCCACGGCGCGCGCCTTTATCTCCAAAGTTCATATTTCAAGGTTCCCGACCTAGAATCGGACCGGATACCGGCCACTCGAGGAGCCTTGTTGTCCCAGCAGGAAAGCGCCGGCTTGACCGCACTGAGCGCCGTGCTGTCACCGCTGGCGGGCAGCGGTCCCAAAACCGAGGCCGTGGTCACCCGGCTGTCCGCCGCGATAAGCCTCGGCGTAATGGTCGACGGCCAGCAGCTGCCGAGCGAGTCCGACCTGGCCGCCCAGCTGGGGGTATCGACGATAACGTTGCGGGAAGCGCTGGCGGTGCTGCGGCAACAGGGAATCGTCCGCACCACCCGCGGGCGCGGCGGTGGAAGCTTCATCTGCTCCTCCGCGACCGCCCTGGAACACACCTCGCTCACCCGGCTACAGCAGCTCAGCCTCGCCGAACTCCGCGATCTCGGGGACGAGCAGTTCGCCGTCACCGGGGCGACGGCAGTATTCGCCGCGCGCCGGGCCGGCCGGGCCGATATCGCCCGGCTCCGCACCTTGACCGACCGGCTGATGGCCGGTGACGAACCGGTGGCCGCCCGGCGGGCCGACAGCCGGTTCAATATCGAGTTGGCGGTCTGCGCCCAGTCCACCAGATTGACCCGCGCCCAGGTCCAGTTGCAGGCCGAACTCTCCGGCCTGTTCTGGCTACCGCGACTGGAACTGGACCCGGTGGCCGAGGCATCCGCCCACCGCGCTCTCGTGGACGCCATCGAACAGGAGGATGATGGACGGGCGCGGGAGCTGGCAGAATCGCACAGTGAATCGCGTTTCCGTCGGCTCGTCGTCCTACGCTTGGAGCTCACTGACCGATGACGGACAACAACACACCTTCGACCATCGAATCGCTCGCCGCCGTCGTCACCGAGCTGGCCGACCAGGTCTATCTATCGCTGACAACCATCAGCGCGGCGCTGCTCGCCCTGTGGGAGGACCGCAGGAAATCGCCGCCACCCCCGCGATCCACCGATCTCGCAGCGTTGCGTGAGCCCATCGTCCACGAGCTCGAACGGCGCGGAGCACTGTTCGACGGAGCGGGCGTCGTGATGGCCGACGGTGTTCTCGCCGACCGGGCCCGGTTCCTGGAATGGTGGCACACCGACCCCGTACGCGGTCTCCAGCGCCTCACCCCGGAACTCAATCCGCAGAGCGAGTACTTCTACGACTACACCCAAATGGATTGGTATGTGATCCCGCGCGACCGGGGACAGCGCTGGGCACACGGTCCCTATATCGATTTCGCCTGCACCGACCAATACGTATGCACCTTCGCTGTCCCGGTACGGACCGCGCCGGGACAGTTCCTCGGAATCGCGGGTGCCGATGTCCCGGTAGGCGCCATGCAGGAGATCCTGCTCCCCTGGTTCCGGGAATCGGGCCCGGCCGTGGTCCTCGTCAACGACGAGGGCCGCGTCATTCTCGCCACCGATCCCCTACTCCCGCCCGGCGCCAAGACCGACCGGGCCCAGCGAGCGGTCGCGGGCACCCCGGTCGACGCGACACCGTGGTCGCTCCAGCGACTCGGCTCCGCGACAGCCGGCTGATTCGACGGCCACCACACCGGGCGCTCTCTCTTCGCGGTACGGCGGCCGATGTGATCGGTCCGCCCCGGGGCGGTGCACCGGGCGGTACACCACCCCGGACAACCACTCAGAGCGACAGTGCCCGGTTGTCGACCAGTTTCTTGAAATCGGATCCCGATTCGATCAGTCCCCACTTGAGCAGCCAGCGATAGGTCTGGTCGAACTGTTCAGGGGCGTAGGGCTGCGGATCCGCGAAACGCAGTCGCCAGGGGCTGATATCCGACTCGTCCAGGGTGCCCAGCTCCGCCGGGATCTCCTCGGTGAAGTAGTGCAGGTACGGCGTGACATCGGCGTTGATATCGGCGACCGCCCGGCGCACCCCGCGGTCGATTGCCGCGTAGACCTCGGGATCGACCTTCTCGTCGGCGATCTCGGCTCCGGTGTAGAACGCCTCCGCGATCAACCGGTACCCCTGCTTCAGCGCGAGGCTGATGTAGGGCTCCATCAGCGCCACCGCTTCGACGGTACCGTCGCGCAGCGCCGCGAACCGGTCCGCCGGACCCCCGACGTGCACGACTTTCAGTTCGTCGGGCTCGACGAACCCCTCGAGGGTCTGGATCGCGAGGTAGTGCGAGCCGTGGTGGAAGTTGACCGCCACCTGCTTGTTGCGCAGGCCCTGCGGGTGCAACACATCGGAGTCTGGGCGGACGAAGATCGCCTGGCTGGCGATCGCGGCGCGCTGGGTCACGATCCGGCCGCCGCGACCCGAATCCTGTGCCCGCCGAACCTGTCCCCATTCGCACGCGCGATACATCGACACCTCACCGTCCTCGAAACCGCGGGAGATCCCGCCGAACGAGCTCACCAGGTGGTGGTCCTCGATCGGTTTCACGCTGACGTTGTAGGCGCCGGGCGCCACGAGCTCGAGATCAACGCCCTCGTCGAGAAAGTAGCCCTTCTCCAGCCCGACCAGGTACGGGAGCGTGAAGATCGCTCCGGTCCGGACGCTGGTGATCTTCGGCAGGGGCGTTTTCGTTTCGTCGGTGCTCATCGGAGCGTTCCTTTCCTAGGGTGTCGTCGACCTCGGACGGGGTCGAGTCGGGGGCCGCCGGGAACCAGCGATTCGCGGCAAGGAGCGCGAGGACGGCCGCGGCTGCGGTGGCCGCGTACGCGATTCGCATTCCGGAGGTGAAATCGTGGGCGGAGACCTGGCCCGGCCGCGCCAGGAATCCCGCGACGGAGACGGTGATCGCGCCGAGCACGGCGGTCCCCAGATTCATCCCGACCTGCCGCGAGGTACTGGTGATAGCGCTGGCCGAACCGGCACGTTCGCGAGGTAGCGCCGCCACGGCCGAGGAGGTCGCCGGTGGATTGGCCATGCCCATCCCGATACCGAGGAGCGCGAAGGCCACCAATATCCAGCCGATCGGCGAGGTCGTCGACGCCATGGACGCGAGCGCCGCCATAGCGGTGATCAGGAAGAGGAAAGCGAGCAGAACGGGTTTTCGCGGACCGTACCGGCCGAGCAACCGCCCGGAGACCTGCGCGGCGACGAGAGTGCCGGCGGTGAGCGGTAAGGCCATGAGCCCCGCCTCCCACGGCGAGTATCCGCGCACCTGCTGGAGATAGAGGGTATTGACGAAGTTCATTCCGGTGAGGCAGAAATAGGAGAACCCGGCCGTCAGCACGGCCCCGCGCAGCTGCGGCCGGCGGAATACCCGCAGATCCAGGACCGGATCGACAGCCCGCCCCTCCACCCGGACCACGATCGCCACCGACACCGCGGCCGCGCAGAGCGCGAGCAATGTCGTCGCCGAGAGCCAACCTTCGCGCGCCCCGCCGGACAGGGCGAAGGTGAGCAGGAACAATGTGGCGGCGATGGAGAGATGACCGGCCGGGTCGATCCGCCGCCGGAGCCGCGGCACCGGGGATTCCGGCACCCACCGCAGGGCGATCACGACGAGCGCCGCGAACGGCAGGCAGATGAGAAAGACGCTGCGCCAGCCGACCACTGCGACGAGCAGCCCGCCGATCACCGGCCCGAGCGCTGTCGATACTCCGGCGGTAGCGCTCCAGGTGCCCAGTGCCCGGCTGCGCGTGACCGGATTCTGGAATACCCCGGTGAGCAGCGAGATCGAGGCGGGGGTCATCAACGATCCGCCGATCCCCTGCGCGACCCGCCAGACGATCAGCTCTGCGAAACCGGACGAGACGAAGCACAACAGCGAGGCGGCGCCGAAGAGAACGACCCCGGTCCGGAAGACCCGCCGCGGGCCGAAGCGGTCGGCGAGGGAACCCGCGAGGAACAAGGTGCTGCCGCGCGCCAGCGCATTGGCCACCACGACCCACTGCAATCCGGCCACATCCAGCCCGAGATCCGCCTGGAGTGCGGGCAGCGCGACCACCAGCGCGGAGGTGTCGAGCGAGGACAGGAACAGGCTCGCACAGCAGGCCAGCAGGGCCGTTCGTGGGTATCGCGGCGGCTGCGCGGCCGCCGGACCGTTCAACTCAGGCTTTCGTAGACCGGCCGCTCCGCGGTACGCGACAGCAGGCCGATATCGAGGGCGACCCGGATCTGCTTGTCCATATTCGCGAACAGGCTCTTGTCCCACGCCGAGGGATAGATATCGCGCAGCCGCTCCGGCAGCAGATCGATGGCGGCCTCCTCGTCGGCCGGTATCCCGAATGCTTCGTAATGCGTGCCGAGCAGGGCGGGGTCCGCGGTGATGAGCGCGTTGGCTTCCGAGCGCAGTGCGACGAACCGGGCCGCGGTATCACGGTGACGTTCCAACCACGGGCGGTTGAACGCCGCCCCGTTGAGGAACAACGGATTCGGGTCGCCGGTCCCCTGCTGCCACAGCTGCGAAACGGTCGCGACCTGCCGGTTGCCCTGCGCGACCAGGCGGGTGGCGTTGGGCTCGATAGCGATGATCGCGTCGAGGTCACCGCGCTCGTACAGTGCGAGGTTGGCGATCGGCTGGCCGGGGAAGATCTGGAACTCGCGTTCGAAGTCGATTCCGTTGACCGCCAGGCCCAGTGCGGCCGCCTTGTAGGTATCCGAACTCGCCGGTTGGACACCGATCCGCTTGCCCCGTAGGTCCTGCACCGAGGTGATATCGCTGTCCGCGGGAACGAGCCACCGTCCGTGGTTCCACAGCTGCGGTCCCACGATCACCACATCGTGTCCGGAGATATTGGCGTCGGTGGCGCCGAGCGGTCCGAAGGCGAAGGTGTCGAGCAGGCCGGTCAGCAGGTTCTCCTGTCCGGTACCGACACCACCGCCACCGTCGCGGACCAGGTCCAGCCCGTGTTTCGCTTCGAGTCCGAACTGGTCGGTGATCGGATCGATCACCGACCCCGCGGTACCGGGTTGGACGGCGCCGACCTTGATCGGCCGCAGTGGATTTCCGTTCGCGTCGACCGCCGGTGCGGTGTCGTTGTCGCCACAGGCGACGAGCAACGCACCGAGGCCCAGTCCGCCGACGAGTGCGGCGCCGGCCCGGAGAGCCCGGCGGCGGGAGACGGCGGGGCCCAGCGCCGCTTCGCGAGTGAATATGTTGCCACGTGTTGCGGACACGAGGTCTCCGTTTCTGGATCGGTTCGGTATCAGGCGCTTCGGTATCACGCGATATGCGCGATGATGTCGCGATGCAGGTCGAACAGGGTGGCGTCCTCGGTGGATCGTGGCCGGGTGAGCGAGACGCGGATGTCCTGCACGATCCGGGCCGGGCGGTCGGCGAGTACGACGACCCGGTCGGACAGGAAGGCCGCTTCGAGTGCGTTGTGGGTGACCAGCAGGCCGGTGACCGAACGCTCGACCAGCAGGGTCTGCAACAGCAACCGCAGCTTGCGGCCGGTGAGTTCGTCCAGAGCGCTGAACGGTTCGTCGAACAGGACGATGTCCGGGTCGACCGCGAACGCCCGTGCCACCGCCGCGCGCTGGCGCTGCCCGCCGGACAGCACCGAAGGATATGCGTCGGCGTACTCGCGCAAACCGACCGCGTCGATGAGTTCCGCGACAGCGGATACGTCGCGCCCGGCCGATTTCGCGGCGATCTCGATGTTGTCGGCCACGCTGATCCAGTCCAGCAACCGGGGCTGCTGGAAGACCATTCCCACCCGGGCCGGCGTCGCGGGCGCGCCGACCCGGATGACACCTGAATCCGCGGTCTCGAGTCCGGCCACCAGGTGCAGCAGGGTCGTCTTGCCGGTCCCCGACGCTCCCACGAGTGCTACGAGCTCACCCGGTGCCACATCGAGCGAGAAGTCCTCGAAAACCGTCTGGACGGTGCCGTTCTTCTTGCTCACAAAGGATTTCGCGATGCCGCGCAGTTCGATTCCGGTACTCATACCGTGGACTCCTTACGCCAGCGGGCGACCCGCCGTTCCGATGTCTGGAGCACGCCGTATTCGATGGTCGTCATGACCAGTGCGAAGGCGATCGTCCAGGCGAGCACGCCCGCCACGTTGTGATTGGAGAACTCCAGGTTGAGTTGATATCCGACCCCGCTGGCCATCCCGAAGATCTCGACCAGCACGATCACCTTCCACGCCATGGCGATGCCCAGCCGCGCACCGGTGAACAGCGAGGGCGCCAGCGCGGGCAACCAGATCCGCCGCAGCCGGGTCCACGCGCCGAACCGGTACACATGGGCCATCTCGAGCAGCTGCGGGTCCACATCGCGTACGCCCTGGGTGATGTTGACGATGAGGGCGGGCGCGGCCGCCAGGGCCACGGCCAGGATCGGATTGGCCATGCTGATGCCGAACCAGATGACACACAGCAGCGCTTTCACCAGTCCGGGCGTCACCAACCCCAGCAGTACCGCGGGCTCGAAGAAGCGCTGCACATACTTGTTGCGCCCCATGGCGATTCCGAGTACCACGGCAACGACGAAGGCCGCCGCGAATCCCAGCAGTACCCGGGTCAACGTCACCTGGAGATTCGCCCACAGCGAGCCACTGCTCCACAGCCCGACCAGTTCGTCGGCGATCGAGCCGAGCGTCGGCACCAGCGGGCTGTTCATCCGCGCGGCCATGACATTCCACCCCACCGCCAGCAGAATGATCAGCGTCAGCGGCGGAGCGATCACCCCGAGCAGCGAGGTGGCGCGCGAGGCCGTGGTCGGTCGGCGGATCGCGGGTGTCCGACCCGCCCGTTCGGCCGCGGGCTCTGCACTCAGGACGGTCATGAGAATCCGTTCGATCGGCCGGCCACGCGGATGCGTGCCCGGCGGAGCAGGGTGAATTGTGTGCGGGGCCGGTCCCGGCCGCGCGGAGGTCAGTCGGTGATGTGTGCGCGGGCTGCGCACGCCGGAATGCTCCGGCAACCGCGCCGAGTCGTCAGGACGAGCGCGGGCCGGTTGCCGACACCAGCAGTTCCAGCCCGTCGCCGAGCGCGACGATCGTGGCGATCTGTTCCGGTGTGAGCGTGGAGATCCGGTCCAGAACGATCTCGGTGAGCTGTCGGCGACTGCGCAGGAACAGTTCGCGGCCGGATTCGGTCACTTCGATCAGGTTGACGCGGGCGTCCGCGTCCGAGGTGCGGCGCAGCACCTCCCCGGACTCCTCGAGCTTGCGTACCGTTCGCGATACGCTGGCCGGATCCACACCCTCGTGTGCCGCGAGTTCCGACATCGACAGCGGACCGAATTTCACGATCGCCGCGAGTGCGCTGCGCGCCGACTGGTTGATACCCGCCCGGTCCATCATCCGGAACTGCCGTGCCACCTGGATGAGCGCGACCTGCACCCGTTCCACCGCTGCCACCTGCTCCTCGGTCGTAGTCGAAGAGTCGGGCAGCGTCATGGGCGGATCCTTCGGGCAGCGGCATCTCGGACGGGGTGACCCGACACATTGTGGTCATCGTGCAGGTTCCCTTCGCTAGCAGGTGGCCGGCCCTTCGGCTCGAACCGACGACGAAAGGTTAACAACTATCAAGTAATAATCCGGGCGGCCGACGCGCGCCCGCTGCTCCCCGCGCCCCGGTGACCGCCACCCGCAGCGCGGAGTTCTGCCAGCTCGCGGCGGCTTCTCCCGGGAAGACCGCGATCCGGCCCGGCTTTCGGATCGCAGCGATCCGAATATCCGGCACGTACCGACCGGGCCGATCGATCGGGGCCCGGAACCCGGCGCCCGGCCGAATGCCCGCAATATGTGCCGGATGTCCCGTCGGGGTCGCCGTCCCGCCCCAGGCATGTCTCGATGCCGTCGTCAGGACGGGCCGCAGGACATATCGTTCTCGGGCATGGCGCCGTCGACCAGATAATCGGTGGTGATATCGCGCGCGCAGGCATTGCCGCCCAGGACGTACACGCCGTGACCGCTCCCGTCGACGCTCACCAGACGTGCGCGATCGCCGAATTTCTCGCGCAGCAGCTCACCGCCGTGATACGGGGTGGGAACATCTCGCCTGTGCTGGACGAGCAGGACATCGGCCGGTCCGTCGGCGTCGATCTCGACCGGCGCCTCGGCGGGTTCGTGCGGCCAGAAGGCGCACGGCGTGATGTTCGCGGCGGCCGCACCGTAGAGCGGATACCGTTCGCGGTCCGCGGCCACCGCGCGCCGGTAATACCCCACGTCCTCGGGCCACTGGACATCGTTGCAGGTGACGGCCAGGAACACCGTCCACGAATTGTCGAACGAAGACAGATCCGGTTCCGCACCGAGATCCGGCAGCCGGCCGCCGGTGCGTACGGCCCGCCACAATTCGGCCAGCACGGCGTACCGCGACTCGGAGAACAGGAACGCGAACACGCTCGCCCGGAAGCCACCACCGTCGATACCCTCCACCGGCTGGGCGTCGAGCCGTCCGGCGAGCTCGAAGTATGTGGCACGCACCTCTTCCGGCGTGCGGCCGAGGCCGTACGTGACGTGTCGCGCCGCTGCCCAGGCCGCGAAATCGGGAAATGTCTGCTCCATACCCAGGGCGTAGCGGCGCATTCCGTCGGAATCCAGATGGGTATCACCGATATTGCTGTCGAGCACTATCCGGTCGGCCCGGTCCGGGAACAGGGAGGCATAGGCGGCGCCCAGCGCGGTGCCGTAGGAGAACCCGAGGAAACTGGCTTTCTCCTCCCCGAGCGCGGCACGGATCCGGTCCAGGTCGCGAGCTGTATTGGCCGTGGTCACGTGACGCAGACGGTCGTCGGTATCGTTGCGCCCGCACTGCTGCGCCACCCCTTGCACGACAGTCGCCCGCTCGGTCACGGCCGCGTCGTCGACCGCGTACGGCGGAATATTGCCGACATAAGCTCCCGCTCCGGTGAATCCACAGTTCACCGGAGCCGAATGCCCTATCCCTCTGGTGTCCATACCGATCACGTCGTAACTGTCCGTCACTTCGATGGGCAATCCGCGCGCGACCAGAAACGCGGGAAACGCCAGCCCGGACCCACCCGGACCACCCGGATTGAGCAGCAGGACCCCGCGCCGCTTCGCCGGGTCCGGGGCGGACAACCGAGAGATCATGATGTCGATCTCGCCGCTTCCGGGATCGGAATAATCCACCGGCACCGGCACGGTGGAGCAGTCCAGCCGGGACGGTACGGCCTCGGCCGTCACTTCCTCGGGACACGCTCCCCATCCGAGCGGCGGGACGGCCCCTTCCACCGCGCACCCCGTGACGAGCGCAGCGGCGAGGCCGATCACCGCCGTCACCGCGAGACTTCGCACCACGCCGGAGTTTCCGATCATGTGGCTCTCCTCCTTCGTGCGGGACCCGACAACCAGCCAACAGCGTGCCGCAGCGGCACAGTCAAGCCCTCCGCGCTGTACGCGCGGGCTCGGTTGCCGCATCCCGGACCGCGCCGGCACCGGTTCCGCGGTGGCCGACCGTCCAGGATCACCATCCGGAGCGACAGCGGGGAGGATGAAGCGATTCGAATAGTGGCCGGCGGCAAGCGACTACGCCGATGCCGGATTCTCTGGAGAGTTCGGCCTCGACGACGAGGCCTGGCCGATGCCCGAGACGAACGACTCGGGCTCGGGCGAAGGTAGCCGCGCTCGCCGACGGTCCGGCGGCTCCACTGCTCGGCTGAACGGCCGACGCACAGACCCGGGACCCAGCCCGTTGCGGCGCGTCGTCACGAGCTCCCGAGCCGTTCCCCGGCTCAGGCCGATCCGCGGTCCGATTCGTCCAGTTTCTCGAGGATCCGGTCGGCAATCGATGCCAGCGCGTCGACCTGATCTTCGGTGAGCGCGTCGAATACCAGTTCACGCACGGTTTCGACATGTCGGGGTGCCGCCTGCTCGATAGCGTCGCGCCCCTGCCCGGTCAGCACGATGAACGCCCCGCGGGCATCGTCGGGGCAGTCCTCGCGCAGGACCAGTCCGCGGCGCTGCATTCGTCCGAGATGGTGGGACAGCCGGCTCTTCTCCCACTGCAGCGCCTGCCCCAGCTCGCCCACCCGCATGCGGGGTTCGGGCCGATCGGTGAGCTGGACCAGCACGTCGAAATCGGACAGCGAAAGCCCGGAGTCGTTCTGCAGTTGCCGGTGCAGGTGGGCGACCAGCTGGGTGTGCATCCGCAGATATCCCCGCCAAGCGTGTCGCTCCCGCTCGTCGAGCCATCGCGTCTCGGTCATAACACCAGGCTAGCGCATTAGTTGACATATCACCAACATGGGCGCACCATCTAGGTGACACATCAACTACCGACATCGGAGGAACGTGATGACGACCGCGACGAACGTGAAAGAACTGAGCGGGACCTACGTACTCGACCCGGCACACACCCGGGTGGGTTTCGTCACCAGGCACGCGATGGTGACCAAGGTGCGCGGAGCGTTCAACGACTTCACCGGTAGCGCCCACTTCGACGCCGAGAACCCCGCCAACTCCTCCGGCGAGGTGACCATCCAGGCGGGCAGTATCGACACCCGCAACGCCGATCGCGACAAGCATCTGCGCAGCCTCGACTTCCTCGGGCTCGACGAACACCCCGAGATCACCTTCCGCTCGACCGCGATCACCCCGACCGGCCCGGACACCTTCGATGTCACCGGTGACCTCACCATCAAGGGCATCACCCGGCCGGTCACGGTCCCCTTCACGTTCGAGGGCCAGGCCGACGACCCGTTCGGCAACACCCGGGTCGGCTTCGAGGGTTCGGCCACCATCAATCGCAAGGATTTCGGGATCACCTGGAACGCCGCACTGGAGACGGGCGGCGTACTGGTCGCCGACAAGGTCGTGCTGGAATTCGAGGTCTCGGCCATCAAACAGGACCCCGCACACTGATAGCCCGCGGCCAGGCGGCCGCGGGCGGCCGCGGCGGGGCGGTCGATCGCGCCCGCTGCGGCCGCACTACACCGCGAGCGCGCCCCAGTTCCCGTGACGGGCTCGGTACCTCGCTCCGAGATGTAGGGACCGCTCCGCTTCGGGTGCAGTGACGAACTCGATGCGAACCAGATAACCGCAGTCATCGAATATCTTCGCGAATCCGGCGGTCGGATCGGGCGATTCCGCATCGACTTCCAGCAGGACAGCGTGACGGCCGGAAAGTGCGGCATCGAGCGCCATCGCCACCCAGCCCAACGCGTCGGCCATCAGCACTTCCCGGATCGCCGCGTCATCGGCGAGGATCAGATCCCACTGATGGGGATGGTATGCCAGATACAGTTCCGGGTCGATGACAGCGGGCGTCTCTTCTGTCCATCCGGCCAGCAGATTCTGTCGCACGGTGGTCTTACCGCTGCCCGGCGGACCTGCCACGATCACTGCTACCGGCTGCGCGCTCCGCGGAAGGGTCGCGAGAGTTTCCACCGCGATCGACTCACGGAAAATTCTCGAATGATCCTCGCGCTCCAGGCGATAGGCCGCTGGACTGTGACGCGGAGGAATATGTTCCCGAGGCGCCTCCACCTTACGAGTGAGCGTCGTACCCCAGGCGCGGATCTTCCGACGAACAGCCGCCGTGTCCGCCGGTTCCAAGCGGGACAGCTCAGCGAGGTAGCCCCGACGCAAATATTTCATCTGCTGGCGAACCGCGCTGTCACCGACGTACTCGGCGACCGATTGGACGGCACTGCACTGCGCCATGAGACTCGTCGCGATTTCGACTGCGCACTCGTAATACAGGCTTTTGTCCTCTTCGGGAATCATACGTCCACCATCTCCCTGCCTGTGCCCGGTCTCAGGCGCCGGATCGCTCACTCGGTTCGTGTCAGCCATGGTTGCGCTTGCTCGACGACTCGGTCGAGGTCATCCAGCAACGACTGCAATTGTGCGGCCTTGGCCGGAGAGTGCGAAGCGGTCGACTCGATCTCGGATTCGAGTGTTCGGCGGGTTTGTTCCGCTCGCTCGACGAAGGCGAATTTCTCCTCCGCGGAAGGGGGGCGATTACGCTCTGCCTCGTAGGCGGTCCAGGCACCCTCCGGGTCCTGCTTAGCCCACTCTCCGGTGGCGAGCCTCTCGTTCACGTACAGCACATCGGTCCGCGAACGAATCGTGATGCGGTCCACCGGTACCACCGGGGCATCCGACTCCAGTGTACGAATGAATTCCGATACCTTTACCGAAGCGCTCTTCTGGACATCAGGATCCACGTATCGCCCGGAACCGGCCTCGAGCCATTGGTCGACGCAGCGGACGATACTCGACAGGGCACTTTCCTCGTCGGGCACCGCGATTCCGACGAATTCGCCTCGATAGTCCTCGGCGAGAGCCTTCTTCGCCATATCCAGTTCGCCGCGTGCGCTCATCCCTCCGGCGCTCTCGTACGCGATGTTGAACCGGTTCCCGATCGCGTGATCCAGTGCCATCGAGCGGAGCACGAAAGTGTCCGGCAGGAAAGGGCGACCAGTGGTGACGGCATTCTCGGCGAGCACCCTCTCGTAATCCGAGTGATACTTCCGGTAGGCGTCTCCGGCCACCCGCGCCGCCCCACCGCGATCAGCGAAGGATTCGAGAATTTCGTGCACCGCCGTGGTCTTGCCTGCTCCGGGCTGCGCCGAAACCAAGACAAGGGTAGGTCGCTCCATAGAGGTCAGCAAACGCCCGTCCGGCGCGTATCGGAGAGTCTCGGGAACGACCGAGCCGTGAAACGTATCGGACTTCTTGATCTTCTGCACCTGCATGACGACGCTCGCAAGAGCCTTGTTCTTGCGCATGACCTGTGCACCCAGGTTCAGCACCACATCCTGCAGCCGATTCCTGGCTTCGGGTAGCAGATGTCCGATTCTGCTCATCGGCCCCACCAGGAAACACACTCCGGCGGGACCACCGGTTGCCGACCCGGCATCATATACGGCATAGGTCATACTCTAGAGCCCGCGATGCGAACTATCGGCATGGTTGCCCTCCGGTCCGAGAACCACCACCGAGGTGTCGTTCACCGATACAGCTGCGCCACCTCACCCGATCGCGCCGACCAACCCGCCCGGGATCGCCGACGGCCGGTGCACTCGGTTCGGCGATCCTGGTGCACAGCCGGCCGTTCCCGGCGTGGTGCGCGCGGGTCGCCGCGCAAGCCGGTTAGCCTCGGTCGTGCCCGAATCAGCCCACTCGCACTGCCACCGGAAGTCAGCGGGGAACAACAGATGACGGGTGAGGCAACGCGGCGATGGTGTTTCGCCGACCAATTGGGCCCGCATTTCCTCGATACCGCCGACCAGCCGGTCCTGCTCATCGAATCCCGTGCCGTCTTCGGGCGCCGACGTTTCCATCGCCGCAAGGCGCATCTGGTGCTGTCGGCGCTGCGTCACCGTGCCGCCGAACTCGGCGAGCAGGCGCTCTTTCTCCGGGCCCATACCTACCGCGAAGCTCTCGACCAGGTGCGCGACCGGCTCACCGTATGCCAACCCACATCGTGGGCAGCCGACCGATTCGTGCGGACACTGCCGGACGTCGAGGTCCTGCCCGCCCGTGGTTTCGCCACCGACCGGACCACCTTCGAAGACTGGGCGCGCCCACGATCGGGTCTACTGCTGGAGGATTTCTACCGCGACGCGCGGCGCCGGTTCGAACTGCTGATGGACGGCGCGCAACCCGCCGGTTCACGCTGGAACCTCGACACCGAGAACCGCGAGCCGCCACCGAAGTCGATCCGGCTCGGCGTCCCACAGCCGTGGTGGCCGGCCGAGGACGAAATCGACGAACAGGTGCGCGCGGACCTGGACCGCTGGGAACGCGACGGCACCGTCTCGTTCGTCGGGAACGACGGTCCACGGGAATTCGCGGTCACGCGCGCCGAGGCACTGACAGCGCTGCGGCATTTCCTGCACGACCGGCTCCCGCATTTCGGACCGTACGAGGACGCCATGCTGGCCGGCGACCCGTGGATGGCACACAGCCTGCTCTCGGCACCGATGAACCTCGGTCTGCTGGACCCACTGGAGTGCGCGTACGCCGCCGAGGATGCCTACCGCGACGGGCACGTCCCCCTGGCCGGAGCGGAGGGATATATCCGGCAGCTGATCGGATGGCGGGATTACATCTGGCATTCCTACTGGCATTTCGGCCGGCAGTACCGCCATCGCAACGAGTTCGCGGCCCGCCGTCCCCTACCCGGATGGTTCACCGATCTGGACGCGGACGCGGTGCAGGCTCGGTGTCTGCGCGACGTTCTGGCCGATGTCCGTGAGCACGGCTGGGTCCACCACATCCCGCGGTTGATGGTGCTGTCGAGTTACGCCCTGCAACGGGGCTGGCGACCCGCCGCGGTCGCCGACTGGTTCCACCGCTGTTTCGTGGACGGTTACGAATGGGTGATGATCGGCAACGTGCTCGGGATGTCGCAGCACGCCGACGGCGGACTCCTGGCCACCAAGCCCTACACCTCCGGCGGCGCGTACATCGACCGCATGAGCGACTATTGCGGCGACTGCCGGTATCGACCGGATCGGCGGGTCGGTGAGCAGGCCTGTCCGTTCACCGCCGGCTACTGGTACTTCCTGTGGCGCAACGAGAAAGCGCTCGCCGGTAATCGGCGCATGTCCCGGCCGCTGGCCGGATTGCGCCGCCTGACCGATCTGGACGATCTCGTCGTGCAACAGCGGGAACTCGGCGACGCACCACCCTGACCGGCGTCGTTCCCCGGCGGCGGCCGGCCCACCGAAACGACTGCGCGACAGTGGCTCGAGAGCATCGGGGCTCCCGGATGCGCCGACCTTGACGCCAGCTCGAGACACCGCGTACAGTCGGTTTTGACAAATTATCGAATTTCGTCAAAAGGTCAAATTCTGTGGTCGGCGATCGAGAACGCGAACAGGCCATCCTCGACGCCGCGGCGGAGCTGCTGCTGCGAGCCGGGTACAACAAGCTGACGATGGGCGATGTCGCCGAAACCGTCGGGCTTCACCGGGGGTTGGTCTACCTGCGGTTCAAATCCAAGGACGAGCTCGTCGAGGCGGTGACCCGCCGGGAACTCGACCGCTACGCCGAATCGTGGAGCGAACATCTGCGAGCGGATCCACGCGGCGGGAGCGTGGCCAGCGTTTACCGGGCCATGGCCGCAGCATTGCGGGAGCTGCCGCTGGCCGCGGCGATCGTCGCCCGCGACGTGGACGTCTTCGGAAAATACCTGCGCAAGAGCGGCAACTCGGCGGTCCGTGTCGAGCATTTCGGCACCCGGGAATTCGTGCGCATGATGCAGGAGGCGGGCGCGGTCCGCGCGGATATCGACGGCGACGCCGTGGCCTTCGTTCTCGATTCCCTCACCCCGGCACTTCGAGAAACCTTCCCGCACCGACGTGACGCATCCGGTCAACCGGACCTCCCCACCACCGAAGCCGTCGTCGGGGCGTTGTCCGAGCTACTCGAACTCGGCCTCACCCCACCCGCGGCCGCCGACCTCGAAGCGGGCAAAGCCGCCCTCCTGGACATGCTTTCGACGCTCCACAGCCGGCCGTCCACCTGACCCGACCGCCATCCGAACGGACATCATCATGAACAGCACCGCTGTCGAGCAGGATCCCTACACACTCGGGCTGGCCGATCCGAGCGCCACACTGGAATGTGCGGGCGGCAAGGGAAGTTCACTCGCCCGCCTGGCGAAGGCGGGCCTACCCGTGCCGCCGGGCTTTCACGTCACAACGTCGGCCTACCGGCGATTCGTCGCGACCGGCGGCCTGCACGATCGGATCGTCGCCGCAGCCGCCACAGCGGTACCCGATCGGCCCGATTCCTGGGACAGCGCAGCCGCCGAGATCGCCGAAGCGTTTGCAGCACAACCAATTCCCGACGACATAGCAGAGGAGATCGGCGCCGGATATCGGGCACTGGGCGAAAAGCCCGTCGCGGTACGTTCCTCGGCGACCGCCGAGGATCTACCCGATATGTCGTTCGCGGGCCAGCAGGAGACCTTTCTCGATATCCGGGGCACGGATGCGGTACTCGCGGCGGTGAAACACTGCTGGGCCTCGCTGTGGACCGGCCGCGCCATCGGCTACCGGGCCCGCAACGGCGTCGAATCCGGCGCGGTCGCGCTCGCGGTCGTGGTCCAGGAGCTGGTTCCCGCCGAAGCGGCCGGGATCGCCTTCACCGCAGATCCCGTCACCGGCGCCCGCGACCGGGTGCTGATCGACGCGGCCTGGGGCCTCGGTGAGGCGATCGTCGGCGGGCTGGTCACCCCCGACACCTTCGTGGTCGCGAAGGCCGACGGTGACGTACTGCGGCAGGACATCGGCGACAAACAGGTTATGACCGTTCGCACCCCGGACGGCACCCGTACGGACCGAGTGCCCACCGACCACCGCAATCGACCGGCGCTGTCGCCCGCGCAGGCATCGGATCTGGCCCGGCTCGCGGTCCGCGTCGAACGGCTCTACGAGCAACCGATGGATATCGAATGGGCGCTGCACGATCGGCGCCTGTTCATCGTCCAGGCTCGCCCGATCACCGCGCTACCCGATCCCACCCTCACGGACCCGGCCTGGACGACGCCCGATCCGCACGGGCGGTACGTGCGCGGCAGCGTGATGGAACTGTTGCCCGAACCGCTGTCGCCGTTGTTCGCGACGCTCGGCATTCCGGCGTGGGCGCAGGCCACACTCGACCACTACCGGCGTATCCGGCTGCCGTACTTCGACGAACCGCTCGCGGTGGTCAACGGATACGGCTACTACAACGTCGACTACACCGGATCGTTGCTGCTGCGCATGATGCTGGCGCAACCCAGATTCCTGACCACCACCCTGCCGCGGTACTTGCGCTCCGCGGCACCACGTTGGACCGAGTCACGGAATCGCTATCTCGAAACGTCACGTGACTGGCAAGAACTCGACAGTAGTGGTCTGCCCGCCACGCGGCTGCTGACCGGCATCCGCGAGATAGTCGACGAGGCCGCGGCGTACTACCTCACCATCCAGAGCGGGGCCCTGCCGGCGGCATACACCAGCGAATCACTGTTCACCAAGGCCTACAACAGTATTCGCCGGACCGGTGATCCGGCAGCTGCGACTCTCCTGCTGGGTTTCGACAGCAAACCGATCCGGGCGGAGCAGTCACTGTTCGACCTGGCGGCCTGGGTACGGACTGCGCCGGGACTCACCGAGCGCATCACCCGCCTGCCCGCCGAAGCACGTCTCCGGCTGAGTACCACGCCCGGTGCGGATGAACCGGCCGATTCCGCGTGGCAGGAGTTCCGCGCGCGGTTCCGCGCACATCTGACGGAGTTCGGCGACATGGTCTACAACCTCGACTTCGCCGAACCACTGCCTGCCGACGATCCTGCGGCCCAGTTGCGCACCCTCGAGTACTTCCTCGGCGACGACGCCCCCGATCCACATCGGCGCCGGGACGCCGCGAGAAGGACTCGCGACGAGGCAGTGCGCGTGCTCGCACGGAAACGTCCGGGCCTGCGTCGCGCGCTGGCGTTCCGGCTACTGGCCTGGGCTCAGGCCGCCGCGCCGCTGCGCGAGAACGCCCTCGCCGATGTCGGCGTGGGCTGGCCGGCGGTACGGCAACTGCTGGCCGAACTGGGGCGGCGCCTCGCCGCGGCCGGGTCGCTCGCCACGGCCGAGGATGTGTACTGGCTCGAACTCGACGAGCTCGCCATGGCGGCGGCCGACCTGGATGCCGGTACAGCGCCACCGGATGCGCGGCCCGGAGTCGAGCAGCGTCGTGCCCGGTGGCGGGCGCAACGCGCACTGGCCGCCCCGCACACGCTGCCGGTCGGTGGCGGCAAGAAGATCCTCGGTATCCGAATCGGGGAAGATCGGGATCACAACTCCGGCCCGGCCGTCGCCGGGACGCCCGGCAGTCCGGGACGAACCACCGGTCCGGCCCGGATCATTCGCGGCCCCGAAGAGTTCGACCGGATGCGGCCCGGCGACGTATTGGTGGCACGGATGACCACACCGGCCTGGACTCCACTGTTCGCACTCGCCTCGGCGATCGTCACCGATATCGGTGGCGCCCTCAGCCACAGCTCGATCGTCGCCCGGGAATACCACATTCCGGCTGTCCTCGGCACCGGCAACGCCACCGAAAAGCTGCACACCGGGGAACAGGTCACGGTCGACGGCGACACCGGCGTGGTCACCGTGCCCGCAGAATGCACCGGATCGGAGAAATGACGATGCTGCTCGGCGACGAAATCGTCCCCCTCGTATCGGATGCTCACCCGCCGGATCCGGCCGCCGAGCCGTACGGGCAGCACACGGTCATCCCCGAGATCCAGGGTCACCGCGATCTGGGAGTGGTCCGCAACGTCACGCGCGCAGCGCTCACCGTGCACCGGCCCGATCCCACCCGGGCGACCGGTACCGCGGTAATCGTCTGCCCCGGTGGCAGCTTCGTCGTCCTCACCGATACGGGCACTCGTATTGCGCGCAAGCTCGCGACGCAGGGGATCACCGCTTTCGTCTTGCGATACCGTCTGCTGCCCACTCCAGCCGACGATGCGGAATTCCTACGCGATTGGGGCGCCGTCGATCTCGGCCGGATCGAGGCGCATTCCCGCGTCGCCACCGCGGATGCGGGGCTCGCGATACGGACGGTCCGTGCGCGATCAGCCGACTGGAGTGTCGATCCGAATCGGGTGGGCATCATGGGATTCTCGGCGGGGGCGATGCTGACCGTCGAGGCTGCCACCGGATACGACACCACATCCCGGCCCGACTTCGCCGCGGCCCTCTACCCGCCGGTCTGGCACGAATACCGGATACCGCCGGACGCGCCGCCGCTGTTCCTCGCCTTCGCCGCCGACGACGAGGGCGACGGTGTCGTCGAGGGCTGTACCGCGTTGCAGCGGAACTGGTTGCGCGCCGGTCGCCCGATGGAAGCGCATGTCTACGAACGCGGCGGCCACGGCTTCGCCGAGCAGGATCGCGGCCTGCCCTGTGACGGCTGGCTGGACCGATACTCGGAATGGATGCGGATGCACGGGATCTGACCGGTCGAGCGCTACGGCCCTTCGGCCCACCGTGGCGCCCGGCACCGGACGAGCTGTCCCGCACCGACCGTCACGAGGCCGCTACCGCGGCGGGGCCGCCCCGCCGACGGCCGGGGACGCGCGCCACGACCGGACCGAACCCCCGCCGCACGAAGCTGATCACCCCGTAGGGCAGAACGAAGATGAACAGGATCAAGGCCGCACCGTAGGTGATTCCGGCGGCCGACTGGTCGATATCGGCGGTCCACTGCGGTACGTACACGACGAAGAAAGCGCCGAACACCACCCCGGGCACCGTGCCGAGCCCGCCGACGACGATCATCGTGATGAAGGCGATCGCGAGCGGCAGCCCGAATGCCTCCGGGCCCACGTACTGCACCACGAAGCTGTAGAGCACACCGCCGACACCGGCGAGCGCGGCGCTGAACGCGAAGATCGTCGTCTTGGTCCGGGTCGCGTTCACACCCAGGGTGGTCGCTACCGCTTCGTAGTCACGGATGCCGATCAGCGAACGCCCGATCCGGCCGGTGGCGAGCCTGCGCACCACCAGGTACGCGACGAACGCCACGACGAGGCACAGATAGTAGACCCACTGGTCCCGGGCCAGTCCGGTGAATTCGGGGGCCTCGGCGCCGAAGATGTTGATACCCGCCTGCCCCTCGGTGACATGTTCGAACCGCTTGATGACCGCGGGCGTCACCAGCGCCAGCCCCAGGGTGGCGAGCGCCAGCTGGAGTCCGTGCAATCGCAGCGCCGGCAGCCCGAACAGATAGCCGACGAGATAGCCGACCGCGAACGCGATCGGGATCAGCAGCAGATACGGCACCCCGTGGTTCTCCACCAGGACCGCGCTCAGATAGGCGCCGAGCGCGAAGAAGAAGCCGTGACCCAGGGAGATCTGACCGGTGTTGCCGGTCAACAGATTCAGCCCGAGCCCGACGACGATGTACACCAACACCATCGAGCGATCGAAGTTCACATACGGCGCGGACACCAGCGGCGCCACCGCCGCGATTCCGACGACCAGGATCACCGTGGCACAGGAGAGCCACAGCGGCGCGTCGAGTTCGGCCTGTGGCCGGCGCAGGATCTGGAGCAGTCTCATACCCGTGCCACCTTCGCGACGCCGAACAGCCCTTCCGGCTTCAGCAACAGCACGCCGAGGATGAGAACGAGCGCGACCGCCTGCTTGAAATCGTGGCCGATCCAGGAGATGTAGGTCCCGGCCAGGTTCTCGGCCACCCCCACGCACAGGCCGCCGACAATCGCGCCGACCGGACTGTCGAGTCCGCCCAGGACCGCGGCCGCGAACGAGTAGATGAGCGACGCCACGAGCATATTCGGCTGCAGGAACAGTTGCGGCGCCGCCAGGGACGCGGCGAGCGCGCCGATGGCGGCGGCCAGACCCCAGCCGATCATCAGCATCCGGCCGACCGGGATGCCGATCAATTGCGCGGAATCCGGGTTACCGGCGGCCGCCCGCATCGCCAGCCCCACCCGTGTCCGCTGGAACAGGGCGAACAGCAGCGCGGCGACCACGACGACCGCACCGACGATCACCACGGACTGCCGCGACATCACGACCGGGCCGAGCGTGATCACCGGACCGGACACCACTGCCGGGAACTCCCGGCTCTGCACTCCCCAGATCCACCCGGCCGCGCTGTTGAGCAGGAGCATCAGCCCGAGTGTGATGATGACGAGGGGCATATGGTCCGACGAACCGGCCAGCGGCCGGATCAGCACCCGCTCGGTGGCGGCGCCGACGCAGAACGCCACCACCATCGCACCGCCGATCGCGAGGTACAGTGGTGCACCCCACTGGTGGAACTGCCATGCGAAGAACGCCGAGAATATGGCCATCTCGCCCTGGGCGAAGTTGACGATCCCGGACGCCCGGTAGACCAGGACGATACTGAGCGCGAGCGCGGCATACAGCGCGCCCCACGTCAGCCCGTCCACCACTTGCTGCGCGAACACTTGCATGAACAGATCTCCTGTGGTCAATAACCGAGGTAGGCGCGCCGCACCGATTCGTCGCGGGCGAGGCTCTCCGCGGGACGCTGGGCGACGACGCGCCCGGCGTCGACGAGTACCGCCGACGATCCGATATCGAGCGCGAGGTGGGCATTCTGCTCGACGACGAGGATCGTGGTGCCGGTGTCCTCGTTGATCCGGGCGAGCGCCCGGAACACCTCCTGAGTGATGCGGGGCGCCAGCCCGAGCGACGGCTCGTCGAGCAGCAGCAACCGCGGTCCGGCCACCAGGGCCCGGGCGATGGCGAGCATCTGCTGTTCGCCGCCGCTGAGCCCGGCCGCGGGCCGGCGCCGCCGCTCCCGCAGCCGCGGGAAGAAGTCGTACCACCGGGCTATCGCCTGCTCCGCGGCCGCGGTGGAGGTCGGGTAACCGCCGATCCGCAGGTTCTCCTCGACGGTCAGGTCACCGAATGTGCCCCGGCCCTGCGGTACATGCGCGACGCCCAGGCGGGCAATCCGATCCGTGCGCAGTCCGGAGATATCGCGCCCGTCGAACACGATCCGCCCGGTGGTGTGCACCATCGCGCAGATCGATCGCAGAATGGTGGTCTTCCCGGCACCGTTGGCACCGAGTACCACCGTCACCTCGCCCGCGGGCACCGCGAAATCGATGCCGTGCAGCACTTCCGCGCTGCCGTAGCGGGCGTGCAGCCCCTCGACGTCGAGCAGGTTCACGCCGCACCTCCCAGATACGCCTCGACGACCTCGGGATGGGCTGCCACCTCGGCGGGTGCGCCCTCGGTGACCTTCCGACCGAAGTTCAGCACCACCACCCGGTCCGAGATCGACATCACCATGGCCATGTGGTGCTCGACGAGCAGTACCGAGAATCCCCGTTCGTCGCACAGCGCACGGACCGTACCGGCGAGCTCGAGCACCTCCTCGTGGATCAGCCCGTTCGCCGGTTCGTCGAGCATCAGCAACCGCGGTCGCTGCATCAGCGCCCGAGCCAGTTCGATCCGTTTGCGGGTGCCGTAGGACAGATTCCCGGCCGGCTCCGATCCGATACGCGCGAGCTGCATCGAGTCGAGCAGCGACCACGCCTGTTCGCGTTCGCGACGCTCCTCGCGCCGCGTCGGCGACAGGCCCAGGGCGGTGCGGACGAACCCGGCCCGGGTGCGCGAGTACGCGCCGGTGAGCACGTTCTCCACCACCGACATCGTGGGGAACAGCCCGATGTTCTGGAAGGTACGCGCGATCCCGGCGCCCGCGATCCCGGCGGCGGGCAGGGCCAGCAGGTCGGTGTCCCCGAAGGTGATACGGCCCGAATCCGGTCGATAGAGACGGCTGATGCAGTTGAACAGGGTCGTCTTGCCCGCGCCGTTGGGGCCGATGAGCCCGACGATGCGGCCGGGTTCGATCGAGAACGAGGGCCCGTCGAGCGCGACGACGCCGCCGAAGCGCAGCCGCACCTCCTCGACACGCAGTACGGGTGCCGCCCCGGCGGCAGCGGTGTCCGGCACGGTCATTCCTCGCTGCCGCGGGTGACCACAGCGTCGTAGTGCCAGCTGCCGTCGCGGAATGTCATGGGCGCCATGGAGGTGATCACGTACGGGTAGTCGGCAGTGGTGTCGAAGGTGACGCCCTCGATGGACAGGTCCGTGGTCACGCCCCGCATGTTCCCGACGGCGTCGAGGAGGTCGGCGCGGGTGCAACCCTTCATCTGTCCGAGGGCGGTCACGAGCAGCTGCGCGGTGTTGTAGCCGGTGGCCGCGATGGTGTCGGTGGTCTTGATCTTGCCCGCATTGCGCTCGGCGAAAGCCCGCCACTTCTGCACTCCGGGACGGGTGTCGTGCTCGGTGCTGCTGACGTCGTAGATCCAGTAGAAGGAATGGATCCCTTCGGCGGCACCGGGGCCGGCCGGCGCGAGCACGAAGTTCGTATCGGTGGCGCCCGAGTAGATGTAGGTGTCGGGCTTCCAGCTCAGCTCGTTCGCCTTCTTCAACGACTGGGTGACGAAACTCGCGGTCGCGAAATTGACGAATACATCGGCGCCGGAGTTCGCGAGGTTGACGATCTGCGAGTCCACCGACGGTGTCGTCTGCTCGTACGACTGCTCGGCAACGATTCGGGTCCCGCTGCCCTCGAGTGCGGATTTCAGTGCGTCGCGGCTCCCGGCGCCGAGACTGTCGTTCGGGTACAGCACCGCGATCTTCGCCTGAGGATGGTCGCGCAGGATCTGTTCGGCTCGTTTCGACACCTCCCAACCGGTCTGCGGATTCACCGCTCCGGCGACGACGGGACGCTTGTCGTGGGTGGCGAGGAGTTCATCGGTGCCGGTCATCGGGAACACCAGCGGCACGTTCTGCTGGGTCAGATAGTCGACGACGGCCAGGGTGGAGGCGGTGCCGATCAGATTCTGGACGGCGAACACCTGGTCCTGCTCGACCAGCGACCGCACATTGCCGACGGTGCGCGCGGGGTCGTAGCCGTCGTCTTTCGCGGTGTACACGATCCTGCGGGATTTTCCGTCGCCCATCGCCACTCCCCCCGCGGCGTTGATCTCGTCGAACAAGGCTGTCGCCGCGGCGGCCTGCGCACCCGCGACGGACTGCATGAGGCTGGTGCCGAACCTGATCTCGGTATCGGTGATACCGGGGTCGCAGTCGCCCGAGGCGGTCGCGGTGTCGCGACCCGAGCAGGCGGTGAGGGCAGCGGTGGCGCACAGGGCTGTCAGGCCCACGGCGAGAGTACGTTTCATTGTCGTTCCCAGAGTGTGCGGAGATGCGGAAGGCAGGATCGCCGGCTCGCGCGCGGCGGGGTGCGGGCGGATCGGGTCAGGCGAGCACCGTCGTTCCCGGCGTGTCCTCGCTCCCCCGGCGACCCCGATCGCCCAGTCGCCGGCTCGGTTCGCACCTATCGGTCACGGATGCGGTCATGCTGCCTCCTCGGCACTGCCCAACTTATGACGTGACAGTCATGTCAACTTGACGAAGTGTGACCGGGAACACGAGCCCTGTCAACCGATCGCAGCGCTCCGCACCGCAGGCGGGCCGGCCCGAACGCCGAACCTGTTGCGCTCCGCGCAATTACACTCACACTGATCCGGACGGACCATTGCCGGACGGCGCCTCTCTATCATCGACTCTGCGCTCCGGTGCATCCGGAGCGATATCGACGGCATCCGGCCGTATTCCGCGGGCATTCGCGGAACAGGTCACCGCCGGGGGGCTGCGACACATTGTCGGCCGACCTCTCACCGTCTACCGACAAAGAAATGTTGAAACTGTGTCCGATCAGCTCACTGGCATCGCTCAGCACACCCGATGTCCGTCCGCACTCACATTCTCGGTAATGCACCGGAGCCGAACTGCCGCCTTTCCGGCGAACCGAAATGCGGAATAAGCGGTCGCATCCGGGACCCGAGCGGCCGGTCGCACGACACGATCGCCGGCCCGGGTAATGAATCGACGGAGCGCACCGAGCGGGAAACCCGGGCGCCCCGAATTCCGGTGACGATTCGGCGCGCCCCGTCCCGACGTGCCCGGAACCGTCCGAAAAGCAGGGATTCGCTCTGCCGCGAGCGGCGGAGTTCTCGAACGACGCAGAGGGAGGAGCTCCTTAAGCGGGTGGAAAGCCGCCATGAAGATGCTGGTCGAAAGGCTGAACACCGGCATACCGTCTACTGCCACGGCTGCCGGATCGGCCCTCAGGACAACCAGTGAGAAACTGAAGAGCGCCAATAAGGCCCTCACCGACAAAGACCACGGATGGACCAAGGAGTTCCGCAATGACAGATCCGATACCCGAATTGACCCCGAACGAGCGCAGAGAATTCTGGAAAACGCTCGGATGGACCCCCGAATTACCCGAACAGGATCGTCTCCTGATCGAGGAGAGGTGGACGGACGAGGCAATTCACATGGCGAAGTCCTTCGGGTTCTGACCTTCGGCGACCGCCGGATACAGCCCATTGCGAAGCACGAGCTGCCGGCGGAATATGCCGATTTCCTGCGCAGGCACGGGCGGAGCACACCGGATGTCTACGAACTGGATCCGGCCGATGCCGATTATTTCCAGGCGCAGATGCAAGCGTTGAAGGACAGCAGCCGGTACTCGGCCTCGGTGAATGTCCACAGCCTCGACGAATATCGGAACATGCGGTTGTTCGTGACCGACGACGGCAAGGCCGGCGGCGCCCTCCGGGGCGATGAGCTCCTATCGCTGTGGGCACACAAGGACGGCAGCTACCCACACGTCTCCAGCGCGCTGCTGGGCGTGCGGGTAACCCAGGGCGGGCGGATCCTCAACTGTTTCGACACCGTCCTGCCGGACCTCTATTCCTTCTGCGGGTTCACCCCCACCGCCCGCCTGCCCTGGGACGATCGTTACGCCCCGGAGGGCTGGGACTACGACACCTACGGCAAATTCAACGGCGGCCGCCCCGACGTGGTCTTCATGACCTATGACCCCGCCGCTCTCGGTTCACGGTACGAGCCGGGCAGCGGGCGCGTCGTCGACAGCTACGACGCCGGAGTCGCGGCCGCACGCGAAGCATCCCGGTAACGGTTCCCCACGAGTTGTGGTCACCATGAGATTAACTGTCGTCCCATGTATCCGGCGCTGGATATAACCGATCCTTATGTCCAGGCATTGGTTTCGTGCGCCGAGTACCGAGTCGGCGGTGGTGCGGGCGGTGGCTCGTGCGGCCGCGGGGCGGTATACCCGGCCGCCGGTCGTCGATCCGTCGGTCGGCGCCGCCACCGCGGAATCCGTCGCGGCACTGTGGTCCGCGGTGGCTCGTTCGGAAACGGCGCTACCACCGGATACGGGTACGGGCCCGGTCATCGATCAGGAGACCTTCGCCGCGTCCCCGGTAGTAGCGGGTTTCGAGGCGCGAGCACGGGCCGAGCTGGTCCTGCGTGCACTTGCGCGGGAGACGAACCTGCTACTCCCCAGCACCCGGTTCCTGCTGCTGGGTACCGGTCCCGTGGCCGACCCGCTGGCGAGTTCCCTGACCCGGCTCGGCGCCCGGCTCGAAATCGCCGCCCACGACCCGGCCGGGCTGGTGGACCTCGCTCACCGGTACGGGGTGCCGGTCCGGTCCACCGCGACGCCCGAGCGCGTCCCGGCCGATTTCGACGTCGTCATCACCACCGGACACGACCATCCCCCCTTCACACCCGACGCGGTGGCCGCCGCAGCACGACCACTGGTCGTGATCGATGCCGCCCCGCCGGACCACCCCGGCGTCGTGCTGCCGGCCGGAGAATCACGAGGTACCGTGCGCAATCTGACCGAATTCGGTGGCCCGCGAGCGGTTTTCGCGGTACCACCGCCACCACCGGACGCCCTGGACCGGGCGACCGCGGACCTGCGCGCGGTGTACGCCGTGCTGCTGGCAACCGTCGGCCCCGGCCGGGCCGACGAGGAGCTGGCCCAGGTGTTGCCGGCATGACCACCGGGGTACGTGAGCCCGGGTTGTGGCGCGGCGGCCAGGAGAAGATCGACTGGGCGCGGCATTTCATGCCCGTGACGGCCGCCCTCGGCGACGAGCTGCGCGGGGCCGGCACCCTCACCGGTTTACGGATCGGGCTTTCACTGGTCCTGGAACCCAAGACCGCCAACCTGGCGCTGAGCCTGGCGCAGGCGGGCGCCGACGTATCGGTGGTGTGCCGCGCGGTGAATACCCGCGACGACGTGGCGGCCGCATTGGCCCGCGCCGGGATCGGCGTATTCGCCCGAAGCGACGCCGGTCCCGAGCTCGAGGACGAGCTGCGGCGGGCGTTCCTGGATCGACGTCACCACATCCTCGTGGACGACGGCTCCCGGGTGATCCGCGCGGCGCATACGGAGCACAGCAGGATCCTCGACGCGATGATCGGCGCGTCCGAGGAGACGACCAGCGGATTGCGGCCGTTGCGGGCGATGGAGCGGGAGGGGCTCTTGCGGATCCCGGTGATCGCAGCCAACGATGCCCGCAGCAAAACTCTGTTCGACAACGAGTACGGCACCGGCCAGTCGACCGTCTTCACCATCGCCGACCTGCTGGGTACCGCGCTGACCGGTATGTCGGTCGTGGTCGCCGGGTACGGATATGTCGGCCGTGGGGTCGCGCGGTCGGCGAGCGCACTGGGCGCGACGGTCACCGTCACCGAGATCGATCCGGTGAAAGCGCTGGAGGCCTTGCACGCCGGCTATCGGGTGGCGCCGCTGGCCGTGGCCGCCGCGGGTGCCGACCTGCTGATCTCGGCGACCGGGTTCGCGCACACCGTCGATATCGAACATCTGCTCGCCCTGCCCGCGGGGGCGGCGGTGGCGGTGGCCGGCGGTGTCGCCCAGGAGATCGCCATCGACGCGGTACTGGCCGCCGGCGCGGTCCGTCGGCCGGTCGCCGACCGCGCCGCGGAGTTCGTGCTGCCGAACGGACGCACAATATTCGTTCTCGACAACGGCGGGTGCATCAATTGCACAGCGGGAGAAGGTAATCCGATAGAAATCATGGATCTGTCGTTCGGTGTGCAGTTATCGGCCGTCGAACTGCTGGCGACCGCGGGCTCCGATCTCGCTGCCGGCGTGCACCCACTGCCGGCGACCGCGGACGCGCGAGTCGCCCGTGCCGCACTCGACAGTGCCGGAATCGGCATCGATATCGCGGGACCGGCCCGATGAACGCGCTGATCGCCCTCGACGATGTCACGGTCACCTACGCGGCGAGTTCCCGGCCCGCGATCAGCGGTGTCAGCCTCCGGGTCGATCCGGGTGAACTGGTGCTGGTGACCGGACCCTCGGGGTGCGGGAAGAGCACGCTGATGCGGGTGGTGAACGGTCTGGTTCCACACGCCTATAGCGCGGAGGTGACCGGGACCGTCACGGTGGGTGGCGTATCCGCCGCGGGACTGAGCATCCGCCGGATCTCGGAGACCGTGGGCACCCTCCTGCAGGATCCGGCCAAACAGGTCGTCGGTCATTCGGTGCTCGCGGATCTGGCATTCGGGCTGGAGAACCGCGGCGTCGACCCGGCGGAGATCCGCGGCCGCGTACGGCAGGTGGCCGAGATGCTCGCGATCCCGGACGAGCTGTTGGCTGCGGCCACCCACGAATTGTCGGGCGGTCAATTGCAGCTCGTGGCCTTCGCCGGAATCCTGGTCCTGCGCCCGAGCGTGATCGTGGTCGACGAGCCGCTGGCCAATCTCGACCCCGACGCCGCCTTCGGCGTACTGCGGGCGCTGCGCGACCACGTGGACAACGGGGGCGCCGGCATCGTGATAGAGCACCGGGTCGACGAAGTCGTACCCATCGCTCCGGACCGGGTGGTCTATCTCGAACACGGGCGGATCACCTATTCCGGCGATCTGCCCGGATTCCTGCAAACCGCCGATCCCGACGCGGTGCGGCTGCCGTTCGACACCCTGGTCGCGCGCGCCGAATCCCTGACCGAGCAGCTACCTCCGGCCGTCCGCCCGGTGGGCGGGTCCAGGTTGCGTTATCGCGGTGCCCGCCTGGGATACCGGACGGTGCCGATCCTGCGCGACGTGACCACCGATCTGCTGACCGGCCAGCGCATCGCGATACTGGGACGCAACGGCGCGGGTAAATCGACGCTGTTACGAGCCGCGGTGGGCCTGGTGGACGTGCTGGCCGGTGCCGTGGAACTCGACGAACGGCCGGTCGCGGATTATCCGGCGGCCGAGATCGCCGCGCTGAGCGGCTATCTCTTCCAGAATCCGGCCCAGGCGTTCTTCGCCGCCACGGTCGCCGACGAGCTGGCATTCGGCCCGCGCAATCTCGGCGCCGGCGCCGACGAGATCGAGGAGATCTCCACGGCCGCCCTGACCGCAGTGGGATTGGCGGGCGAGCCGGGCATCATGGAGCGGGCACCCCGCACCCTGTCGTTCGGCCAGCAGCGGCGGCTCGCGCTCGCGCTGGCCCTGACCCTGCGCCCCCGAACACTGATCCTCGACGAACCCACCGCCGGCCAGGATCAGCGTTCGGCGGCACATTTCCTCGATGCGATCTCGGCCCTGCCCGATATCGACAGCGTCTACCTCATCACTCACGATATCGACCTGGCGCTGTGGCGCTCGGACCGTGTACTCGTCGTCGCGGACGGCGCGATTCTCGCCGACGGCACCCCGCACGACATCGTCGAAGACGAATCGCTGTGGCATTCCGGGACAACCCGTCCGGACGACCGCGCCGTGCTGCGTGAAACCGACTACGTCGTCGCGGCCCGCGCCGCGACGACCACCCAGGGACCGATCCCGCCGCCGCACGAACTCGCGCGCGGACTCGCCCGGACGCAGCGGACCGACACCCTCACCTACCGGCACCTCCCCGAATCCGAAGTGGAGCAGATCAGATGACAACCAGCAGGACCGCACTCGGCAGACCGTGGGCCGTGAACTCACGAACCGTAGTGTTCGGCGCTGTCGGCGCGGCGCTCTACGGTGCCCTCGGGGTGTTCAGTTTCATCATTCCGGGAACGGCCAATGTCGCGATCCGCCCGGCACTGGCCGTCGTACCCTTCGTCGGCATCAGATTCGGGCCGGTCGCCGGACTGTTCACCGGTCTGGTGGGCACCGCCGTCGTGGACCAGGTCCAAGGGTTCGGTTTCCTCACCTTCTGGAACTGGAGTCTGGCGAACGGTTTCGTGGGTCTGCTCGCCGGCCTGCTCCACCACTATCTGCCCGAACCGGCGAAAGAGTCCCACAAGACGATCCGCCTGGTGGCGCTGACCGCGGTCGCCGTCGTCGTGGGCTTGTCTTTCACCGTCACCGAAGTTCTCTTCGGCCACACCTTCGTGTACTGGTTCACCGGGGCATATCTCCCCGCGGTGGCCACCACCGGTCTGGTCTCGGTGATCCTGGTACCGGTGCTCGACAAGGCCTGGCAGCCGCTGGCCCGGCGCGCGGGTCGCTGATGGAGACCCCACGCTATCTGGCGGGTGACTCGTTTCTCGGCCGCCGGGATCCGCGCGTCCCGATCCTGGTTCCCGGCCTGACCGTGCTCATCGTCACCCAGATCCGGGATCTGCGGTTGATGGCGCTCGCCGTCCTGATCGCCTTCGGTTTCTACGCCTCGGCCCGGATCCCGTTCCATGCCGTCCGGGCCAACTGGTTGTTCGTGGGGATATTCGTGTTCCTGCTGGCGGGTATCAACGGCGTCATCGTCGGCGCACAGCGCTACGGCGATACGGCAACCGAACTGTTCCAGGTGCCACTCGTGGAGATTCCGGTTTCGACAGCGTCGGTGTCCTACACCGTGAACATGGCGCTGCGCTTCCTGGCGATCGTCCTGACCGGCTTCCCGCTGGCCTTCGCGGTCCGGCCCGGCGATCTCTCGGTGGCCTTCGCGCGGCTGGGCGTTCCCGCTCGCTTCGCCTACGCCGTCGACCTGACCTTCCGATTCCTCCCGACCGTCGCCGCCGATCTGCGCGAGACCACCGCCGCCCAGCGGCTGCGCGGGTACGAGGTCTCCCCCACCCGCAATCCGGTACGCCGGATACGGCAGTTGCAGCCGCTGATCGTGCCGGTGACGGTCGGCGCGTTCGTCGAAGCCGAGGATATCGCCGACGCACTCGACCTGCGCGGCTTCGGTACCGCACGCCGGACCTGGTTGCGCACCCTGCGTTTCGATATCGCCGACCGATCCGTGCTGGCGGTGTTCCTCGTCGTGGCGACGGCGGTCACCGTGGCGAACGTGAGCGGGCGGATGCCCGGGTTGTGGCTCTGGTGACCGGCCCCGGCCCGGCCGGGGCCGCGGTGCGCCACGATGCGGCGGTCACGGTGCACACCGCCCCGTGGGTGCTGGCGGGAGACGGTCGGGTCATCCGGCACGGAGGCGTCGCGGTGGCCGGCGATACCGTTGTCGCCGTCGGCCCGTCGGACGAACTCCGGCGCGAACCGGGCTACCGGACGACGGTCGTGGAATGGCCGGGTGCACTGGTCCCGGGGCTGGTGAACGCGCACGCACATCTCCAGTACACCGATATGGCGGCACTGGGCCGCCGGGTCTACGACAGTTTCGAGGCGTGGTCCACGATCTTCGCGGCCGACTACCGGCGCCGCGACGACTGGCGGGCTTCGGCGGAGCGTGGCCTGGACGCGGTGATCCGCAGCGGGACGACCGCCGTCGGTGATGTGGTCACCCATGTCGAGGCGCTCGACGTCCTGTGGGCGGGACGGGTGCACGGTATCGCCTACTGGGAAGTGATGAGTATGCGCGACGCCGACTGGCGCCGCGCCGGACGGCAACGGGTTCTCGACATCCTGGAGCAGGCGGGCGGCTCCGCCGCGGGTGCGGTGGGGATATCGCCGCACGCGCCGTATTCGCTCGATACCCCGGTGCTCGCCGACCTGAGCGCGCTGGCTCGCGAGCGTGGCTTGCGCAGCCATGTGCACCTGGCCGAATCCGGCGCCGAATACGACTATGTGATGGCGGGTGCGGGGCCGCTGGCCGATCGGTGGCGGAGCTGGGGCTACGGCGAATTCGCGCTACTGCGCGACGGCGGAGCCGGCCTGCGCCCGGTGGCCTATGCCGACTCGACCGGTGCGCTGGGACCGCATACGCATATCGCGCACGGTATCTACGTGGACGCCGCGGACCGTGCCGCGCTGCGCGAGGCCGGGACGGTCGTCGCGCTGTGTCCCCGATCGAACGCGGTACTCGGTCTCGACGAAGCGCCGGTCGCGGCCTACCTGCGGGAGGGCAATATCGTCGCGGTGGGCACCGATTCGCTGTCGTCGAGCCCGTCACTGGATGTTCTGGCCGACGTGGCGCAGCTGTACCGGATCGCGCGCCGTCAGGGTTACCGGGCAGATGATCTGCATCGGCGGCTGTTCGACGCGGTGACCGCCGGCGGTGCCGCCGCCATGGGACTGGCCGATCGCATCGGCACCCTGGAACCGGGCAAGCTGGCCGATATGGCCGTCGTCGATATCGCCGGATCCACCGCGGCCGATACGCTGGCCGCCGTCGTAGAGGCGGGTGCGGGCCGGGCTCTCGCCACGATCATCTCCGGCGAGATCCGGTTCGACCGGACGCGGGAGCATCATCCGAAGCATCCGATCGACACCGGGCGAGGTCGCGCCCGTCCCTCGGCCGAGGCCGCTGTCCGGGAGCGGGGCTGAGTGCGCGCGACGGCGGTTCATGTTTATGCACATTCTCACCAGGCCAAGTGAATAGCACTCCCACCTTTTCGATATATGACGTAACTCTTCCGGCGGAATGCCCACGAAAGTCAAGATTCCTCTGGCATGATCTCGACCTGCAACAGATTATCCGACGAAGATCGAAATTGCCCGGACAGGCGGACGGGCCTGTTAAGTTATTCATCATTCTCCACGGTTGGCACACAACCGTTCGCCGGCCGACGGAAGGAAATACGATGATGAACTCCCCCCTGCGCCTGGCCGCCGCCTCGATCATGGCGGCCGGCCTGAT
This sequence comes from Nocardia sp. NPDC001965, assembly GCF_053594175.1. Lineage (NCBI taxonomy): Bacteria > Bacillati > Actinomycetota > Actinomycetes > Mycobacteriales > Nocardiaceae > Nocardia > Nocardia sp. NPDC001965. The sequence goes on from NZ_JBSFDZ010000002.1 coordinate 413,918, forward strand.
CGCCACTGCGGCCGGCGCGACGGCCGCTCCCCCGGCCGCCCCGGATCCGGTGCCGGCCGCCGAAGGCGGGACCGGCTCGGCAATGGTGGATTCGGGCTCGGCGGCCGCGCAATCGGCGGTCGGTGCCGTGCACAACGGCGATATCATCGGGATAATCGTGTTGCTCGCCCTCACGCCCTTCCAGATGCTGACCGGCGGCGTCTGCGACCTCGCCACCCTGTCGGCACTGCCGAATCCGTGTGCCCCGAGCACCTACTGACCGCTACCCGAACCGGATCCGTTCGCATCGGGAGCCGGGACGACACCACCGGCCAGCGGGGTGTTCCAGGCGTCGTACTCGTACACCCAGTCGCCGTTGCCCGTCGCTTTCAGCCATTCGTTGGACCGGGAGCCGCGCTGGATCCGCGCGGTCCGGTCCATCCGGGTGTTCTCGTACCCCGCCAGGGCGTCGGCCGCGCCGGTGTAGTCGTCCGATCCGAGGCAGCGCGCCAGCACCACCGCGTCCTCGATCGCCTGGCCTGCGCCCTGCGCCATGAACGGCATCATCGGATGACACGCGTCGCCGAGGAGCGTGACCGTTCCCCGGGTCCATATGGGCAACGGATCCCGCACGTACAGGGCAGATTTCAGGACATCGTCGCAGGCGTCGAGCAGGGCGCGCGCCTCCGGGTGGAAGTCCCGGTACAGATCGCGCAGTTCGTCGGCACTGCCGGGCGTCGTCCACGACTCCTCGGTCCACTCGGCCTGCGCGCAGGTGGCGAAGATGAAAATATCCTTGCCCTGGCTCAGCGGGAACGTCACGATCTGCGTCGCGGCATCCGGTCCCCACCATTTGGTGAAGCAGTCCAGATTCGGCACCGCGGCGACCGCGGCTGCCGGCACCACCGCACGGAACGCCACCACACCGGTGAACGTGGGGTGTTCCCGGCCGAACAACGCCGTGCGGACGGCCGAATGGATACCGTCCGCGCCGATGATCACATCGGACCGGTGGGTGCCGCCGTCGGCGAAATGGATCACCCCGTCGCGGATATCGACGACCTGCCGGCCCAGCGTGACGTTCGCACTCGGCAGCGCCGCCTCGAGCGCGGACATGAGATCACCGCGGTGCAGGGTGAGCTGTGGCGATCCGTAGCGTCGCTGCGCCGACGAGCCCATCTCGAGCCGGGAGGTCTCCGCGCCCGTATCCCAGGTCCGGCTGATCCGGAACTGCGGCCGGGCCGCCGAATCCCGCAGCGCGGGGCCCAGACCGAGACCGTCCAGTGCCCGGACGGCATTCGGGGTGAGATTGATATCGGCCCCCACCCGGGCGAACCGGGCGGTCCGCTCGAAGACCTGCGCGTCGATGCCGACCTTCCGCAGTGCGAGAGCGGCGGTGAGACCGCCGATACCCGCCCCGCAGATCGCCACACTCGGTGCCTTGCTCATGAACTCTTCCTAACCTTTCGAGAGTGTGAAACCGATCCGGGCCGACGACGGATCAGGCGCTCGTATGCGCGCCGATAATCCCTTGGGCCTCGATCTCCACCTTCAGACCGGGCTCGACGAGCGCCGACACCTCGACGAGCGTCGAACACGGGAAATCGCCGGCGAACACCTCGGACCGTGCCTTGCCGACCGGCGCCCGGTCGGCGATATCGGTCAGATAGACGCGCAATACGACGATGTCGTCCACGACCGCCCCGCAGGCCTCGGTGAGCGCCCGCACCCGCCGGAATGCCTCTCGGGCCTGGAGGTACGGATCCGCACCGCCCACTGTTCCGCCGGGCCCACCGGCGTGCATTCCGGACAGGAAGAACTGATCGCCGTGCACCCTGGCGTTGCTGAACATGCCCGGCCGCGGCGCCTCCGGAACCGACTCCGCCGCAACCCGGCTCATGCGCCGCGCCGCTCGCCGGATTCACGGGTCAACCGCTCACGGACCGGTACGAAGTCGTAGGTCGGGTAGAAGTCGGTGTGGAACACACCCCAGGCCCGCCGTTCCAGCTCCACATTGACCGCGGCGAGTTCGGCCACGGGCAGCCGCAGCGTCACGATCTGGCCCACCCCCATCGCGACCACCCAGGAAACCACTTCGCAACCCGGCGGCGGAAAGTGCTGCCACCAACCGGCGGCGTCGAGTTTGCCCTGGAGCTGTTCGAGGTTCTGCGACTGATCGTGGCGCAGGAACACGGTCAGCATCATGGTGTCGGCGTGGTCCGCCCGGGTCGCGCTCATACCGGTTCGCCGGCCAGGATCGCCGCCTGCTTCTTCGCGTCCGCCCGGTAGATGCGGCGGATTCGCGACACACCCAGGTCGTGCTGGTACAGATGTTCTTCGTGATCGGCGTCGGCTGCCAGGGCCTCGAGCACCTCGCGGTCCTGTTCGAGCACCTCCCAGTGCCGGGCCTCGAGCCGGGTGCGGTACAGGAAGCGCCACACCTCACGCTCCCAGCCTTCGACCCGCCGAGTGCGCCAGTGGAAGATCGCGGAATTGTCCGCGTCGATCGGTGTGGCCATACCGACGATCCCGAACACGCCGCCGGGTCCGGCATTCGGGGCGTACGGGATCTCCAGATCGACATAGTCCATGGATCCGCGCACGTACTCGACCCAGTCGAAGTTCACGCCGACCTGATCGGTCTTCTCGAAGAAGAACCCGCGGTCGGTCTCGCGGATCCGGAAGCGCGCCGAGGTGTCACCGCCGAACATGGAATGCGAATCGCGATGCAGGAACGCACCGTGCATGGGATCGAGAACATTGTCCATATAGAAGCGCCAGGGTCCGGCCCATTCCGCGAAATTCGGGAACCAGGAGACGGCCGCATCGCTGAGCCGATCGGGCAGGACGAACGGTGTGGGCTCGGAATCCTGGGTGAGCGGGACGAACGCGAAGATGGTGTCGGCGGCCTCGACCACCCGCAACGACACCGTCGCCCGCTTACCTTCGAGCGCACAGCCGGGCATTCCGGGCACAGAGACGACGGTGCCGGTCCCGTCCACCTGGACGCCGTGGTACTTACAGGCGAGCCGGTCGCCGAGATGCTGTCCGACCGACAGCGGCGCACTGCGATGCGGGCACCGGTCCTCGAGCATATGAACGGTCCCCTGCGGATCCCGGAAGAGCACCCAGTCGACGGACAACCGGGTGACCTTCTTGGATTCACCGGGTTTCACCATGCGCGACGGCAGGATCGGGTACCAGCGGTCGCGCAGCCCCGCGGCGGCGATATCGGCGGCGGTCATATCCCTGCGGACACCGACCGCGCGCTTCTTCGGACCGCCGGTCGCGGTCGGGACGGATGTGGTCGCGGTGGTCATCTCAGGCTCCCAGTCGTCGCATCTCGGCGCGGAAATTGTCCTCGTTCCAGGCCTGCCCGTCGGGAGCGTGCAATCCCAGCTCGTTCAGTCCCGCGATCAGTCCGGGCAGATCGTGGGTGCCCCGGCCGAAAACCTCCATGATCGAACCGGACAGCTTGGTCTCGTACGGGCTGATCGGTTCAGGGTGTGTCTGGTTGGGTTCGAGGTAGTGCGCGGGTGTTTCAGGCATTGGTTTTCTCCTGTCGCTGCGATGCCACGGCATCGAGACCTTCGGCGATGACGGTGAACGCGGTGACCCATTCGTTGAACGAGGCGGCGCGTTCGCGGTGGGCCGGGATAGTGCCGCCGTCGATGACGACGAACACCCCGTTGTCGATGCCACCTGCGATGCTCTGGGCGGTAGCGATATCCATGTGCCCGTCGGGTACCGAGGCGATCACCAGGCTCGGTGCGGCCACTCGGGCCAGGAGCTCGCGGTACCCGGGCACGTCCGGCGCGACCTCCGGGTCGCCGAGCACGAGGCTGGTGACGAGCTCGGGGCGCCGGGCGGCGAGCGCGACGGCCCCGTAGGCGGTGGCGCCGGTGGCCAACAGATGCACCCGGTTGTGGCCGAGGGCCGTGACGGCGTCGCCGACCTCGTGCACCCACGCCTCGACGGCCGCCGGGTCGGCCGGGTCCAGCGCGCGGGACCGGAACGCGATCGCGCCGAGCGCCGTGACCTGATCGGCGAACCAGTGGGCCGGGTCCGGTCCGGCGTGCAGGCAGACCAGCGGATGCGCCGGGGTGTCGTCGTACCGTTCGTCGGAGGTCATCGGATCAGCCCTCCCGAACCGGGATGTGCACCGGCGGGGTGAACGGGCCGGGTGGGGGTTCGACCGCCGCGACATCGACCTCGACGATCGCGGGACCGCGCGTCGCGACTGCGTCCGCGAACGCCTTCGCGAAACGCCCCGGACCCTGGACCAGGGTGTAGGGCATATCGAGCGCGGCGGCGAGCAGATCGAAGCGCGGCGTGAAGAGGTCGACGCCCGAGCGATCGAAACCGTTGGCCGCCTGCATATTCCGCAGCACGCCGTAACCGCCGTCGTTGAACACCACCACAACACACCAGGCGCCGCTGCCGGCGAGCGAGGCCAGTTCGCCGAGATGTACGGCGAGACCGCCGTCACCGGCGATCACGGCGGTGGGGACCTCGGGGCGGCCGAGCGCGGCGCCGATCCCCATGGCCAGCCCCTGGCCGATCCCACCGCCGAGCGGGAAGATATTGGTCTCACGCTCGTAGAGAGGCAGTAGCCGGTTGCCCCACTGGCTGGAGGGGATCGTCACATCGCGCGCCACCACCGATTCGCGCGGCAGTACCGACCGCATCGCCTCGCAGATCTCGGCGTAGCCCCCGATATACGCTGTGAGCGCGGCTCGGACCGCCGTTCTGGTGTCGGTCACCCGGGCGGACCATCCAGGGTCCACCGAGGTGCTCGTCAAACCTTCGTTGATCGCGGCCAGGGTGGTCGCGGCGTCACCTACGATGCCGGCCTTCGCCGGATAGACCCGGCCGATCGCCGCCGGGTCCACATCGATCTGGATCTGGGTGTCGGGCAACCGCAGGTGGTAGCTCTTGGTCTCGTTGGAGCGGAAATGCGTACCGATCGACAGCAGCAGATCGGCATCCGCCAGCAGCGGCGCGACCTCCGGTGCCGTCGCGAAATTCCCGATCACCAACGGGTCGTCCTCGGGCACGATCGCCCGGCCCGAATTACTGGTCAGCAGGCCCGCGCCGAGCGTGTGGAGCAGAGCGGTCAGTTCCGCCTTCGCCCCGGCCGCGCCGCCACCCACCCAGAGCAGGGGACGTTCGGCCGCCGCCAGCAACGCGACGGCCTCGGCGATCGTGGCGCGGTCCGGTGCCGGAGCTTCGAAAGCCGGAGGGTCGTAGGCCCGCTGGTCGGCCGGGCGCGCCAGATATTGCAGATCCGAGGGCCATTCGACGCTGGCCGGACCCTGCGGGGCGGCCAGGATATGGGCGATGGCGGTCTCGAGATCCGCTTCCACATCTTCCGCGCGTTCGACAGCGGCCGCGTAGCGGGAAACGGCGTCGAGCATCTGCAGCTGTTTGGGCACCTCGTGGATGACGCCGCGCGTCGACCCACCGGACCCCAGGTATTCGCTCTCGATCTGACCGGTCACATGCAGCACCCGGCTCCCCGCGGTCAGCGCCTCGAGCATCGAACCCGCGGCATTACCGGCACCGGTCCCGGTACTGGTGATCGCGACACCGATCTTCCCGGTCGCGCGCGCGTATCCGTCGGCGGCATTGACCGCCGCCGCTTCGTGACGCACCTCCACGAACTTCAGGTCGCGCGCCACCGCTTCGACGAGTGGCAGGTTGTGGATGCTGATCACGCCGAAGGCGGTATCGATACCGTGCCTGCGCATGACGGCGACGAGCACATCGCCCCCGGTGGGCTCCTTCGCGCCGGGGCTGTCGGTGGTCGTCATGGTGGTTCCTCCGGAAGAGATCTGGGATCGGCGGATAGCCGGGCCGGGCTGATGGTCAGATGTAGCGGCCGACGCCACCGCCGACGTCGACGCTGGAACCGGTGGTGTAGCCGCTCAACGGCGAGAGCAGGGTGACGATGGGGAACGCGACCTCCTCCGCGGTACCGAAGCGGCCCAGCGCGATACCGCGGTCGGCGGCGATCTCCGCGCTCCACGCGTCGTAGTCGAGCGCGGTCCCGGATGCCTCGAAGCGGCGGCGCCATTGGCCGGTGTCGACGAGCCCGAGCAGTACCGAATTCACCCGGGTCCCGTCGGCGGCGAGATCCTCGGCCATGGAGTGGGTCAGGTTGAGCAATGCGGCCCGCGCCGCCGAGGTGACGGCGAGGCGGGGCTCCGGCTGGCGGGACAGGATCGCGTTGACGTTGACGACGGCGCCGCGGTCGGCGGCCGCGAGCGGGCCGCGGGCCGCTCGCACCAGGTTCCAGGAGCCGAAGATCTTCAGGTCGAATTCCGCGCGGATCTGTTCATCGGTGGTCTCCGACAGTGGCGCCATGAGCGAGCGTCCCGCATTGCACACCAGTCCCTCGATACCGCCGAAACGTTCCACGGCGGCGCCGATGAAGGATTCGACCGCGGCTCGGTCGGTGACATCGCAGGCGGCGAGCTGGATCCGGGCAGGATCGATATCGCCGAGCGAGTCGATCGCGGCGCGCAACCGGTCCAGATCACGAGCGCAGGCGGCGATCCGGGCGCCCTCGGCGAGCAGCATCGCGACCGTCGCCAGCCCGACGCCGGAACTCGCGCCGGTGACGACCACGGTGCGGTCGGTGAGTTGCAGATCCATCGGGGGTCGGTCTCCTTGTGCGGGGAAGGTTTCGGTGGCCGGAGTGGCGGTCAGTGCATGACGAAGCCGCCGTCGACCACCAGGGTCTGGCCGGTCAGATAGCTCGCCGCGTCCGAGAGCAGGAACTGCACTGTGCCCGCGACATCGTCCGGGGTCTGTTCGCGGTCCAGGACCTGGTTGTCGGCGTACAGCCGATAGCGCGACGCCGGCACCGTGGCCGTCGCCTCGACGCGGGTGAGGCCGGGTGCGACGGCGTTGACCCGTAGCCCGTGCGGGCCGCCGTCACGCGCCATGGTGCGGGTCATCGCCAGCACCGCCCCCTTGGAGGCGACATAGTGCACCAGGCGCGGCGAGCCGTAGAGGGCGGCGTCGGAGGCGATGTTCACGATGGCGCCGGAGCCACGCCGGGTCAGTTGGGCGAACAGGTGTTTGCTGACCAGCCAGGTCCCGTACGCGTTGACGGTGATCACCTTCTGGAAGAACCCCTCATCGAGTTCCCAGAAGGTGTCGCCGCCGACGCCGTCGGCGAGGGCCGCGTTGTTGACGAGGCCGTCGGCACCGCCCAGGGCTTCCACCTCGCGCGCCAGGGCGGTCACCGAATCGCGGTCGGCGATATCGGTGACCACCGAGGTGACGTCGTAACCCTTGTTCCGCAGTGATCGCTGTGCGCTGTCGGCCAGCTCGGCGCGCATCTCCGCGATGACGACCCGGTCGCCCGCGGCGGCCAGTCGCTCGGCGATGGCGAAACCCAGGCCCCGCCCCGCCCCGGTGACCACGATCAGTCTGCTCATCGGTCGAGCTCCTTCCAGAACCGCAGGATGTGCGCGGCCGTCTCGGCCGGCTTCTCCTGTACAGCGGCATGACCCGCGCCCGAGATCATCCCGAAGCGCGCCCCGGGGATCGCCTCGGCGAGCAACCGGGATTCGTCCACGCCGGTGACGGTGTCGTCCGCCCCGACCAGCACCAGCGTCGGTGCCGCCAGGCCGGCCAGGCTCGGCCCGGTATCGGTGCGGGCCATGAATTCGGCGGCGGCGGTGTAGCCGGACAGGCGGACGCGGGACATCTCGGCTTCCACCGCGCTCGCGAGCTCGGCGCTGCAGCCGGGCGAGACCAGCCGTCCCGCCCGGGCCGCCGCGAAGGCCGGGGCGCCGAGCTCGCGCAGTTCCTCGATCCGGGCCCGCATCCCCTGCGCCCGTTCCCGGTTCACCCCCGAGCCGCGGGTGCTGTCGGCCAGTACCAGGGAACGGACCGACCCCGGATCCGCGGCGGCGACCGCGGTCGCTATCACTCCGCCCCACGATGTGCCGACAAGATGTACCGGCCCGTCCCGGAGCTCGGCGATCAGTTCCGTGACCACTCGCGAATGGTCGTAGTTTTCGTCCGCGCCCGGCGCCGGATCGGCGGACAGCCCGTATCCCGGTGCGTCCCAGCAGTATGTCCGATATCCCTGTGCGCTCAACCGCTCGGCCAGCGCACCGCAGGTGGCGGCATTTCCGCCGATACCGTGCAGGAGCAGCACCGGGTCGCCGGCGCCGCGGACCTCGAGCGAGATCCCCCGCGCCGAAACCCACCGGTTCACCTCGGCGGCCGACTCGGCCGGGACGGTCACGGCTGCGTCCTCCGCATCTCAGAGACCCCCGTAGAAGTAGTCGTGGTTCCCCGGGGTGACCCGGCCGCGGTGCCCGAGGTCGGGCACTCCGGCCATCGCCGCCCGGACCGTGGTCGTCGGCGGACCCGCCGTACCCCACTGGTCGGAGAGTTCGGGGGTGCGCTTCCAGGTCCGGCACAGCCATCGGTCCTCGTCGACCTGGGCCACCTCGGAGGTGTACTCGCAGACCAGTCCGGCCGGATCGGTGAAATAGGAGAAGGTGTTGTCGCCCGGTCCGTGCCGGCCGGGGCCCCACTGCGGGACGATACCGCTGCGTTTGAGGCTGCCGAGCCCCCGCATGAAATGGTCGAGGCTCTCCATCTCGTAGGCCACATGGTTGATCGACGGGAAGTCGGCCTGGTTCAGGGCGATGACATGGTGGTCGGAATTGCACCGTAGGAAGGTCATCTGGTGTTCGGACCAGTCCGAGATCCGCATGCCGAGCACCTGGGTGTAGAAGTCCGCGGTGCGATCGATATCGCTGGTGTTGAGCACGACATGCGCGAGTTTGCGGGGGATCGCGCGGCGGCCGGCGGGTTCCTGTGCCGAGACCGCGAAGGTATCCGCGGACAGCTCCAGGCAGCGCCCTTCGGGATCGACGAGTTGCAGGCCGTAACCGCCGCCCGCGTCGTCGAGCGCGCCGGGTTCGCGCAGCAGCGGGACGCCGAGCTTCTGCAGTGCCCGGGCGGCGTCGTCGACCTCACGCGGCGTCCCGACCGCGAACGAGATGCGGTCCAGTGCGTTTCCGGAACCGGCGCGCAGTTGCAGGACATGGTGCTCGGTACCCGTGGCACGCAGCCAGAAGGTGTCACCGTCTTCGTCGACGGTGCTCAGCCCCCAGGCTTCGTGATAGAAATCGCGGGATCGGGCCGGATCGGGGACGGTGACCGATACCGACCGCAAGGCCCGCAGAGTACAGACCGGTGTTCCGGAGAAACGCATGATCGACCTTTCTGTCGAGGGTGGCCGGTTACAGGTCGAGGACGAGTTCGGCGGAGCGGCAGCGGGAAACGCAGACGAACATGGTGCCGCCCGTCTGCTGTTCCTCGGGCGAGAGCAGGAAGTCGCGATGCTCGACATCGCCTTTGACGACGCCGACCTCGCAGGTCCCGCAGATTCCTTCCGTGCACGAACTCTGCACCGGCACACCGGCGTTCTGCAGTGCGCTCAGGACCGAAACGTCGGGGGCGACCGGGATTCGCTGCCCGCTGCCGGCGAGGACCACGTCGAAGGCGGTATCGGTTCCGGTGGTGACCGGTTCGGGTGCCTTGAACCGCTCGATACGCAACTGCCCGGGATCGGCCAGCGCGTCGGAGCAGGCGGTCATCAGCGATTCGGGACCGCAACAGTAGGCGACCGTATCGCTGTCGATATCGCCGAGCAGCCCGGCGATATCGGGAAACCGGCCCGCTGCCGCGTCGTCCGCGTGGATCGTCACGCGGTCGGCGGGCAGTGCGCCGATCTCCTCGAGAAACGCCATCGTCGACCGGGATCGTCCGGTGTAGAGCAGCGTCCAGTCCGCGCCGTCGCGGTGCAGCGCGCGCACCATGGACAGGATCGGGGTGATCCCGATCCCGCCCGCGACCAGGATGTGGCGGGCCGCGGTGTCGAGCGCGAAGTTCTGGCGGGGCCCCTCGACCTCGAGGAGGCTGCCGACCGGCAGCAGGTCGTGGATATGGGTGCTGCCACCCCGCGAATCCGGTTTGCGCAGTACCGCCACGGTCCACCGGGACCGGTCCGCGGGGTCGGAGCACAGCGAATACTCCCGGACGAGCCCGTTGGGCAGCCGCAGCGCGAGATGGGCGCCGGGCTCCCAGATGGGCAGCTCGGCACCGCCCGGATCGACCAGCGTCACGCTGATGACGCCGTCGGCCTCCCAGGTCTTCTGCTGGACGCGCAGCGTCCGCCTCATCGGCTCGTCCATCGGGCCCTCCTCGTACTTCTTCCGGTGCTCGATCAGCGAGTGACGCCGAACATCTCGGAGCTGGGTGGGTAGGTGGGCAGCTGCGGTTTGGGGGTGCCGATGATGACGCAGAACAGCGCGTCGGCATCGGAGACGTTCGCGAGGCTGCGCGGTACCCCGGCGGGTACGCGGATCAGATCGCGGTAGCCGAGCGTGCGCACCGCCTTCTTCGTCCCGTCCTCGACATCGTGGACGGCGACCTCGATTTCGCCTTCGAGAACGTAGAAGACCTCTTCGACATCGTGGTGGGTGTGCTCGGGGCCGACCGCGCCCGCGGGCAGCCGCATATTGGAGAAGGTGAAGTGATCGGCCTTGATGATGTTGTTGTCGGTGTCGTGGTTACCGGTGGCACCCGAGCCGATGTAGCGGATCTGGGCCCGCTTGAACCGGTCGCCGCCCTTGGCCGCCTGGAACCCGAGGGTGTCCCAGTCCTCGTAGCGGGTATCCGCGGCGGCGATGCAGGAGTCGATCAGGGCGTCGAGGTCGACGCCGGTCTTTTCGGTGCTGGACATGATGTGTGCCTTCCTCTGTGGGTGATCCGTGGGGCGCGGGTGCGTTACCCGCGGTGGGCGATGGCCTCGATCTCGACAGTCGCGCCATAGGGCAGCGCGGCGACCTCGACGAACGACCGGGCCGGGCGCGGCTCGGCGAACACTGCCTCGTAGTGCCGGTTCGCTTCGTCGCGCAGCGCGACGTCGGTGACGAAATACGTGGTCTTCACGACGTTCTCGAGCGTCATATCGATGGTCGAGAGGCGTTCGCCGAGCCGGGCCATCGCCGCTTCGAGAGCCGCCCGGCGGCCGGGGACCGCGATACCGTGCTCGTCCACCGACAATGCGCCGGAGACGAATCCGAAACCGGCGATACCGAAGGCCGGGCTGTAGGGATGAGCGCTCATGGTGCTCCCTTCTCACCGACCCGCCCAGGGCAGCGGCTGCCCGGACACGTCGAGGTAGATGCTCTTCTGGTTCATGTAGGACCGGATTCCGTCGCGGCCCTTCTCGGTGCCGATCCCGCTGTCCTTCAGCCCGCTGAAGGGAGTCGAGATGCTGAACTGCTTATAGGTGTTGATCCACACCGTTCCGGCCTGGACGGCGCGGGCGGTCCGCCAGGCGCGCCGGTAGTCCGAGGTCCAGATCCCGCAGGCCAGACCGAATACCGTGTCGTCGGCCTGGGCGACGACATCGGCCTCGTCCTCGAACGGGAGGACGACGGCCACGGGACCGAAGATCTCCTCCTGGCAGACCGTCGCGCTGTTCGGTACGCCGGTGAGCACGGTGGGCAGGTAGTACGCGCCGTCGGCCAGTGCGGGATCCGCGGGGACGGCACCGCCGCACAACACCGTCGCACCCGCGCGTACCGCGTCGTCGACTGTCGCCGCGACCCCGTCCCGGTGCTCATGGGTGACCATGGGCGCCACCTGGGTTCGCGGGTCGGTGCCCGGGCCCACCCGCAGTGCGGTGGTGGCCGCCACCAGGCGGTCGACGAATTCGTCGTATATCGCGCGCTGTACGAAGACCCGCGATCCCGCGATACAGCTCTGCCCCGACGAGGAGAAGATGCCGTACAGAACGCCGGCCAGTGCCTGATCGAGGTCGGCGTCGGCGTAGACGATCGTGGGCGATTTGCCGCCGAGTTCGAGGGTGATCGGCATCAGCTTCTCGGCGGCCACATGAGCCAGCGCGCGACCGGTGCCGGTACCGCCGGTGAACGAGATCTTGCCGATTCCCGGATGCCGGGCCAGCGCGTCCCCGACGGTCCGGCCCGGGCCGGGCAGGACCGACAGCAGACCGGCCGGCAGGCCCGCCTCGTCCGCCAGCCGGGCCAGCAGCAGGGTCACCCACGGTGCCCATACCGGTGGTTTGGCGACGACCGCGTTACCCGCCGCGAGGGCCGGGGCGATCTTCTGCGCGTCCGAGGCGATCGGTGAGTTCCACGGGGTGATGGCGCCGACGACGCCCATCGGCTCGTGGGTCGCGAAGGTGAGGAACGGCCCCCGCCTGGGGGTGATCGTCTCCTCCATCGTCTCGAGGGCCGACGCCATGAACCGGAAGGTCCCGGCGGCGCTGCGGGCGAGGGCGGCGGTTTCGCCGAGTGTTTTTCCGGTGTCGATGGTTTGCAGGGCGGCGATGCGGTCGGTGTGTGCTTCGATCGCGTTGCCGATCCGGTACAGGACGGCCGCGCGCTCGTGCGGTAGCAGCGCGGCCCAGCCGGAACTCGCGACAGCGCGGAGACCACCGTCGACGGCCAGGTCGACATCACCGGCGACAGCGCCGTGCAGCCGGGCGAAGACCCGGCCCGTCGCCGGGTCGACGGATTCGATGACCGTGCCCGAGCCGCGTGTCCACCGGCCGGCCACATAGATCTCGTCGGCCGTATCGGGAACCGCCGCCCACGCACGTTCGAGATCCGCGGCGTCGGCGGCCACGCCCGGAGCGTGCGGCCCGAGCGCGGCGATCCCGTTCGCCGGCTGCGGCGAACGAGTGCTCGTGCTGCTCTGTGAGTCCATCGGAGTCTTCATCCGTTCCCTGTAGTCGCAGCGCTGTCCGGGGCGGTTCGAGCTCCGAATCCCTCCGGTAAAAGAGTCTGAGCTAAAAGATACTTACCGTCAAGATGTCTGCGTTAACTTGTCGTAACCGGCCCGGTCCGGGCCCCTTCGAGTATTCGTCGTGAGGTCGGGCGGGCCGATCAGGCAATGAGATTCGGACAGGCGGTCAGCTGCGCCAGCGTCCGCAGGATCGAGTACGGCACCACCGCGCTGGTACGCGGATTATCCGCACTCGGCAGATTCTCGATCGTGATCGAATACCTGCCGATCGGACCCGAAGCCTCTATCTCGTGACAGGTCAGCGCCGCGTCGGGATCGGCGTACAACTCGACCGATACCGTCTCCCAGTCGCGCACCGCGAAACTCACCGCGGCGGCGACATTGAGCGATTTCGGGAACAGTCGCGCCGCCTCGGCCGGACTCCCCGCGAAAACCCGCAGCCGCGTGGTGGTGGTGCCGATCCGGTCCCGCTGCGCCGGGTCCATCCACGGCTGCACCAGCGACCCGGGCGATTTCGTCGACCGGACGAGCACCCGGTCGAAGGGCGCCGCGTCCCGGGCGGCCGCGAGCAGGTCGAGGCCGCCGACCGCGCCGTGCGTGCACACCACTCGCCCCGGGCCGCGACTCGCGATCCGTTGCGCGAACGCGAGATCCGAGAGCGCCCCCACCGACGACACGAGCAGATCACAGCCCGCGTCGACCACCCGCTCGGCGACCTCCCGGACCGCCTCCTGCGACGCGCATTCGACCACCACATCGGCGATCTCGAGCGCGTCCGCGAGGACGAGTGCGGGCGCGGGAAGATCGGCGACCGGCGAGCGGGTGACGATCCCAGCCAGTTCGGCACCGGGTACCGCCCCGCGATGGAGCCGCTCGGCCACCACCGCGCCGATACTCCCGTACCCGAGGACGCATACCCGCGCCGGAGCCCGGCTGCCGATCACCGCGGCCGCGGAACGTGTCCCGCTGTCCGCCGGGGTCGTCGCGTTCTGAGCGAGACTGGAACGCTGTCGGCGCAGACCGTTGTGCGCGCGGAGTTCCCGCCTCATCGCGTCACCTCGGCCCCGCGCGCGGCGATCGCCTCGTAGACCCGCTGCGGAGACAGCGGGAGTTCGGTGATCTGCGCGCCCACCGCGTCGGCGACGGCCTGGGCGATGGCGCTGGCGACGGGGAGCATTCCGCCCTCCCCCATACCCTTGCTGCCGAACGGTCCGGCACCGTGGCCCTGCTCCTGGGTGATCGAGACGAAACGTTCCGGGACATCCTCGGCGAGCGGCACCCGGTAGAGCAGCGCTTCGGCGTTGAGCAGTTCACCACCGGCGTCGTACCGGAGTTCCTCGAACAATGCCTGCCCCAATCCGAACACCGCCGCTCCCTCGTCCTGACCGCGACACGCGATCTTGTTGATCACCTTGCCCGCGTCACCGCTCACCGCCAGCTGCAACACGGTGATCCGTCCCGTCTCGGGATCGACCTCCACTTCTGCTGCGGCCCAGCCGATCTCCCAGAACACGCACGGTGCCTCCAGCGGCGCACGGTGATCGTTACGGGCCTTGTAGAAGCCGTCGGCGGAGAACTCGAATCCGGTGTTCCCGAAAACGTCCATGATCATCGGGAACAGGTCGTGCGCGGTCCCGTCGACAGTGTGTACGTGCCAGTCCACCAGTTCCAGCCCGGCCGGTTCGACGCCGAGTTGTGTCCCGGCCCAGTCCAGTACCTCGTCGCGGAGCTTCTCCGCCGCCGTACGCACCGCCTGCCCCATCACCGCCACGCCCGAGGACGCGTTGGTGCCCTGGTCGAACGGTGTGTTGTCGGTGTCGATACGCGCATAGGCCACCCGGGCCGGATCGCAGCGCAGCACCTCGGCGACCAACTGCGCCATCGCCGAGTGCCCGCCCTGGCCCATTTCGGTGAGCGCGCAGTTCAGCAGGACATCGCCCCGCGTGGTGACCTTCACGCGTGCCGACGCCGGTTTGTTGATACCGCCGCCGTCTTTGACGCCGACCGATACGCCCATTCCCCGGTTCGCTGTCCGGGTGCGCCCGTGATAGCCGATCGCGTCGGCCACCACCCGCATTCCCGCCACCAGATCGGAGTCGATGCCGGACTCACCCGGTACGAACTCCTCACCGAGCGCCTTGAGATTGCGCACCCGCAGTTCGTAGGGGTCCAGTCCGAGCCGCTCCGCGATCAGGTCGACCTGCCGCTCACTGGCCCACGTCGCCTGGGTGCCGCCGAATCCGCGGTAGGCCCCGGCCGGGACGGTATTGGTGGTGACGACCCGGCACACCGAATCGATGTGCTGCCAGCGGTAGGCACCGGGCATCCGGTACCCGGCCTTCTCCGCGACCGCGGGGCTGTGCTCGGCATAGGCACCGCCGTTCAGTAGTACCGTCGACTGCCGCGCCACGAATGTACCGTCGGCCCGCACCCCCGATTTCACGACGAGCGTCGCCGCGTGCTGGGACACCGTGAGGAACACTTCCTCGGTGGTCATACAGAACCGGACCGGCCGCCCGCCGCTGAGCTGCGAGAGCCGGATCGCGACCGGATCCGCCTTGGGCCCGTTCTTCGCGCCGAAACCGCCGCCGAGCAACGGCACATGGACGCGGATCCGGTTCTCCGGCAGCCCGAAAACCCGCGAGAGCTCCTTGCGCAGGTTGAACGGCGACTGCGTCGAAGTCCACAGCTCGATCTCGTCGGCGCTCGCCTCGGCGACGGTCACGAACGGTTCGAGATGCATATGGTTCATCCGCGAGAACCGGAAAGTGTCCTCGAAGACGTGGTCACAACTGTCCCATACCAGGGGTGAACCGGTGCTGTAGCGGAACTCGTAACTCACATTCGGCGCACTGCGCAACGACGCCGACGCGCCCTGCCCGTACTTCGGGATCACCCCGAACGGCTCGTCGGGATGGATGACCGGCGCCGATTCCGCGAGTGCCGCGTCGACGGTGAACACCGCCGGCAACACCTGGTATTCGACCCGGATCAGGTCCAGTGCCGCGAGCGCGGTGCGTTCGTCGGCGGCGGCGACCGCGGCCACCACGTCACCGACGTATCGGACGACGCCGGTCGCCACCACCGGCTGGTCCTTGACCATCGTCCCGTAGCACTGCAGCCCGGCGATCTCGTCCTGGGTGACGACCGCGGTGACACCCGGAAGCGCCCGTGCGGCCGCGGCGTCGATGGAAAGGATGCGGGCGTGCGGGTGCGGGCTACGCAGCACTTTCGCGTGCAACATTCCCGGGCGCACGATATCGGCACCGTACACGGCCTTGCCGGTGACCTTGGCCGTCGCGTCCGCTCGCGGGCCGTCCCGGCCGATCACCCGGTGTTCCGGTGCGGCCGTCGGCAACTCCCGGATCCGGTACCCGCCGAGTACCCGGTCGTCCACCAGGTGGGTGCGGGCTTCGATCCGCGGTTCGCGGCTGTCCGGCCGGTCCGCTACCGCCGTCATTCGCTGTCCCCGTCCTGCGCGGCCGTCAGCTCCGCCGCGCGTTCGACGGATTCCATGATCATCTCGTAGCCGGTACAGCGGCAGGTGTTGGAACTGATCCATTCGCGGATGGTGCCGCGGTCCGGCCGCGGTTCCCGGCGCAACAACCCGGTTGTCAGCATGAGCATGCCGGAGGTGCAGAAACCACACTGGTATCCGCCACAATCTGCGAATGCCCGCTGCTGCGGCGAGAGCGTTCCGTCCCCGGCCGCCAGGCCCTCGACGGTTTCCACGGACGCGCCCTCGACCGCGAACGCGAATGTCGAACAGGATGCGACCGGAACACCGTCGACCAGTACCGTGCAGGCCCCGCAGACACCGCGCTCACACGACCGCCGCACGCCCCGGCAGCCGAATTCGTCACGCAGGACATCGAGCAGTACCGAGCTCGAATCGATACGGCAGTGCCGCTTCTCGCCGTTCAGACCGAATTCGATCGAGGTGGCCAGCACGCTCGCGGGCACGCCCGCGTCATCTGTGCCCGGATCGGTATCGGGGTCATGCATACGATCGGTCCTCACGGTGATGGGTGGCGCCGGCTTCGCCGAGCAGCCTGCGGGTCAGCACGGTGACGAGATGCCGGCGATACTCGGCGGACCCGGTGTAGTCGGCGATATCGTCCGGCAGTTGCCCGGCGAGCACCGCGGCGGTGGCGGCCGGGTCGATATCGGCCGCCGAGACCGCCTCCGTTTCGGTGTACAGCGAGCAGACCTGCCGATACTCCGATCCCACAGTGGCGACCACCGACAGAGTGGTGCCGGCGGCACGACGGATCGCGAGAGCGACTGTCGTGGTCGGGCGCATCGAACGCTCGTACCCGAACCACACCAGATCAGCGGTGGGTACCGCGATTTCGGTGAGCAGGGCGGTGGTGTCATCGGCCCACAGCTCACCGGGGCCGAGGTCACGGCCGTCCGAGAAGGACAACCGCGCCCCGAGCGCACCCAGCAGCAGCGGCATCTCGTAGCGATACCGCCGGGCCATCAGATTCCCGCCGACCGTACCGGTGTACCGGATACGGACCGTGGCGATCCGCGACCACGCCGCCGCCAGCCCGGGAACGGCTTCGGCCACCGCCGGACTCGTCGCGCCCTCGTGATGGGTGACCATCGATCCCAGGCGCAGCACACCGTCGTTGTACGTGATCGCTTTCAGGCCCGCCACTCTCCGCAGCGACACCAGTGCCGCGGGCGCACAACCCTCCCGGATCCCGGCGACGAGATCGCTGCATCCGGCGCCGATCACCGCCGCCGGGTCCGCCGCGAGCACGGCCACGACCTCGGCGACCGATTCGGGGCGGTAGAGCCGGAACGGCGCGAGAGCCGATTGGCTCTGCGCGACGATTCCGGATCCGTCGACCGTGGCCCGCATCAGTGCGCCTTGCTCGCAACCGAATCGCGCGCGCCCTCGGCTGCCACGCCCTCACCGCGCAGCAGTCTCGTCACATGCGAGCGGATCTCGACGAAGCGTGGATCCGTTTTGGTGGTGATGTGGTCGCGCGGGCGCGGCAGGTCGACCTCGATCGTCTCGGCCACCACGCTCGGCGGCTTCGACAGCACGATGATGTGATCGGCGAGGTAGACGCTCTCGTCGATATCGTGGGTGACGACCAGGACGGTGATCCCCAGCCGCGCCTGGATCGAGAGCAGCAGATCTTCGAGTTCGGCGCGGGTCTGGGCGTCGACCGACGCGTACGGCTCGTCCATGAGCAACAGTTTCGGATGGCTGGCCAGCGCCCGGGCAATGGCGACGCGCTGCTGCATACCGCCCGACATCTGCCAGGGATACAGCTTCTCCTTACCCGACAGGCCGACCGCGTCGATGGCCTCCTGCACCCGCGCGGCGCGCTCCGCTCGCGGCAGCTGCTCCAGTGGGAAGGCGATATTGCGGTCCACTCGCATCCACGGGAAGAGCGAGCGCGCGTAGTCCTGGAACACCATGGCCAGGCCGTCGGGGACACCGGATACCTGCCGCCCGTCGAAGGTGACCGCGCCGGTGCTCGGCACATCGAGTCCGCTGATGATCCGCAGCAGGGTCGATTTGCCGCAGCCGGAGGGTCCGACGATCACGCTGACCTTTCCGGCCGGGGCGTCGGCGGTGATATCGCGGACTGCGAGATTGGTTCCGTACGATTTCGAGATACCGCGTAGTACCAGCTCCGCGGATGTGGTCGGCACATCTGTACTAGTCATTTTGCTGAGTCACTCCTCGGTGCCAGGCCAACGCCCGCCGTTCGACGAACACGAAGATGAAGTTGAGTGCGACGCCGAGTGCGGCCAGCACGATCAGGACGGACCAGAATCCGGTGTAGTCGAAATCGCGCTGGGTCCGGATCAGCAGATATCCGAGGCCGTTCTCCGCCTTCTGCAGTTCGGAGATGATCATGATGATGAGCGACAGCGACATCGCGGTCCGTACTCCGGCGAAGATCTTCGGCGCCGCACCGGGCAGGACGATATGGGTCAGCACATTGCGGGGCGAGATCTTGAACACCGCCGCCGCCTGCATCCGGCCGATTCCCACGCTCTGGACACCGTCGATCGTATTGAACAGGATCGGCCAGACCACGGAGAACGCGATGAGGAAGATCTTCGGGCTGTCCCCGGTACCGAACAGGAAGAAGAACACCCCCAGCAGGGCCGGGCTGGGCAGCGAGCGCCCGAGGTGGATCAGCGGCTGGAACAGTGCCGTGAGGACCGGAACGATACCCAGCGCCACCCCCAGCGCCACCCCGATCACGACCGCCAGCAGCAGTCCCGCCATCGCCCGGTAGACGCTGGGGAAGAAGTGGTCGAAGGTCGCGTCGCCGAGGAACAGGCGGGCGGCGTCACCGCTGAAGAAATCGGTGAAGACCCGTCCGAAGGCCTCGAGCGGCGGCGCGACGATCAGCGATCCGACCTCGGACTGCGACAGCGCCCACCAGCCGGCGAAGATCAGCACCGGAACGATCGACCGGATTCCGGTGTTGCCCAGCAGGCGTGCGAGCGCTCCGCGGGTGCGCGCGGCCGGACCGATGGCGGCGGGCTCGGCTCTCGTCCGGACCGCGGGTGCGGCGAGTCCGGTGTCGTCGGTCGATGCGACCATCACTGGGCCAGCCCCTTCTTCCATGCGAACACTTTGTTGTCTAGGGCGGTGAAGGCCGTACTCACCGCCAGGCCGAGGACCCCGGCCACCAGCGTCGCGGCGTACACCGTGTCGAGGTTGGTCGCGTTCGCGCTGTTGAGCAGGATGTAGCCGCCGATCCCCTGTCCGTTGCCGATCAGCAGTTCCGCGCTGACCGCGACGATGAGCCCGATCGAGGCCGCGATCCGGATTCCGGTGAACGCAAACGGAAGTGCGCTGGGAATCTTGATCCGGCGCAGGATCGCGATTCCCGAGAAACCGAAGGTCCGGGCCGTCTGAACTGCGGTGGCGTCGGTGGCGCGGACACCGTACAGCGTATTCAGCAGAATCGGCCACATGCAGGCGAGAGCCACCGTGATCGAGAGCGGCAACATTCCCGATCCGAGCAGCAGCACCAGCACCGGGCCCAGCGCCACCGACGGCAACACCCGGAAGACCTCGACCGGGAGTTCGAAAGCGAGGAACACTTTCGCGAAGGCGCCCATCAGGCCACCGAGCACCATCCCGGCCACGGTGGCGATCAGCAGGCCGAGCATCCATTCGCGAAGGGTGAAACCGACCTCCTGCCAGAAGGTCTGATCGCCGAACAGCGCGCCGGTCTCGGCCAGCACCCGGCTCGGAACGGGTAATCCGGGTGTGGAGATCAGGCCGGTCCGGATGACCACTTCGGTCAGCGCGGCTGTCCCGAGCACACCTGCGATTCCGTAGGCGATGCGCTGGTTCCGGCCGAGCGGCTCACGGAGGAGATTCATCATCAATCCTCGAGCGTGACGAGATGCGAGGTGACGTCGAAGCCCGCGGGGACCCGCCCCTGCGCGCCGAGCATATCGGCGACGGACTGCATCTTCGCCGGGTCCATACTCGACGCGAAGATCGGCAGCGACATCTGCTGGGCCACCGCCGCGGGGACCTTCGCGACGCCCGGCAGCCAGTTGCGGAATTCGGTTTCGTGGGCGGAGATATCGGCCCCGGCGGCGTAGATCGCGCGCGCGAATGCCGCGGTGGTGTCCGGGTTCGCGGCCACGAAATCGTCACCCGCGACGAAGATCGATGCCGGCAGGGCGTTGTTGGTACCCGTGGTGAGGTCGGCGATCTCCCGCATCCCGGCACCGCGCGCGGCCGAGGAGAACGGCTCGGGCGCGTATCCGACATCGATCGATCCGGCCTGCACTCCCGGCAGCATCTCGGGGAACGGCACCTCGACGTAGCGCGGCTCGATTTCGACGCCCTGGTCGGCCGCCAGGTTTGCGATGGTGACATCACCGATGTTGTTGGTGGTGTTCACACCGACGGTCTTACCATCGATATCGGCGAGCGATCGGATCGGCGAATCCGGTTTCACATAGAGGATTCCGCTGCTGTCGCCGAGCGAGGCGGTATGCGCGACTGTGGTGATCGGTGTCTTGCGGGACTGGGCGATCGCCGAGGAGATCGAGTTGGCGATGCTGAAGTCGAGTTCTCCGGAGGCGGCCTTCTGGATACCGATGGGCCCGCCCTGGATCGGCTCGAGCTTCACGGTGAGGCCCTCCTTCTCGAAGAAGCCTTTCTCGTCCGCCCAGTACACCGCCGCGTAGTCGGCCAGCGGAAGCACGCCCACCGACACCTCGGTCTGCTCGAGTGTGCCGTCGGTGGCCGCGGCGGCGCGCTCGCCCGAACCGCTACACGAGCTCAGGACCAGTGCGGAGCCGGCCAGCAGGGCCGCGGCCGCGAGGCGGATTGTCGTCATGAACGTCTCCTGTCGGGACGATGGTGGCGACCGGGCTGAGGTCCACCGCGGTTGCCGAACATCTTGGCTGCAAGAGATTTCTACTTCCTTACCGCTAAGAGGTCAACGCCGGATCGGCGAGAATTCGATGCTTAACAGCCGGTTAACCCCACCGGAACCTGCCGCGCGAAGCGGAGAGATGCAGGTCACACCCCGTATTTATGTGTGACGGCCCCCACAGAACGATTCGAAAAGGTTTCGCGAAGAAACCCCGGAAACGACGAACGCTCCCAGATCGTGAGATCCGGGAGCGCGGAAAGCAGGCGATCAGGCGGTGCGATCGACCGCGACATCCTCCCCCACCGGGAGCTCCGAGGTCCGCAGCGACCCCTCGAGCACCGTGAGCAACCCCGCCAGCTGAGCCTTCTGTCCGGGGTCCAGGCCCACCAGCATCCGCGCGAGTTCGGCGAAGTGGGCATCGGCCACGCGGTCCACGAGCTCACGCCCCGCATCCGACAGTGTCACGTAGACGACCCGGGCATCCTCGGCATCGCGCTCCCGGAGCACCAGCCCGGCCTCCTCCAGCCGATTGACCCGCAGGGTCAGACCGCCCGTCGTGACGAGCGTCTGCTTGGCCAGCTCACCCGCCGTACGCCGGAAATCCGGTTCCGCGCGGCGCAGGCACGCGAGGACGTCGAAGCCCGCCTCGTTGGTGCCGTACTGCTCGAACACCCCGTTGATCCGTGACCGATAGAGCAGGAAACTGCGGTGCATCCGCCCGAAGATCTCCAGCGCGGAGACATCGAGTTCGGGCCGCGACTGAGCCCATTGCCGGATGATCTCGCCGACGCCGTCCGAGTGTTCCGTCACTGCCTCTGCCCCAACCCATCTCTCGTCGACCCACTTACCTTTGCGCAAAGGTACTGTACGATCTTTTCCATCATCCCACCAGCGCGGAACTCCGGCGATCCGCTCGCCGGGACCGCGCGGCCGCGCGGTCGATCCGGAAATCGACGGCGGCCACCGGTTACCGACCGCGACGCCGCGACCGGTATGCGGACCGTACGACTAGGCAGAGGGTAGTCCGGATGCACGAGGTGCTGAACACTGTGGCCCGATGGCAGGTAGCCGGAATCGACTGTGCCCTGGTCACGATCGTCCGATCGGCGGGATCGATTCCCCGGCCGGTCGGCACCGTCATGGCGATCTCCCGCGACGGAACCGTAGTCGGCAGCATCTCGGGCGGCTGTATCGAAAGCGACGTCTTCCATCTCGCCACCGAAGTGATGCACACCGGGAACGCGATCATCCGCCGATACGCGGCCGACGACGACGGTGCCGGATCCGTCGCGCTGATGTGCGGTGGCGAGATGGAAGTCCTCGCCCAGCCGGCCGGCCCCGCCTACCTCCCCGGCCTCACGCTCGCCGCGGACACTGTCGCGGCAGGCCGGCCGGTTGCCACCGCGACCGTCGTCTCCGAAGGCGCCCACCTGGGCCGGACGATCGTCACGACCGGTACCTTGTGGGCCGGCACCTGCGGCGGCCCGTTCCTGGACGCCGCGGTCGTCGCCCGGGCCCGCCGTCAGCTCGACACCGGGACCACGACGACCGTGCAACTGGGCCCATCCGGAGACTGCGCCGAAGACACACTGTCGGTACTCATCTCCTCGGTCGCCCGGCCACCGAGCATGCTGGTGTTCGGCGCGGTCGACTTCGCCCACGCGCTCGTGCGAACAGCGAAACTCCTGGGGTACTCGGTGACCCTGTGCGACGCCCGGCCGGTTTTCGCGACACCCGAACGTTTCCCGGAAGCCGACGAGGTGGTCGTGATGTGGCCCCAGGACTTCCTGAAACAGGCGGTGATCACGCCGTCCACCGCTATCTGCGTGCTCACCCATGATCCACGCTTCGATGTTCCGGCACTCGAGATCGCGCTGCGGTCCGAAGCGGGTTATGTGGGTGCCATGGGCAGCCGACGGACACACACCGACCGAATGGCGCGCCTGCGCGCCGCCGGGCTGACCGAATCCGAACTGAGTCGCCTGTCTTCCCCGATCGGTCTCGATCTGGGCGCCACGACACCGGAGGAGACCGCCGTCTCCATCCTCGCGGAGATCATCGCGCTGCGCCGCGGCGGCAGCGGAAAGCGGCTCGGGCGCAGCGCCGGACCGATCCACCCACCGCAACCCGGCCCACTGGACGACCGGAATCTCCTGGACACAGCGTAGGAACGCAGGGCCCGCCCGGCGTGGGGCAGTCACCACGCCGTGCGGCTGATTGCCCGGAAGCGACGGGCGTGCCAGGCTGTCGACGTGCTGTTCGCCGAGGTCGCCGCCGCATCCGCCGATATCGCGTCGGCGTCGGCGCGCCTGGCCAAAACCGACCGTATCGCCGCGCTGCTGAAGCTCATCGCCGCAGATGGTGACGCACGCCTGATCGCGGTGACCGCCTCCTGGCTTTCCGGTGAACTACCTCAGCGCCAGATCGGCGTGGGCTGGGCGGCGCTGCGGTCGCTGCCCGCACCGGCCGCGACGCCGACGCTCACGGTCGCCGATGTCGACGCGCGGTTCACTCGTATCGGCGCGGTCTCCGGGAAGGGTGCGCGGCTCGCGCGCGCCGGGCTGGTGCGCGATCTGTTCGAGACGGCGTCCGAGGCCGAGCAGCTATTTCTGCGTCGACTCCTCAGCGGCGAGTTGCGGCAGGGCGCGCTGGCCGGCGTGATGTCCGACGCGGTCGCGAAGGCATCCGGTATACCGGCCACCGATGTCCGGCGCGCGGCGATGCTGGCCGGTGCCCTGCCCGCCGTCGCGGCCGCGGCGCTCACCGGAGGCCCGGCGGCACTGGCGGAGTTCCGGCTCCGCACGGGGCGACCGGTCGGGCCGATGCTCGCCCAGACCGCGACCGGGGTCGCCGATGCGCTGCATCGACTCGGCGGCACAGCCGTACTCGAAACCAAACTGGACGGCGCGCGGGTACAGATCCACCGCGCCGGTTCGACCGTCTCGATCTTCACCCGCACGCTCGACGATGTCACCACGCGGCTCCCCGAGGTCGTGGCCGCCACACTCGA
The DNA here is from genome assembly GCF_053594175.1 of Nocardia sp. NPDC001965. Taxonomy (NCBI): domain Bacteria; kingdom Bacillati; phylum Actinomycetota; class Actinomycetes; order Mycobacteriales; family Nocardiaceae; genus Nocardia; species Nocardia sp. NPDC001965. The sequence continues at coordinate 438,110 of NZ_JBSFDZ010000002.1, forward strand.
GCTACCGGCCACCGATCTGATTCTGGACGCCGAGGCCATCGCCCTGCGACCGGATGGAAGGCCGCATCGCTTCCAGGTCACCGCCGCCCGGTTCGGCCGCAGGAAGCCGGGGGAACTCGAACCGCTGTCGGTGTTCTTCTTCGACCTGCTCCATCTCGACGGCACCGATCTCCTGGATCTGCCCACCGGCGACCGGCTCGACGCGCTCGACGCGCTCGTCCCCGCCGACCGGCGAGTCGATCGGCTCGTGACCGCCGATACCGCCGCGGCACAACGGTTCCTGGAACGAACCCTGGCCGCCGGCCACGAGGGCGTGATGGCCAAGTCGCCGTCGGCACCGTACGAGGCCGGCCGCCGCGGCGCCGGTTGGCTCAAGGTCAAACCCGTACACACCTTGGACCTGGTGGTTCTGGCCGTCGAATGGGGTTCCGGCCGGCGCACCGGCAGCCTGTCCAATATCCATCTGGGCGCCCGCGATCCGGACACCGGCGGATTCGTGATGCTGGGTAAGACGTTCAAGGGGATGACCGACGAGATGCTGAAATGGCAGACCCGGCGGTTCACCGAACTCGCCGCAGGCCCGACCGACGGGTACGTCGTACGCGTGCGGCCCGAACAGGTCGTCGAGATCGCTTTCGACGGAGTGCAGGGCTCGTCCCGCTATCCCGGTGGCCTGGCGCTCCGGTTCGCCCGCGTAGTGCGATACCGCGACGACAAACCCGCCGCCGAGGCCGATACGGTCGACACCGTTCGCGCACTGTACGAACGAGGCGGCTGAGCGTGCTGTGCTCGATCGCAACGACCCGATCGCTGTGCTGTCTCGAATCGGTAGCAGGCCGTCTCGATCATATGACGTAACCCGGCGATCGACCCCTGATCACGTACTCTGAGCGCCCGGCCCCGGTAGGACAGAGGATATTTCGGGAAAAGGAAACTCCACGATCTCTTCGGGCGCCGGATCTGTCGACATCGCACCCGAGGACGTGTGCCATGAGATCTCTGTGTGCCGGCGCTGTCGCGTTGCTCGCCATCGTGATATCGCTCACCGGTCAGGCCGCCGCCCAACCGTCCGTGCAGCCGGGCCAGCCGCTCCCCGGACTACCGGTACTTCCACCGCCCACACCCGCGAACGGCACCCTCCTGCCCGATATCCAACAGTGGATAGACCGGGTGTTGCCGCCACCGCCCATTTCCGCGGCGCCCCAGCCGATCCCGGCAGGGCAGTCGGACGATCTGTCACCAGAGCTGGCGGCATTACGACAGGCGGTGCTGCCCGCGCCGGTCGGCGACCCGATATTCGATCACTGGCCGGCGAACCTCGCCGGCTTCGCCCCCGGCGCGGTGCTCGAGGTCCGCGATATCACCAGCTCGGCGGCGCCGTTGGTGGTCGTTCCGATCCAGCGGGCGGTACTGCTCAAATACCGGACCACCGACGCACACGATCGTCCCTCCTTCGCCACGGCCACCCTGGTGATACCGGCAACCGCCTCCCCGGTACCCGGGGCGCGGCCGGTGCTGGTCAACAATCTCCCCATCGATGCTCTCGGCCGGCACTGCACACCGAGCTACACGCTGGCGCACGGATTCTCGGTCACCGACAGCGCACTCACCGACTTCGTTCCGCCCACGACCCACCTGGCCGCGCTCCGCGGCTACGCCGTACTCATTCCGGACCACGAAGGCCCGCTGATGGCCTACGCCGAGCCCTACGTCGCGGGCCACGCGGTCCTGGATGCGATGCGCGCGGTGCGCAGCTGGCAGGCCGACGAATTCGGCGCGAGCGAATTCGCCATGACCGGCTATTCCGGCGGCGCGATCGCCACCCACGGTGCGGTGAAATTGATCCGGAGTTACGCACCCGAGCTCGTACCGTCGCTGGCCGGTGCGGCACTGGGCGGCGTACCCGCCGACTACGAGATCCTGGCCCGCAGTATGAACGGCAATCTTGCCTCGGGCGTGTTCATGGCAGCCGTCTTCGGTATCGCCCGCGAACGGCCCGAGCTCCTGACCCGGATGAACCACCTCGCCCAGTGGGTGACCACCTCGCCGATGAAAGACCAGTGCGTGAGCGTTTTCGCGCTGCCCGGCGTCCTGCTGCTGCCGATCGATATCGCCGCGAATTCCGCCGACCCACTGCAGTCGGTCCTGGCCCGGGATATCTACGAGGTGACCCGGATGACGGGACTCGCCTCCGCGGCACCGCTCTACATCTACAACGGTGAACAGGAGTTCTGGATCCCTGCCGAGGGCGCACGCAATCTCTACCGCGAACAGTGCTCGCTCGGTGTCACCGCGGTCTACCGCAGTGTGTTCGGCGAACACATCGTCGCGGCCGGACTCGGCTATCCCGAGGCGATGATCTGGCTGGACGAACGTCTGCGCGGGGTCCCGGCGCAGAGCGAATGTTGAAGACGCGGTCGCCGATCCCCGTGCCTGCGCGGGTGTCAGGCAGGTGGTGTGGCGAGAAGACCCGGTAGCGGCCCGGTTCGCTGGATACGGGTGGATGCGGAGGTGATCATTCACCATGACCCTCGGCGTCGATCCGGAACTCCGGTGAGGTGCCGCTGATCGGCACCCGGTCGCTGCCGGACTTCACGACGTCGCCGAAGTACCGGATCCGATAACTGCCGGGGGGTGTGTCGGCGGGGCTGTGCCAGACGATGGTGACATGTGAACTCGACGCGGGTCCCCGCGACCAGCTGAATGTGGTTTCCCAGTCGCCGTCGTCGGCGATCGTCCGCCAGCGCTCCCCATCACGACGCTGCACCATGAGATACGTGCTGCCGCGATGTAGGTCGTGGTTGGGATAGGCACCGGCGAATTCGACGCTCACCTGCTCCCCGGCACGGTATGTCGCCGCCGGCTCGCTCAGCACATCGCCGAAGTCGTATCCCACCGGCGGAAAATCCACCGGCGGTGTCGATTTCGCCGGTTTCTGCGAATCCGCCAGGTCAGGCGCGGGGGCGGTGGCGGGTACCGGGCTGCCGTCGCGTAACGCGGTCGCGAGCTGCGCCGCGATCTGCTGCAGGGCCGGCAGCTCCCATCGCCCGAACAGAGTGCTCGCGCCCTCGTAACGCTGCTCGTCGTACTCCTCGGGAGTCGTCACGTAATGGATATAGGCGTTGCTGTATCCCGCGACCAGGACATTGGTCAGCTCGACTTCGAGGATCGCCGCCACCGTGCGCCGCAACCGCAGACCGGCGGCGATCGTCACCTCGCCGGGTATCCCCAGCAGATACAGCTCGCCGATCTGGACGAGTTGTACCGGAACGATTTCCTGCACGTACGGCCCGAACCGGTTGAGCAGCCCGCCCGGAGCGACGATCGCCTTGGGCGCCTGCGCATCGCGCAGCGAGGGCGCGAACCGGTATGCCAACCGTGACAGCAGATCCCAGCCCGGATTGCGACCTTCGCGGAAGGTCTTCCAGTGGGTCGGCCCGTCGAATGCGGCGCCGGCGAAAGCGGCCGCGCCCCCGGCCGGGCGTCCGGTGCGATGCTCGCGCTCGTCTCCGGTGAACTCCGCGGACACGGTCACCGCGGACAGATCGACATGGATGCAGCGGTGATCGATGGTCCCCGCCATTCGGGGCATATAGCCCGCGGCGAGTTTGGCCGCGACCTCGTACTGGCGCATGCCGAGGATCCTGGTGTTCTCGAACTCGTCGCCGGTCGGGCCGCTACCGGGGCTGCCGTCCAGGTTGGGCGACATATCACCGGAGTTGGTCTGCGCGAAGGCGGCGACGAAGTCCGGATCCGGGTCCACCAGATAGTTCACGCCTTCGACCACACGCTCCCAGTGGTAGGCCGCGTAGCCCTTGTTGTCACCACTGACCAGTGTGTTCCGGTTGGTCATCGAGGTACCGTGGGTGGCGAACCAGTTGACGGCGGCGCACGGTTCGCCCGCACGGTCGACGCGCAACAGGGTCGTCTGCGGATCGACGGCGTCGGGAAAGAACTCTCTTTCCTCCTGCGGGTTCCGGTCGAATGCCGCGCGCGAGCGGTTGACACTGGCCTCGCGCAGCTCACCGTGCGCCAACCGCAGGGTCGCCGGCGCGAGATCCTCGTGCGCTCGCTCGACCGCTTCGATGATGCCGTCGACGATCGCCGCGAAGGTTCTGGGGCGGAACCCGCCCGCGCCGTTGTACAGCCGATGGTGCGAATAGCCGCCGGGTCCGCAATGGGTGTGGGTCGCGGTGAGCATCACATTGGACGCCGTGTAGGTGTCGCCGTAGCGCTGCGCCAGCCGACGCAGCACCTCCTGCGTGACGCTGGAGAAGATCAGCGGCAGGTCGTTCACGATCAACAGCACTCGCCGATCGACGAGCGGGTCGGCGAAGACGAAAGCGCGGGAGCGCAGACGCAGGTGTATTCCGGTGGTCTGCTGATCGGCCCTGCCGTACCCGAGCATGCCGACCTCGGCCGGTTCTCCGGTGATGTCGGCAATGGCGCGCCCGACCAGATGGCGGTCGGGCGAGTAGTTCGTTTCCGGCATCGACCTCTTCTTCTGTCCTGTTGGAATCGAGCCGCGACAGCAGGTTCGGACGCGGTGCACTGACAAACTAGCAAGGACAAAGCCGGGATCGTATTGCGTGACTCACGGTTTCGCCGGTCCGGCGGGCGTGCGCCGATCGTGCGCCGATCCGATCTGCGGCACCCGGGCCGCGGATCCTCGGGAGCTTTCCGCGCCGCGAAGTCCGAGGCGAATGCAGGGCCCGCGGCGTACCACCGCGTACCACCGCCCCGGTCACGCCGCTGCTCGAACCGGTTCCACTGTGGAGACCGAAGTGTGCGAATTCGCCCCGGGCCGAACATAAAATACTCTTGCAACGATGCGGAAGTGGAGAACCGATGCCCTCGACAGGTGAACCGACGACAGACCGGGACGCGCCGGAATTCCGGCAGATCCAGGACGACGAGCGATTCGGCGACTGGTTACAACTGCAACAGGACGCGGTCGAGGGCGAGTTCGCCGCTACCGATGTCCCCGAACTCCACGGACTCCTCTGGACCCGCGAAGGGCTGCGAATAGCGGAGCAGGAGATGCTGCGTCGCTTTTCCGACTTCGACGATATGCTCTCCGAGGAGAACTTCGAAGTCGGCTCGCGATTCGTCTACCTCATCGGTGAGACCTTCCGCCGAGCGCTGGAGGGAATCTGGGTCCTGTTGCCGCCGAATCCGCCCGAGCGCCCGGACCACGTGTGCGTCATCGACTCACCGATGTGGACGGCTTTCCACGACCCCGCGCATATGAGCGGACTTGCCTTCGACCGGCGGACCGGACAGGAGATCTCCTGGATTTTCGACCGCACGGTGAAACGACATCACAAATGGGTGGAGGCCGGCCGGCTCCCCCGCGACGGCCGGTGACATCCGCTCGGTGATCGGTGGCTCTCCGGCTGGTGAGCTGCCGGTTACGGCGCCTCGGGAGGGTGCGGGCGGGATTGCGGGCCCGTAGCCGATCCCAGCGTTTCCGGACGGCCACCGGCTTTGCCGGGATATCCCCGGAAACTATTCGCCCGGATTCCCGCCGGTGCGCCTACGTGATTCCAGAATTCCTTCGATGCCGAGCAGGAAGGTCTCGCAGACGGGAATCGGGTCGGTCAGACAACCGGCCGCCATCGCGCCGTCCCGCAACATCACGAAGTGGCGGGCGGCGGGTTCCGGGTCGATTCCGTCGACAGCGGCGAGGATCTCGGTGACCGTGGCCAGGAACCACTGTCGATGCGCGAGAACGGTCCGATGGACCGGATGCTCGGGGTCGGGGTATTCGGCCGCCGCGTTGAGGAACGCGCATCCGCGAAACCAGGGGCCCCGGATACCGTCGGCGATGGACTGCCCGACAGCCCGGACGACCTGGACCGCTGTCGGGTTCTCGCTGCGCGCGGCGGCGACCTGGGCCCGTATCGCCTCGTCGGCCTGTCTCAGGTAGGCGACCACGAGGTCGTCCTTGCCGGGAAAATGCCGGTAGAGGGTCGCCCGGGTCACCTGGGCAGCGGCGACGATGCGTTCGACGCCGACGGCGTGGAGCCCCTCGGCGTAGAACAGTCCACTCGCGGTATCGAGCAGGCGCGCCCGCGCTTCCGACACTCCGGGTTCCTCCGATCTCCCTGATTCTCCAGTCGAATCTAGCAGAAAGAACGATCGGTATTGACAAACTCCGATATCAGCCACCAGACTCCAGGTATACCGATCGTTCTTTCTTTCATCGTCGTAGTCACCGACCGCCTGAATCATCGAAAGAGAATTTGATGCCCAGCTCGCTCGACACCGGCACGGCCGGCACTGTCGCGGATACGACCGGCAGCGCCCAGGGGCTGCGGAACCTCTACTACGCGCGCTTCGGATTCGCTGTCGTCTGGAGTGTCTCGGTAGCGCTGATCACCGATCCACTCGCCCCGGCCGGGATCGCCCTGTTGGTGATCTATCCACTGTTCGACGTGGCCGCCGCCGTGATCGACTTCCGCACCTCGGGCGCCGCGCGACCGCGGGGGGCGCTGTACCTCAATATGGCGTCGAGCCTGCTCGCCGCCCTCGGTGTGGCCGTCGCCGGCACCTCCGGCGTTCCCGACGTCCTCCGTGTGTGGGGCATCTGGGCGATCACCGCCGGGATCGTGCAGTTGATCGTCGCGGTATCGCGCTACCGACTCGGTGGTCAGTGGCCGATGATTCTCAGCGGTGCGATCTCCACCCTCGCCGGCACGAGCTTCATCACAGGTGCCGATGCGCCGGAGGCCACACTCACCGTCGTGGCCGGATACGCGGCGCTGGGCGGCATCTTCTTCCTGACCTCGGCGATCCGCCTGCAATTCCTTGCAGCGCAGCGGCATTCGCAATGAGACTGCCGACCCCTCCGTCTTACCGCGGCCGGGCCTGCACGCCCTCCCCCGCACCCGGCCGACCCAGCAGCAGCCGAACCGGAGGCGTCTCGCCGACGGCCGGGCGACAACCGCCGCGTTACTCCCGTTCCACGCCCATCCGAGAACCCCACCACCGGAGGAGAAAACAACCATGTCCGATTCCCTCTACACCGCCCTGGCAACCTCGACCGGAGAAGGTCGCGCCGGAGGCCGCGTCGTCAGTGACGACGGCCTTATCGACGTCACCCTCGCCATCCCACGGGAAATGGGCGGTCCGGGTGGCGCGACGAACCCCGAGCAGCTTTTCGCCGCCGGCTGGGCGTCCTGCTTCCACTCGGCGCTGAAGGCCGTGGCCGCCGCCCGGAAGATCGCTTTCACCGATTCGGCCGTCGTCGCCGAGGTCGGTGTGCACAGCACCGAAGCGGGCGGTTTCGGCCTCTCCGCCGCCCTCCACGTGGAATTGGGCGGAATCGACCAGGACACCGCCGACTCGCTCGTCGCGGCCGCGCACGCGGTGTGCCCCTATTCCAACGCCACCCGCGGCAATATCCCCGTCACGGTCGACACCACCGTCGCCTGAGCCGTTCCGCCGCCGAAGGCTCGACCGACCCCTCCTCCACCAGGCGGAGGGGTCGGCGCCGCGGGAACGACCGACTCCTTCCGGGGCCGCACCTCTACGACAGAACGGGAAACCGCTGCCGACACCGATATTCGGGGCACTCCCGCTGACCGGTCGAGGACGAGACCATCCGGGCCCGACGTCGATCGTCGCTGAATACGGACGCGCTCTGCCCGGCACAGCGTCTGCCGACAATCGCGCTCGAACGCCGACCGTAGCGACTCGGGGACCTCAGTCGGTGACGTAGCGCAGCATCACCACTGTGTCGAAACGGCGCGTCTCGGCCAGCCGGAGCCGGATCCGCTCGGCCAGCGACGGGAACATCGGGGTGCCGTCGCCGAGCACCACGGGCGAAACGAACAGCTGGTACTCGTCGATCAGCCCGTACGGCATCAGCGAGGCCGCGAGGCTCGCGCCGCCGACCTCCATGATGCCGTCGCCACCGGCTTTGAGCCGCCGGACCTCCTCGACGGCGTTCTCACCGACCAGGGTGCTGTTCCAATGGACCTCGGTGAGCGTCCGGGAGAAGACGACCTTGGGCTTCGCCGTCCAGAGCCCGGCGAATTCGCGCTCGATACGCGGCGCGTTCTCGGACACATGTGGCCAGTACTCGGCCATCAGCTCGTACAGCCGCCGGCCGTGCAGCGAGATCTCGAGCGCGCGATACCTGTCGTTGTGGAACTGGTGCAACTCCTCGTCCGGATCGGACCAGTCGATACTGCCGTGACGGTCGTTGACGTAGCCGTCCAGGGACACACCGAACCCGTAGATCAGTTTTCTCATGAGGGTCAGACCTCCTGCGCGCTCGAAACTCATCGGAGCCCACCGGGCGTTGTGCCTTGTCCGCCGGACTTCCCGGTGATCCCACCGTCCGGCCGCCCCGTGCCGGACAACCGTCGCGCCATCATGGCAGGCCCCGGTCCGCGGCGATCCGCGCCGCGCCCCGGGGCCCACCGAGTTCTACGAGACGCCGACCCGAGGACCCGATCCCGGTGGTGTAGGCGATGATGCGCGAAGTGGCGAGTGCGGGCAGTGCGAACGAGCCGATCCCGGCCGCGCAGGCCGGAACCAGTGGACGCGGACGGCGGAGCAGTCGTCCGAGCGGCGTCGCGGTCTTCGGCTCAGCGGCCGCCTTGTCCAGCGCTTCCCGGAAGACCGGGCTTTCCACGACGTCCAGCCGAACGTCGAGCCCGACTACCACGATGTGGCCGAGCCTGTCCGGCCGCCGGCGGCGGTCGGCCGTCGGACGGATTCAGGGCGAGGCCGCGACGACGACGTCGACGAGCGCTCGGACCGCTCGCGCACAGTCGTTGCGGGTGTATCCGAGACGGCGCACCTCGTCGGCATCCGGTTCGTAGGCAAGGGTGTTGCCGCGCCCCTGGATGATGGAGGCATCCGGTTGCAGGCGGTGCTGTTCGTCGCGTTCCGCGATCACCCGGTTGCCGTCCGCGGCATCGACGAGCAGCTGGAAGAACTGCTGGTAGGTCAGGTTCTGATCGCCGACGAGATATGCCGCACCGGATTCCCCGTGCAGCAACGCCCCCCGGATCGCCTGCGCGAGCGATTCGGCGGACATGTAGTTGGTGCCGCCCGCCGGGGCGAAGTCGGGAATCTCCGGCTCGTTTCCGGCCGCCCACGAAACCAGCCGCCGATAGCGCCGGGTCGATGCGCCCGGCACGGCACCGATGATCGACGGCGGATTCAGCGTGCACACGGTGAACGACCCGTCCGCGAGCGCCCGGGCGCCTTCGTCGGCCGCCTTCCGGGCCGCGATATAGGGGTTGTCCTCGGCAAGGTCCGGTCGCAGCTGGTGGTAATAGCTGCCCACCTGCACGAAGCGGCCCACACCGGCCTGTCTGGCGAGCGCGGCGAAGCGCGGTACGCCGACGCTCTGGGTGCTCGCCCAGAACTGCTCGGTGTCGTCCTCGGATTTCTTGTGCCGCACGTCGTTACCGGCGGCGAAAACGACGGCGTCGAATCGCGCCAGTTGCTCCCGGGTGAACGACGGAACCGTGTAGTCGCCCGTCAACAGCGGGAAGCCGGCGACCGGAGAGTCGTCGGGGATCGGGCCACGGCTCCCGAGGGTGACGTCGTCGCCGTGGTCGCGCAGATGCAGCGCCGCGTGCGCACCGATCATGCCGGTGCCGCCGATGATCAGCGTTTTCATGAACAGATACCTCTCGGTGGGCCGGTCAGGGATTGCGGGGACGGTTGGTCCAGCCGCCGGAGCGGCGTGGCACCCAGCCGCCGGCGGCATGGGTCCCGCCGTCGACGTGAATGGTGCCGCCGGTGACGAAACGGGACAGATCGGAGGCGAGGAACAGCGCGACACCGGCCACATCTTCCGGTCGGCCGGGGCCACCGAGCGGCGACCAGGCCGGCCACAGCGGCCGGTCCTCCTCGGGAACCAGCGTCGTGTAGGGCACCTGCACCGATTCGATGAGGTCGGGGGCGATCGCGTTGACCCGGACCCCGGAGGGTCCCACCTCGGCGGCCAGCGACCGGGTGAACCCGGTCAGCGCCGCCTTGTACCCGGAGTACACGGCGTGGCCCGGAATCGCGCGATGGGCCTCGACCGTCGTGAGGTTGACGATCGAACCGGTCCCCCGCTCGGTCATGCCCGGGAGCAGCGCGTGGGTCAACCGCAGGATGTGCGCGAAGTTGATTTCGTGCAGTTCGTCCCACACCGCCGGTGCGTCGGCGGCGAAGGTGCGCGGCGGCCGCAGAAAGTGGCCGACATTGTTGACCAGCACATCGGGCCGGTGTTCGACGAGCGCGGACGGGCACGGCGTCGTCCGCACGTCCCAGTCGATATGTGTGGTCGAACCCCCCGCGGCGGGATCGAATTCGAGCGACCCGACCGGTTCGATATCGGCGACCAGGACGTCGGCGCCGTGCGCGGCGAAGGCCCGCGCGACTGCCGCACCGATACCCGCGGCTCCGCCGGTGACCACAGCGCGGCGGCCCGACAGCAGCGCCCCCGGGGTGAATGAGGTGAAATCGGTCATCGACGGATTACAGACCATTTCCACCGGTTGCCGACAGTCGTGTTTCCGGCTGGTGGAAGAACTGGTCGCCGACAGCGCGGATTGCCGCCTATCGTACGAGGTGGCGTCGTGGGCGACCCGCCCGATCCGGAGCGCCTCGTCGCGTCGCCGAGGGCGAGGAAGGAGATCGGATGCGATCGCGGAGTCCCGGTGATATCCCGACCGGAGTCGTGCAGCGCGCGGCGTTGATCCTCGATGCGCTCGAGGGAGTCGACAGCCTGAATCTGTCGCAGATCGTCGCCGCCACCGGACTGCCGCTGTCCTCGGTTCATCGAGCCTTGGAGCAGCTGGTCGCGCTGCGGTGGGTCCGCCGCCACGGCAAGGAATACCAGCTGGGCATGCGCATCATCGAACTGGGCTCCGCGGCGTCACAGCAGAATTCACTGCGCCGGGCCGCGCTGCCCAGCCTGCACTGGTTGCACCAGGTGACCGGCTGCATCGTGCACCTCGGCGTCCTGGACGGCGACGATATCGTCTACCTCGAGAAGATCGGCGGGGAACTCGTCGCGGACATCCGGTCGCGGGTCGGCAGCCGCTTGCGTGCGGACTCCTCGGTGATCGGTAGGGCGTTGCTCTCGGCGGACGGATCCTCTCGTGCCGACCCGTGGGACACCGACCGCGTGCGGGAGATACGCATGGTCTCCGAGCACGAGAAGTGCATGAAGGGGTTCAGTTGTGTGGCTGTGCCGATCGTGGCGCCGAGCCCCGGAGAGGCCGCCGCGGTCTCGATCTTCGGCCCGGTGACCAGGATCCGCGCGGATCCGCGGATACGGCTGGCAGTGCAGTCCGCAGCAGCCGAGATCGGGCGCCGGATGCACCGGCCCGGAGCTCGGACGGCACCCCGCTGTCGGCACAACCGGCTGGGTGCCTAGATGGTGCTGTCCGGCGATACCATTCGTCGCGCCACCACAACCGCCCAATGCCGTCCGTGCGCGACGGCAGCCGGCGCCGACGGTGGCACGCGGCCCGTCGAGGCGGTACCGGCTCCGGTCGATGTGATGGTGGGCTTCGCCGATCACCCTTCGACGCAGCCACCGGGCACCGCTCTGCGCGCAGCGCCGGGCGAGATGGGCGGCGTTGCGCGCCGGTGGCATCGGCGGATCGCCGACCGAGAGCGCCCCGAGATGGATCCTCGCGTCCGGGCAACCGGCGTCGACGGCAGTCCGCCACCAGGACTGCACCTCCGGAACCCGGCCCAGGGGTCGTGGCGGATGCCGCCGAGAGCCGAGGTGCGGGTGCGAGCCCGGCGCGTACGCCGCCGCACCCGAACACTTCGAAGAACGGTCGTTGTCACAGGTACACGGTCTGCTTCGTCTCATCCACACCAACGGTTGTGGAGTAGGAGCGGAAGATGTTCGATACGAAGGAAATCACGGCGGTCACATCGGCGCACGGTGAGCTGCCGGCGCACTTCGACGATATTGTCGGCGCGCAAGATACGGGTGCTCATCCGGCGAAATGGAAGTTCTGGGTGCTGACCATGGGCGGGCTCTACCCGTTGCTCACCGCCTTGGTGATGATCACCGCTCCGGTACTCGAACCTCTCCCGACACCGCTGCGGCTGGCCTGCATCATGCCCGTCGCGGTGGCGTCCATGGTGTGGGTGATCATGCCGTTCCTGTCCCGATGCTTCGCCGGATGGCTGAGCCACTGATCAGCGCACGATCCCGGTGCCCGGGTGGGATATCGCTTCGGCCCAGCCCGATCTCGGAGCCGGGGCCCGATACCTGGTGGAAGTCTTCGGAGATGGACAATGCTGGGTAGCCGGTGCGACACCGCAGCCCGCGTCGACGGCGTCCGGACCGTGATCAGGATATGTGCAGCGGCGACGACGCCGGGAATTCCACCCGCAACGAGGTCAACGACCGATGAAACGGCCCGGGCCGCCAGGACGGGGGCTCGGTCAACCGGATCTCGGGAAGAGCGTCGAGCAGCTGGTCGATGGCGTCCTGCGCGATCAGGTAGGCCATGGACTGGGCGGGACAGGTGCGGGGGCCGACACCCCAGGCGAGATGGGAGCGGTTGCCGGTGCGATCATCGCTGCGGACCCTCGGGTCGTTGTTGCAGGCCGCGATACCGACGACGATCGGTTGGTGGGCGGGCAGCCAGGCGTCGTCGATCAGGATCGGCTGCCGCGGGTAGGTGAGCAGGTAGTTCGCCAAGGGCGGGTCGTTGAAGAGAACGTGGTCGAGTGCCTCCCGGGTGGAGAGGCTGCCGCCCAGCACACCGCCACCCAACCGGTCGTCGGTGAGGATGAACAGCAGCGTGTTGACGATGAAATTCTGCTGGAACTCGATCCCCGCGCCGTACTGGCTGGCCAGCTGGTGGACCATTTCCAGATCGTCGAGTTCGGCCGGATGCCGCAGCAGCGCCGAGGTTATGTCGTCACCGGGTTCGGCCCGCTTCAGAGCCACCAGCTCCAGCATCGCCTCGCTGATCATCATATTCCCGTGATCGGCATCGATACCCTCGACGATCGCCGCCATCCCGGCAGCCATCTTCTGGCCCACCTCCGGCGGGCAGCCGAACAGCACATTGAGCACTCCGAAGATCAGCGGAAAGGTGTACTGGCTGATCAGATCGGCGCTGCCGTCCTCGCAGAAGGCGTTGAGCAGCGAGATGGCGATCTCTTCCACGGTGGTGTGCAGCGCGTAGAGGTCGACCTCGTCGACACTCTCGGTGGTGGCCCGACGGAAGCGTGCCGCCTCCGCCCCGGCGCTGCGGGTCGCCATCGGACGCCATTCCATCATCGGCCGGACGGGACAGTCGGCGGGCACACCCTCCTGCCAGGTGCGCGGATCGGCCGGGAAATGCTCGGGATCGTTCAGGATCCGCACCGCGGTCCGGTAATCGATAACCAACGTCGCGGGTATGCCGGGCGCCAGTTCCACCGGCATCAAAGACTGGTATTGCTTCCGCATTTCGCGGTAGTAGCCGTGTGGGTCGGCGGCGAATTCCGGCGCGAACAGCGGCATTCGTGGATCGTCGGAATCGAACGGGGAGATCGGGCGGGCGGGGCCGGACGGGGCAGGCGTTCCAGGTGGGACGTTGCTCAAGAAAAGAACTCCAGACAGCGGTTGCGGACAGCGAACGAGGGATCAGATCTGCGGCGGCTTTCCCGGGCTCGGGTCCAGGCGTCGCGAACGCTGGGGGACGGCTCCCGGACCACGGGAAACCGGGCAGATACACTCTGTCCGGTGCTGTCCGTGCGGAAGGTGTACCCACCGCGAGCCGTCGCTCCGGAAGTTCGGCCGCGGCGGTGCGTCGCGCGGCGACAAGACCCGGGAAGCGACCGACGAGAGGTTGCGCGGTGATGACCGGATCGGGAGCGCAACCCCGTCGTGGCCGCGGGCGCCCGCCCGGATCGGACGGAGCGCATACGCGCGACGTCATCTTGCGGGCGGCGCGTGAACTGTTCAGCGAAGTCGGCTACGACCGTGCGACATTCACCGACATAGCGACCCGGGCCGGGGTGACCCGAACCAATATCAACCATTACTTCCGGAGCAAGGACGAGCTGTACCGCACCTTGTTCGAAGCCGATAAGGACAGTGTGATCACCGCCGGTATCGCCGACGCCGGGGCCGCGGCCGACCTCGCCGACCGGATGGCCGCATTCTTGCGCATCACCATGCGGGCCGATTCCGAGAACCGCACCTACGTCAGGTTTCTCGCGGCCTCGCTGTTCGACGCGCTGCGCAATCCGGAGCTCGGCGACTGGGCGGAGGGACAGATCGACAATGTGCGCGGCTTCATCCGGCCGGCGCTCGAGGCCGCCGCGGCCGACGGGGCGATCGGGCCGGAGGTCGATATCGCAACCGCCACCGAGGTACTCATCGCCGTGGTGTGGGGAATGAGCATGTACGCCGGGTTCGTCGGAACCGAGGACCGGCTCGAGCCGATGATCGACCAACTCACCGCCCTGCTGCGCGGCACCCTCTGGTAGCCGCGGCCGGTGCGCACCGTACCCGCCCGCCCCGCGGGCGGGGCCGATCCGATACCGCACCGTCGTGCTCATCCGAGAACGGTGACAGTGCCCGCATCGCCGTCCAGGCGGATGTGCTGGCCGTCGCGAATCCGGTAGCTGCCGTTCTCGGTACCACAGACACAGGGGATTCCGAGTTCGCGGGCGACGATCGGCCCGTGGCTGAGCAGGCCGCCGTAGTCGGTGACGACTCCGGCGGCCACGAGGAACAACGACACCCAGCTCGGGTCGGTCGTCTCGCAGACGAGAATATCGCCGTCGTCGAGTTCGGTGGTCGACGGATCGCGGACCACCCGGGCCCGGCCCTCCACCACACCGCCACTGGCCGCCACACCGGTCACGACGCCGGAGACATCCAGAGCGGGGGCCTCGGCCTCCCCGGCCTCGATCAGCTGCGGTACACCGGCCCAAGCTTGCGGCAGCCGGTAATCGCAACGCCGGTCGTACTCGGCCCGGCGAGCAGCGACCACTGCGCGCCGGTCACCGGTGACCCCCGCGCACACCTCGTCGTAGGAGAGGTGGAAGACGTCGTCGATATCGTCGATCACGCCCGCTTCCACCAGCAGGGCGCCCTGCCGCCGCATGGCGGCCCGGGCGATATCGAAGGTCAGCAGGTACCCGGCTTTGCCCTGTTCGCGTAGGGCGATCCAACGGGCCGCCCACCGCACGTACCGCGCCGCGCCGCGGCGCTTGCGCCGGGGCAGGGCCGCCTGGAGCTCGGCCAGGGCACGCTGCCGGGTCTCGATCTGCTCCCGGGTCCGATTGCGCGGCGCCCGTGGGCTGTCCGCGGGGACGGCCCGGTAGTCGGCGAGCCGGTTGAGCACCGGGGTGGGGTCCTCACGCCAGGTGACACCGGACAGCTGTCCCTCATTGTTGCCGTGGTAGCCGTGCCGGTCGGTGAACTCGCGCAGCCCGATCTCGTCGTGCGCCAGCGCCCACAGATCGTGCGCGATCTCGCTCTCGTCCGATCCGACCCCCGACAGCAGCGCCGGCGCGAGGTGGGCCAGATCGAGTCCCGCCAGCATATCGGTGACCCGGTCCGCGAGCCCGGAGCTGACGAACGCGACGAGCATATGCGCGGTCAGCATACTCTGGAAACGCTGTCGCGCGTCGTCGAGCAGTGCGACGCATCCCGCGTGATCGAGTGTGTCGATACCGTCCAGATGCGCGAGCCGCCAGCGGCGCAGCCCCGCGAATTCGGCGTCGTGGCGTTTGGGCAACCGGAGTACCGCCGCCGGTGCTTTCACCACTATGACGGGATAGCGCCGGGCACTGTTCGCGTCGACTGTCTCCGGCCGCACATACCCGAAGAGCTGCTGTTCCACCGCCGTCGCCGAGGTACCGGGGGTGATGTTCGCGATCTCCCGGAATTTGTCGATATTGGCCGCGGCCCGCCCGGCGAACAATGTCCAGAACATGTCCTCCGGCTGATCGGGAACACAGACCTGTTTCCCGGTGAGGACCCCCAGATTCCGGAAAGTGGTTCGGGTCGCCAACTCCACCGACGCGTTGACGAAGGTGAAGCCCAATGTGGTGAACACACCCGGAAACGCCTCCGCGACATTACCGGTGGTCCAGGTGACCGCGGGATCGATCGTCGTGTTGTCGAGCGTTTCCTCGACGATTTCGCGGGGGCTCATCGAACTCTCTCCATCTTGCGTCGCAGGAGCAGATCGGGTAGCGAACCCGTTGCGCCGTAGGGGGATTCCGCACGTGCCCAGCGGGTGAGCAGCGCGATATCGGGATCGTCGGCCGGGGTGCCGGAGACGACGGTGAGCTCGCCGGGATATACCGTTCCGGCCGTCGCGTCGACGGTGACGGTCTGTCCGGCCAGCACGGTGACTGTTCCGGTACCGCAACCGACCACGCACGGTACGGCCATCTCCCGGCAGACAACCGCCGCGTGCGAGGTCGACCCACCGAGTTCGGTGATCACCGCCGCGGCCACCGACATGGCCATCACATCATCGGGGTCGGTGGTGGGCCGGGCCAGGATCACCGCTTCACCCCGGTCCGCGCGTTCCTCGGCGTCGCCGGAGTCGGTGACGACGCGACCGGTCGCGATACCGGGACTCGCCGGTTTGCCGGTTGCCACCGCGGTGGTCGTGGCCAGTTCGGCGCGGTCGAGCCGCGGGTGCAACACGGCGCGAACCTGCTCGGGCGTCACCCGGTCGAGCGCTTCGCCTTCCGTGATCAGACCGGCCTGCCTGAGCAGTACCGCATGGCGGATCGCGGCCTCCGGGGTGCGTTTGGCTACCCGTGACTGCAAAAGCCACAGCGTGCCGCTCTCCACCGTGAACTCGATATCCTGCACGTCGCGGGCGTCGGCTTCCAGCCGGGCCGCAGCGGCGAGCAGGTCGGTGTGGACCTCCGGCATGGTGGCGGCCAGCTCCGCGAGTGCGAGCGCGTCGGCGCGACCGGACACCACATCCTCGCCCTGGCCACGCGGCAGCCACTCACCGTAGGGTTCGGCATCGCCGGACAGCGGATTGCGGGTGAACAGCACGCCGGTCCCCGAACGGTCGTCGAGATTGCCGAAAACCATTGCCTGCACGGTGACCGCTGTCCCGGCATCGTGTGACAGACCACGACTCTCGCGATATCCGAGAGCGCGCGGTGAATGCCAGGAATCCATCACCGCCTCGATCGCGCGACGCAACTGCTCCCAGGGGTCCGTGCCCGCAGACCGGCCGACCACCTTCTCGAATTGGCCGCGGAACCGGCGGTGAGTGTCGGCGGCGAACGCGGTATCCCCGAACTCGTCGGCCAGTGCCTGTTCGACCTCGTCGTTCATTCCCAGATCGAGCACCGTGTCCATCATCCCGGGCATACTGGTCGCCGCGCCCGAGCGGACCGCGACGAGAAGCGGCCGCGGCCCGGCTCCGAAGCGACGGCCGGTGGCCGTCTCCAACTCCGCCACGGCGGCGAGCACCGCATCCCATACTTCGGCAGGTAGCGGCTCCCCCGGGCCGCGCATCCGCCGGCACACCTCGGTGGTGATGACGAACGCCGGTGGGACCGGGATCCCGAGCGCCGACATCCGCTGCAGACTCCATGCTTTACCGCCCAGCAGCTCCGGCCCCGCGATGGTCGCGGGGCCCAGCGGGAGAACCGACGGGTGTCCGGCAGTGCTCACTCGGCCCTCCCCGCCGCCTCTTCCCGCACCCGGGATATACCGCCGAGACCGATCAATTCCTCGTGCAGTTCGAACCACACGGTGTGATAGCTGTCGACCAGCGGTCGGGCCAGCCAGGCCGGATCGCCGGAGCGGATCTTCGCCAGGGCCCCGTCGAACCGGTCCGGGTACTGCGCCAGACGCGGTGCCAGCTCGACGTATTCCGCGAGCAGCGGGGCAAACCGCTCGTGCAGCTCACTCAATCGCGCCACGATCCGCGCGTCGTATTCGGCGTCGGTGTGATCGTTCGGCCGCGTACCGTCGATCAGCTGCCAATCGGTGACCAGCTGTTTGAAATCCTCGTTCACGGCGCCGAAGTCGAGATACCGCTGACGCAGCAGCGCCCGGTCGACAG
This sequence comes from Nocardia sp. NPDC001965, assembly GCF_053594175.1. NCBI lineage: Bacteria > Bacillati > Actinomycetota > Actinomycetes > Mycobacteriales > Nocardiaceae > Nocardia > Nocardia sp. NPDC001965. The sequence continues at coordinate 456,148 of NZ_JBSFDZ010000002.1, forward strand.
TGGTCTGTTCGGCCGCCAGCAGTTCGTCGAGTCGAGTCCGGCCCGCGGGCGTGATCTTGACGCGGACGCCCACGCGCTGAAGCTCCCCCGCCACCACAAGCGGCTCCAGCACGGCCGCCAGCGCGACATCGGTGAGACCTGCGGCCGCGGCGAGATCGGACTCGGTGGGACGGCCTTTGAATCGCGCAGCCTGAAGAACGCGCAGGACATAGGGCATGGTGTATCCGCTCGTGTCTCGTCGCCGCCGGTCAGGCGACCCGGTGCAGGATCGCCTGCTCGTAAATGCCCTCGCTGCCGCGGCCTCCGGTATCGAAGGTCAGGAAGTCGTCGTAGACCCCCAGCGCCGGCCCGTCGGTCTCGGCCGGTCCCGCCGGGACCCGGAATCCGCCGAGGCGGGCCCCCAGCGATACCAGTCGGGTCGTATCGTCCTCGAGTTCGAGCCGAGCCCAGCGGAATTGGGCGGCCGCATCCCGGGCGAAGGTGATTGCGGTGATCGCGGTCGAACCGGCGCTGTCGATGACGAACCCGTCCGCGGTCAGCGAATCGTCGGCGTGCCGGAACTTCATCGCCGTGACAAAAGCCGAATCGTCCACCGCGAACAGGGCCGCGAATTCGACCCATTGCGACGATTCGTCGCGAAATCCCCAGGTCCGGTCGCGCATACCGTAGCCGGCAGTGGCCACCGTCGTCCCGTCCACCGTGATGCTGCCCGCGACGGTACAAGCCTGCTGGAAATGCTGTAGCGGCGCGGCTGCCCCCAGCGCCGGGATAGCGTTGTTGGCAGCGTAATCGGCGGCCGTGAACAGCGGAGCGTTGACGAGGTCGGCGGAGACGAGCGGATGTTCGATCCGCACCCGGCCGTCCAAGCCGAAATGAATACTCTCACCGCTGAAGGTCCCCACCTCGAGTGTTTCGACCACTTCGGTCACCCGCCCCGCCACGGACACGCTGAACCGGGCCCGGCGGGTATCGGGTGCGTTCGGCGAAGTCGAAACGTGCACCGTGCCGAAAACCGCTGCGGCGGAATCCCAGAACGAAAGATAGGCGTTGTCCTTCCACACCGGGTCATCGGCGCCGACAGCGTCGGAACGGATCGGCTCGGACAGCTTGCCCCAATTCTGCTCGGTCGGGGTGGCGGTGGTCATCGGGGTCCCTTCTGTTCGGGAGGCGCGAGGCCTCCGGATCCGGCCCGAGGCCGGGCCGACCGAACGCACATCGGCGCCCACCGGATCTTTGCCGACGCGATACGCGGTGCGCCGACGTGGCCGCACCGGACCGCCGCCGCGTCGCCCGGTCACGCACGGCGCCGGGTCACTGTGCAGATGATGAGGCTATACGAAATGACGGTCGTGTCAATTTATGTGGGGCCGGCAAGGCGATCCTGCGTTCTGCGAGTGCGTATTTCGCCTCGGAGCTCGGTCGGAGCCGGAGGTGATCGGGCGGTTCGCCGAGGACAACCGGTCGAGCTCATATTGCGGGTACTCGGTATCGCTCCGTCGCCGTCTTCCCGTCGACCTCTACAGCGGCGGTCGCGGGAATCTTCGGGTCGCGCGGCGGGTGCCGAGAACGCTGGTTGTCCTGTGTCCGGCGCTGCTCGGCACGGCGGTGCAGAATTTCGGCGGTTCGGTCGTCGGCAGGGAGGAAGGCCTCGAGGTTGAGTTCGGAGAGAGTGACGTCGACAGCGGTGGCGAAGCTGGTGATCGTGGTGATCAGTCGGAGTTCGCCGTCGCGGCTGCGCAGGCGTAGGGGGACGGCGAAGCCGAAGTGGTCGGGACCCGGATCGGTCTCGGGGAGGTAGCTCTCGAGTTCGGCAATGAACTCGTCGAGGCGGGTGTCGGGGCTGCGCAGCGCCTTACCGCGCAGGCTTTCGGTAACGTGGCGGCCCCATTCGGGCAGGTTCTGCACGCGCCGGGCGAGCCCATCGGGATGCAGGGCCAAGCGGAGCACATTGATCGGCGGGGTGATCAGCTCCGCCGCGCCCCCCTCGGTGAGGATATCGATCGCGGCATTGGCGGCGACCAGTCGGCCGTAAGGTCGGGTCACGACCGCGGGGTAGGGCAGATGTCCGTCGAGAATGCGCTCCAGCGCCGTGCGCACCGGACCCAATTCCGGTGTATCGAGATCGGATTCGGGGAAGATCGGAGCATATCCCGCCGCGAGCAGCAATGCGTTGCGCTCGCGTAGCGACAGTTCGAGCGATTCGGCCAGCCTCACCACCATGGTGCGACCCGGTCGGGAGCGTCCCTGCTCCAGGAAGCTCAAATAGCGCTGGCTGGTGTCGGCACGAATGGCCAGGTTGAGCTGGCTCACGTGCCGTTGGGTCCGCCAGTGCCGCAACTGCTGCGCGAACGGACTTGGCTCTACCGCCGTGGTCATGACTCCAGTGATATCCGACCCGACACATCCGCGCCATTCCCCGCGGGGAATGACCGACCGCATGGAAACGGCAGCGGGATCATTCCCTGGAGGGAATCGCACTGCGACGTTGTGCTCGCAAAACTCTCGGCCATGAGCAAGCGATTCGACGACAACGACCTGACCGCCTTCGCCGAGCGGTACATGGCCCAGTGGAACGAGGCCGACCCGGAGCTGCGCCGGGAGCTGATCCACGAGATCTGGGCGCCGTCCGGTGCACAGACTTTGGTCGATCCGCCGGTGGAGATCCGGCAGGCGGCCGCACAACTGAGCTTTGTCGTGCCCGCACTCGAAGTGCGCGGCCACGACGCGATGCAGGCGCGAGTGACTCGCGCCTACGAAATGTTCGTCGCACCCGGCGAGTACCTCTTCGAGGTGGGCGAGGCCGCCGAACTACCCGCCGGTCTGATCGGCCTGCCGTGGTCGATGGTCGCGCGCGCCGACGGCGCTGTCGCCGGCGGCGGCTACGAGGTCATCGGCCTCGACGCCGACGGCCGCATCAGCTTCGACCACCAGTTCATCGAGGGTGTGCGATAAGTGCGTCGAGCGAACGAAACGTGGCGGTACACCTGGATCACGCGCACCGGGTCGAGGAACATCTCCGCCGGCGCTCAGGGCGCGACCGAACAGCTGGTCTGGCCGGGTGCGTTATTCATAGTCCTCGATCAACCGAGCGACGACGCGATGGAGGATTCGAGCTCGGGCCCGGTCGACACGCTGGTCCCGCAAGCCGCGTTCGAGGACTCGCAGTCTGGCCCAGGTGTTCGTGTCTCGCTCCGTCACCTCGTCGACGAGCGGTGCGGAGGTCAACGCCAGGCACTCGGCCAGATGGCGCCGGGTCCGGCGCGCGGGCGGACCGGGTTGCGGCTCGGCGAATCCTTCCGACAGGTAGCGCGCCGGATCGCGCAGACTCCACCCGACAATTGCCTCGTCTCGAACGAGTAATTCCACGGCGGGAGCGATCCCGAGCCGGGCATCGAAATGCCGTGCCAGTAGGGCAGTGTCGTGCAGGCACACCAACTCCGAGCCCTCCGTGTCGCAGGTGAAAACTGTGGTCTGCGGGAGGCCGAACTCCCGGGCAGTCTCGGCACGTAGCCCTGCCGCGACCGCCCGGGGCTGGAGGTAGGACGACGACGGAACCGACCTGGCCGCGAGGAAGAATGTGAAGTTGCGCAGCTCTCGGCTGTCACGGTCGAAGCGGAAGTGCTCGTCCTCCGACCACAGCCACTGCCGACTGCCGAAGGTCAGCGGCACCTGCAGTTCACGTTCTGCGGGGCCGGTGTACTCGGCGACGACTACCTGTTGATCGCCGAAATCGAAGCGCGGTGTGAAAGGCAGCGGTCGGCCGGTGATCTCGACCCGCATACCCTCGCTGAGGACCAGAGTCATCGTCGTTGCCTGCCGCGTGCCACAGGTCCTCCTCTTGCCGGGAACAAGTTCCTCGACGATCGGCATGCCCGCCGGGGACGACCCCGGCCATGTCGGCCTGCCCCGCAACCTCTCCTTCGGCCCAGCGCAGCGACCACCCCGCCGGTCAGGAAGAGACCATGTTATCGGCCTCCAAAACCAGTGCCTCGTCGGATGCTCGAATTCGCGATCAGAGATCGGTCGTGACCGGCCGGATCGTTGCTCGAATTCGCGACCGGCCGATGTCATATTCCACGACCGAAGCCACCTGTTCGTGTCCAGGGGGAAACAGACCCACAACCCCACGCTCGCTCACCACACCGTGCTGCAGTTGCCGTGAACATGGGCCGGGCGGCCGGTGGCGTGCGGCGGTGGTGGCCCCTCGACGTACTGTGGCCGACGTGGCCGACTCCGATCATTCCGGGTCCGCGACGAGCTCCGCGGAATTGGTGGCGGCCTGTCGCGGGAACATCCCTGCGCTGACCGAACGGCTCATCGCCGCGATCTTCACCGACAATCCGGAGTGGACCGACTACTCGGCAGTGGCCCGCGCAGACCTGCACGACGGATGCCGGCGGTTCCTGACCCGGGTGCTGGACCTCGTCGGTGAGCTGGGAATCGACGCCGAACACGACGATGTCGCCGCGGCGATCGGCGCACACCGGGCGGTGCAGGGCGTGCCGTTGGAGGCGATGCTGCGAACCTTCCGCCTGGGCGGCCGAATCGTCTGGGAGGCGCTGCTGGACCGGGCAGGCACGATCTCGGCGGCGGACATCCGGGAAATGGGCACGGCGATGTGGGCAGTCATCGACGGGATGTCCTCGGCGCTGGTCACCTCCTACCGCGGCGCGGAGCTCGACAGAGTCCGGCTCGACGAACGCCGCCGCCACGCCTTGATCGAGGACGTGCTCGCCGGACGCGGCCGTGACGCACGGTTCGCCCAGCGCGCGTCGCGGGAATTGAACATTCCGGTCGCCGGCCCTTATCTCGTGGTCGCTGCCCGCGGCGACGCCTACCCGCTCCGGCTGGGCACCGAAACCGCACTGGCAGCCGACGGGTATCGCTCTGTCTGGCACGACCACGGTGATTACACCGTGGGTATCATCGCCCTCGAACATCACTCACCGACGCATCTGGCCACCGTCCTGGAGCCCCTCGTCCGTGGACGCGCCGCGCTCTCGCCCGCGGTCGCCGGTATCGCCGAAGTCGACATCGCCCATACGCTCGCCGCCCTGGCGCTCGACACCGTCGGCGAAGACGCCCGCGGTGTCGTGGTCTCGCTGCACGACCGCTATCCGGAAGCCCTGCTGCTGCGCTCGCCCGACCTGGCGCATTTGCTGGTGAGCCGGCTCCTCGGCCCGATACTCGAACTACCGGCCAGAGAACGCGACCTACTGCTCACGACGTTGCGGGTGTGGCTGGCCCAGGACTGCTCGGCCGCTCATGCGGCACCGCTGCTGCACTGCCACCGCAACACCGTGATCAACCGGCTCCAACGCACCGCGGCACTGATCGGACGACCGCTGGACGGGCAGCGCTTCCACTTGGAGCTTTCCCTGGCTCTCCTCGCACACACGCTCCTCGAGACCATCGCCGACTGAGCGGCCGCGCCGGCCGACGACCGACCTGGATTGGGCTCTGCGCCCAATCAGCGGGCTCGATTTCTGGGCGTGCGGAGAATTGTTCGCCCTCTCCTCACCCAGCAGACTCCGAATCCTGACCCACACCACAAACCGGTAGCCGGGTCACGCATTCAGGACGAGGAGCACCACAAGTGCCACAATTCGATCTCTTGGTCATCGGTGGCGGGCCGGGCGGCTATGTCGCCGCGATCCGCGCGGCGCAGCGCGGTCTACGCGTCGCGCTGGTGGAGAAGGAGCGCCCCGGCGGCGTGTGTCTGAACTGGGGCTGTATCCCCACCAAGGCGATGCTGCGTTCCGCGGAGGTCTTCCGGATCGTCGCCGATGCGGCGGGTTTCGGAATCACCACCGAGGACGTGCAGGTGGACTTCGCCGCGGTACGTGAGCGTAAGAACGGCATCGTCGACGACCTCACCAGCGGTGTGGCCGGCCTGTTGCAGGCCAATGGCGTGACCGTCATCGAAGGCCACGCCCGCTTCACCGGCCCGACCACCGTCGAGGTGTTCCGGGCGGGTCCTTCCCAGGTCTTCGACGGTGGTCCCCGCTACGCCGCCGCGCCGACCGACACCCCGATCCGCACGCTCGACGCCACCGATGTGATCATCGCAACCGGCTCGGTACCGGCGCTGCTCCCGATACCCGGCGCCGACCTACCCGGTGTCATCACCTCCGACGGCGCATTCGGTCTCACCGAGATACCCGAACGACTGGTCGTGATCGGTGGTAGCGCGGTCGGCGCGGAATGGGCCGGCCTCTTCGCCACCTTCGGTACCGCGGTGACAGTCGTCGAAATGCAGGATCGCCTGGTACCGGCCGAGGACGCCGAGATCGGTGCCGCGCTCGGACGGTCCTTCGCCGCTCACGGGATCACCGTCCTGACCGGCTCGACGGTCACCGGAATCGAGCAGTCCGAGGACGGGCTGCGGGTGCACGTCGACGGAACAGACCCGCGGGCACTCGACGCCGATATCGTGCTCGTCGGCGTCGGCCGCCGGCCCAATACCGCCGCACTCGGCCTGGACGCCGCAGGAGTCACCACCGACGCACGCGGGTTCATCCCCGTCGACGACCGGCTGCAGACCGGCGTCGAGCACGTTTTCGCCATCGGCGATGTCACGGGTAGAGCGCTACTGGCCCACGTTGCCTCCCACCAGGGGCTGACGGCGGCCGACGGCATCGCGGGTCACGACGCCCGCATCGACTACACCGCCATCCCTGCCGCGACCTTCACCCATCCGGAGATCGCGAGTGTGGGCCTCACCGAGGACGCCGCCCGCGCCGCAGGTCATGAGGTGGTCGTCGCCAAATTCCCGTTCGCCGCGCTGGGGCGGGCACGCTCGGTCGGCGACACCGAAGGCTTCCTGAAAATCGTGGCCGGCGCCCGGCACCACGAAGTCCTCGGCGTGCACATCATCGGCCCGTCGGCCAGCGATCTGATCACCGAGGGCGCACTCGCGATCACACTCGAGGCGACCCTCGACGAACTCGCCCACACGATCCACGCCCACCCCACCCTCGGCGAGATCGGCATGGAAGCGGCCCTGGCCGGACTCGGCCTACCCGTCCACATCGCACCACCCCGCACCCGTCGAGGAGTCTCCTCATGACCGCCGAAACCACCGCGCGCCGCACGCGCGAGGCAGCCCGAACCAGTGCGAAGAAGCCCGAAACCGCGACCCGGACCCCCGAGAAGCCGATGGGCGCGAACAGTTCGATCGGCTCTCGCATCGACGCAGAGGATCCCGGGACGCTGCGGGAGCTCTACCGCGAGATGCTGTTCGTGCGCCGCTTCGAGGAGCGCACCTCGCAGAGCTACCAGCAGGCCGAGATCGGCGGCTACTGTCACCTCAATCTGGGCGAGGAAGCCACCGTCGTCGGCGTGGGCGCGGCCATGCGACCCACCGACTATCTGTTCACCAACTATCGCGAACACGGCTACGCCCTGGTCAAAGGGATAGAACCCGGCCGCGTCATGGCCGAACTCTACGGCCGCTCCACCGGCACCTCCAAGGGCTGGGGCGGCTCGATGCACCTGTACGACACCGCAACCCGGCTGCTCGGCGGCTACGCCATCGTGGGCGGCCAGATCCCGCTGGCGCTCGGCGCGGCCTTGGCCATCGACTACCGCGGTGACGATGACGTGGTCGTATGCCAGATGGGCGAGGGCACCACCAATATCGGCGCATTCCACGAATCTCTCAATATCGCCGCATTGTGGAATCTGCCGATCGTGTTCCTGATCGTCAACAACCAGACCGGGATGGGCACCACGGTGGAGAAGTCCTCCGCCGAACCCGATCTGTGGAAACGCGCCGACTCCTACCGGATCCGCGGCGAACGTATCGACGGCACCGATGTGCTGGCGGTGCGCGATGCCGCCCGCGAACTCATCGAGATCGCCAGGCGCGACAGCAGGCCGGCGCTACTCGAGGCCGTCAGCTACCGACTCAAGGGCCATTCCGTGGTCGACCCCGCCAGATACCGCAGCAGTGCGGCGGTATCGGAGGCCCGGGAAAACGATCCGGTCGCTCGCTGGCACGCGGCGCTGCGGCAGGCCGGCGTGCTCACCGAGGAATCCGCATCCGCCATCGAGGAATCCGTGGCCGCCGGTGTCCGGGCCGCCGTCGACTTCGCCGTCGCCAGCCCGCATCCCGATCCGTCGAGTTTGTTCGACTACAACTACGCCACCCCGGTACCCGGCGATTCCCGTCGCCTGCCCGCCGACCCCCTGTTCACCCACTGAGGACTGCACCCGTGGCAATCATGACCTACCGCGAAGCACTGCGCGAAACCCTGCGCGAGGAGATGCGGCGCGACGACGACATTCTCCTGCTCGGCGAAGAGATCGGTATCTTCGAGGGCTCTTACAAGATCACCGCCGGACTGCTCGACGAGTTCGGCCCCAAACGAGTACGCGATACCCCTATCGCCGAAGAGGGTTTCGTCGGTGCCGCGATCGGCGCCGCCATGCTCGGATTGCGCCCGATCGTCGAGATCATGACGATCAATTTCTCCCTGCTGGCGCTGGACCAGATCGTCAACCACGCCGCAAAGATCTACGGCATGTTCGGCGGGCAGACCAGCGTGCCGATGGTGATCCGCACCCCCGGCGGCGGCGGACAGCAACTCGGCGCGACCCACTCGCAGAACATCGAGCTCTACTACGCCTTCGTACCCGGCCTCAAAGTTGTTGCGCCCAGCACACCCGCCGATGCCCGCGCGCTGCTCAAAGCCGCTATCGAGGACGACGACCCGGTGCTGTTCCTGGAGAATCTGGCGCTGTACAACACCAGAGGCGAAGTACCGGAATCCGTGCCCCCGGTGGAGATAGGGCGGGCGGCGGTCACCCGCCCCGGGACCGATATCACCCTGATCGGCTACTCCCGCATGGCGACGGTATGCACGGCAGTCGCGGAAAAGCTGGCGGCCGAGGGGATATCGGCCGAAGTCGTCGACCTGCGCAGCCTCCGCCCCCTCGACCGGGACACCCTGATCGCCTCGGTCCGCAAAACCGGCTGTGCCGTGATCGGCGAAGACGACTGGCTCACCTACGGTATCGGCGCGGAACTCGCGGCCTCGATCTCCGATGGCGCCTTCGACTACCTCGACGCTCCGGTCCGACGGGTGGCCATGGCCGAAGTGCCGCTCCCCTACGCCAAACCCCTGGAGACCCTCGCGTTGCCTTCGGTCGACTCCCTCTACACCGCGGCCTCGGAAACCCTTGCCGCTGTCGGCACACGCCGCTGACCCCGGAGAACACACATGCCCGAAATCGTCATGCCCCGACTGTCGGACACCATGGAAGACGGCGTCGTCGCCACCTGGCTCAAACAGGTCGGCGACCCCGTCATCCGCGGTGAGGTCGTCGCCGAAATCGAAACCGACAAAGCACTCATGGAACTGGAAGCCTACGAGGACGGAGTCCTCGAACAGATCCTGGCCGAAGCCGGCACCCGGGTAGCGATCGGCGAGCCGATCGCCTTCGTCGGCGACGGCAGCACGGCCGGTGCACCTACCGGGCAGGAACGGAGCAGAGCCGGCGCCGCCCGAGACAACGACGTGCCCCGCGCGGCACCGGCCCCCGCGCGGCCGGGCCCCGCGCCGACCGCCGACACCGTGCAGTTCACGCCCGCCGACACCGGCGAGCGGCAGAAATCCTCCCCCCTCGCCCGTAAAGTGGCCCGCGAACTCGGCGTGGATCTCGCCGCGGTCGCCGGTACCGGCCCCGGCGGGCGCATCACCCGCCGCGATGTCGAATCAGCGCACCGGACGGCGGCCGCCACCGCAGGGGATACCGCGGTAGCCGAGGCATCAGTGGCCGTGGCGGCCGAGGCGGAGTCCGGCGACTACGACGAGATCCCGCTGACCGGTATTCAGCGGGTGTCCGCCGCGCGGCTGACCGAAAGCACACAGCAGGCGCCGCATATCTATCTCACCAGCGCCATCGATGTCACCGACCTGTTCGCCTTCCGCGCTCAGATCAACGACACCCTCGCCGCCGCGGGGACCGGGAAGGTCAGCGTCAACGACCTGCTGGTCAAAGCGGTCGCGCTGACACTGCGCGCGAACCCGGGCATCAATGTCTCCTTCGCCGGGACCGCGCTGCGACAGCATCGCGGCATCCACCTGGGTATCGCGGTCACCACTCCCGCCGGACTGCTGGTCCCGGTCGTGCACGACGCCGACCGCAAATCGATCTCCGCCATCGCGGCCGAGACCCGAGACAAGGCCGAACGTGCGCGTGAGCGCAGACTGCGTGCCGACGAGATGACCGGCGGCACCTTCACCATCTCCAACCTCGGCATGTACGGCATCGAACAGTTCACCGCCGTCATCAACCCCCCGGAGTCCGCGATTCTCGCCGTCGGCGCCGCCACCGACGAACTGCGGATGGTGGACGGACAGGTGGTGAGCCGGAAGGTACTGCGGGTCACGATGTCCGCCGACCACCGAGCCATCGACGGCTCCGGCGCCGCACAGTTCCTCGCCCAGCTCGCGGATCTGGTCGAACATCCATTGCGGATCGTGACCTGACTCCACGACCCGGAACTCCCTTCCGACCTGCAGACCGCTGGTATCGGGTAGTCGTTCGGCGGGCACGGCACGCATCGTGCTGCCGCCCGCCGAGACGGGCGGACAGGCAGGCCGGTTTGCTCACCCACACAGTCCGTGAGTGAGCAAGGTGCGGATGTCGGCTGTGGAGGGTGTTCCGGTATTGGAGAAGGTGACCGCGAGCCCGGACGCGGTGGCGCCGGAGATGGCGGAAAAGCCGTAGATGTCACCGACGTGGCCGATATATTCCAGGCCGCACGGTAGTCGGGTGAACGCAATGCCGAGCCCGTAGGACATGCCGTCGCCGCGGCCCATGTCGACCCCGTCGAGCATCTGCTGCAGTTGAGCCTGCGGTACCACTTCACCGGCCGACAGCGCGAGGAAGAACCGGTTCAGGTCGGCGCCGGTGCCGACCAGCGCGCCGGCCGCCCACGGCAGCGACGGCTCCAGCCGCGTCTCGTCGGTCACGGTGCCGTCGACGGTGGCATAGCCGGTCGGATGCGGGTCACGCAGACCGGTTTCTCCGGTGGCCGGTAGATAGGTGTGCCGCAGGGCCAGCGGAGTGAGAATGCGATCGCGTAGCTCGTCGGCATACCGGTGTCCGGTCACCGCCTCGATCAGCATGCCGGCGACGATATAGTTCGTGTTGGTGTACTCGAATCGGGTGCCGGGGGCGAACTGCCCGGGATACCGCAACGCGGCTGCGATCACCTGTTCCGGAGTGTAGGTGCGGCCGTCCTGTGCCGCCTCGTACTCGTTCATGTCCGGGGATCGGGTCAGTTCGGGCAGTCCGCTTCGATGGCCCAGGATCTGGCGGACGGTGACAGCGCGCCCGTCCACCCCGACACCGGTCAGCAGACCGGGCAGATACGTGTCGATCGACTGATCGAGCTCGATCCTGCGCTCGGCGACCAACTGCAGCACAATCGCGGCGGTGAACGCCTTGGTGATGCTACCGACCCGGACATACTGGGGAGGATCGGTAGGGATCGGGGTCCCTACGGCGATATCGGCGAGGCCGGAAGTGACGACAGTGGTCGCGCCGTTCTCGGTGAGCGTGGCAATGGCCCCGACAGCACCCGAGCCGACCATCGCGTCGAGATCGCCTTGCACTTTGTCCACGCGGGCGGCGGCAACCACAGGTACCGGGGTGGGCTCGACCGAACTCGTCGTACAGGCAGCCAGGAGCACCGCCGCTACGCAGACCGAGAGAACAGCACGGTGCAAACCCATGATCCGACAGTAGGACCATCGGGTCCACGAAAACATGGGACTGCAGTATCGCGGCACATCGGACCCGAGTACCGCGTCGGATCGAGCTACGGGTCATCGACGCCCACAGCGGCAGACGCTCCGGTCGATCAGTCCTTCGGTCGATCCGGGCCGGAGCCGGTGTCGGCGGCGGAACCGGGCAGCGGGGCGAGTTCGGCTCTCGAACCGGATGAGGGCCGACCGGCGTGTAGTTCGGTACGCAGGCGCTCGACCATATGTGGGTAGTGCAACTCGAACGCGGGTCGTTCGGAGCGGATACGTGGTAGCTCGTAGAAGTTGTGCCGCGGCGGCGGACAGGTGGTGGCCCACTCCAGCGAATTGCCGTACCCCCACGGGTCGTCGACGGTGACGACTTCCCCGTACCGGTAGCTCCGGAAAGCATTCCAGACAAAGGTGATCATCGAAAAGCCGAGGACGAACGAGCCGATGGTGGAGAAGGTGTTCAGGCCGGTGAATCCGTCTTCGGCCTGGTAGTCGGCGTAGCGGCGCGGCATACCCTCGTCACCGAGCCAGTGCTGGACCAGGAATGTGGCGTGGAAGCCGAGGAAAGTCGTCCAGAAATGCAGGCGGCCGAGTCGTTCGTCCATGAGGCGGCCGGTGAGTTTGGGGAACCAGAAGTAGATACCGGCGAAGGTCGCGAAAACGATGGTGCCGAACAGGACGTAGTGGAAATGCGCGACAACGAAGTAGCTGTCGTGGACCTGCCAGTTCAACGGCGGGCTGGCGAGGATGACACCGGACAATCCGCCCAGCAGAAAGGTCACGATGAACCCGATGGCGAACAGCATCGGTGTTTCGAAGGTCAGCTGTCCGCGCCACATGGTGCCGATCCAGTTGAAGAATTTCACTCCGGTGGGCACCGCGATCAAGAAGGTCATGGCGGAGAAGAACGGCAGTAATACCGCGCCGGTGGCGAACATGTGATGGGCCCACACCGCCATCGATAATCCGGCAATGGCGATGGTGGCGAAAACCAGTGTGTTGTAGCCGAATATGGGTTTGCGGCTGAAAACCGGAATGACCTCGGTGATGATTCCGAAGAACGGTAGCGCGACGATATAGACCTCGGGGTGCCCGAAGAACCAGAACAGATGCTGCCACAGAACAGTGCCCCCGGTGGCGGGGTCGTAGATATGACCGCCGAGATGCCGGTCGACGGCCAGACCCATCAGCGCGGCGGTCAGGATCGGAAACGCCAGCAGCACCAGAATGCTGGTGATCATGATGTTCCAGGTGAAGATCGGCATCCGGAACATCGTCATCCCCGGGGCGCGCAGGCAGATCACTGTGGTGATCATGTTGACGGCCCCCAGAATCGTACCCAGACCGGATACCGCCAGCCCCATGATCCACAAGTCCGCGCCGGCCCCCGGTGAATGTAAAGCGCTGGTCAGCGGCGAATACGCGGTCCAGCCGAAGTCGGCGGCTCCGCCCGGGGTCACGAACCCCGCGGTGGCCATGGTGGCGCCGAACAGGTACAGCCAGTAGCTCAGGGCATTGAGCCGGGGGAACGCGACATCCGGTGCGCCGATCTGCAACGGCAGGATGGCATTGGCGAACCCGAAGACCACCGGCGTGGCATAGAACAGCAGCATGATCGTGCCGTGCATGGTGAACAGCTGGTTGTACTGCTCGGGCGACAAGAACTGCAGTCCCGGGCGCGCCAGCTCCCCGCGGATCAGCAATGCCAGCAAACCACCGATCAGGAAAAATGCTGTCGCCGACACCAGATACAACACGCCCAGCACCTTGGGGTCCGTAGTGGTGACCATCTTCCACAGGAAGGAACCCTTCGGGCCCGTTCGCGCCGGGAACGGGCGCCCAGCGATAAGCCCCGCCCGAGCCGACGGTCTCAGTGTCATGAGCGCTCCTCCAGCCGAATCCGATTTCGCCGTGCAGCCCTCTCCCCTACTGAACCTTGCCCCCTCACCGGAAAATACCTGGTGAGCGACACCCCTGAACCAGGAAAACACCGGCGGCCCGCCGGATAACGGCATTCGTTCCGCGCCCCGGACTCGATAACCGGCGGCCCTCGGATACGCGCCCCGACGTCCATGCAAGCATGTGCCGGAGCGAGGAAACCGGTGACAGAGGGTTCGGCCCATGGAACAGTCCACCGTGTACGGCTGGAACATCCGCAACGGCACGGGGGTGTCGACCCGCGCCGACGGCTCACTGGCGTGGTTTCACATGTCCAACGCGGCTCCGCAACGACGCGCCGGTCCCGCAGGCGCGCGACAGGTCGACACCGAGGCTGTTGCGGGCCGGTTCGGTGCCGCGGGCGACCCGACTGCGGATCTGTGCGTGTCCGGCCCGACCGAGGGCTCGGTAGCTCGTATTCTGCGGGTGACCAGGCTTTATCCAGCTTCATTCGAGCGGGAGGTAGGAATGGCGGGCAAGTTCGTGCTGTTCACCGATTCGGCCGGGAAGTTCCGGTGGCGGCTCAAGGCCGGCACCGGCGAGATCATCGCTGCGAGCCAGGCCTATGAGAGCAAGGATGCGGCGGAGAAGGGCATCGCCTCGGTCCGATCCCAGGCACCGAGTGCTGAGGTCATCGACGACTCCATGAAAGTCTGATCGCGGTTCGGGTTCCACCGCCGATGCTGGCCGTCTCGGGCCGGCCGCCGGACAACCCGGGGTGGGCGGTGGAAATGAAATGGGACGGCGTGCGCGCGATCGCGGTCTGCTCCGGCGGGGAATGCCGGTTGTTCAGCCGCAACCGCCGCGACATCACCACCTCCTACCCCGACCTGGTCACCGCGCTGGCCGAGCTCTCCGGCAATCAGGAGCTGACGATCGATGGGGAGATCATCGCGCAGAACCTGGCCGGGGTGCCCTCGTTCGGGCTGCTGCAGCGCCGCATGCATGTGGTCCGGCCGGCGCGGGCGTTGGTGGCCGCGGTGCCGGTGCAGCTGTTCTGCTTCGACGTCCTCGTTGTCGACGGTGCGGACGTGACCGGTCTCCCCTATCCGGATCGCCGGGACCGGTTGCAGGAGTTGGACTTCGATACCGCACCGGTGCAGACACCACCGTACTGGGTGGGAGTCGGCGCCGATCGGCTGCTGGCCGCGGCGGTCGAGAACGGGTTGGAAGGCATCATCTCCAAACGCCTCGATTCGGTATATCAGCCCGGTCGCCGGTCCCGGGCGTGGGTGAAAACCCCGATCCGCAAGACCACCGAGGCGATCGTGGCCGGATGGACAGCCGGGACCGGGGCGGCGTCCACCTCGTTCGGATCACTGATCCTGGCCGCCCACGACCCAGCGGGGCTGCTGGTGCATATCGGCAACGTCGGCACCGGATTCACTCGGGCCGGGCGGCGGGCGCTACGGGCTCGGCTCGACGAGATCGCACGCGGTGATCCGTTGTTCGCGTTGACCCCGAGCCGTTTCGGGCAGGTCGGCGTGCCGCGGTGGGTGGATCCGGTGCTCGTCGGCGATATCGAATACCGTGAGTACACCGGTGAAGGGCTGCGGCATCCGAGCTGGCGGGGCCTACGTACCGACAAAGCTCCGGAGGAGGTCCGGATACCGGACGAAATCGGACCCACGACCTGACCCGTTCCCCTCCCCTCGGTGCCCGAGGGCGCGAGGAGTAGGAGGGCTTTCCGTTCGTCCGCCGCAGTGGGTGAACCGGACGGCCACAATATTTGTCGACCACTGCCGGAAACGCAACCAGCAACGCCGGATGCCGGACCGATCCGGCGAACCCCGGCTCCGACGATGTTCGCGTCGCGACCCTGCCCGGGAGCACCCGTTGCCCGACGCGCCGGGGACTGGGCTTCGTCGGTGGTGGGGACACACTTCCGGCCGCCGATCACGGCCCGAACGATTGATCGGATAAGTGGCCCGAACACTGGAAGCGGGAACGCGGCGTAGCCTGCGGGGAGTGAGTACTCGCGAACACGCCCAGCCCACCTTCCGCCCCACGGCGGGAATCTCCGACGCCGACTCGGTCACGACTGCCCGGATCGAAGCACTGTTTCGGACACTGGAATCCGCGTTGGAGGCCAAAGACGCAGCAGCCTTCGACCAGCCGTTCACCGAAGACGTCGTCTTCATCACGCCGGCGGGGGCGATCTTCCGGGGCTGGGACGAACTGCACGGCTACCATCGCAAACGCCTCGGCGACAGCCCGGACGCGCAAGCCCACTTCGAGATACTCGCCCTACGACTCCTCACGCCCGAACACGCAGTCGTCACTGTCGAGCAAACACTGCGCACCCCAGAGTTCTGCGTCACCAACCGGGGCACCTGGGTCCTGCTCGAACGCCGCGAATCATGGTGGGTCTGTTCGGTGCACAACACCAACATTGCCGGATCGACCAAAGTCTGAGCCGCTGGCCGACGCTCGCCGTCAGGTCGACCTCTCGACTGTTCCCGGGTCCGAGCCTCGCTCGGTTTCTGGATGATTCTCCCGAGTGACCCGGCGTTGTTCAGGAATTGGATCTTTTGGGCGATATCGGACATGAACCGCCGCTGACCTGCGATGAATCTCCCTCCGCAAACAATGCATCGGTTGATGAACATCCACGATGGACCATCGGCCGGTCCAGAAATATCGGTAATGCGACTGCGCCCTGGAACCTTCCGGCCCGCTGCTGCTGGTAGCGACTACAGCGCCGCGCGACCGGACGAACTGTGCCCGCCTCGCCGCAGCGCGGTGCCGCCCCCCCCTGGTTGCGGGCTCGCCGTCAGCCAGTCCTTCCGGCGCGTGTGCCGGTTCAGGCCTTCTTCAGATGGAGCGAGAGGTAGTGGCCGAAGCCGGCACGGCGCGCGAAGCGGACGGGTCGCCGTTCGTATTCGGTGAAGCCCAACTTGCGGTAGAGACCGAGTGCGGGCGCGTTCGTGTCCTTGATCTCGCGCAGGACGAACTCGTCGTAACCGGGAACAGCGACGATGTGCCGCATCAGCGCAGTACCCACCCCACGCCCTTGGTGGGCAGGGACGGTAGCGACGAAGGCGATCTCGGCCAGCCCGTCTCGCGCCCCGTCGGGAGCGCCGAGAAACTGCGAGCGCACGATCAGATAGCTGATGGTGCCGTGAAGGAGCCCGAGGTGGCGGCGGAACTCCGGCAGTCGAGGTGCGAAGCACTCCTGATCGCCCGTGGTAACCGATGCGATGGCCGCAGGTTCGCCGTCGGCCAGGGCCACGACGAAACGCTCCAGCAGGAGCATGTGCTCGAACGCTGCGGTTGATTTCTCCGGGTCGGAAGAGAAGAAGGCGAAGTCCTCAGCGAAGCCCCGCACCAGCACCTCGGTGATCCGCCGCCGGTAACTTTCGCCCAGCTTGTCACCGTGTTCGATCTCGATCATCCAGTTCGTCCTTCTGTCAGCAGTTTGAGTACGACGTCGGCGTCGGGGGCGGTGAACTCGGCGCCGAGAGCGACCCGGATCGAGGTGAGCCCGGCGAGCATCGCGAAGTAGCAGGTCGTGAGTTGAGCCGGATCGCCGTGACCGAACGCACCGGACGCCCGGCCTCGACGGATCAGGTCTTCGAAGGCGCGCCACATCGAGCGGTGGGCGTCGAGGAGTCGAGCGATAGATGCGCCCGGGGTACCGGCGGTGACGCCCTGGTTGATGACGATCATGAACTCCGCGGCGCCGTCATCAGCTGTGAGATCCGACAGGTATCGGACGGTGAATTCCCGGATCGTCTCGACCGGACACCCTGGGCCGGACAGTTTCTCGGTCAACGCGACGAGGCCGGTCAGCGCCTGGTCGAGCAGGTCGGCATACAGCGCGTCTTTGGTCGGATAGTGACGGTAGATCGTGCCGATAGCGACGCCGGCTTCGGTCGCGATATCGCGGATGGCCGATGCGGCGTACCCGTGCCGGGCGAAAACGCGCACAGCCGCGGTCTGAACGGCGCTCCGTGTCGCCGCAGTCAGTGCCGCGCTCTGCTCAGCGGTGCGTGCCACGCTTCCCCTTGTCTATGTAATGAACAAATGTTCATTACATAGTAGAGCATCCGCGTGGCCCTACCGGCTTCTGCGCGCACCGCCCTCCACCCCTACCCCAGCAGGCTCGACCCGCATCGGATGGTTCGTATCGTGGGCACCTCGATCTGCGCCCACCAGCTGTTCGTTTCTCTGTCGTAGTGCGCGTAGAGCCCGAGATCATCGTTCCCGACGTCGACCGCACCTGTGGTCGCGAGCAGCTACACCGGCCGCGTCCGGACCGGGCGCGGATTCGCCCCGCGGTCATCCGGACGATCGCCGCGGCGGCCGACGCCGTCCGGAAGCGGGTGTGGATTCACGCCGGCCTATTGACTTTCCCAGTAGGAAAGTGGAGTCTTACTTTCCAAGCAGGAAAGTAGGCATCCATGGAGAACGTCGCTGCGGACCAAGCACGCGCCGCACTGGAAACGGTCGAGCGAGCGCGTCGCCGAGTAGCCCAGGAGGTGGGACTCCCACGCGGATACTGGTGGGCGATGGCCGGCGGCTGGATCGCGCTCGGCCTGATCGGGGACCTCGGTCCACCGTGGCTGATCATCGCCGCGACGCTGTTCTTCGGCGTCGGGCACTCGGTCGTCGCCTCGCGGCTGCTCGACGGGCGGCGCCGCACCGGCCGGATGCAGGTCAGCGCGGCCGTGGCCGGCCGCCGCACCCCGATCGTGGTTGTGGGCATGCTGATCGCGCTGGTCGCGCTCACCGTCGGTGTGGCGATAGCCTTGGACGCCGACGGCGACCGCAACCCCGGCATCTGGGCGGGGTTGCTGGTGGCGGCGATCATCGGCTTCGGCGGCCCGGAAATCTTACGCGTCCTGCGGCATTGGTTCCGCGCGTGACGGAGGGCCGCTTCGACGAACTCATCCACCCCAGCACCCGCCTCTCGCTGGTCGCGACGCTCGCGGCCGCCGACTGGGCGGAATTCGCCTTCCTCAAAGATCAGCTCGGGCTGTCGGACTCGGCCCTGTCCAAACAGCTCGCGACCCTCGAGAACGCCGGCTATGTCACCACCGACCGCCGACTGGACGGCGGCCGCCGCAAGGTCCGCGCCCAGCTGACCGAGCGCGGACGCGACGCCCTAACCGGCCATATCGCCGCCCTGCAGGAAATCGTCGCCGCCGCGACACCGATCGATCCGGCCACATCGCCCTGATCCGGACCCGCGGCACCGGCCGGGATCCACCACCGGTCGCGTCGCCCCCCTACCGAAAGGATCCCGATATGGGAATCTTCCGCAAGACCGAGCGTGAACCCGAACAACAGCCCGCGGCCGAGCCGCAGCAGCCCGCGGCCGAGCCGCAGCGAGCCGACCGCGAAGTCGAGCGCCGCCGCCGGCGACGTCGTCTGCTGGGCGGCGCGTATACCGGTGGTGGCAGCGGAAGCTGACGACGCCGGGCTCCGGTCCTCACGGGTGGCGGTGGGCGACCCCCGCGGAGTCGAGATGATCTACGACAATCGGCTCACGCCGACCGCGAAAGCGCCGAGCACCAGCGGCTTGCGGCAGGGCGATCGGTTACACCCTACGCCGTGCCGGTCGCGCGGATCGGCCGACCGACCCTGTCGCACTCCCGACCTCAGCGGTGCACAGCCGGCGGATACCGCCTCCTCGGCCGATGTTTCCACCGCGCACCAGCGCGTGCCGCACCCCTGCCGGGTGCGGACCGGCAGGAGGGTCTCGAATCCGTCCGCTCCTACCTCGCGTTGCCCGGGGGCCGGTGAGTTCGGTGCGGCGGTGACCGGCCGGAACAATCGCTGTGGGTCAGAGCAGGGCCAGCGCGCCGCGGACGGTGAACAGCGCTCCGAACGCGAACAGCACGGTCAACGAGAGGACGCGGGCGTGCGCGAGCATCCATACCTCGGCCCGGTCCAGCCCGTCGCGGGCCCGCTGCCCCAGCACAACGAACACAGTGATCGGAACCGCGAAATCCAGAGCCGCCGCGATCAGCAGCGCGATAGTCGCTGCTACTGCGGCGGCGGTGCCGACATGCGAGCTGGAGATCGCGGTCATCCCGGAGATCATCAGGAACAGGTTGGGATTGAGTACGGCCAGCGTGATTCCGATGACGAATGCCTTGGCCGGGGTGGCGGCGGCCAATTCTTGCAGCAGTTTCGGCCGGTCCGGTCGGGCGGTTTTCACCGGTCGCCGCAACCACACCCAGACACCGCATACCAGGAACAGCACACCGACGCACAGTCCGACCCAGTGCGCTGCCGCCGGCGGTGTCGACCCGGGATCGGAGGCCCCACCCAGCAGCGCGGTCACCGCGATCAGCGTATAGAGGGCTACGAACGCGGCCCCGAACATGGCCGCATCGACGACCGGACGGGGCGAACGCAACAACAGGATGGTGCCGACGATGGCGCCTGGAGTGATGACCAGCCCGGCCATCTCGGGCACCAGCACCACCAGAAGGTCGCTCATGACTTCTCCTCGTCGTGGTACTCGCGGACCCGGATGCGGGCCTGGGCGTATGCGGCCGGCGTGGATTCGCCGACGGTTGCGGTGGCCGGGAAGAACTCGATCCTCAGCCCCTGCCGATCCAGCAGTTCATCGGTCCACGAGGCGCGTACTCGCGGGTCGACCCCGCCGAGATACAGCCGCCCACCCACCGCATCCAGGCGGCGTACGTAATCGTCGACGACCGCCGGCAGCGGCGCGCTGACCGTGGTGCGACCTCGCAACCGCCAACGCACCCGCGGCCATACCGTCCGGGACGCCGGCCCCCGCCCCGGGCAGGCTGGCCAGCACATCCGAACGGCGTACCTGCTCCCGCGGAAGCATCACCATCCGCCACCGGCGCTTCATCGCCCGCGAACACCGCCTCACTACCTTCGGCCACTCCGGCATCCACCTGCAACGACGCTTGCTCCCAGCAAAGAACCCGGACATACCGCCGCACATCACCCGGTCCGGATGAATCCCTCCGAAACTCGAGGAGCGGCCTACCGGAGATGTTCCGCCGTCACGTCGGCGGCGGCTCGCAGCCCGTCGGTGGATATGGTCCATGGCGTGGGTCTGTGGCAAAGGAGTCGACAGTGACGGTGACCGTGACATCTGCTACCGGGGTACCGCAATGGTTCGCGGGGGCCATCGCGCAGGTGCCCGAACATCGCGAGGTCGAGGTCGACGGGGGCCCGGTTCATCTGCGCTGCTGGGGCCGGCCCGGCGCGCCCGGGGTGGTCCTGGTGCACGGCGGATCGGCGCATTCCGGCTGGTGGGACCATATCGCCCCGTTGCTCGCGGCGACCTATCGGGTGGTGGCGCTCGACCTTTCCGGACACGGGGACAGCGTGGTACGCGACCGGTATCCGCTCGACGGCTGGGCGGACGAGGTGATGGCGGCGGCCGGGGCCGGAGAGATCGCGGGCCGACCGTACATCGTCGGGCACAGTATGGGTGGCGGGGTGGCGGCCGCGGTAGGTGCCCGGCATCGGGATTCCGTCGCGGGCCTGGTGATCATCGACTCGCCGATGTTTCGTGAACCGCCCGAGGAGACCATCATCCGGCAGCTCGAACGGAAGCCGAAAGCCTATCGGACCCGGGACGAGATCTGCGGCCGATTTCGTACCGAGCCCGCCCAGGCCACGGTGTTGCCCTACGTGGCCAGGCATGTGGCGGAGGAATCGGTGCGCCACACGGTCGACGGCTGGGTGTGGAAGTTCGACCCCCAGATGTTCCGGAAGCGGTACGAACAGGAGCGGATCGATCTGCCCGGCCTGCTCCGGACAGTGGATACTCGCGCTCTGTACATCCGGTGTGAGCTCGGGTTGGTCGAGCGGGCGAAGGCATCGGAGATCGCGGGGTTGTTCAGGCGCCGGGCGACAGTTGTCGACCTGGCCGACGCGGGCCATCATCCGATGATGGATCAGCCGCTCGCGCTCGTCGCGACCGTCCGCACGGCTCTCGCCCAATGGGATTCGAGGTAGAGCTCATGTCACTCCAGTTCGCGATTCTGACGGCTCTGATGGAGCGGGAGTCGACCGGTATCGAACTCGCCCGCCGGTTCGACCGGTCGTTCGGTTATTTCTGGGAGGCGACGCACCAGCAGATCTATCGCGAGCTGGAGCGATTACAGGCTCGGCACCTGGTCGCCGATGTCGAGATGCCGGGGCCCGCTCGGCGTGGGCAACCGAAAAGATTCGCGGCAACGGCGGCCGGGATCGACACTCTGCGCGAGTGGTTGGGCGAGATCGATGAGCCGGCACCGACCCGGATGGCGATCATGGTCCGGCTGCGGGCGGCGGCCGCCGTCGGAGACCACCGGGCGGTGCGCGCTTCGATCGAACACCATCTCGAGCTCCACCGGGCCACGCTGGCCGAGTACGAACAGATCGAGAGACGGGACTTCGCCACGGCGGATGACCCGGCGGACGCGTTACGTCATTCGGTCCTGAAGGCCGGTCTCCACCTCGAGTCCGCCTGGGTGCAGTGGTGCCTGGATGTCCTGAGCACACTCGACGGGATCGAGCACCGCACCGCGGCGAAGCAGCAGCCGGCGTCCGCCGGACCGGCGGGCGTGGTGGACCGGGCCGGTCCGTGAGCCGGCCGGCTCTCTCCCGGGACGCAGTCAGACGCCGAGGACGCGTGCGATATCCAGGCGCGCTTCGTCGTATTGAGCGCGCATCGTGGCCACCAGATCGGCGACGCTACCGGCGCTCTTGATCACACCGATGCCTTGTCCGGCACCCCAGATATCCTTCCACGCCTTCGCCGACACCTCTTCGGAACCGAAGTTCATGGCCGAGGGGTCCGATACCGGAAGGCTGTCGGGGTCGAGGCCGGCCGCGAGGATACTGCCGCGGAGATAGTTGCCGTGTACGCCGGTGAACAGATTGCTGTAGACGATATCGGCGGCCGCGGAGTCGACGACCATCTGTTTGTAACCGGCCACGGCGTTGGCTTCGTCGGTGGACAGGAACGCCGATCCGATATAGGCGAAATCGGCCCCGGCGGCGAGCGCGGCCAGGATGGAGCGGCCGTGCGCGATCGCGCCCGAGAGTGCCAGCGGCCCGTCGAACCATTCGCGGATCTCACGGATCAGCGCGAACGGGGACTGCGTACCGGCGTGCCCACCGGCTCCCGCGGCCACCGCGATGAGACCGTCGGCGCCCTTCTCGATCGCTTTGCGCGCGAACCGGTCGTCGATCACATCGTGGAGCACGATGCCGCCGTAGGAGTGCACGGCGTCGTTGATCTCGGACCGGGCACCCAGAGAGGTGATCACGATCGGTACCCGGTGCTCGACGATCACCGCCATATCGTGCTCGAGCCGATCGTTGGAGCGGTGCACGATCTGGTTCACCGCGAACGGGGCGACCACGGCATCGGGGTGCAGCCGGGCGTATGCCTGGTTACGCTCTGCGATCTCGGTCAACCAGTCGTCGAGTACGGCAGCCGGACGGGCGTTCAGTGCCGGGAACGATCCGATGATGCCCGCTCGGCACTGCGCGGTGACGAGATCGACTCCCGACGCGATGAACATGGGCGATGCGATAACCGGCAGGGTGAGTGCGGTCGTCAGAACCGGGGGTAGCGCCATGAGAGCTCCTTGCGCGAGTGGGCATCCGCTCCGGGCAGGCTATGTCGGCGAAGCGTATTTGTGCAACTATTTGCATTAGCTACAGCGCATGAATGCGTCTCGCTTCGACCGACCCGTGCCGCACCAGCATCAATCCGACGTGACGAATACGGCGGCGGCCGGGTCGCGCCGCGTGACCGGACTCCGGGTTCCGGCGAGTCGGCGCAGCAGGCGCACCCTACGACTCCACCGGGCGGGGCGGGAAACGGATCCGGTGAGGGCGTGTTCTGCACGGTCCAGGCAATCTTCCAGGAGGGCATCGTGCATCCACCGGTAGGCCAGCGGCCAGGTCAGTCGTGCCCGACCTCGAACGTTCATGGCGAGCAGGTGGATCAGATCGGCGCCGGCCGGAGTGGGCGCAACGGTGAACTCGTGGAAGCCGTCGAAGCCGCGGGGCCCAGTGAAGCGGAAGCGCACCCAGCGACCGGGTACGTAGTGCTCCACCGTGTAGCGGACAGGGCCGTGCCCACCGACCGCGCCCGCGTCGAGCGGACGGTCGAAGCGCATCGCCGGCCAGCAGTGCACCGGCCAGAGCGCGTCATCCGCGGCGGCGAGGCTGTCCATCAGCGCGCTGACCGCGCCCACAGGAACAGGCAGGTGACGTCGGTGAATGTCGACAACGGCCATGTTCGGCTCCTGGTTCGGGTCGGCAGGGCGTAGCAGCCCGCCGACGCACGGCGCTGGTCGCGGGGGTCGGCCGGCGGAGTCCAGTCCGTGACAGCCGGCTTCTGACCGCCCATATTTTAGAGAGTTAACTCTAAAAAGAATTAGAGCATATCCTCTACTACATGGGAAGGGCCCCGAAACACAATGCCGATCGGCTCCTGGATGCCGCGGCGGAACTCCTGGCCGGAGGCGGGCCGACCGCTGTCACCATGTCCGGAGTGGCCAAAGCCGCCGGCGCACCGAGCGGGTCGGTGTATCACCGCTTCCCGGATCGCCCTGCGCTATTGGCCGCACTGTGGTCACGCGCGCTACGGGGATTCCACGACGAGCTGTTCGCCGCGCTGAGTCTCGGAGAACCGCACGAGGCGATCCGCCGCGGCGCCCGTGCGACCCTCGAGTGGGCGCGGCGCAATCCGCGCGAAGCGCACGTACTGCTCGCCGGCGCACAAGAGCTCGATGAGCAGAACTGGAGCGAACAGGCGCGCAGGGATACCGCGCGGGACAACACCGCGCTACACGACGCCCTGAGTGCCCTGATCGAGAAGAGCGACGACAGCGCTCCCGACGCAGCCGACCGCGTACTCCTCGCGGTGGTCGACCTGCCCTACGCCATGATCAAGCGATATCTGAGTGTCGGCCGGCAGATTCCCGAGTACGCACCCGAGCTCGCCGAACGGGCCGCGGCCACACTGTTCGCCATGCGGCCGAGCGGGAAAACCGGCACCCGCTCGGTATCCGACGGCCACGAAAGCGCGCGATAGGGCGCTCGCCTCCCCGGCCGCGGCGTGACCGGCACAAGAACCCGCCGCGCACTGTTCGCAGGTCTCCCCCGCTCACCGCATTCCGGCAGGACCCATGCCGAGCCCTGGATATCGCGCCCTCAGAGAGTTTTTTCGCGCGCTTCGACCGCCTCGACGGCCTCTTTCAGGCCGGCGGCGGGGTCGAGCCGGCGGAAACGCCTCACGGCCTGGACCTTCTTGTTCCGGCGCAGCAGATCATCGATCTCGGTGAAGTCGATGGGATCGGGGTCTTCGATCTTCAGGTGTCGCAGGATCAGATCGATTTTGCGCTCGAGACGATCGATCTTGCGCTCGAGGCGTGAGTAGTTGTCGAACACGGTGACACCGTAGCGAGCTCCTGCGGGCCCGCCCGAACCCCCGAGGCGCCACGCGATCGATCAGTTCCGTATGCGCGGACTCCGATGGTCAACCGTCCCGGGACCAGCGTCGGCGGGCACGGCGTAACGCCCTGGCGTCCGCGTAGCCCACCTGTCTCGCGGTGTCGAACCCGGCCGAATGGGACCGATCGACACGCTCCCACCGGGCACGGCGCGCACGATCGAGTTCCACACTCCACGTCGTGCCCTCCTCGGCGAGTCGGCGTTGCAGGCTGCGCTTGCTGGTCGCCAGGCGTCGGGCGACAGCATCGACCGTGACGTCTTCCGCGCCGAGCATGCCGCGCAGCACCTCGTGCACACGGACCGACCAGGTGGTGACGACCGGTTTCGGGAGGGGGAGGGTATCGGCGTAGCGGCCCACGATCGCGGCCAGGGCCGGATCCGCGGTTCTCAGCCGGCTGCTCAGGTCGGCAACGCGAAATGTCACTCGATCGGTCGGCATATCGAAGTCGATCCGGGTGGTGCCCAGTAGTTCGACCAGCCGGTCGTACCGGCGCGGGGCGCGCTGCCGAAAACCGACCCGCACCGGGGTGATCCGACGGGTGGTCAGCCGGCGAGCGCGAACGACGTTGGTCACCACCGCGAATTGCATGGCCAGCTCCCGCGCTCGGCCGACACCGTCGTGCAATCGGATATCGAGACTCGTCTCGCCCTCTTTCGCCGCCGCGACATCGAAATCGAAGTTCGTGGTGATCGTGTCCATGAACGGTTTACACGCCGCCAACCCCTCCCGCAGCGTCGGCGCGGTGGCCAGCAGATAGTCGTGCAGGCCGAACTTGCCCGGGGTGTACACAGCCGCCGCGCGGAGTGCCACATCGGGGTCGTCCAATGCGTGTTCGGTGAGTTCCCACAAGCGCAGCTGGCTGTCACTGGAGACCATCGCATCGGTGCTCGACAGCATCCAGTCCTCCAGGCCCGATTCACGGGCCATCCGCCACCGCTGCGCGGGAGCCAGACCGACACTGTCGAGCACATACTTCGGCAGAAGAATGTGATCCACGGCTTCCCCTACGCCATCCGACATCGAACCGGACGTGGCCGGCGCACTCCGCGCCACGACTCCGGACAGCCGTGGCGGCCGCTCGATGTCATCGGCGCCGCTCCTGCGCGACCATCACCAGGTTTCGCGGAGTGTAGGTACTGGCGGCGATCTTCTCCATCCGGCTGCCGGGGTCCGGCCGCAGGCGCCATCGACCGGCGATGATCGCCAGCGCGAGAGTCCCCTCGACCACAGCGAACACGTCACCGATGCATTTGCGTACTCCCGAACCGAACTGCAGCATCGCGTGCCGGGGCACGGAGGCGATCCGTTCCCGGGACCAGCGGTCCGGGTCGAACGTCGTCGGGTCGTCGAAGAAGCGCGGGTCCCGTTGCACTGCATAGGGACTCATCAGAACATCCGCTCCAGCCGGAATCCGGTATCGGCCGAGTTCGACCTCCGCGCGGGAACGGCGGGTCACGATCCACGCCGGCGGATACAGACGCAGGGTCTCGCTGACGACGTGTGCGGTGTAGGTGAGCCTCGGGAGATCGGCGTACTCCGCCGGGCGGCCGTCGAGCGCGTCGTCCAATTCCGCGTGCACGCGAGCCTCGATCTCGGGATACTCGGCGAAGACATGGAAAACCCATGACAGCAGCGCCGCCGTGGTTTCCGATCCGGCCACGATGATCGCGACCATCTGATCGTGGATCGCTCGATCCGACAGCGGCTTTCCGTTCTCCTCCCGCTCCGCCGACAGCATGCTCAGCAAATCGTCCCGGGCCGTGCCGTCCCGCTCGTTGTCGGCGATCACCCCGTCCACGAGCCGATGAAAGCGCTTCAAGATGGCGTCGTACTCCCGATTGCTGGGCAGCGGCAGTCGTTTCAGAGCCGGCAGCGGGGAGGTCATCCGCTGGAAGAACAACTCCAGCAACCTGGGCATACCGTATTTCACCTCAGTGGCCAGTTTCTCGCCCACCTCCGAAGCGATCAATGTCTTCGCCGCCACGGCGAGCGCCAGGGAGGTCATCTCGACCCGGACGTCGAAAGTCCGGCCCTCGTACCAGGCATCGACATGTGAGGTGATCTCCTCGCGCATGACGACGGCGTACTTCGCGATCCGGTCGCGCCGGAACGCGGGTTGCATCATCAGGCGCTGGCGCCGGTGCTCCTCACCTTCCGAAGCCACCAAACCGTTACCGAACAGGTCCCGCGCACCCTGGATCTGGGCTCCTTTGTCGAACGATCGTGCCTGGGCGACCAGGACCTCGTGAATCAGGTCGGGCGAACTCAGTACATAGGCACGCTGCGGTCCCAACTTGATCGAGACGATATCGCCCTCGTCGCGCAGTAATTCGAAAAAGGCCAACGGGTCCTGGCGAAATTGCCGGGCATGCCCGAGCAACGGCAGCCCTCCGGGGGCGGTGATGATCGCTGATGTCGACATACAGAGCTCCAAGATCTGAGTGAGACAGGAACCGGCCCATCATCCGGGCGCCGGGCGCCCACGCGTAAGGACCAATCGTGCCGAATCACCGCGAGGTGCGCCACCGTGTACACGGCGACTCCGGCGTTCGATACGGCGGGCGGATCGAAGACGGGAGCAGGTGGCGCGGGAGCGGCGCGGCTGTGCCACGAGATCGATTCCGCCGCAGTGGCTCCCGCCGCAGTGGTGCCCACGACTACGCCGCGGCGACTCCGAAGAGGTCACGGATGGCGGAGCAGGCTCGGACCAGGTGGGCTATCTGCGAATCCCGCAGCTGCGCGTGCAACGAGAATCGGATGAGGGTGCGGTGGCGGGCGGTAGCGGGTGGGCAGAACACCGCACCGAAGATCCCGCGTTCGTGCAGGAAATCTCGGATGGCGATGGCGCGCTTGTCCGGGCCGGTCGGTAGCGCGACAATATGGCTGTCCGAACCGTCGAGGTCGAATCCGAGCGCTGTCATCTCCGCCCGCAACACGGTCGACATCTCGCGCAGCCGGTCCCGCCGCCAGTCGTCGGTCCGGATGGCGTCCAGCGCGGCCGACAGCCCGGCGATGTCATGGGGCAACAACGTAGAGGAGAAGATCGCCGGGTAGGACTCCATTTTGAAGTAACCGGCGAACTCCGCCGAGTTCGCGGCGACGAAACCGGCGCGACCCGCGAATGCCTTGGACAGGCTGGCGGTTCGGAAATGCACGCGGTCGGTGAGCCCCGAGCCGACGACCGTGCCGGCACCCTTCGGGCCGTCGATACCGAGCGAATGGGACTCGTCGACCACCAGCGCGCTGCCGGACTCCTCGGCGATATCGCACAGCTGTGGAAGCGGACAGCGGCTGCCGTTGGTGCTGTATATCGCGTCGACGGCGATGATGCCCGGACCGTACTTCTCGATCTCCCGGCGTAGGTGATCGGTCAGGTTGTGCCGGAACAGGTGGATTCGCGCGCCGGCGGCCCGGGCTCCCTGCCACAACGACATATGCGCGAAATGATCGAGGTAGACCGGCGTCCGCGCGTCGGCGACAGTCTGCAGCAGGCCGACATTGGCGTCCCACCCCGACTGGCACAGGACACCCGACGCCGCTCGCATATGGCCCGCCAGCGCCTGCTCCAGGACGAGTTGTGGATGCTCACCGTGCACGAGCGCTCCCGAGGCGAAGATCCCGCCCCCGGCGGTCAGCGCGGCGGACATGGCGGCGGTCACGCGCGGATCCCTGGACAGTGCGAGATAGTCGTTGCTCATCAGAACGAGATCGGACGGCCCGGGCGTCCGCCCGTACAGAATATTCTGCCCACCCCATTCTCCGGCAATTCTCTCGGTATAGAAGGTGTTCATGCGCCGATGAATGCGATCGACGACGGTGTGCGAATTACTCACGACAGGGTGATCCGATCACTAGCAGAGAGGATCGAGCCGAATTCGATACAGATATGTAGTGAATCGTCCTCGGGTCGACAGCGGACAGGCTGTCCCACTTTCCACAGGCAGCTTCGGTCGACGATAGCAGTGCCGCGAATTACGCACGGCCGTAACGGCGGTTCCGTACGCACAGACCGAAGAATCCTAATATGAGCAGGTCAGCCCACCGATTCGACACCCCGGCCAACGCACCCGGACGGAATGGCACAGAACGCCCGACAGCTGGCACCGCATGGCAACTACCGGCGAGAAGGCGGCGGTATATTCGACCCGAAATCACGAATTCCGGCTCGATCCGGACCAATTGATGAGTGGATGGCAACGGTGGCTTCACTTCGGGAAAGATTGATAGATATCCTGTCCGCAGATCTGCATATCGCGCCGGAACGTTTCGTCCCGGAGGCAGAACTGATCGGTGGACTCGGCTTCGACTCGGTCAATTTCAGTATGGCAATGGCCGCCATCGAACAGCAGGTGGGTATTTCCCTGCCAGAGGCGGATGCGATGGGTTGCCGCACGTTCGGCGATCTCGAATCGCTGGTGGCAAGGATGCGGGTCGATGGCTGAGTCCTTCACCAGCGTTCTGGACGCTGCCTTGGACGAGGATGTCCGGACACTCGCCGACCGGGCCGAAGAGACCGGCCGATTCCCGAGAGAACTGATCCGGATGATCGCCGAACGCGGCGTCTACGCCGCCAAATGGGGCACCGACACCCGGCCCGACATCGCCAAGGTGGTCGCGTTCGCTGCACGGCTGGGCGCCATGGGCTCGTTACCGGTCGCCGCAGGTGCCGGCGTCCAGGACTCCTGCATCGCCGTGCTGCGCCGCTTCGCCGGCACCGACTATCTCCGCGATCTGACCGACCAGGGCATTCGCGGTGAAACGGTGTTCTGCATCGCGGGCACCGAGCGTTCCAGTGGGTCGGACCTGGCGCACGCCGAGTCGCAGTGTGTACGGGACGGTACCGGGTATCGGCTGACCGGCAGCAAGAAGTTCGTGACCTTGGCCCCCATCGCCGATGTGGCGCTGGTGCTGGTACGCGACGGTGAAACGCGTGCGGTGTCCCCCCACGCGGCGATGTTCGCGGTACCGGCCGACCAGTTGGATATCGGCCCGCCCCACGCTCTGGTGGGAAACACGTGTTTGAACACCTCACCACTGCGTTTCGACACCTGGGTACCCGCCGAGGCGATGATCGCCAGGCCGGGTCTCGGCTCGGCCGCGATGAACTGGGGACTGGCGCACGAAAGGCTCTGTATCGCAAGCCATGTAGTGGCGGTCTGCGAGGCGGCGATCGGCCTGACCGCGGCACGGATGCACCGGCGCACCCAGTTCGGCGCGACCCTCTTCGAACATCAGGCACTGCGCCTGCGGCTGGCCGACCTGCAGGCGCGCGTGCAGGTCATGCGGCTCGCGTTGCTCGGACTGAGCACGGCCGGCGAGGGGCTCGACCTGCGCACAGCCGCCGGATTGAAAGTCGGTGCGGCACGTCTCGGCGAGGAAGTGCTCGCCGAATGCATGCACATCTTCGGTGGAGTGGGTTATCTGAGCGAGCAGAGTCCGATCAGCCGTTGGTGGCGCGATATGAAGCTGGCCCGCGTCGCCGCCGGCGCCGACGAGGTGCTGTGGGAGCTGGTCGCGGTCGGCATCGTCGCGGACAACGACGCCTACGACCGCCTGATGGCCGACAAGGACGAGTGGTGAGCAGATTCACCGGGCAGATGTTCAGCCACGCGGAATGCCTCGACCACGGCATCGTGGTGGGAAAGCCGGAAAATATGGTCCGCCGCAGTTGGTCCGACGTACATCACGAGTCCCGGCGGATCGCGGGGGCGGTGAGCGGCCACGGCATCGGTCCGGGCTCGCGAGTGGCGATTCTCGCCGGAGATCCGGGCGATATCGCACCGGTGGTCCGGGCGATGTGGATGCGTGGCGCTTCGATCACCATGCTGCATCAGCCCACAGCTCGGACGGACCTCGCCCTCTGGTCCGCCCAGATCGACGTCCTGCTCGGCATGATCGAGGCCGACGCCGTCGTCCTGGGTGACCCGTTCGACGGACTGCCGCTGCCCCTGACCGTGCCGGTGCTGAGAGTGGTCGACTTGCTCGACGGACCGGATATCGACCCGGTGGACCCCGGCGAGGACGACACCGCACTGCTCCAGCTGACCTCCGGCTCCACCGGCTCGCCGAAGGCGATCGTCGTCACGCACCGGAACCTCTACGCCAACATCACCGCGATGGCACAGCGGATGGAGCTACGGCAGGGCCGCGATGTCACGGTCAGTTGGCTACCGCTGTTCCACGACATGGGCATGATCGCACTGTTGACCCTGCCCATGCAGCTGGGGCTGGACGCGGTGCTCGTCACCCCGGCGGACTTCCTGCGCTCACCACTGGTGTGGGCGGAACTCATCGACCGCTACCGCGCGACGATCACCGGCGCACCCGACTTCGCCTACGCATTGCTGGCCCGACGGCTCCGCCGGACCCCTGATCACATATTCGACCTGTCGTCGATACGGGTCGCGCTCGACGGTGCCGAACCGATCGACTGTGCCGCCACGGCCTCGTTCATCGCGGACGCGCGACGTTTCGGCTGGTCCGACACCGCTCTGCTGCCGGCCTACGGGATGGCCGAAGCGACACTGGCGATCTCCTCCCGCCCGCTACGGAGCGGGTTCGGCGTCGACACCGTCGATTCGACGGGAATCGATGCCGGCGACCATGCCCGATCGACGTCACACGGCCGCAGCTACGCCATCCTGGGCACCCCACTACCCGGTGTCGAGGTCCGGGTCACCGATCGCCGTGGTGCGCCGATGGGTGTTCGACGAATAGGCGAGTTCGAGATCCGTGGGGATTCGGTCACGAGCACATATGTGACGACCGACGGCATCGTCGCCGCGCAGGACGCGCAGGGATGGCTCCGGACCGGCGATATCGGATACCGCACCGAGGGGGGTGAGCTGGTGGTCTGCGGACGTCGTAAGGATGTCATCATCGTCTCCGGCCGCAACCTCTACCCGGCCGATATCGAGCGAACGATCGGCCGAGTAACGGGTGTGCGCCCCGGCAACGCCGTGGCGGTGCCGGTGGCCGCGGGCAGCCCGGACGAGAGTTTCGCCGTCCTGGCCGAGTCCGCACTGCACTCCGACACCGAACGAGCGGACCGGATCCGGCAGGAGATCGACGCGGCGATCCGCGACGCCTTCGGAGTCACCCCGAAGACGGTCGTGATCCTCCCGCCGGGTTCCCTTCCGAAAACATCCTCCGGCAAGCTCCGTCGCCACCGGGCTCGCCGGCTCGTCGAACTCTGATATCGACCGGCAACGGTCCGCCTCCGCCCCGGCCGATGGGTTCCGCTCGACTCGGCTTTGTTCAGGCAGAACACACAGGTCGAGGCCAGTTCCCCCGATATCACGGTGGTGCCCGACGAAGTCCGGGCAGTCGGACAGTTCGTCGCCGCGGACAACAAGCACCACATCGCTCACTGTCCCCACGCGGTAAGGTTTGCTCCCTCGGTCGGACCGGATGAGCCCAGCAGCGTCAGCTGATCTCGCGGATCACATTCCGGAACAGGCCGATGCCCACGAATCCCCGAAAATACCGATGTCGAACTCCGCGGGTTCGACATCCACTCACTCCCCCACTCTCCCCTGATCGGTCTGCCGCCACTCACCCGTCCCATCCGGATTGCGGTGGTATTCCCACGCCGAATAGTCGCCGTCGTTCTCCACCACGCTCAACCGGTCGGCGTAGCCGTCGAGATCGGTATCGGTCCAGACACTCGTCGAATCGGAACCGGTGGTGACGAAAGTGTCGAGGATGCCGTCGACGATGAGGTCCTGGGTGGGTGACTCCATTTCCACCGGCCCCATACCGTGGTCGTCCACCGACGAGGACGCTTCGAAACCAGGCATCCCGATACCCGGGAACTCTCCTGATGCAGGCATGGAATCTCCTCAACTCCGCAGGGCGACCGCGCGAATCTTCTGGTCCATCCTTCCATCCCCGACGGTACAGCGCGGCCCCGTTCCGGGGCCGGAACGGGGCGGCCGGTGGATGCTCCGGCATGATTCCCTTCGCAAGATCCAGTGAATAATTCAAGGGGCCGATGTATTTCAGGATCCTGAAGCGCGCCGCCGATCTGCAGAGCCCCGTCATGTCGAAGTTTCCGATCAGTGGCATCGGAGTCGCCCTCGGCTCGAATCACCCACTGGCGCCGACGCACGGAGCCCGATCCGCCCGGCCCGCGGGATGGCGGCGGACCGCAGTGCTCAGCGACTGTTGGCGGCACCGGCCGGGCCGCGTGAGCCCGCGGGGTAGTCGTCGAGCGGTACCAGGTCACGCGACCAGGCCGAAATGATGGGAGTGACGACCCGCCACGACTCTTCCGCTTCGTCGCCGCGGATCGACAGGGCCGGGTTCCCCCGCAGTACGTCCAGCAGCAGCCGCCCGTATGCGGGCAGTTCCGGTGCGTGGATCGGCGCAGTCATGGTGAGTGGGGCCAGCGTGTCCACGTTGGCGCCGACGACCGTCAGGGACAGGGCCAGGTTCTCCGGTTCGAGGCCGAATCGCAGTACGTTCGGCGCGGTGGTGTTCGCATCACCGAACGGCATATGCGGGACCGGGCGGAAGTGGACCGCCACTTCCTTGCGGTCGGCACCGAGAGCCTTGCCGGTACGCAACACGAACTTGGTTCCCGCCCACCGCCAGTTGTCGATCGCCAGTTCGACTTCGGTGAAGGTTTCGGTGCGTCGCTGTGGGTCCACGCCGGGCTCGTCGGCGTAGGAGGGTACGTGGCGTTCCCCGATCGCGCCGGCGTTGTATCGAGCGCGCCGGGTGCGGCGCGGGATGTCGTCGTCGGTCAGGGTGCGGATGGATCTCAGCACATCGACTTTGCGGTCACGCAGGTCGCGTTCGGACAGGGTGATCGGAGGTTCCATGGCCACCAGGCAGAGCAGCTGCAGGAGGTGGTTCTGCACCATGTCCTCGAGCGCCCCGACCCCGTCGTAGTAGCCGGCGCGGTCCTCCAGGGTGAGAGTTTCGTCCCAGATGATCTCGACTTCGGCGATATGCGCGCTGTTCCAGAGCGATTCGAGCACCCGGTTGGCCAACCGGCTCCCGAGCAGGTTCTGCACGGTGGTCATGGCGAGGAAATGGTCCACCCGGAATACGGCCTGTTCGGGGAGCAGGTCCGCCAGCAGCCTGTTGAGGGTCTCCGCGCTGGCGAGATCTTCTCCGAACGGCTTCTCGAGCACGAGGCGGCTGCCGGCGCGAAGATGCGCGCCGTGCAACGTCCGGACCGCTGTGGGGAACAACGACGGCGGCAGCGCCAGGTACACTGCCACCGGTCCGGCACCGGCGATCGTTTCGGCCACCTGGTGCGGGTCCTGGACATCGGCTTGCCGGTATCGCGCGGCGGTCGTGATGGCTCGTCGGGTGTCGGCCGGGATGTCCGGGCCGTGCTGATCGAATTGTTCCGCGACCCATGCCCGGAACTGTTCGTCGTCCCAGCCTTTCCGGTCGGCACATACGAGCTCGAAACCCGCATCGAGCTGCCCGGTCTCGTGCAGGGCGGCCAGCCCTGGTAGCAGGTAGCGTCCGGCCAGGTCACCGGTGCCGCCGAAGATGACTAGTCGCTGGATCATTGCGGGTCCGCCTTTACGCGTGCGAGGTTCACGCCATTGGCAATGACGCCGATATGGCTGAACTCCTGCGGGAAGTTGCCCATGAACGCACCGGTCGAGGGATCGATCTGTTCGGAGAAGCCGATTCGGATAGTCGTAGAAAAGGGCCTGCCGAAAGCGATAATTGCCAATTTAGCAGCCTCGCACTCGACTGCCGGTAAGCGTCATGCCCCGGGCGACGTCGGTGTGCAGGAATCGGGCATCATCGAACATCACCGATCTTTGCGGTGCTCACTCTCGAAGCACACAGATTCGCGGGTCGAAGGAACCACGCCGCTGGATCGACGGCCTGTCGAGTTCCCGCGACCCGCGGTAACAGTTCACGAAGCCGGCGTTCGTTAGCTGATTGCGATGACGCCGGCCTACGGCTCGAGTGCGGCCACGTGGGTCACCGGAGGGAACGGCGCAGCGAAGAGCTCACCCGGCCTCGGTCAGCAGCACCGACACGGCACTCTTCCTCAGCTGGTCCAGTTCGGCCAGGACGATTCGCGCCTGCACGACAACTCGTTCACCGGCCGGAGTGAGAGTCACCCGGCGGCTGGTACGGTCGAAGAGCCGGGCGCCCAGTTGGCGTTCGACACGCTGGATCCGGCGGCCGAAATGTCCGGCGGATACATAGTGGAGTTGTGCGGCTCGCCCGAAATGCAGCTCGTCGGCCAGCGTGACGACGCAACGCAACGACTCGACATCCACAGTCGACTCCTATCAGCTCAGCAGGCGGCGAGGATCGGGATGTGCGGCAGTGTGATCCGGTGTGCGGCAGTGTGATCCGGTAGGAAGGCGGTCGTCGTTCGTCGGCCGACCGGGTCGACTCGCCGCATTCTCCGATTTCGCGTCGGCCGGCAGCAGACCCCGCTGCGCGGCGGACCTCCCGGATCGGCCCGACCGGGCCGGACGGTCGGGCCGGATCGTCGCGGGGCGCGAACCGCGGAATCGTAATCGGCCCAGCGCCTGTGGGTCCGCTCGAACAGTTTGCGAATGATGGTGGTCATGACGGCAACTCCGAAATAGGTCCTGTCACGAACCGGCTCTCCGCCGGACCATGGAGGTGACGCCGCCCAGGTCGGCGGCCACAGCCGGGTACTCGACGCCACCTCACCAGTCCGCCCGAACCGGAACCGATTAGGAAATCCAGTATCGAGGGAGGCCACCCACCATGGCGATGGGCAACCGCAACCACTCTGAGCCGCCCCGTTGTGCACACACACAGCGAACGTTAGGTTGACGGCGATGAGCCAGGACATCCACAGCGAGCACTCCCGCCTGCTGCTCGAATTGCGCGCAGATTCGGCCGCGATCTCCGCGCTGGTAACCGCGCGGATCGGGATCGATGCGAACGACTACGACGACACCGCACTCGGCCACGACGAATTACTCCTCCTCGTCACCGACAGTTGTGCGGCATGGCTCGACGCCATCGCCGAGCTGCCGTACTCGCTCGAACCCGCTCGCCGAGCCGGACGCCTCAAAGCCGAGCGGGGTATCCCGCTGGAGAGCCTGCTGCACGCCTTCCGCCTCGCGGGCCTGGCGATCTGGGAGATCATTGTCGAACACGCCGGACCGGATGATCACGCCGCGTTGTCACGACTTTCCACGCTGGTATGGGCCACTGTCGACGACTACTCCATCACGGCCACCGAGGCATACCGGCAGGTAGTAGCAGTAGGGGCCGAGAAATCCGATCAAGGGCTACTACGAGCCCTCCTCGATCCAGCACTTCCGCACGCTCAACGCGAAAGCGTCAGAAAGAGATTGCGCCTGCCCACCCCGGCCACACTTGTCGTCCTCGCCGGTCCTGTCGACTTCGTCGCGGCCGGGGTCACGACTGTCCACACCCGGCTCGCCCAGGAGCGCGTTACGCTCGCCGCCGCGGTTTCGCCGACCACGCTCGACCACGCGCTGCGCGCCGCACCGGTGCGAGCCGGGGCGAGCCGCCCGTTCACCGAAGTCGATTCCGTACCGGTCGCTCTCGACCAGGCACGACTCGCGCTTCGTTGCATGAGCCCGGCAGACACCGGAATCCATATCTACGGTTCATGCCCGGATCGTGCCCTGATCGCCGCGAACCCCGCACTTGCCGCGGATGTCTTCGCGGATGTGCTGGTCCCGTTCGATCGACTCCCGCCCGGCGAGGCCGACCTGCTCGTACAGACCGCATTGGCCTGGTACGAACTCGGCGGATCTACATCAGCAGTGGGGGCACGCCTTCACCTACATCGCAATACAGTCCTGAATCGCCTGCAGCGGATCGAGCGGCTGACCGCGACAAACTTTGCGGTGCCCGCTGAAGCGGCACTGCTGTATCTCGCACTGCAAACGCGCTTACTCCGTCCATCGACCGACCGTCCCTGACCGCCCTCGGCCGTCCCGGCGCCTGCCGGTGCAGTTTACCGGAACATATCGTGGTACTGCCGACTCGGCGCCCGGTATGCCGAATCAACGAACTCCGATCCGGTCGGCCCGCCGAAGCTCCGCGGGCCTCATCTTCCGATAGCCACGTTCGCTCTATCGTGCACTGTCAATGATCTGAGATTGCGCTCCCGAATTGTGAACTGGACCGATACCGTACGGCGGCACGATGTCTCGCTATAGGTGATCACGCCGTCCGGTGGGACCGATACACCGATTCTCAGGGCTCTCGAAGAAAGAGAGAAGAGCCGTGCCACATCACCTTGTCCGAAGGACATCTCGGTCTGCGGTGTCATGACCAATATTCCAGCGGGTCCGGTACTGCCTCGCGGGACTCGTAGCGATATCGTCGAAAACAGCTCACTGTCCGAGCAGGATTCGAATTCGAGCAGGTACGGGTTCGAGCCGGCGATCTCACGCAGGTCGACCGAGCAGGCACCCGCCACGAGTTCCGGCGTGAATCGCCCGGGGATCGTGTCGACCGCAGCGACGACCGCACGCATTGCGCACAGTTGTGGCGAGGCGGTCACAACGGTACCTGCTGGCCGGAACCCGCCTGAGGGTGAAGAGCCCGCATGCTCGTCGACACGGCGCGGGCCGAATCACGGGCGTGGCTGTCGATCGTATCTTCGGCTATGAGAAATAGACTCATGTCCCGATTCCCGCCTGTCTCGGATAGGTCTGATAATGGTCCAGGAAAGGGTCGCCCTCGCTCGGTGATGTCGGGATCCGGTGGTCCGCATCCCACACCCTCGCGTACGCAGCGAGACAAGTCTCTTCGTAGTTTCGCTTCGTAGTGCTCATGGTCTCGTCGCGGAACACGGCCGCTATTTCGTCTTTTGCTTCGTCTCTCGACAGGTAACCCCGTCGATAGCTGTCGTAGATCGCCTCGTATGTCGCGTCTCGCTCCGACGGCGGGACCCGCTGGGTTCGGTAGCCGACGGCCTGGAGGTCCCGGACGGCCTCGATCTCTACGAGTGTGGCCTCGCCCTCCCGTCGCAGGTCTTCGTGAACACTCCTCCTCACCCATTCCTCACGTGACTCCCCGTCCCGGTACGGCAACACCAGGCCCGCATCGGGATCATCGGCATGCCCGACCTCATGAGCCAAGCAGAACAGTGCTTCCCCGGCATCGCTCTCCAAGTCACGATCGATGACGATCTCCCTCGACACGGAGTCCGTGAAGCTGCCTCCCCCGCGTTCGCCGTACCGGATGGACCAGCCCTGACGCATCACCTGAAATGTTCTCTCCGTCAGCCTCCCGGCCATGCCGAGCAGCAAGTCCACCTGGTGACCCAATCCGGTTCGTATCGGCGGCTCGCCGGCGGCGATCGCGGCGTAAACGTCGACAGGCTCGTCCGATGTGTCCGCATCGGAGCTCCGATCGGGTGCTGCCCGCCTGTCGAACGCAAGGCCGACGTGGCCGTCGGTGTACGCGATCCGCCCCGCGGCTTCGGCCGTATGCTGCCCACCCGCCCGACAGGAACGCGAGGCACTGGTCGAGCCGTCCCGGATCGACCTGGTCAAGCCCCAAGTGAGTTCCCTGAACAGGGCGGGTAGTCGGGCGCTCAACAGAACACCGGGTCGAGCGGCATCGAAGCCTCCTCTGGTGAAGGGGCACCCGGGAGAGTTCCCGGCGCGGAAACGGCACAGTGCAACTCCGCCGGCGTGCAACGCTCTCAGGTCACCAGATATCGCCCCGGCGATCACGTACCCGATCGGTCATTGATCCGGTGCATCGTGAGGGTCGATTCGAAGTTTGCAGCGGCGCTGTCTCGCCGGCTCCCGGACGGTGACAGCCGAACCTCGATCGAATGCCGATCAGTGCGTTTTTGTTCATTGATTCGCCACAGATCGCCGGGAATCGTTGGCGGCAGGCAGATTCCGTACTGAGAACGCGGCCGGGACGCCTCTCCCCACGGAAAACGAGTAGTCCGCCGCCGGTGCAGCCTCTGTTTCTCCGGCGAGCAGGTGGACGAGAACATACGCGGCCGACGAACAGCAGAACCCGATCGAGGTGGAACGATGCATCCCGAAACCACGGCGGCCCTGGAGTCCGCACGCACCTTCATATACGCGGTAGACGAGTTGGAGGAGGAGGTGGACCGGATCCGCGCGCGGCGCCCATCGGCTACTTCCCGCGTGATCCCCGAAGTCGACGCCATGGGCCGCTTGACCGACCTCTACATCGCTCCGGGCACCCTCGCAGTTTTCAAGGACCCCCGAAGTCTCGTCACCGAGATCATGGGCGCGATCACGGAGAGCACGCTGGACGCCGAGCGCCAGCACCACGCTCTTCTCGACCGGACCAGGTTTCCCGGACCACCGTTCGCCGGGTCGAACCCCGTCCCCGACGGTGGCCGGCCGTGAACGGCCGAATGCCGGAATACCGGGCCTTGTTCTCGGCGGCCGACACAGCCGGATCGACGACTTTCCGCAGTAGACAGGCAAGTTGCCGGGTAGACCGCAACCCGTGACCGCCGATTACATGAGGAGGTGCAGCACCATGGCCGAAATATTCGCCGCTGATACAGGGGGTATGCGCGGGGAAGGGGCCGATGAGCACGCTCGCGTACAGCCGATCCGGGACAGAGGTCGGACGCCCGACGAGTGGATGAACGAATTTCACACCATGTTCGGGTTCGCCGCACACGAGTTCTGGACGCCCACCGAACGTTACATGACCCAGCGTGAAGGGGATCTGAACCTCGTGGCCGACGGACATCAGCAGATGGGTGACGGAATGTTTTCGGGTGCTTCCTATTTCGAGTGCAGCGATGCCGAGGGAAGCTTAGATATCCGGTCGAGCCGGCCGGACGGCACGTGAGTGCGCTGCCGACTCAGGCTACGGGTGCGGGCGTTCGCAGGAAGATATATCCGGACCCCCAGACTATCGAGGTGAAATCCGCCCATGGGCGACAGCAATTCCGGCGAGATCCCCGCGGGCGGCATCAATGCGGGAGAGTGGGTCTACTCGAAGAACCGGCAGTACCGATTCGGAATCGAAAACGGCAGGATTGTCCTGCAGAGCATGGCCGGCGGGGACGGAGTCACGATAAAGGACTTCGATACTCCGGCGGAAAGCTTTCGTTTCAGAGAGGAAGAGGGCGGCAAGGAACACGGTAAGCATGCCAATGAGATCATGGTCACCCCTCCGGGCGGCAAGGAACGTCCATGGGTGAACGAATCACAGCATGTCGGACACGGTAACGGCGAGCAATGGGCCGAGGGCTACGACGAGGGTGGTGACTTCCACCGGGTAGGAGCTTACTTCCTGACCAATGAGGGCAACATCGTCGGTCTTGATTCCAGCGTCGCCGACGATCAGTTCCTCGCCGGATGGGACGGCAGTCACGACCCCGCTGCGGGCCCCGCCGCCCTATGGTACATGTTCACGCCCGAAGAATTGAGCGACCTCCGCCGGGCAGAATCGGCAAAGAAGCTGGAAAGCGTCGGCAGCAACGGAAGAATAGACGCTTTGCGCATTGTATTGCCGCCCGGCGAGTACACCGAAACCTTCAAGGCCTTCGTGCGTGTTTCGGAGAAGCAGATCAAACAACTCGGCTGGCAACTGGGGACCGGGAACTTCTGGCTACCCGATCATTTCAAGGATTACGAGACCGCGAACCAGCATCAGCCGGATCTGCACACTGTGGACAATCAGGCGCTCGACAACAATCTCAGCCCCGCGGTGCTCGAACCACTGATCAAGGGCGAGACAGGGGACGCTGCCGGCGCTCTTTATTCTCGGCTGGTCGCCGCCGAGACCGAATGGGCGAAGAAGGATCCCGAATTCGCCGGCAAGGTAATAGAATTGCAAGGCCTCAATCGCGCAGCGTTCCTCGCGTTGACAACCGCTCTGCTGAATCTGAACGACTCTTTGGCGTTCTCGGCGATGGGGCGACAGATTAAGGGTCCGAAATTCACCTCGGCCGGAAACGACGGAGACACTCTCAGTGTCGACGGGGCACCGTTGTCCAAATTCACCACAGCTTGGAGCGAGGTCTACCCCGGCGGGTCTGAAAATCTCAGGTTGCCGGGCGTGCTCGACGCGCGCGAAGAGAGGCCCATGTACCCGCTGATACAGGGGACTATCGAGAATTGCATGAGAATCGTTCGAGATTATGCGAAAAACGCGGAGATGAACGGCCAGGCGATCAAGCCCCCGGCCCCTCCGACCACCGGATCACCGGCCACCGGGTCACCAGCCACCGGGTCACCAGCCACCGGGTCACCAGCCACCGGGTCACCAGCCACAGGATCACCGGCCACAGGATCACCAGCCACAGGATCACCAGCCACAGGATCACCAGCCACAGGATCACCGGCCACAGGATCACCGGCCACAGGATCACCGGCCACAGGATCACCGGCCACAGGATCACCAGCCACATCCAATGATCCCGCTGCAGCGAGATCCGGCAGCAGCGGAACCGGCGCGCAAGACGGCAGCCGACCTGTAACCGCCGTTGCGGCGCGGAACGAAGACGACGAGGAGTTGTCAGCGATACTCGGAGATTCCGCCGAGCAGGTCGGCGACAAGGCCGCCACGGATGGCGCCGGAGCGCCGGACGAGACACGAGCAGGCAGCCCGCCGGGACAAGGCAGCGCACCCGCGGAGAATTCCGGAGGTGCAACCCAGGCGACAGTGCCCTCAGCGCAGCTGCCAGCCACACCATCGGGCGCCGATGCCATGTCGTCGATGATGCCCGCCATGCTGATGTCCAGTTTGATGGGTCGGACATCGAATCTGCCGGGCGACGAACGATCCGAGCAAGCCGACAGAGACGAACGAGACCGGCGGCCCTCGGGGCCCGATCGTCCACCTTCAGAGGTGACCCCCGAGGCCCCGAGGGCCGCCGAGCCAGTGCATCCCGGTGCCGCCCCGCCCGCCACTACGGAGGTTCCACCTTCAGTCGACATCGCGGGTGGGGCGGTCGATTACAAGCTGCCGGATAATTCGATGGTCAAAGTACCGCAGGGCGTCGCGGAGGCGTTGTCGCGGCAGCAGGGTAATCCGGCTATCGATGCCACCGTCGCTTATGCGGATACCCCCGCTGCGCAGACGGACGAGAAACCCTGGTCGGTGGTGGATCCTTCACAGCTGCGCACCGGTGATGTGGTCTCGTGGGAGAAGCACAGTGCGATTGTCGTCACAAACGGCGACGGACCACACTATGTGGACGGCGGCCGGCTGGTGCCCTTGGGTCCGCACAACCAGGACCACGCACAGTACGGCAGGTTCATCAACTATCTACATCCGACCGGGCTCGACGTCGGCGCTCCGGCCGCACCGACCCCGGTGCCCACTGAACTTCCCGCACCGACTGTCGATCGATCGCGGCCCCCGGTGGTGCAGGCACCGCCCGCGTGATGACCGATCGATGTGTATCCGGGTCCGGGGGTTCTCGCTCGAGGTGATCGCAGGCTTCCACCGAAAGCCCGCGTGCGGAGCACGTAGACGGTGTCACCGGATTCTGCCGACCGGGGCCACCCGATGATCCGACCACGCACCTTTGCGGAACCTCGAGACCATAGCGCCGCCGGCCGGGGCAGGGGCTGCTCCGGCTGTCGCTGCGATACCGGTGACCTGGCTCGGTACGGTGAGCGCATGCCGGATATCTCCGCCGGGTCCCGCACCGGCCGTCCGCGCGACAGTCGAGTGGACGCCGCGCTGCTCGAAGCCGCCGCGCATCTGATCGCCGAACGAGGCTACGGTGCGCTCACCCTGCAGGCCGTCGCCGATGCGGCGGGGACGAGCCGGCCCGCGCTGTACCGGCGGTACAGTTGCCGCGCCGATCTCGTCGTCTCGGTGCTGATCGATCGGTACGGATTGCAGCCCGGCGCCGAGGATCTGGGCGGGATCGAGGCGGAGTTGCTCGCTGTTCAGCAACATCAGCGTGAACTGTTCAACGACCCGGTGCTGCGCCGGGCAGTGCCGGGTCTGCTGGAAGAGCTCGGTCGCACCCCGGAGATCGCACACCGGTTCGAGGAGCAATTCCTGCGACCCCGCCGGCGCTCGACAGCGACGATTCTGGAACGCGCCGCCGCTCGCGGCGAGATAGCGCCCGGAGTCGATCCCGAATGGGTGTGCGACCTCATCACCGGACCGATGCTCATGCGCGCACTGGTACCCGGCCTCGGACCGATCGACGAAGAGTTCGTGCGGTGCACGGTGCAGTCCGCACTCGACGCCGTGGGCCGTCCCCGGCGCTGAGAACTCGAGTATTGACCGCGTATCGCCGCCTGGGTAACTTTCATTACAACGCGGTATGTAATGAAAGGTGCGATCCATGCGGGACGATGTGGAATTCCTCAGTGGCGGAGTCACCCTGCGCGGGTGGCTGTACCGGCCGGAAGGCCGCACCGGCGCCGTGCCGCTGGTGGTGATGACCCACGGGTTCGCCGGCATCAAGGAGTGGGTCGCGCCGTTCGCCGAGGTCTTCAGCGCGGCCGGACTCGCCTGCCTGGTCTACGACCATCCCGGATTCGGCACCTCCGACGGCGAACCGCGCTTCGAGGTCGACCCCGCGGCACAGATCGAGGGCTATCGCGACGCGGTCACCTACGCACAGACACTCGACGGGATCGACGGCGATCGGATCGGTATCTGGGGCACCAGCTACGCCGGCGCCCATGTCCTGGTCGTCGCGGCCACCGACCGCCGCGTC
This sequence comes from Nocardia sp. NPDC001965, assembly GCF_053594175.1. Classification (NCBI taxonomy): domain Bacteria; kingdom Bacillati; phylum Actinomycetota; class Actinomycetes; order Mycobacteriales; family Nocardiaceae; genus Nocardia; species Nocardia sp. NPDC001965. The sequence continues at coordinate 499,958 of NZ_JBSFDZ010000002.1, forward strand.
CGGGCCGTGGTCTCGCAGGTCCCGCTGACCGACGGCTGGGCGACCTTCGGGCGCCTCGTACCGTCGATCATGCTTCCGGCCGTACATCAGGCCATCGCCGCGGATCGGCTCGCCCGCGCCGCGGGTGAACCGCACCAGACGATCAAAGCGGCCTCCGACGACCCCACCGAACTCGTCGCGATGCCGGGTACCGAGGTCTACGAATGGCTGATGGCCAACGGCCCGCAGGTACCGACCTGGCGCAACGAGGTCACCCTGTCCAGCGTGGACAAGTTCCAGAGTTACGCACCGGAAGCTTTCCTGCTCCGCGTCTCCCCTACCCCGCTCCTGATGGTGATCGCCGCGGGAGACACCCTCACGCCCAGCGATATCGCACTGCGGAGCTATGCCGATGCGCTGGAGCCCAAACAGCTCGAACTGGTACCCGGCGGTCACTTCGCGGTCTACGGTGACGGATTCGACCAGGCATCGGCAGCCGCCCGCGACTTCTTGCTGACGACGCTCGCCGGGCAGTAAGGAACCCCCGCGACCGAATCGCGGCACCTCCTCGACCCCGCGCGATCGCCGCGGTGGGGTCGGCGATCTGCAGCAAGGGAAGGACATATCGGCCGCAAGCCGCACGGTCGAGATGAGGTAGTCGAACGGATCGCCACGCTCGTCGAAGGCGGCCGGACAGACCGGGGCGGCGCTTTGCCGATCACCGGAGATCCCGGCCAGGGCAAGACCGCCCCCTGGACAGCGCGGCAACTCTGGTGGACCAGAGTTGGATTGTGTTGCGCTGTAGCGGAACGAGCGAGAAGCCACTGCAGCGACGACTGGGACAACTGCCTCGACCCCAAGTTTCCGACGTTCACCGGCGCCACCGACCTATTCGCGCCTGCGCATGTCCAGGGTGTTGAGGCTCATCCGGGAGATGGTCACGCTGAGCAGACGGGCTGAACCATGTTGTCGAGCTGGTGATTTCATGTCCGCGTGATTGATGGATTTGGAGGGTTCACCGAGGCATTCACCCACGCCTCCGGAAACCCCGCCCGGGTCGCCGATCTCGGGTTGTCGGTCGCGGCGGTGCTGTGTTCGCATGCGATGAACGTCGGGTTCGGGCCGGTGACCAGTCCCAGGGTGGAGGCAAGACCGTGCCGCCGTCGCTTTGTCGGATCCGGACGCTCGCTGACGCGGGCGCAACGGCAACCCGGGCATCCGGACCCTGCCGGGCGCCTATATGGCCTCTCGCGCAGTTTCCGGCCCCGACCTGTCCGCGCCGGAGGTCGTCGGGTCGCCCCGGTATCCCGGTGCTCTATGTCAACAGCCATGTCGCCAGCCAGCGGAATTGGCGGCGCGTGATCGCCGAACTCGGGCCGGGATGGCGCCACATCACCTACAACATGCGCGCCCGCGGCAAGTCCAAGACCTCGGCGGACTACTCGTTCGCGACCAACGTCGCCGATATCGACGCGGTCCTCGCCGCCCGCGGCGTGGGCCGGGCGCTGATCGTGGGCTGGTCCTCCGGGGCTTTCGTCGCCGCGCACTGGACCAGCAGCAACCCCGACCGGGCCGTGGGTGCGGTTCTGGTCGAAGGGGCGCAACCACACAACTGGATCGATGAGATCGATATCGAAGGCATGCGCAAACTGTGGCGGCGCTCGAGCTGGGTCATGCCGCTGCTACGCCCGCTCGGGATGGCTCCACGGATGACCGCCGAGCAGATGGCCGAAAGCAACATCGAGGTCGGCGAGATCGCCCGTGAGCGTGAACTGGGGCCGATCATGGACCGCATCACCGTCGCGACCCGCTACGTCAACGTTTCCGGATCGTCGCTCGGCAGCAAAGGCGACGAACAGGAACGCATCCGCGCGAGCCTGTCCAAGGTCGTCGAACGCAACCCGAACATCGAGATCCACGCGAAGGTGGCAAGCAATCACGGCAGCATTCTGCGCAAGGACTTCCGTGCCGTCGCCGAGGCGATTCACGTGGTCGCCGACCTCGACCGTCCGCAGCGCCGAAAGTACCGATCCGGCGATACGCGACCGGCGGTTCGCCGCCGGTCGCGTCGGCTCATGTCGGTAGGGGAAAGAAGATCGGGCTGATGAGGTACCTACGGCGGTCGTCCTCCGGTGCGTTCGAGGCGACCGACTCGAGCACTTTCTCGAGTCGGGCTATGAGGTGGGCGCGTTCGTCGTCGGTGAGCCATACCGGCATTTGGATGTAGGAGACGTGGTCGCGGTAGGGCTCGGCCCCGGTGGTGTGCAGGTAGTGCTGAAAGCTCGACGCCAGCACACTCATGGCGGCAGCGAACAAGGATTGATGATCGTCGGTGGTCAATGCGGCCATCTCTGCGGGCGGCATCGCCGCGCCACCGGGTGCGAATCGGTAGGTTCGTTCGACTGCTCCGCGGCGACGCTCTTCGTGATGCACGACCAGTATGCCGGCGTCGAGCAGCACGGCGAGCTGGCGATATAGCGTCGGCCGTGAGACGTCGGGTAGCGAATCCAGCAATGAGGCGGCCGTGAACTCGCGGCCGTCCATGACGGTGTTGATGATGCGGATTCGCACAGGGTTGCGAAGGACTTCGACCAGCTCCATAACCCAATAGTCTCATAAAGTGCTACCGTTCTCATATGTCGATACCAATCACTTGGCCGATGGGTGAGCGCGTCGCGATCGGCGTACGGAGTCTGTGGGTCGTGCGCGCCGAGTCCTCCGGCGATCCGGTTCTCTTCCTTCCGGGTGCCGGCAGTTTCGGACTGGACTATTACCGGGTGTATGACCTGATCAAGGGGCACTGCACTCCGATCCTGTACGACCGGGCGGGCACCGGATGGAGCGAGGACGTAGCACTTCCACGCACCCTGGACGAAGTCACCGACGAGATCACCGATCTACTCTCCGTCCTGGGAATCGAGTCGGCCGTGACGTTGGTCGGGCACTCTCTCGGGGGCGCCTACGCCCAACGCTTCGCGCAACGCTTTCCCGAGTGGGTCGCCCGGCTCGTGCTGATCGATCCGCTGCACCAGGACTGGGACGACTTCGCGCCTCCCGAGCTGCAGTTCGGCGCGGCACCGGCCACGGACAACGCACAGATGCCCGAACTTCCGGCCGAAGCGATCGACCAGATACGAACCGCAATGGAAACAGCTTTCAGCGAATTCCCGACCGAGATCGGCAAAGCAGCCCTGGACCTGCACATGAGCCCCGAACGGTTCCCCATCGGATTCCGGGAGGGCCTGAACGCAGCGGACCTGCTCAACGAGCTCCGGCAAGGAGGTCCGCTGCCCGAAGTCCCGACGCAACTCATCAGCGCCACCGGCACAGACGCACAGCAACGCCTTTTCGTGCCCGCGGACCTTCTACGGCAGCAGCTGGAAGGAAGTGAACGACTTTACGACAGCATCGCCGAAAGGCACTCCTGGGTGGAACGCATCACGGTGCCCGACGCATCACACGCGAACCTGCCCATGGTCCGCCCAGATGTCATCGCCGCCGGCCTCGCGCCCGTGACGCCGGACCGCCGGCCGCGCTGACGATCTCATCGAGCGCACATGCCGCGACGACATCGATCGCGGCTGCCCTCGATGTCGCGATCCAGGCGGCCCAGTGCTCGAGTACTCCGGCACACCGGCGGTCGGGGTGGGGTCTGTGACCGATTCAGCGACCAGTCCGACGCCGTGCGGGATCGCTGTCGGCCTGATACCGGCGCAGCCGCTCATCGGACACCCGCGCGTACTTCGCGAGGCTGCGCACCGAGGTATGCCCGGACACCTTCATCGGCACCGGTGTCGACGCGCCCTCCTCCGCGGGCCACCGGCCGACCGCTGAAGCGTCCGAACCCGTCCACACACGCCCCATCACCACCGCAGATAGTTTTCCGAGTCGCCGTAGCGTGGAACGCTCTCAACGCCAGGACGACTCAACGGTTACCGCACATAGTCGCTCGCCCGACCACACCGATACGCCCGAATCCACGTCGAGACGGTTCGCGCTGTCGACGGCCTCCTCCAGGTCGGCGTGGCAGATCCCGCGGGTCGGTGACACCGGTGACCGGTATTTCCTGTTCTGGGCCTGCTTCGAAGTGTTGTGCACCGACCTCGCGTACGCGCCGGGCTACGGACGTGCCGTTCGTTCAGTGGCTATCAGCTTCGCGACCTCTTCGACGCTCAGTCTGTACATCGCGTTGATCGTCCACAGGCTGCCGGGACGCAGGTCGAATGCGATCTCGGCTCGATGGAAGAAGCCGACGAGCCCCAGCGAATCCAGACCGTAGTCGAACAGGGTCAGAGTCGGGTCGATGTCTGCCACCGCGGTACCGACCTCGCTGCTCATCAGCGACAGAAGCCATTGGAGTTCGGTGTCGAAGTCGATTCGGAGCGGCTCGGATCTCTTGTCTTTCGGCGGCGGCGCGGCGTCCCCCAGAGCTTTCCGGGTCGCCGCAGTGAACTCGTCGAGGGAGGCATGGATCTGGGAGTTCAGCCGGGTACCGATATCGCGACTCGGCCGGGGGCCTTGTTCCGATTCGAGACTTTCCAGCGTCGCCCACAGGAAACGCTGGAGCAGAACCACCGCTTCCTCCGCGCGACGTGCCGGTATCAGTACTGCGTCGGGGCCCAGAACGAAAACGGTCGCACAAGAATGCCGCACCTTCTGGACCAGTGGGGCGGTCGTGTCCAGATGCGCCCTGATCGCCGCGGGATCCCGCCCTGGGCTCCGCATCGAACGCAGCACTGCCGCCAACTCGTCCCGAGCGTGTACACCGGCAACAAGGAAGGCACTGTAGACGTCGCAACGCTTTTCGCGTTGCCACTGCTCCTCGGTACCGGCAACCTGTACATCGACCTGCCGTCGATTGGACCAACCGGTGACAACCGCCGCCGCGGACGCGCCGACGGCCGCAACAGTTGTCCCGACTACAGCCACCCACGCCGGATCCATGCCCAGAGTCTAAGTCGGACAATACTGTTCGACAGGCCAATCGGCCGGAGGCTGTCGGCGCGGATCGATCCGCGCGTTCGCGAGGTCGTCTCCGCGCACCTACCAGGGCTCCCCACCGGGAAAGTTTCCGGATCGAAGGAACCTGGCGTCCAACCCCGCACCGGGCACCGGAGCCCCCTGCACGGAAGGCCTCCGGTAGCCGGCCGGGGTCAGGGGGTGGCCAGCCGGACCGTCATGCGTTTGATGCCGTGGATGAGCGCGCTGTGCCCGTACTCGGGTTCGCCGAGTTCGACCGGCGGAACCTTGGTGATCAGCTCCCGGAACAGATGCTTCAATTCCATGCGGGCCAGCCAGGCGCCGAGGCAGTGGTGGGGACCGCCGCCACCGAATCCGGCGTGGTGGTTGGGGTCGCGGGTGATATCGAACGCGTGCGGGTTGTCGAACGCCGACTCGTCGCGGTTGGCGGAACTGTAGAACATCACGACCTTCTCACCTGCCGCGATCGGTGTTCCGGCGATCTCGGTGTCGCGGGTCGCTCGGCGGGCGAAGTGCACCACGACGCTTCCCCAGCGGATGAATTCCTCGATCGCGGTGTTCATCCGCCCATCGAGATCTTCGCGCAGCCAATCGATTCGGTCCGGATGCTCCACCAGCGCCTTGAAGGCATGGGAGGTGGTCTGTTTGGTGGTGTCGTTGCCGGCGGCGGAGATCAGCACCATGAACGCGCCGATGTCCTCATCGCTGAGGCGATGCCCGTCGAATTCGGCGTCGACCATCGCGCTCATGAGGTCATTGCGCGGTTCCGCGCGGCGCCGCCGGGCCAGATCGGTGCCGGCGGAATGGAGGATGCCGATCTGCTTGTAGAGGAACTCGGCGCGATCCTCGAGGCTCGTGTACTCGAGGTCGGTGGTGCCGAACAGGGCTTCGGTCGCGAACGCGACCGCCTCGCGGTCGGTCTCGGGGATGCCGATCATCTGCGAAATGGTCTGCATGGGCAGTTTCCGGGACACCGCCTCGACGAAGTCGAGGGTCTCGCCGGTCCGCAGATCGGCGACGAAATCGTCGACGATCCGGGTCGCGTTGGCGCGGACCTGCTCTTCCACCCGCTGGATCTGGCGCGGGGTGAACGCCGAGCTGATCAATTTCCGGAAGCGGGTGTGCCGGGGCGCGTCCAGGGCGATGAAGAATCTGGTGCGGTACTCGACCTCGGGCGGCGTATACCCCAGGGTCGTGCCGTCTGCCGAGGAGAAGATCTCCGGGTTCCGACTGACCTGCACGACGTCCCGGTACCGGGTGACAGCCCAGAAACCCGGATCGGGATCGGCGAAGATCAGCGAATCCGGCGGGGTATGCCAGGTGAGGCCCTCGACCGCGCGCAACCGGGCGAACGCCGCCTCCCGGCCGTCGAAGTCCTTCTCCCAGAACTGGTAGCTGGAGATATCGACCTCATGATGGGGCCGCGTGGACGCCGCGCTGCCTGTCTGTGTCATGACCGCCTCCGAACCGGGTGTGCTCTCCCCATGGTGGCACCATCGGGGGTCGAGGTCTCGGAGTCGACGTGGACGCCGAACCCTGCCGCCTCCGCACCGATACCGAATCTCCTGGCCACCGTGTCCGCTGACCCTGCCGGTCTTCGTCCGTGGTGGGGCCGGGAGGACGATGAGCAGGTGGACCGAGCGGTCCCTGATCACGACGGCGGCACACTCACCGACGTATCGACAACCCAAGTTGTCACAGTACTCGGCGCCATCCGCCGGAGTTCGCCCCGACGTCGGATGACAACCTATGTTGTCAATCCTCCGCAGATATCAGCCGAGCGACCGGCCATCGTTTACGAGCGGCCTGCCGGCTGATCCCGAGCAGCCGCCCGACCTCGCCATAGGAAGCGCCGGAAGCCAATGCCGCGCGGGCGTGTTCGTCGACCCGGGCGGCCGCGGCCGCCCGCGCGGCCTCGGCTTCGGCCAGCGCGGCCAGCGGCGCACCCGCGCCGGCCGATTCGGGCAGTTCCCGGGCAGAGCCCGCCATGACCAGCGGGCGCAGACACGGCCCCACGAGTTCGACCAGCCGCTCGGCCGGCGCGTCCGCAACACCCGGTATATGCACCATATAGCGGGCGACGAGAACACCCAGCACGAGCGTGCCGATCAGCGCGGAGCGCCGATCGGCGTCCTCTCCGGTCAGCACCCGCGTCCACGGGCTGGTCTCCGGGTTCACGATCGCGCACCGCACCGCATGAGCCGCCTCCGGGTGGGTCAGCATCGACCGCAGCACCGGCATGGTCCGATTCTCCTTGCGATCCACATCCACCAGGGCGTGGCGCAGCAGTCGCTCGCCGAGCTGCTCGGGTGGACCCTCGAGGGCGTCGTCCAGGGTGAGCCGGATACCCGATACCGCATCGAAAAGCGCGGTCTTGGAGCCGAAATGCTGCATCACCAGGGCCGGATCAATCCCAGCGCGCTGAGCGATCGCCCGGATCGTCGTCTCGATATAACCGCGGGCCGCGAACAGCTCCCGTGCGGCGTCGAGTATCTGCTGCCGCGTCTGCAGGCGCCGCTGCGTGCGACCCACGGGCACGGCCGCCGCGGGGGCAGTGTCCGACTGGCTCAACGTCATCGCGTCCTCGCTCAACATGTGTAGACGAAACATAGGGGGGTGGCTATGGTGATGTGAGTCTACAGTCGTAGAGCAGCGCGCAAAGGGGTGTCGCGGCTCGCGCTATCACCCAACTCTGCGAACGGACTCCAATGACCAGCCGAGAAAAGGTGCTCGCCGGCGAATCGCCCGCCGAAAGTAATGCGAACACACCCGCCGGCCACGCGGCGATCATCCTGGGCGTCATCGTGACCTGCCAGCTCATGGTCTCGGTGGACAGCAATGTCGTCAATATCGCGCTGCCCCAGATCCGATCCGGACTCGGGATGTCCGCATCGGCGCTGGCCTGGGTGTTCAGCGCCTACGCTCTGACTTACGGCGGTTTGCTGCTGCTCGGTGGCCGGGCCGGCGACATCCTGGGCCGCCGCCGCATGTTCGTCTGGGGGCTCGGCGTGGTCGTCGTCGCCTCCGTCCTCGGCGGTGTCGCCCCCAACGAGGCACTGCTGATCGCCGCGCGCGCACTGCAAGGCGTCGGATTCGCCTTCGCCGGACCGGCCGCCCTGTCGATGATCGCCGCGACGTTCGAGGAGGGCCCGGAGCGCGCCCGGGCGCTGGGCGTGTTCTCCATGGTCACCGGTTTCGGGATCACGCTCGGACTCATCGTCGGCGGGGTACTCACCAGTCTGAGCTGGCGGCTGGTGTTCTTCATCAACGTGCCGATCGGGTTGCTCACGATCGTGCTGGCTCTGCGCTACCTGACCGAAACCGAACGGCATCCGGCCGAATTCGATGTCCTCGGGGCGATCGTGTCGACGCTGGCCATGGTCGGTATCGTCTACGGCCCGACCCGCGCCTCCGCCGCCGGCTGGACCGATCCGGGAACCCTGACCTCGTTCGCCGCGGGTGCGGTGCTGGTGGTCCTGTTCGTCTACCTCGAACGCCGCGCGGCACAGCCGATCATGCCGCTGCGGCTGCTCGGTCAGCAGACCCGGGCCGGTGCCTACCTCACCTTCGTCCTCCTGATGGCCACCATGGCCGGTACCTACATCCTGCTCTCGCTCCACATCCAGGACGCCCTCGGTTTCAGTCCGCTGCTCGCGGGCGTCGCCTTTCTCCCGATGGCGATCGTCCAGTTCGCCGCAGCGCGTACCGCACCGAAACTGATCGCCCGCTTCGGCCGCAAGCCGGTCCTGATCGCCGGTGTGGGGCTGATGCTGCTCGAAGCGGTCTGGCTGTCCGCGACCACCGAATCGAGCAACTACTTCACCGGGGTGCTCGGACCGTTCATCCTGCTGGGCGCGGGCCTCGGCTTCGCGTTCGTCACCCTGAACCTGACCGTGCTCAGCGGTCTCGAGAAAAGCGATATGGGTGCGGCCTCCGGCCTGCTCCAGGCCACCCAGCAGATCGGCCTGGCCCTGGGGGTAGCGGTCCTCACCACGATCGAGCACACCGCCAGGACCGGCAGCGCTGAGCCCGGCCGGACCGCGCTGGCGCACGGGCTGTCCAGTGCCGTAATCGCCGCGGTGGTCTTCGCGGCCCTCGCGCTGCTGATCAGCCTGCTGGTCATCAGGATCCCGAAACAGCCGGTCGCGACAACCTGAGTTCCCGGAGGTCGCTGCTCAGCGTCTCCTCACCCCGGGCGGTCGGCCGCGAAGTGCGGCGCCGCTGCGGGTGCCCGTGGACGCACGGCGGGCGAACGGCGCCCGGCCCGCGGCGGTGAGCGCATGGGATCTCGATCGCGGGCCGCGGACGGCGCGGAGCGAGAAAGGCTGGAGCCAGGCCGAACTCGGCCGGCGGGTGGGGTCGGTGCCGGTGCGATATCCCAGATGGATCGGCGGCGGCCGGTCTGTCGCTGGAGTCGGCGACGGTACGCGATGCCCTCACTCACTCACCGCGTCGCGTCGTTTCCGGATATGCCTTCGACAGACCGGCCGCGGTCGCCACCGAGCTCACCGTACGCCAGTCGAGCCCGTCGGAACTGCCGGCGAGACCGACCGCGCAACCCGTGCCCGAACTGCACATACTGACCGCGATTCCCGCCGTGACGCCGGTGCGCTCAGACCGCAGTGACCGAACGACGCGCGTCGACGACCTCACCGATCCACGGCAGAACCGCGTTGCGGACATCGACCGTTACGGGCAGCAGACCGTTGGCGTGCAACAGGTCCGCGGACCGCTGCTGCTCGTCGAGAAATTCCTCCGTGACCGAGCCGATCCCGAAGGGCCGTCCACGCAACGCCGCCTCCCAGCGATCGAGGTCAGCGGCGCCGCCGCGCTGTTCCGCGTCTTCGACGAAGAAAAGCGCGGCCGCACGCGGGTCGGCGACGATCCACGCATCCGACTCCTGCAGGGCCGTGACGATCGCTTCGAGCTCCGGGCGATGTTTCTCGGCGAACTCGCGCCGGACGAACCACAGCGAGGGGTGGCTGAAGAGACCTTCGGTGTCGACGAGCGTGTGTACCTGTGCGGCGGCCTCGACCTCCGCCAGTGCCGGGTAGGCGCCGACCCACGCATCGATATCGCCGCGCAGCAGGGCGGCACCACCGTCGTTCACGTCGATATCGACCGGAACGATATCGGACCAACGCTGCCCGGCGCGATCGAGAGCGAGCAGGGCCAGCGTGGTCTGCCACGAACCGTGCGCGATCCCGACCCGCTTACCGCGCAGGTCGGCGACGGTGCGGACACCGGAGTCGGCGAGGCTCACCAACCGCCCGTTCTCGACGCGAGGGCCGGAGATCCCGACGTACACCAGGTCACGCCCCTGCCCCAGGCCGGTGATCGGCGGGGTGAATCCGGTGCCGATGAAATCGTAGCCACCTTCGGCGAACAACCAGTCGGAGTGCAGTGTCGGCAGCCCGGTACGGGGATCGGCCCGGGGCGGAGCCGGTAGCTCGCGCAGGTCCACCCACTCGACGTCCGGGAGGTGGCGTTCGAGCAGGCCGTTGTGGCGTAGCACGAACAGGGAGTTGTTGTTCGGGAAGTAGCCGATACGAACAGTCATGGAAGAGCTCCTTTTCGGCTGTGTGTCAGACCAGACCGCGGCGGCGGGCCTCGTCGAGCAATCCGCTGCGACCCCATTGCGCCACGAGGTTGGTCGGGTCGAAATCGACAGAGCCGCCGACGAGTTCACCGAGCGCCTGATACTGGGCGCCCTCCTCGAGCAGGACGACGAATTTGGCGAGGTCGAGCAGGCCGGACCGGCCGATAACATTGACACCGCCGTTGGCCTCGAAGATCGCGACGAGGTCCGGGTCGTCGACGAGGCGGTCGAGGATGAAGGCACCGGGCGCCTGGCTGCGGTCGATATGCGCGGGGATGTCACGGGAGAGGGTCAGGCGCTGTGAGGCCGCGTACTTGATGCGCACGGTGCGGTGGGTCTGTGCCCACCCGCCCAGCCACGGCGTGTGCACGTGCACGATCGAGGTGATCTCGGGGTGTTCACGGAACACCGCGGCGTAACCGGTGACGAATCCGGCCGGACCGGCGCCGGCCAGTACCTCTCCGTCGAACGTCGCGAGGATCGGCTTCACGCTGCGGTCCTGCGCCCAGGGGCCGGGTTCGTTGAGCGCGACGGCCAATTCTTCGCCGGGGACCCGCTCGACGAAGTTCACGGTGCCGTTGGCGGATACGGTGCCGGTCTCGCGGAACACGCGGAAAGCGGTGTCGGCGGCTCGGCGAGCGTCGTCGACGAAAGTCTCGACTGCCGGGGTGAGGCGAGTTTCGGTGTTGGTCATATCGACTCTCCTATCGGGTGGAAAGAGGGCGAATCCGGGTGGGTGTGGTGCGCCGGAGAAGCGGCAGCACTTCTTCGCCCACGCGGTAGGCCTCTTCGAGGTGGGGATTACCGGCGAGGATGAACGCGTCCACGCCGAGGTCGATCAATTGGTCGAGGCGTTCGGCGATCTGCTCGTAGCTGCCCACGAGCCCGAACGCCGGCCCGCCGCGAATGAGGCTGAATCCGCACCACACATTGGGTTGGACTTCGAGATCGCGGTAACCGGTGATGTGCTCGGGCACCCAGCCTTTGATCCGGGCGGCACCGACAGAGTCGCCCTGGGCGGCCCGGTCGGCTGCCGCGCGGTCGACTGATGCCCACCCCTTCTCGATCTCGGCCCACGCAGCCTCTTCGGTATGCCTGGCCACAATGTCGATCCGGACCGCGAACTTCGGTGTGCGGCCCGACTTCGCGGAATGCGCACGGACTCCGTCGAACTTCGCCCGCAGGTCGGCGAACGGTTCTAGCCATGACAGGTAATAGTCGGAGTGCCTGCCCGCGGCGTCCACGGCGGCACCGGACGACCCGGAGAAATACACCTCGGGAAACGGCTGGCCCGTCAGCAGCGATGGCAGCGCCGCGCCCTCGGTCGTGTAGAACCGCCCGGTGTAGTCGAAGGGCGTGCCCTCCCACACTCCGCGTAGCACGTCGAGGAACTCCGAGGTTCGCGCATAGCGGTCGTCGTGCGCCACCTTGTCGCCCCACCACAGCTGCGGTGCTCCACCGCCGCCACTGATGATGTTGTAGACCAGGCGTCCCCCGGTCGCACGCTGGAGGCTCGCGGACATCCGGGCAGCCTGTAGCGGGTGCAGGAAACCGGGCTGGAACGCCACCATGAAGCGGTAGGTATCGCTTTCCCGGGCGAGCGCGGCGGCGGTGGCCCACGGGTCCTCGGTGATCGGGAAGGAGGGCAGCAGCCCGCCGACGAATCCCGCGGATTCCGATGCCTTCACCACCGCGGCCATATGGTCGATATAGCTGTATCCGTCCAACCTGCCGCCGCGGATCGCGGGCGCGATATTGCCCGGCCCGTGGCCACCCGCATGCCCACGGTTGTAGCGACGTGGGGTGCGCAACGACGCATGGTCACCCTCCATCCCGATGCGCCAGTAGAAGTCCGTGCTCACGCCTGGTTCTCCTGTCCTACGAGGGTGCGACCGGCCGGGTCGACGAGATGCAGCAGGTGCTCTCCGGCTCGGTGCAGTTCCTCGATATGCGGGTGCCCGGTCAGTTCGAACAGCTCGATTCCGCGCGTCCGATAGTCCGCAAGTGCCTGCGCCACTTGTTCGTAACTACCGACCAGACCGATCGCACGGGTGTAGCCGATCCGGTCGAAGCCCGACCAGCGGGAGCCGTCGAGTGCGAGCGTCCGAACCTCGGCGTCGTCGGCCTCCGGATGGACCTCACGCCACTGGCGCAATACGCGCGCCCACGCCTCGTCCTCGGTCTCCCGGGCGATGACCGGCAGGGCGAGTCCGGCACGTACGGTGCGCCCGGACCTGTCCGCCGCAACCCGCAGGGACGCCACCGCATCATCGACGCCGTCGGTGGTCTCGTCGAATATGTGCACATCACCGTGCTCGGCCGAAAGTGCTGTCGCCTCGGACGAATTGCCAGAGAGGTGAACCGAGGGGAATGGCAGACCCGACAGTATTCCCCGGAATCCGCCGTCGACGACGTCGTAGTATTCGCCGGCGAACTCGAAACCGGTACCGCCGAAGCGTCCGGGCAACACCTGCTTCTCGTTCCACACGCCACGTGCGACAGTGAGGAATTCGGCTGCCCGCCGGTAGCGATCGGCGCCGGTGACCCGATCACCGCGAGCCGCGGAATCGGTGGCGTCGGTTTCGATGCGCAATCGCCAGTCGAGCCGGCCGTTCGAGAGTCGTTGCAAGGTTGCCGACAATTTGGCCGCGTACACCGGTGTCCCGAACGCGGGATGGAATTCGACACCGACCCGCAGATGCCGGGTCTGCCGCAGGGCCGAGCCGGCGACCACCCACGACTCCTCTCCCTCCGGATCGTACGGGGCGACGACGCCGTCGAGTCCGGAAAGTTCGGCGGCGAGAACGACCTGATCGAGGAAATCGAATCCGCCGCGGTGCACCGAAACGGAGTCGACATGGCGCCCGTCCCCGCGGACCGGAAGCTCCCAGCGGAACTCGGTCACGACGACACCTCTCGTTCGGCGGCGAGCAGGGCGCTCGCCTGCTGCAGCGGCTCCGGGGCGACCCACGACGCGAGATCGAAGTCGGTGGCGAGGAAGCCGTGGGTGTAGAGGAACCGCTTCTGCACATCGAGCAGTTCGATCCGCTCGTCGGACAGCGTCGGGTGCAGGCCGCGGTGGAAGGTGTCGCCGTACGCGGCCTGGACTCCCTCGGCGCCGGAGAAGGTTTCCCGTGCCAGTACGGTGCGGACTTCGTCGAGGTTGTCCGCGGACCAGTTCGCGGCGCGCAACGTCTGGGTGAGGAACCCGACGACCAGATCGGGTCGCGATTCCAGCAGGTCCGCGTGCACTGTGATCGGGCGCGGGGTCCCATTGTTGACACGCGAGCGCTTGGCCCCGATGGCGTCCAGGTCCACTGCGACACGCAGACCGTGTTCGCGGGCGACCTCCTGAGCGCGCGCACCCTTGACATAGATCGCATCGACATCACCGGCGAGCAGCGCCTCGACACCCCAGGTGGTGACTCTACGGCCCGAAGCGGTCTCGCCCCGTACCTGCGGATCACGCTCGACGGCGACCTCGACGGGCCGGACATCGGCCAGGGTGAGCCCGCCGAGCGCGAGTGCACCGGCGAACCCGTGCAGAGCCATCGCCCGGGGGAAGCTGCGTGCCCGGTCCTGCGCCCATGCGGGAACCGCGATCCGCAGCCCAGCCAGGTCACTCGGCCCGGAAGCGGACGAATCGGGTGCCACCAGGATCGCTTGCGCTTCGTCGATCCAGGTCAAGCCGATCAGCCTGGTGGGTGAACCCTCGGCCCGCGCAGCGAGTGCGGGCACATTGCCGCCCTCGCGGATCAGGCCCAGCAGCCGGTGGTCGAAATGTCGCGGCGCCAGTTCGGGACCGGCATCCTGCAGTACGCCCAGACCGACCCCCGCCGCGGCGGCGGTCTCGCCCAGCCAGCCGAGGCTGTGGGCCAAACCGCTCGCGGTGGGCACGGGGCAACGCGTGTACCAGAGAGTGTCGAGGACAGTATCAGCGGCAGCGGTCATCGCATGCTCCTTCAGGTGGTCGTGGGGGCGGGTGTGCGGCCGACGCCCAGCTCGGCCAGGAAAGCCGCGCGATACCGCAACGACTCGGGATCGGTGCGGTCCCGGGGGCGGGCGAGGTCGATATCGGTATCGACGGCGAACCGGCCCTCGTTGAGGATCAGCACCCGATCGGCCAGCCGGACCGCTTCGTCGACATCGTGGGTCACCAGCAGCACCGCCGGCCGGTGCCGCGCGACGAGATCACCGACCAGATCCTGCATCTGGAGCCGGGTCAGCGCGTCGAGAGCCGCGAACGGCTCGTCGAGCAGCAGCAGTTCCGGTTCACGAACCAGTGCCCGGGCCAGCGCCACCCGCTGTGCCTCGCCACCGGACAGCGTCGCCGGCCACCGGCGCGCCTTGCTCTCGAGGTTGACCTCGGCCAGCGCGCGACCGGCGCGCTCCTTCGTCTCGGCGGTGCGGCGCTGCCCGATGGTGACATTGCCGAGAACCCGCTTCGACGGGATCAGTCGCGGCTCCTGGTAGACGGTAGTCCGGCGGGACGGTACGAGAATCTGTCCTCCGTCCGACTTCTCGAGCCCGGTCAGCAACCGCAGCAGGGTGGTCTTCCCGGTTCCGGACGGGCCGAGGAGCACGACGAACTCGCCACGGCGGATCTCCAGGTCGATTCCGTCGAGAACTGTCTTGTCACCGAACTTCTTGTGCAGCCCGGTGATCGACACCGCCACCGGTTCGCCTTCTCTGCGGGCGGTTGCCGACGCGGCGCTCCGGCTGCGGGTCGACAACGGAGGTAAGGGCGCTTCGGGACTCATCGGGCAGCCACCTGTCCGCGCCACGGCATCGCGAAGCGTTCGATGATCCGGACCACTCCGTCGAAGATCAGGCCCAGCACCGCGTACAGCACCACACAGAGCACCATGTAGTCGGTGCGGTTGTATTCCTGCGCGAGGGTCACCAGGTAGCCGATCCCTTCCCGGGTTCCCACCTGCTCTGCCGCGATCAGGCCGGTGATCGCGATGGAAAGGCATATCCGCAGTGCCATCAGCACCCCGGGCAGTGCCGAGGGGAGGATCACCTCGAACACCAGGCGCGGGCCCGTCGATCCGAAGCTCCGCGCCGCTTCGACCACCTTGCGATCTACGTTGCGGACGCCGAGATAGGTATAGGCGTACATCGGCCCGACCGTGGCGAACGCGATCAGCAGTACCTTGAATGTCTCGTCGATACCGAACCAGGCGATGAAGAGGGGAACCAACGCGAGGAACGGAACCGCCCGGTTGATCTGCATCGTGGAGTCCACGAGTTCCTCACCGAGGCTGGACAACCCGGACAGGACACCCAGGATCAATCCGGTCACGACCCCGAACAACACTCCGAGGGCGGCGCGTTCGAACGAGGCGATCGAGAAATCGACGAGCTGGCCGGTCCGGTACAACTCCGAGAAAGCCGTCCACACCTTCGGCGGCCCGGCGAGGATCTCCTCGGGGATCGCACCGGTCGCCGAGCCGATCCACCACACCGCGACGAGCAGGGCGGGTACGAGAAAGCGCAGCGGGATCGACGCCCACCGGGGCCGGCGACGGCCGGCCCGGTATCGCGGCACCTCCAGGTCGGGATTCCCGATGCTCCGACCGGGTCCACCCTTCACGCGCGGTGTCGTCACGACAGCCATCTCATTTCCCGGTGGTCGGTGCGGGCCGGCTCCCGGCGGCGGCGAGCTTCTCCTCGAGCGGATAGAAGACATCCGCCGCGGTGACGGCCCGGGTGATCACACCGTTGCTGTAGAACAGATCCGCCACCCCTTGCAGGTCGGCCGCGTCCTCGGCAGTCGGGTAGTGCGGCACCGTCGCCCGGCGCCCGAGGTCGATGGCCCGCTCGAGTCGTTCACCGGACAGCGCTCGCGGGCCAGCTTCCTCGAACACGTTCTCGAAATCCGCCGGGTCGGACCGCTGACGCTCGACCAGTTGCTGCAGCGTCTCGAGGTACTTCGCGGCGACGTCGGGCCGCGTTTCGAGCACCTCGGTGCGGAAAGCGACGATCGTATTGTCCGTCGATCCGACGGTGGCCTCGGTCGCGATCTCGACGGCCCCCCGGGCCTTGGCTTCCGCGTACGGATCATTGAACGACGCCCACGCGTCGACCTGACCGGTGGAGAAGGCAGAGGCGGCATCCGATATCTGCAGCGGAACCCGCTGGACCCGGTCCGCGGGAATCCCCGCCTGCTCCAGCGCCTTCAGCGTGATGTACTCGCCCTTCCCTGCCGGATTGACCGCGATTCGCTTGCCGACCAGGTCCTCGACCTTCCGGATACCCGAGTCCGGCGAGGCGATGATGCCGGCCTGATCCTGATCCACCGGGTCGGCCACCGCGATGATTCGCACGCCGACATCCTTCGAGAGCGCTCCGACGACCGGGCTGTAGGCGCCACCGGAAACATCGAGCTCGCCTGCGTTGAACAGCTTGAGGTTCGCGCTGAACGACGGCGGAGCCTTGACCCACTCGATCTTCGCGCCCAACGGGGCGAGCGCTTCGTCGAAAGTACCGTCGCGCTTGGCAACTGCGAGCGGACCGGAATTGCCCTCGTCGGTGACCTTGAGGATGAAGGTGGGTTCGCCACCCGATCCCGCCGCGTCCGAACCCGCTCCGCCGGAGCCACACGCGGTGGCAACCAACGCAACGACGGGGAGGATCGCGAGAGCGGCGCGCACTCGAGGTAGTCGGCGGTGGGAACGCATCGTGTCGGCTCCTGGTCGAGAGATGGCGGGGTACACGAGGAAGCTATGCGGCCGCAGTGGAGGTGCCCACCCTTACCATTCCACTGAAAGGAAAGCTTGACTCGACGACGGAATGTATGCTCGTTCGCCGCAGCAGATATACAACCTGGATACTGGGCATCGGCAGGGCCAGCGAGATCGAATCGAATGGATCGACCCTTTCCATATTATGGAAAGGATTGCGCCCGGACCGCTCCCGTCTCGTGCTAGCGTCAGCACGTGGAGTCCACTTCCTCAGCCACTGGCCAACTCCAGTCCGTCACCCGCGCTCTGTCCGTCCTCGCCTGCTT
Source organism: Nocardia sp. NPDC001965 (assembly GCF_053594175.1). Taxonomy (NCBI): domain Bacteria; kingdom Bacillati; phylum Actinomycetota; class Actinomycetes; order Mycobacteriales; family Nocardiaceae; genus Nocardia; species Nocardia sp. NPDC001965. The sequence continues at coordinate 517,528 of NZ_JBSFDZ010000002.1, forward strand.
CCGCAACGGCGAAGACCTCGGCGTCTCCGAGATCGGCCGGCGGCTGGACCTGCCGGTGAGCACGACCCATCGCCTGCTCTCCGCCCTTGTCGAGGCAGGCTTTCTGGACAGAGTGGACTCACCCAGCCGATACCGATTGGGGACCGCGCTGGCCGAGTACGGTCAAATCGCCTATCGGCAGCACCGAATCCACCTCGCCGAACCGCATCTCGAGGAGCTGGCGTCGCTCACGGGCGCGAAAGCTTCCATCGCCGCGCGGCACGGTAACGATGCCGTACTGCTGGGAACCAGCAGCTGGCGCGAAGCGGACGGCCACGAACTGCAAGGCCTCCGACTCCCCCTCCATGCCAGCGCACTCGGCAAGGTGCTCTTGGCCTGGGCGCGGGCCGGCGAGGACGACTTGACCGAGTTGCCCTACGACAGTGGCACCGCACGTTCGGTTTCCGGGCCGATCGAGCTCGGCAAGGTGCTCGTTCACACGCGGGAACGCGGTTACGCGTTCAACGACGAAGAGCTCGTGCCCGGATTCCGGACCATCGGCGTACCGATAGGTGATGAGCCGGGAAAGGTCCAGTTCGCCCTCGGGCTACGCGGGCCGGTCGAGCTGATGATCGACGAGCGGGTGCCGTTCTTCGTCGAACTCGCGAAGGTCACCGCGCGCGAGATCGCGGGCGTCCTCCACCGAGGCTGAAAGGTATGGAAGGCTGCGCCCTCGCCGAGAGTGACCCGTTCGGAAACCGATGGCGGAATCGAAGGCCGGCACGTGACCGCTCTCGTTCCGACGCACCTACTCCGGCACCGCCTTTACATCCGGCTGCGGACCCGCCGCGGAACTCCGGGCGTCGCGAGTTCCCGGGTTTCCACGTTGCCGGGCAACCTGCTCGATGCCGGCGGCGGCCACCGGTTCGTGCGCGACGGTGACACCGTTTTCGGTCGTCGTAGTATTCGGCGAAATCAGGCGACGTGGCGGGTTTGGCTGATGCGTTCTTGCTATCGATCGCTGGGTGAGCTGTCATTGATCGACCGGGTCGTCAGCAGAGTGGTACTGCCATCGTTTTCTGTGATGTCCCGGATACGCTCGAAACCGACTTTGCTCAGAACATGCAGCGAAGCCTTGTTCGACGCGGCCACGGTGGCGTGCACCTCGGTCAGTCCCAGGGTGTGGAAACCGTAGGCGACGAGCGCTTCTGCCAACTCGACGCCCGAACCGCATCCCCACACCTGTGGGGTCAGCGCGTAGATGATCTCGTAGCCCTCGACCGCGTCGGTCGGCTTGATCTCGGCATGCCCGACCAGGCGTCCGTCCCGACGAACGGCCCAGACGTCGAACAGATCGTCCGCATAAACCTTGGTGAAGACCCGGCCGAACAGGGCCCGGTCGGCCGCTTCGGAAGACGGGCCGTCACCCATCCAGCGAGACACCCTCGTGTCCTGAAACAAAGCGACGAAGCCTTCCTCATCCTCCGGGACGTAGCGCTCGAGGACAAGACGCTGGGTATGCAGAGTCGAAGTCACGAGCGGCGACACTACCCGTGAGCCGGCGTTGGACGCGCTGGTGATCGCGGCCGGTGAACCGACCGATGCCGGTCTGCCCGCGATCGAGAAGTGGAGGCGGACGCGGGGTCGCCGCGGTGATATCGATCCCGGCCGCACGCATCGACTCGACCGCGACCGGATTGATCGTATCGGCGGGCACGGTGTCGGCGGAGCGGACCTCGACCTGCAACACCTCCACCCGCAGAATCGGCGCGTCGGCCACCGAAGCGGTGTGCGGCGCCCAGCTCCCCGGCCGGAATATCTACGCTTCCTTCGCGGGCGAGCAGCAACTCGCCGCCGGAATACGCCGTTATCTGGTGCGCGACCGGGGTTTCGGCAAATCCGCTGTCCCGTTCACCGGCTACTGGCGCAGCCGCCGGGCCGCGTGCGGCTGAGCCGCGCAGCGCCTGTTCGCCTTCCAGCGGGGCACTGCAGGTGGCATCGACCGGGCGAGAAGACATCCGGCTCATCCGACGCGGGGCGAAAAGGTCGGCACGGTGAGGGAGTCATCCACCACTCAGTGCCGCGGGGGCCCCTGCTCGACGGTGGCGTGCGCTTGCGCGCGGGTGGTGATCTCGGGAAGTGCGGTCAGCCACCAGGTCGCACCGGCACGGCGATACTCACCCGGATCAGCTCCGGTCGGGCCCGCGACAGCGACCTCGAACCCGGCCGAGTCACAGCGGTAGCGCCGGATCACCTTCAACATCTCCTGCAAATCTTCCGGACCGGCCTCCGGGCACAGCCCGTCGTAACGCGCCGCGCGGCGCAGCGGTGCTTCTCGAATCGACTGGGCGGCCACCCAGATCGGAATACGGGGACGCTGTCGCGGTCGTGGCAGAAACCGCAGGCCGTCGACGGTGTAGCGCGCACCGTGATGTTCCACTGGATCGCCTGACCACAAGCCGGTGAGGACGTCCAGCCCCTCGTCGAGCGCGGCCGCCCGAGCCCGCGGTGAGTCGATCTCACCGAGGCGGGCCAGCTCGCCCGCGTCCAGAAGCGAGGGTACAACCGCTCGACGCGCCGACCCAGGGTTCGGACACACCCCGTCGGAGTCCCGCTTGGCTCCCCATAGCGGCGAAGACCGGTGCGATGCCGGGCAGGAGCGGGCCATTACCCGCCCGCGTGGCCCGCGGTCCGCTGCCGACCGAATCGATTCGCCAGAGAATTGCTACCGGCTGTCCCGGCGCGGTGGTAATGGTCCGGCCCCGGCGACGGCCGACCACGTTTCGGCGCACCTGTCCGGGCGAGCCCGATCGGCGATGGCGGTTCACCGGAGGTGGCAATGCTTCACCCTGCGCGAACCACCGCATTCCCGATACTGTGCCCCCTCACTCCCAGGTGGCAGACGGTCTGCGTACAGCAATACGAGAATGGTGGGCATTGAGAATCGAAAGCACTTCACGATCAGCTGGTATGCCGCCGGACTTCGCCGGCCGCCGAATCTCGCTGTACACCGAGGAGTACGCGACGGACCCGCATCGGACACATCGCGAAATGCGCCGCCGGTTCGGTTCGCTGGTCCCCGTGGAGCTGGCGCCCGGAGTTCCCGCGACACTGGTCATCGGGTATCACACCGCACTACCGATCCTCAACGATCCGGATCGCTTCTCCTCCGACCCGCGGACCTGGGAGCAGAGCATTCCCGCCGACTGTCCGATCCGCCCGATGATGGAGTGGTATCCCAATCCGCTACACAGCGGGGGTAGCGAACACACGCGCTTCCGGTCCGCTACCGCGGCCGCCCTCGGCCAGGTCGATCTGCATCGGTTGCACGCCACCGTCGAGCGGCTCGCAGCGCCGCTGATCAACACCTTCTGCGCGGACGGCCACTGCGACATAGTCGGCCAGTACGCGCTGCCCATCGTCTTCGCCACACTGAACGCGGTCCTCGGCTGCCCTGCCGATATCGGCCACCGTGCCGCGGCCGGGATGGCGGCGGTCTTCGATACCGTCGATGCCGCGAACGGCAACCGGATGATCCTCGACGCCCTGGAAGAACTGACTCGGATCAAACGCAGCGAGCCGGGGGACGACGTGACCAGCCGACTGGTCACGCATCCGGCGCGCCTGAACGACGAAGAGATGGTGTGTCATCTGGCGCTGCTGTACGCGGCCGGTATCGAACCTCCGCAGAACCTGATCGTCAACACCCTGTTGCTCATGCTGACCGATGAACGGTTCGGGGGCAATATGCTCGACGGTAGCCTGTCGACCCGTGATGCTCTCGACGAAGTGCTGTTCAACAACCCACCGATGGCGAACTACTGCATCCGGTATCCGCGTCAGCCGATTCTGGTCGACGAGGTCTGGCTGCCCGCGCATCAACCGGTGCTGATCAGTATGGCCGCCTGCAACAACGATCCGGCCGTCCGATCCGGAAACGTCACCGACAATCGGTCGCATCTGGCCTTCGGCGCCGGACCGCATGCCTGCCCCGCGCAACCGATGGCGATGCTGATCGTCCAGGATGCCATCGATCAGCTGCTGGATGCCCTTCCAGAAATGGAATTGGCGGTGCCGGAAGCGGACCTGCGGTGGCGTCCGGGCCCGTTCCACCGTTCTCTGGTCGCACTACCGGTCACTTTTCCCGAAAGCCCACCGATCCAGGCCCCCACAACATCTCGATAGCCGCCGGGATCTCGGACAGGACTTCGTATCGGGCGCACCGAGCGGTCAGCACCAGGTGCATGTATCGCCCCGTCTCGCGCTACTGGAGACGGCGCTTCTCCTCTTCTTCGAGCCGCTGACGCTCCTCTTCGCGATGTTCCTCTTCCTTTTCGATCGCTTCCTCACGCGCCGTTTTGTCACTCATCGTTCATCTCCTTCCCGTGGGATCCAGACGCATTACCGGCTCTGCATCCAGCATTCGGCGCAGCGCAGTGTCGAGCGGTGGCGGGAACACCAGATCCGGGCCGAGCCGACTGTCCACCGCTGCAACCGCAGCAACCAAGGTCGAGGCGGCAACCCGATCGACGATGGTGTCGAACAATCGGGGCGGCGTTGCCAGGTAGTACAGCCGGATCTCCGGCGGTACCCGGCGGGCGGATCGCTTCCGCACGGGTTCACTCAGTTCCGCGGCGTAGAGCAGTCCATCCGATACGACCAGTACATGCTCGGCGATGATCTCGACTTCACCCAGGAATTCGCTGCTGCCCCACTCCATTGCCGCGAGCCGGCTGTGTCGCAGCCGCCAACCGCCGTCATCGGCGAGCAATGCCTCGACAGCGGCCCGGTGAATCAACGGCGCCGGCATCTGCGATCACCCTCGAAGGATGCTACGCGTGCCGATCTCGGATGGTCGCACTTCTAATGTTCTACTCTCCCATTACCCGCACATATCCGCCCTCGGAAAATTTTGTCCATTCCGACACCCACCTGGTCACAGTGCGCAATATCGTTGTCCGCCGGTTACCGAATCGGCGACCTCATGCGGCTGTTATGACCAATTCCGGAAAAACGGCGACTGCCCTTCGCCGGCTACGACCTCGCAGTCGGATAGGTCTGGCGCGGTGTTCGACATCGACGTCACCGGACGATGGACGCTATGGGAGGACCGGCAGTGCGCCTCGCCGTTGGCGGGTCGTGGTCACCGCTCTCCGCGAAGCCAGAGAATCTCGAGCGGCGCTCGGTTGACGGCCCGGAGATCACACTCCTACGATACGTTACGAGACGTAACTATTTTGGAGAGGTGCAGAGCCGCCCGCAATGGAAGCAATCTCCGAATACAACCGACAACTGCCCGAGACCCCGTACCGAGACGATCTCCGCACGACCCAGTATCCGGGCACTCGCCGGCAAGAACTCCTCGCAGCTCTTACGGCGCTTACATGAAATCCCTCGCGCTCGAAGTCGGCGACAAAGCGATTGCGGCCGCCCGCATCACCGACAACAACCTGCCCGAACTTGTGATGCGCGTGCCCATACCGCCCCTGGACGCCTGGATCGAATGCCGCAATCTTCTCCTCGATGTCGCCGGCGACGACGAGGTAGCCACAATCGGAATCGCCTGCCTCGAACTGCGCGGCAACAGACTCGACACCCCCACGCCCGGTTCATCCGATCAGTGGCCGACAGGCCGCGAACTGAAGAGCGCGGTGCAACGCACTTTTCCGGCTGCAGTGATCCGCGTAGCCTCACATCGCACGTGTGTGTTGCTCGCCGAATCCTACACCGGCTCCTACACCGGCCTGATATCTTCGGAAGAACTGGCACTGGCAGGCGCCGGAATTCTCGCCCGGCTCGAATGCAGCCTACGAATCCCATCCAAAACTTGCCTCCACCAAAGCATTCGCCGACGCTATCAAGACCAGAGGCCTACGTGACGATCGAGAACGCAGACCAGGACGCCTCGCACGCTGATGCCGCGATCTGCACCACGCCGATCGCAACAGTGGATGCCAACCGCCCGAACCGAGCACCTGCGGCTCGGAAACAACGAGGCACGGGTGACCACTATCCCCATGGGCAGGGCAATCGGAATGGGCAGGGCAATCGGACCGGAGAGGCCGCCGCGACGGTTCCGTACGGTGCGATGCCACCGAACCAGTTCGCAACGCTTTCAGTAGCGTCGACGCTCGCTGTCATCGCGGGCCTGCTCACCGACTGGGACAGCTACTGATACCGGACATACCACCTCGTACGAGAACACCAGCGCCTCTGCTTGAACGGACTACCCACTCGCGGCCCGATCGACCGTTACCGGAGACGAGCCGAACCCGTCGTCAAAGACGCAGCCGCCACCCATGTGTTTGTACGCGGATGTCGCGTCTGTCTCCTGCTACGCGCAGCGCCTCTCCCGTATCAGGGGACAACACGGAGCCTGCGACACTCTGCCATAGGCCGATCCCCTTACCTACCGAAGACTCCCACTCGCCGATCTCAATGGCATGTACGCGACCCCAACCAGCGAAGTCGAGCATGTACCTGCGGGTCGCCCAGTCATGGTTTCTCACCGACCGCGGGATGGTCCCCTTCCACATGCGAAGCGGTAGCCAGGGAAACCGTAGCTGTACTCGTTCGTTGCCACGAACCGGCTTATAGAGATCCATCGAAATTCGCCCTACCTTTTCTCGAGAACGTACCGGGCTTCCCAGGGCAATGCCGACACCGCAATGCTGAACGTATCCGCACCGCCAGCATCCGATTACACGCGGGCAACCCTGCGAGCAGCCATCCATGAACGGTGCCGTCACGCTCGTCGACCGAGTCCAACATATCCGACATCCTCACTCACGTGGCCATGATCGAGTAAACATGCGATCCCGCGAAACCCCCAGTCCAGCAGCACTATGCACGACCCACGGTGGACGTCCCGCATCACCGACAACCTCGAGAATGCGCGATAGAGGTACAGGAATTCCACCGCGCCGCCGGTCCCCGATCCCGCGGCAACCCGACACCACACCGATCGGCGACCGACCACCCGGACCGCCGCCGACGGCTACCGGCGATCTGGCTCTGGTCACCATGCCGCAGTAACAGCGCAGTCCGCCATCCGCGGCCGGCCATGAAACGCATACCTGTGGCACCCCGAATCCACCTCGGGCCCCACCGCTGAGTCCGATCCTGGTCAGCTCGGTCACGGCGATGATCCGGATCGCTGCGCACGTCGATTCGAGTGACCGGCCAATCGAGCAGGCGATCCTCGACTGGGCAGAAGAATTCCGCCTCCTCGACAACGCCCGGTCCCGGGAGCGGCTCGCCCGCACCCACCTCGGCGAACTCGTCGCCCGGTCCTATCCACGCATCGACCCGGCCCGCATCCACGCAGTCGCGGGGTGGTTCACCTGGGCGTTCGTGATCGATGACTGCTACGACAACCCGGTCGGCGGCTACGACGCGGCGGTCGCCGGAATGGTGCGGACACTGACCCCGGACGGCAGCGCCGCACCCGCACCGGCCTCCCGTCTCGATGCTCTCCTGGCCCAGGTGTGGTCGGCGCCGGCGGCCGACCGCAGCCCGTTTTGGCGAATGCGCTTCACCCAGCACATGATCCATTTCGTCACAGCGTTCAAGTACGAGGGCATCAACCGGGCGCGCAAGCACACGCCGAGTCTGCTCGGCTACACGCAGCTCCGTCGCGTTTCCGGGGGCATCACGCCCTCATTGGATCTGCTGGAGGTCGCGGTGGACCGCGAGGTCTCGCCGCTGCTGCACGAAACCGAGCAGCTGCACACAATGTTCAACCGGTCCGCGGATGTGGTCGTCTGGGTCAACGATGTGGTGTCGCTGTCCAAAGAGCTCGCCGCGGGCGAAACCACCAACGGTGTGCTGGTGCTCGCCAAAGAACGTGGCCTCGACAACTTGCAGGACGCGGTCGACGCGGTGTACAGCCGGGTCGCCGAGCAGATGATCGAGTTCTTCCGGGTCGGCGACGAATTGGAGCAGCTCGCGTCGACCTGGCTCGGCCTCGAAGCGGCCGAGATCGCCGCCCTCGACGATTACGTTTCCGGGATGCGATCGTGGATGCGCGGCAACCTCGACTGGTCGGACCACTGCGACCGTTATCTGGTCGCCGACGGTGTCCGGCTCACGACGGACCCGACGCTCGTCACCCCTTGATAACAAGTCGTCCCGCTGACCGGAATATCGGCGGGTGAACAGACGAGTGGAGTAACCGACTCTGCGCGATGAGCTCGGCGCGCAGGTCCGCACACTGGTCGGGAAGCTGCCGTCCTCCCGGACCCGCGGGGGCGCGTACCACGCATTGAGATCTTCGACCTGGTAAGGGCCGTATCGGCGTTGCAGCCCGCGCAGCATATCGGTCAGGTCGTAGTCGTCGAGTTCACCGCGGTGGGCTCGGTCGTAGAGATCCCCCAGCGGCGGCATATGCGACAGGTCGGTGAGCGGTGTGCGCGCAGCCCGGACAGGTGTGCGAGGTGGGCCGGCGGTGAGTTCATCCGCATGCTGGGCAGCCGCGACTCCAGCGTTACCCTCCGCGGCGGCGCGCTCGGTACACGGTCGGCTTCTCGGACGCCATCGGCTCGACGGTGCATCCAGTCACTGTGACCTTCGGACCGAAGGCGAAGCAGCCCCCGCAGATCATCACACAGGCGCGCGATCAACTCCCGGGCACTGCCGCCCCCGCCTGTCACCGGACCGGTGAAGCGTGCCCCAGTTCGGGCACATCTTGTACAGCGCGGTTCGGGAGAGCCTGCGTAGCCGCGCGATCGAGGACACGGACCTGTCGCGTCGCGTGAGCGAAGGGCGGGTCCGCCGGATCTGTTCCTCGCTCATGGCCGGTGGCCGACCGAGCCGTTGCCCGCGGACCCGGGCTGCGGCGAGGCCTTCGTGGGTAGCCCTCGACACCACTGTGCAGCGGACCCTCGACGGGCGCGCGCAGCGCTGACCCGGAACCCGGCGGCCGGGGAATCGTCGTGGGCCCGGGTGGCGCGGGCCGGCCCCGGACGGTTCATGCGCTGCGATCGATGCCCTTGTCAAGCCGGACGCGTCCCCGGAGGCGGGCGGCGTGACCGCTCGGCGGTGAGGGCATCGTTGCTCTCGCGCAACGCGGCATTGGCGTCTTCGAGGTCGAGGATGCGGGCGATCCCGGCCAGATTGACCCCTTTTCCGGCCAGGGCGGTGATACGAGCCAGGCGGGCCAGGTCGTCGCCGCTGTAGCGGCGGGTGCCGCCGTCGCTGCGGACCGGGGCGATCAGTCCGTGCTGTTCGTAGAGGCGCAGGGTCTGCACTCCGACGCCGGCGAGCTCGGCGGCCACCGAGATCGCGTACACCGCCTGCCCGGCCCCGGGTAGATGACCCTGTTCCTGTCCTGGCATCCGCCCAGTCTCCCGTTCTCTGCTCATAACCAACTCCCCAAAGATTACCTCTCGGTTCCACTTGCACTCGATGAAGGCGAGTGCTAAATATTATCTCTGTCAGATGACAGAGGTTATCTGAGTTTCCTTCGATCGAGAATGGAGTGAGTTGGAGGTGGCGACCATGCTGATGCGTACCGATCCCTTCCGTGACCTGGATCGCCTGACCCAGCAGGTGTTCGGTACCCCGGCGCGTCCGGCGCCGATGCCGATGGACGCCTGGCGCGAGGGCGATGAGTTCTTCGTCGAATTCGACCTTCCGGGCATCGACCCGGACTCCCTGGACCTCGACGTCGAACGCAATGTGGTGACCGTGAAAGCCGCACGCCCGCAACTGGATCAAGCCCGGCCGATGCTCGCTGCCGAACGCAGCCGCGGAGTGTTCTCCCGCCAGTTGTTCCTGGGTGAGAACCTCGACACCGACGCCATTCGCGCCGATTACCGCGACGGCGTGCTGCGTTTGAGCATCCCGGTCGCGGAGAAGGCCAAACCACGCCGGATCGAGATCAACCGCGCCGATACCACCGACCGTCCGGCCATCAACGTCTGACCCGCCCCGGAGGCCCCCTTACAGGGAGGCCCTCCTCGCCGACGCCGCCCGTCGCCGCGGGCGGCCGCCGCGGCGACGGCACGAACCACGCGTCCCGCGCACACGCACGACGACCGGTCGGCGCCCGGCGTGGCGCAGACCGGCCCGTTCCGACGTGCCGGCGTGGACCGCCCCACCCGGCGCACGTCCACCCGGTAGCCATCGGCTCGTGAAAGTGAGGTGATGCCCTTCCTGCATTGCGCACCAGAGGTTCTCGCGCGGGCGCGAGGTATCGACTCCCGGGAGCCTGCACCAGCGCACCACATCGCCGGCACAAGTGCGCCGGCAGCGGTGCCCGGCCACCGTGTATGGCAACAGCAGGTGCCGCGATACTCCATCCCACGCGAGCCGTAACGGCAATCGTCACATTCGAATTCTCTTCCACTCGACGGGTGGGCCCGTTCAGCACACCAGGCTTGCGGGCCCACCCGGCCCCTGCACCCAGCACAGGTGGTGGAACACCTTCGGCAGTGCGAAACCCTGTGCGAGAAAGAGAGACCGCGATGGCCACCACCCTCGTTCCGGTCGGCAGCGAACTCGACCGCGCCGAGCAGCATGCCCCCGTCGACGAACGCGGCCGCGCCCTCGGCCTGGACACCGCCGCAAGGCACCCCGCACCCGAACGCGCCCGGCCGGCCTTCGACACCGCCGACATCAGCGACCGCCTCGACCGGAATCGGATCATCCCCGCCCCCTGCAATGACGACGATGACTACTACTGCCTCGCCTACTGACCCCGCCCACCCCGGCACCGGCCATCACCACGATCGCCCGCCACGCTGGCATCACGCCCGAGTTGCCTGGTTCGACACCACGAAAGGATTCGGGTTCCTCACCCCGACCTCCGGGCCCGCAGTGTTCGTCGACTTCTCCGTAGTCGACACTCCCGGCTACAGAACCCTCACCGCCGGGCAACCGGTCGTCTACACCGTGACCGCCACCTCCCGTGGCCCCGAAGCCACCCGTGTCATCCCTTGTCCCCGTCCTATCGCCGGCCGGATCGCCCACAGCGGCGACGGCCTACGATCCGGCCGGCGATACTCCGCTCGTGCAGCCCGACACCCCGGAAACCGCCCATGAGTACGACAATCCCCGATATCGACGGCCACCACGCGACCGCCCCCGAACACACCGGCACCCCCGTGGTGCGCTGGCCGGACCCCAGCCCACTACGCCCCTGGTGGGAGTCGATCATGGCATCGGCCATGACCACCGGTCCCGCGGTTCCGCGATCACCCGATCCGCGCCACCCTCGCGCCCGTGATCCGTTCCAGCGCTCCTGCGCACCTACCCGCATCACCACCAACCGTTGACCCACGCCGCCGCCGGCATCACCGCGGCAGAACCGACGGCGCGATCCGGGACACGGATACGATCCGAGAACGAGGTTGCCGGTGGACGATCGTCTGCCGGCAACCTCGACGCGCACGCCGAAACTCGGCGGAATCGCGTCGGAAAACACCGTCGGAACCCCCGGGATGTGCGGCCACCCGCATGGTCGCCGGCGGTTACGAACCGTTGACAGTCGCCGGGATGAGGACCTTGTCGACGAGGTACACGGTGGCGTTTGCGGTTCCCATGCCGCCGCAGACGACCGAGCTGTCGTTGACCGTGATCCGATCGCCGTCACGAGTAGCGGTGACCTCCGACCCTTCGACAGTGCCGAAGGTACCGGCGATATCGTCGGTACCGATCCGGCCCGGCACGACATGGTAGGTCAAGATCGTGGTCAGCAGCGCCGAATCCGTTTTCAGTGTCTCGACCGTGGCGGGGTCGAGGGCGGCGAAAGCGTCGTCGACGGGCGCGAAGACGGTGAACTCACCCCCGTCCACGGTCTCGGTCAGGTTCACCTGCGGGTTCAGCCGGCCGGAGACCGCGGCGGTGAAGGTGGTCAGCAGGGGGTTGTTCGCCGCTGCCACCGTCAACGGTTCGGTCGCCGGCTGTCCGACCGAGCCCGGCCCGGAGGGCACCTCCTGGGTGTACCCGGCGCATCCGGGACCGATCGGCGCCGCCGCGGCGGCCGCGGTGTCCTGCGAGGAAGGCATTGTGGTCGACGCCTCCTCGGCGCCGGCAGTGGTCTCCGAGGTCGAGGTATCGCGACTACAGGCCGCGCCGGCCGTCACGGCGGCGGATGACACCGCGATCAGCGCCGCGGCGGGTTTGCGGATTCTCATGTCGTGCCCTTCCGGGGAAAGGGCGGGGCGCCGTGGCCGGCCGGTGGCTCACGATCGTGTATTGCAGTGGTGCGGTCGAGCCCGTGGCTTCGTTACGTCGTGCACCCCGCTGACCGAATATCTCTGGTGCGTCGATTTTGCATCACTTGGCGAGTAGTGTGAAGCCTCACAGACGGAAAAGTTCAGCTCGTCCGGTCACCCCCGGACACGGGAGTGGTCGGCATCAGGTTCGACAACGAGGGAGACCGTCATGTTCCACTTCACGAAAGCCCGCGCATTCGGAGTATTGATGGGTACCGGCGCCGGAGCGCTGTGCGCGCTCGCCGGGGCGCCGACAGCCGGCGCCGCGCCCCCGGCCGCCTGTCCCGCACCCGATGCGGCGGTGGTGCAAGCCGCCGACGCCGGCGCCTCGTGCTCGGCGATCAGCACTGCCGGGGGCGCAGCCGCGGCCTACGGAGTCGACGGCAACGCGGACGCCGATGCGGCGGCGACGAGCTTGTCGCTGGCGATCGCCGCCGACGGCGGCCGGGCCAGTTCGGCCTCGCAATACTTGTCGGGTCCGGCAGCGATCGCGGTGGGCCCCGGGTCGCAGGTGAGTACCAGCGGGGTGCGGCCGGGACTGTCGATCGGTATCGCCGGACCGGGAGCGACTGTCACGGTCACCGGGACCTCCACTCCCACCTGCACCGGTGGCCCGGCATTCGCCGGAGACTTCCAGACTTTGCAGGGGTGCCTGTCGACACGGTGAGGCATTACGTGCCGGCGGGTTCGTCCGGCACACGTCGACCCGGGTGGGTCACGCCGCGGGGAGGCGATCCGGGCCGCCTCCCCGCCGGTCGGAGTGCGTTCACGATCGGGAAAGAGGGTGCCGGTGACCGAGGATGACAGCGGTTCCGAGGGCGACAGGGGCTCCGGAGATGATCCGGAGGTCGGTTTCACGGTGAGTACGGTCGCCCGCACGCTGGGTGTCCCGGTGGCGACCCTGCGCAGCTGGACTCAGCGCTACGGCCTGGGGCCCTCGCATCACACTCCGGGCAAGCACCGCTATTACACCACCGGCGATGTCGCGGTCCTGGGCAGGATGGTCGATCTCGTTCGAGCCGGGGCCAGCCCGGTGACGGCCGCAAAGGCAGCGCGCGCGGCGGCAGACCCGAAACCGATACTCGGCGACAGGGATCCGGTGCTGGCGGCCGCCGAGCGGCTCGATTCGGCCGATCTGCTGGCTCGGTTCTCCCGTCATATCGCCCATTACGGTGTGGTGCGGACGTGGAACCTGTTGTGCCGTCCGGTGTTCGCCGAGATCGTGGACCGGCAAGCCCACGAGCTGGGGCTGATCGAGGTCGAACATGTCCTGTCCTGGGCGATCACCACCGCCCTGCACCGCACGGTGCCGCCGCTGCACCCCGCTGCGGGACTCGCGCCGGTGCTGTTGGCCTGCACCGTCGACGAAGACCATGTCCTGCCGTTGGAGGTGCTGCGCGCCGCGCTGGCCGAGGCCTCGGTCCCGTCCGTGCTGCTCGGCGCTTCGCTGCCCGCCGGTGCGCTGGCCGCTGCCATCGCCCGCCAGCCGCGGCGGCCGGTGGTGGTGCTGTGGTCGCAGACCCGGCGCACTGCCTCGCCCGCACCGATAACCGCCGGCGGTCGTGTCCCCTCGCGGTTGCTGCTGGCCGGGCCCGGATGGACCACCGCCCTGGTGGGTCGCATCCCGGTAGCGACACATGTCGGCACCCTCGAGGAAGGTGTCGACGAGATCATGCGTGCGGTGCATATCCTCTGAGAATACGCATCGTTTATGCATCGAATACGAGTAGGGTTGATTCGACAGCTACCGAACCACGCACACGCTGGAGCGCTGATGAACGCAGAGAACGGCCACCACGGTCACGGCGAATACGCCTCGCGCATCACGGTGCTGTCCGGCGCAGATACCGAGAGCGGCGGGCGTCGGCAGGAGCGCATACGAGTGCTGATGCTGGCCGAATTGGCGCAGTTCTGTGCCGGCCGTCTCGATACCTCGGCCGGTATCGACATGTCGCACGTGCTGTGGCAGTACGTCGGCCGGGGCAAGTGCGTTCGGTCGACCTTCATGTATCTGGGCTGGCTGTGCGGAGCCGGCGAGAGCCGGGCCGCGCTGCGAGCCAGTGCAGCGCTGGAACTGCTGCACGGGTTCGCGTTGCTGCAAGACGATGTGATGGACGAAGCCGCCCGGCGACGTGGTCGCCCAGCCGCGCATGTGCAGTTCGCCGAACAACATCGCCTGCGGGCGATGGCGGGCTGCTCCCGGCGATTCGGCGAATCGGCCGCGACGCTGCTCGGCGATATGTGCCTGGTGTGGGGGGAGCAGATGATGCGCGACAGCGGCGTACCCGCTGCGGCGCTGAGCAGAGTGTGGCCGCTGTACGATCGAATGCGGATCGAGTTGGCGGCAGGCCAGTTCGCGGATCTGGGCAACGATATCCGCGCGACCCCGTCCTTGGAGTCGGTGCTGGCGATCGCCCGCGCGAAATCCGGTGACTACACGGTGAAATGGCCACTCGTCATGGGTGCGACCATGGCGGGCAGCGACAACGCGACCCGTGCTGCGCTCGCCGAGTACGGCCACCTCATCGGCGAAGCCTTCCAACTACGTGACGACATTCTCGGCGTCTACGGATCCCCCGAGCTCACCGGCAAACCCGGGGACAACGACATCACCGGGCACAAAGCCTCCACAGTGCTCGTAGCTGCGATCGAAATGGCCGCCCCCCGGCTGCGCCGCGACCTGTGCACGCTGCTGGCCGCACCCGAACTGGACCAGGCAGCCGTCGAGCAGGTCCGGACACTGATCACCGCCACCGGCGCGCCCGCGCGCATCGAGGCGATGATCAGCGACCGTCTCACCGGCGCCCGACACGCGCTGGCCGCTGCATCGCTACCTGCCGGCGAGCATGCGCTACTGGAAGAACTCGCCGTCGAATGCACCGCCCGGCAATCCTGAAAGAAGGCAGCACACTCATGCGTCACGTCATCGGCCGCACCGAGCACGTCGTGGTGATCGGCGCAGGCCTGGCCGGGTTGTCGACCGCGCTGCACCTGGCCGGCCGCGGCAGAACTGTCACCGTCGTGGAGCGCGACGCGGTGCCCGGCGGCCGCGCCGCCCGCGCCGATATCGACGGTCACCGACTCGACCTCGGACCGACGGTCCTGACCATGCCCGACCTCGTCGACGACGTGTTCGCCGCTGTCGGCGAAGACACCGACGACCACATCTGTCTGGTCCCCGTGGACCCCGCGTATCACGCACGATTCGCCGACGGCCGCACCCTCGAGGTCCACACCGGCGCCGAACCCATGGCCGCCGCGATCACCGACTTCGCCGGCAGCCGAGAAGCAGCCGGTTACCTGCGCTTACGGCAATGGCTGACCGGCCTCTTCGACACCGAATTCGACCGGTTCATCGCAACCAACTTCGACTCACCGGCCGCGCTTCTCACTCCCGGCACAGCCCGCCTTGTAGCGGCGGGCGCACTGCGCCGCTGGGACCGAGTGATCGCCGGCCACCTGCGCGATCCCGACGTACGCAAACTGTTCACCTTCCAATCCCTCTACGCCGGCGTCGCACCCCAGCGCGCACTGGCCGCTTATGCGGTCATCGCCTACATGGACACCATCCGCGGAGTGTTCTTCCCCCTCGGCGGCATGCGCGCACTGCCCGACGCGATGGCCGCAGCCGCCACCGCGGCCGGCGTCCGGTTCGAGTACGACACCACCGTCAGCTCCGCCGAGCGGTCGGGCTCCCACATCCACGCCGTCACCACTACCGACGGCCGCCGCATCGCCTGCGACGTCCTGGTGTGCACCACCGAACTGCATCACACCTACGCACTGCTCGGCCACCGGTCCCGCCGCCCGCAAAAGCCGATCGCCGCGCCCTCGGCCGTCGTCGCACACCTCAGTTGTGACCCGAACCCGCATCTGGCGCACCACAGCCTGCTGTTCGGCGCGGCATGGGAACAGACATTCGCCGAGATCCTCGACCAGGGCCGGACGATGAAAGACCCGTCCCTACTGCTCACCCGCCCCACCGCCACCGATCCCACCCTCGCCCCGGCCGGGCGCGATCTCGTATCGATCCTCGCGCCCGCGCCCAACCTCGCACGCGCGGCGATCGACTGGGACACAGACGGACCCGCCTACATCGACGAAATACTCGCCACCGTGAACCGGCGGCTGGCCACCCCGCTCTCCGGTGTGCAGATCCTGCACACGATCACCCCGGCGGACTGGGCTCGCCAGGGCATGCTCGCCGGCAGCCCGTTCGCCCTGGCACACACCCTGTCCCAAACCGGGCCGCTGCGCCCGGCCAATATGATCCGCGGCCTGGACAACGTCGTCCTCGCCGGCGGCTCCACGGTGCCCGGAGTCGGAATCCCCCCGGTACTGATCTCCGGGCGCCTGGCAGCCGACCGCATCACCGGCACGCTCTCGCCCCGCGACCGTCCCACTCGCGCGCGCACCGCACGCAGACAACGGAGGCCGACCCCTTGAACCGCACCGAACTGGATGCCGCCCACATCCACGACCCGGCGCTGCGCCGCTCCTACACCACCTGCCGAGCTCTCAATGCCCAGCACGGTAAGACATTCTTCCTCGCCACCCGCCTGTTGGCTCCCGACCAGCGCCCCGCCATCCACGCCCTCTACGGCTTCGCCCGCCGCGCCGACGACATCCTCGATACCGGCGACTCCGCGACCGATGTCACCGTCCGCGCCGCACACCTCGACACCCTCATCCACCGCTTCCGCCACCACGACACCGCCGCTGACCCCACCCTGGCTGCGGTAGCGCACACCGCCGACACCTACCGACTGCCGCCGCACCTGTTCGAAGCGTTCTTCGACTCCATGCGCATGGACCTGTCGATCACCGACTACCCCGACCGCGGCGCCTTGGACCGCTACGTGCACGGATCAGCCGAAGTCATCGGCCTGCAAGTACTGCCGGTACTCGGCACCGTCGCCCCGCACGAAGAAGCCGCCCCCTTCGCTGCCGCGCTGGGCTACGCCTTTCAGCTCACCAACTTCCTGCGCGATATCGACGAAGACCTCGCCCGCGGCCGCGTCTATCTTCCCGCCGACGAACTCGCCGCCTACGGCGTGGACCGCGACCTGCTGCACTGGTGTCACGACCACCGCCGCACAGACCCGCGGTTGCGGCGTGCCCTGGCCCACCAGCACGCGCTGACCCGTGCCCGATACCGATACGCCCAGCACGGAATCGCCCTGCTCCATCCCCGCTCCCGGGCCTGCGTCGCCACCGCGCTGACACTGTATTCGGAAATACTCGACCGGATCGAAGACAGCGACTTCGCTGTGTTCGCCCAGCGCGCCCGGGTGCCGTTGCCCCGCCGCCTCACCGTCGGAGTACGGGGACTGATCACCTCCCACCGGACACGCCACGCAAGTACCCCATCGGATCACTCTTACCCGCTCCCACGGCGACAGCAGGCAGACGACCCGACGTCGCAGCAAATTGCCGGACAACACTCGGCTCGGGTCGGTCATCACGGGCTCTGGTGACTCAGGGTCGACAGGTCCAAGGCACGGTCGACTTTCCATACCGGGCCCGACTGCGGCGACAGCCCCGGCTTCGGTCGTGGAATACGGGAGTCGGTCGATCGCGAATTCGGACATCGGTCGCATGGATTCTGCGTCGGGGTCTGGTCGCGAATTTCGACACCGGTGTCGCGCTGGGGTCTGCACAACCCGTCCGAGTGCGAACTCTTCCAGTGCACCGGTCGCGATGCGGCCAGCCGTCTCACAGCAGGCATGATGGCTTCATCCGGCTACCGACCTGATGTCGGCTCGATCCGTTGCACTGCCCCGAGCCGGCCGCGGCGGCGCGTCGAACCGGTCGAACCGTCGAGTTCTGAAATAATTGCCGACCGAACAGCTCGGGTGACCGCTGATGGGTCATGAGCGGTTTCACCCGGCGGCTTCGGCTGACGGTGGCCGGGATGTCGAACCCGAGCTCATGTCGTGGGTGGGCCGTTCGAAGCTGTCTCGTGAGCTCGTCCCCTTTCGAGTGGCGGTCGTGGCGGACCTCGCGACCGACCAGCGAGTCGGTGCGGGTGATCTCGGTTTCTCTGTGGCATGGAGGATGACCAGCGAAGGAACTTCGGCATGGCGCGATATCTGTTGGCAGCGACTCCGATACCTGGACACATCGGACCCATGCTTGCACTGGCTGTGGAGTTACAGCACCGTGGACACCAGGTGCGCTTCCTTACCGGCTCGTTGTTCCGCGAGACCGTGACGGCGCAGGGCATTTCCTGCGCCGATCAGGTGATCGAGGCACCGGCTGTACCGGTCCGGCGCGGGGGTCGGGCGCCCGGTCTGCTCGGGCGTTGGCGCACCGGACGCTCGGAATTGCGCGCGGGCTACCTCGATCCGATCCCCGGGCAGTATCGTGCGCTGGCCGACGAACTGGAGCGCGTGCAGTTCGATGCCGTGTTCGTCGATGTGATGTTCACCGGCGCCCTACCGTTGCTGCTGTCCGATGCCGCCCGCCCGCCCGTGCTCGCCTGCGGGGTCGTTCCGCTGATGCTGTCGAGCACGGACACACCGCCGTTCGGTATGGGATGGCAACCGCAGCCGGGCCGTGACTACACCGCAATGAACTGGTTCGTTCACCACGTATTGTTCGGTGCCGGCCAACGGCGACTCGATGCGATACTGCGCGAATTCGCCCTCGGCCCGGCGCCGGAATTCTTACTCGATTGGCCGGTTCTCGCAGACCGGCTCCTGCAATTCACGGTGCCCGGTTTCGAGTATCCCCGTAGCGACCTGCCGCGATCGGTGGTGTTCACCGGACCGATACCGATCAACATTTCTCGACCGATGCCGCCGACAGGGTGCGATGGCGAGCGGGGTGCGACGAAAACCGTGGTGCACGTGACCCAGGGAACGTGGGACAACGGTGACCTCGATCAGCTGCTCCGACCGACTGTCACAGCGTTGGGCGAGCGAACCGACACGGTGGTGGTGGCATCCACCGGGGGCTCACGGGCTCCGCTCGCGCCGATCCCGGCGAACACGTGGGTCACCGATTTCGTGTCCTACTCCGACCTGCTCCCGCGCGTCGATTTGATGATCACCAACGGCGGATACGGCGGCGTACAAGAGGCTCTCCGCCACGGTGTTCCTCTGATCGTCGCCGGTGACAGCGCCGATAAACCGGAAATCGCGGCACGGGTCGCCTATACCGGGGCCGGAATCGACCTGGGCACTGCACGACCACAGTCCGAGTCGATAGCGGCGGCAGTCGACCAGGTACTGGCCAACAGCCGATACCGTTCGGCGGCAGCATGTTTGGCGCGCGAGATCGCCGCGTTGTCGCCGTTCGACATCATCTGCGATATCCTCGCCGATCTCGGCGCCGATGGGTCCCGGTCCGATATCGGCTCGTCGCCGAGCGGGAAGCTCTGATGAGCACGGCGAGTACGGAGCCGCCCGCCTGCATCCGACACACCGGCACCTGCCACTGCCGACGAACCGCGTGCACACCACTGAGGAGCCCGCATGGATCACTGGCACTACCTGCTCGCGCTCTCGGCCTGTCTCGCACCGACGGCACCGCTGGAGGTTTTCGGTGCCGGCGTTTATCGGCGTCCGCGGTTGCTTCTGGGTGCGTTGTGGCCGGCCGCCGCGCTGTTCCTGGCGTGGGATCTGGTGGCGATCGCGGCAGGTGTGTGGGACTTCGACGACCGATACATCCTCGGAGTGTTCTTACCCGGTGCGATACCGCTGGAGGAGTTCCTGTTCTTTCTCGTGGTGCCGATCTGTGGTCTGCTCACCTTCAACGCGGTCGAGACGCTGCTCGCGTTCCGGAGTCACCGGCTCGACAGGACCGAAAACGCGACCGGGCGATGAACTTCACCGGAGTCGGATACACGCTGCCCGCTGTTGCCGCTGTGATCGTCGTATGTGTCGCCGAATCGGCGTTGCTGCACACCGGACTGTTCCGGCGGCCGGCCTACTGGTTGACCATGCTCACCGTCCTGGGTTTCCAGATTCTGGTGGACGGCTGGCTCACCAGGCTCGACGCACCGGTCGTGGTGTACAACCCGGACCATGTACTCGGGCTCCGGTTTCCGTGGGATATTCCGGTGGAGGATTTCCTGTTCGGATTCGCCCTGGTGACCGCGGTACTGCTGGGGTGGGAACACACACGACAGCGTCGGACAGGCCCGCGGCCATGACCATCGGACGGCTCGGATCCCGGCCGGATCGGCGGCGCGTGCACTTCCCGGAATCACCCGGCCATCGGGATTTGAGCCGTTGCGGGGCACCGCCCCGGGTGGTGGTCGTCGGCGGCGGAATCGCGGGTCTGGCGGCCGCGACAGGTTTGGCCGAGCGAGGCTGTCGGGTGGAGGTCGTCGAACAGAAGAGTTACTTGGGCGGGCGCGTGGGCGCGTGGAGCGAGCGACTCGACGACGGCACCGTCGTGGGCATGAACCGCGGCTTCCACGCCTTTTTCGCTCAGTACTACAATCTTCGAAAGTTGTTGCTGCGCGGCGATCCCGCGCTGGGTCGGCTGCGCCGACTGGAGGACTATCCGCTCGTCGACGCCCACGGTCGCCGCGACTCGTTCCGCGGCTTGCCGCATACCCCGCCGTGGAACGCGCTCGCGTTCGCGCTGCGCAGCCCCACCTTCGGGCTACGTGACCTCGCCCGGATGAACGCCCGTGCCGCCGCGCCGCTGGCCGCGGTGTCGGTGCCGGATATCTACGCGCGCCTCGATCACCTCGACGCCGAGAGTTTTCTGCGCGGTATCAACTTTCCGGTGGCTGCGCGGCATTTGGCGTTCGAGGTGTTCTCCCGGAGCTTCTTCATCGATCCGCAGCGGATGTCTGCTGCGGAGTTGGCGATGATGTTCCACATCTACTTCCTCGGGTCCAGCGAGGGGCTCGTCTTCGATGTCGCGCGGGATAATTTCGACATCGCCCTGTGGGCGCCACTCGCGGAATATCTGAGCGGGCCGACCACGTCGACGCGGCCGGGCACCGTAGATTTCCATATGGGCGTGACCGTCGACCGCATCGACACCGAAGGCGAAGGTTTCCGGCTGGCCGACAGCGCCGGAGCGACCTCGCGAGCCGATGCGGTGGTGCTCGCCACCGATATCGCCGGTCTCCGCAATATCGTCGCGGCATCACCGACGCTCGGGGACGACCGATGGCGCGCACAAGTGGCCGCACTGGCCCTCGCCCCGGCCTTCGCGGTGCACCGACTCTGGCTGGATCGCCCGGTGCGCGCCGAGCGAGCGTGTTTCCTCGGCACCGGCGGTACGCCGCCACTCGACAACATCAGCGTCCTCGATCGCTACGAACAGCAGGCCACGAATTGGGCCCGGGACAACGCCGGCAGTGTTGTCGAACTGCACGCCTACGCGGTGGCCGATACGACACCACCGCCCCGGGCGCGAGCAGAACTGCGCAACCGATTGCTCACCCGGCTCCACTCGATGTATCCGGAGACCGCGGAGGCGAAGATCATCGGGGAGACCATGCTGTGGCGCCAGGACTGTCCCCGCTTCTCTCCAGGAGATTTCGCCGCCCGCCCGGGTATCGCCACCCCGAACCCACGGCTGGTACTCGCCGGCGACGGCATCCGGGTCGATCTGCCGGTGGCGTTGATGGAACGGGCCGCGACGACCGGCTGGATGGCGGCCAACACCGTGTTGCGCCAGTGGGGCGCGGCCGGGCACGACCTCTACACGGTTCCGGTCCGGGGGCGCTCGGCAGTCCTGCGCACCCTCGCTACGCGTGAAAGGCGACTGCGATGAACCCGCGCCCTGGTTCGATCGGGAAGTGGCCGCAGAGCTCACCGCTACAGCGGTTCTCGCCGCAGCGGTGGTCGCGGCAACAACCGACGTACTCGGACGCCGATCCCCGCTTGATCGAGGCCGCGCTGCGCTGGTCGCAACAGCGCCCTTCGGGTAACTGGTACGTCCTCGCCGCGAGCACAGCGATCCGCCGCGGCCACCCGTTCGGTGTGCGGGTAGGGGGCCGGGAGGTCGTGGTCTGGCGCGACCGAGGGGGCAACCTGCACGCGGGCCCTGGCGCGTGCCCGCATCTGGGCGCGTCCCTGGCGACCGCGCGGGTCGACGACGATGCGCTGATCTGCCGCTGGCACGGTTTACGAGTGGGCGATAGAAGCAACAGCACGCGGTGGCGCGCCTACCCGAGTTTCGACGACGGTGTGCTGGTCTGGGTGCGGCTGGACGCGCTGGGGGCGGAAGTGCCGACCGATGCGCCGATCATCGGTCCACGTCCCGCCGACGCCAGAGTTCATGCGGTGACTCGGCTCGTGGGTGCGTGCGAACCGCGCGACATCATCGCCAACCGGCTCGACCCGTGGCACGGTTCCTGGTTCCATCCGTATTCGTTCGCTCGCCTGGACGTGGCCCGGACTCCTCCGCGCGACGGGATCACCGAGGAGAATCACCAGTTCCTGGTGGACGTGACATTCCGGGTGACCCGCCGACTCGGTGTGCCGGTCCGCGCCGAGTTCGGTTGCCCGGACCCCCGCACGATCGTGATGCGCATCGTGGACGGTGAAGGGGCGGGCAGTGTCGTCGAAACACATGCCACCCCGATCGGTGTCGATTCCGCCGGTCGCGCGCGCACCGCGGTCGTGGAGGCGACCATCGCCAGTTCCGAACGACCGGGGTTCCGACACGTACACCGGTTGTTGCCGCTGGTGCGCCCGGTTATCGGCCGCGCGGCGGCACGGTTGTGGCGCGATGACATGGCCTACGCCGAACGCCGGTACCTGCTACGGACGAATCGACCATGAGTACATCTCCGCCTCGAGCGGCGGTCGCTTCGCCGTCGACGCTCGGCCACCGCCGCAATTCCCTCTTCGCCTGATACCTGTACAGTCCGGCAATCCAGGACCTCACCGAGCAGACCCGGAAAATCCGGAGTCGCTCGCGACGGGGAAGGCGACCGGTCCTTCGAAAGCGCGTGTCCGGCCGCTTTCACAACCAGACGGATCGAATATCCCGCCGGGGTGAAGAAGTCCTTCCACGTCTTCGTATCGGCGGATTTCGACGTCGCGACAATGGTTGCGGTGCAAGGGTCGGTGTCCTCATCGGGAGCCTGCCGCCAGCGCAGTGGCCAGGTCGTCGAGTCGACCGAAGGCGCGAGCGAAGCCCACGTGGTCGCTGTAGTCGCGGGATTCGACGATGCGGCCATCGCGTACTCGCACCACGAAGATGCACGGGATCGAGAAGGGGCGATCGTTCGCCGAACCGACGTAGCTGAATTCGTAGACGACCACCTCCGGGTCGGCGGTTTCGTAGACCTGCCCTGTCGGCTCGAACCGTTCTACTCCTGCCGTTCGGGCCGGCCCCTCGGCGAAGTGGTTGCGTATCCGGGCACGGGAGCGCAACGGTGTGTCGCCGAGGGGGGCGAAGGGGTGCCGGACATCGGTTTGTTCCGCGTACAGGCCGGCGAGATGATCCAGTTGTGCCTGTTTCTGCTGCTCGGTGAGGTTGCCGGAAACCAAGCGGCTGACCCCTGCGGCGACAGCGCGGACGACATCGGCTGGTGTGGACGGTTGTGGCATGGTGTTTCCTGACTTGATCGGAGTCTGGACTTCGGTAAGCGTACCGAAGTCCAGACTCCGGTTAAAGTGTTCTGCGAGCCCGGGAGTGGAAGGAGGTCCTGAATGCGCCAGGACGCGCGGGAGAACCGGGAACGGATCCTGACCGCGGCCGAGGAGGTATTCGGTTCGCACGGGGGCTCTGGATCGACCGAGGAGGTGGCCCGGCGGGCCGGTGTCGGTATCGCTACAGTCTTCCGCCACTTCCCCACCAAGGAGGAATTGATAGAGGCTGCCCTGCTGCGACATTTCGATCAGCTCACCGAACGCGCCAACGCGCTCGCCCTCGACGCAGACCAGGCCGTGGCATGGCGCACCCTGGTGCGGGCGATGATCGAAACCGGCGCCACGAAATTGACACTGGCCTCGACACTGGACGACCACGGGAGGCTTCCGCGCAGTGCCGCCACCGCATCGAACCGGCTGAAGGTCGCGGTCGGCGTGGTCCTCCTGCAGGCGCAGGAGACCGGCGCGGTGCGCCCTTCGGTCACGGTCGAGGAGGTTTACCTGCTCATCCGCGGGCTTGCACAAGCGTCAGCCACGATGTCGGTGCAGCCTGCCACCCTGGATCGTGCCATCGACGTCGTGCTCACCGGGCTATCGCGGTGACTGCGCCGACGTGCAGCCCGATCCGCCGGACACGTGAGCCGACGTCGAATTCCCGCCGATATGAACGGCGTCTACGCATGCTGATCGGCATTGTGGTTCACCGATCGCAGCGTCCGCGGTCCCACTCCGGTCGAACCTCGACGTTCTGCCGCCGAAGAGCCCATCCGACCACCGCGCCGGAACGAATTTCTCCCGCGTCGAAGTAAGGAGACCGCGATGGCACACGGCACGGTGAAATGGTTCGACAGAGACCGGGGCTTCGGCTTGATCGCCGCCGCCGACGGTGGACCTGATCTCTTGGTGGAACGAGGTGGCGCACCAGCCGGGGACGAGGTACTCCGCGCGCAAGAAATCGTCGCATTCGAAATCGTCGTCGGACCGAAAGGCCCGCAGGCAGTCGACGTGCGCGCCGGAACTGCCACTGACCTGGCCGAGCGCCAGCGACGGGACCAACTGGCGCTTCGATGACCCGCGCGCCGATCGCCACACCCTGGTACACGGTGGACGCGTTGGATCCGGACGCATCCACCGAATGGCGTCAGCCGCCGAGGACCACCTGGTCGTTCGGTGCCAGCGGAGTCGGAAACGCGGCCTTGCTGTGCGAAAGGCCCATTTCCAGAACGAGTTCGCGCATCTTGTATGCCGCGAACCCCGGATCGATCATCGATACCACCGACGTCGGGTGACGATCATCGGAGGCGGCGAGACAGGTGCGATGAGAGTTCGTCGAGATGGTTTCGCACGGGTCCGAGGTCGAGCAATCCGCTTTGTGCGGTGGTCTCGGTGGCGGCGGGCGCGAGCTGTGCGTGGGCTCGACGCATGACCTCTGCGTCGTCGACGGCGATCGCGGCCTGTGCGATGACAACCCACAGGGCTTCGAACAGCAGGTCTCGTGGTGGGGACTCGATTCGGCGCAATACGGTTCGCGCGTGCTCGATTTCGCCGCGGGCCGCGAGCAGGGCCGGACGTACCCACGGCGCGTAGGGACCCCACCCGATGTCGGGGTCCATGGCGGCGATCCTGTCGACGTCGTTGTGGCGTAGGTACAGGCATAGCCGCGCCAACGGTGTCAGTCCGCGCTCGAGTCCCGGCATTCCGGCACCGGTCAGGGTGGCGGCTGCCGATTCGTAGGCGCGTTCGGCGACGTCGAGAGTGTCGGTTGTCGCGGCGCGCAGGGCGCGGTACCAGGTGGTGAATACGTTCACCAGGGGCAGGGCGTGACGGCGGGCGAGACTGTCGGCGGCCTCGGCGTGCCGGTCGGCACCGGCCGGGTCGGCCAGGGCGCACCGGGTTTGCAGCCGGATGAGATGGCCGAGCACTTCGTAGGTGATCAGGTTGTTCCGAGTGGCGATCGAGAGAACTTCCGAGCCGAGTACATCGCGTTGCCGGGCCAGGCCCGCCCGGTGGAAGCTCTGCATGAACACACCGTTGAGTGCGAACCCCAGCAGTGCCGGATCGTGCAGCCCACGGGCGATCTGTTCGGCTCGGCGAGCCGCGCGCAGCGGCCGCAGCCCGGATTCTGTCGGGTGTTCCCGCGGTAGCGTGCCACGTGATTCGACAGCGATCGTTGCCAGCAGCCGGGCACGGTTGGCATCGTCGCGTTCGGGGAGTCGGAGCAGCGTCCGTTCCGCTGTCGCTACCAGCCGTTCGGCCTGAGCCGGGTCGTCGGAGCGGGTCCAGATGGCGGGCACGTCGTAGATGCCGATCACCCGCGCGGTCAGCTCCGGGTCGCCGAGCCGGTCGGCGGTGGCCACGGCCGCGGTGCGGTTGCGGCGGGCGGCTTCGAGTCCGCCGCCACCGGTGACCGCGAGGTCGCGCATGAGTCCGGCCGCTGATCGCAGCCGGGCGCCGGCACCGGCCGGGACCGTGCTGTCGTAGGCGGCTCGCGCCTGCTGCCACACCTGGACGGTGGGGTCGGCCAGCTGCGTGTCCAGGTGTTCGGCTTGCAGAAGAAGGTCTTGTTCGAGCCGTTGCAGTTGCGGTCCGGGGTCGATGCCCAGGTGTTCGGCCAGCATCCGCCGGGCGCGGCCGACGACAGCGAGGGCATCGGCCTGGCGGCCCGCCCCGTACAAGGCCGTGGCAAGAAGGCGCCATGCGTCTTCACGCCACGGGTGTTCGGCGACGTGGGCATCGAGATCGGGTACCGCTGCCGCGGCCGCGCCGAGCGCCAGCTGCGCTTCGGCGCGCCGTTCCACTGCCAGTAATCGCTGCTCGGTGAGCCGTGACCGTTCGGCTTGCGCCCACACCTCCTCGGCGAAGTCGGCATAAGGGGGTCCGTGCCACCAGGTCAGCGCATCGGTGAGCACGGCGAAGGCCTCGGGCGCGGGTAGGTGCCCCGCCGCGCGGACGGTGTCGTCGAATCGCCAGGCGTCGACCGCATCGGGTGCGGGCCGCAGGGCGTATCCCGGACCTTCGGTGACGAGCAGCTGAGCGGGGGCGCGTGGTGGGCGGTCCGGTTCGAGTGCGCGTCGCAGCCCGGCGACGAAGGTGCGAAGGGCGCCGACGGCGTCGGCGGGAGGTTCGTTCCACAGATCGTCCACCAGCCGGGCGACGGGGACCATGCGGCGCCGGGCCACGATCAGCCGCGCTAGCACCGCCCGGTACCGCGGCCCGCGCAGCGCGACCGGTTCCCCGTCGGCGTCGTACACGGTCACCGGCCCCAGCACCTGAAAGCGCATCAGCCCAATGTAGTGGGCGTTCATCGGATGCTCATTGCACCGGCACAGTCTGGTCCCCGAGCCGCCGGACAGGCGGAACCCCGCGAGAGAAGGAACCCGACAGACGATGAAACCCACCTTGCCTGGATTCGACTACCACCGTGTTCCGGTCGCCGAAAATATCGCCCTCAACGTCGCGGTCGCCGGATCGGGCACCCCGATCGTGCTGCTGCACGGGTTTCCACAGACCCATCTGATGTGGCGCCACGTCGCTGCCGATCTGGCTGCCGACCACACCGTCCTGTGCCCGGACCTGCGCGGTTACGGCGACAGCGATAAGCCCGCCGCGGAAGCCGGCACCTACTCCAAACGCACCATGGCAGCCGATATCGTCGCGATGGCCGAGACCCTGGGCCATGATCGCTTCGCGCTGGCCGGGCACGACCGCGGCGCCTTGGTCGCGTTCCGCGCCGGACTCGACCACCCGGGTACGGTCACTCACCTCGCCTGCCTGGACGTGCTGCCCACACTGGATATGTGGGAGGTCATGCACGGCACCAGCGCGGCCGTCGGATTCCACCTGTATCTGATGGCGCAGCCACCCGGTCTGCCCGAGCAGATGATCTCGGCGAGCGCCGATGCGTTCTTCTCCTATTTCCTCGACCAGTGGACCAACGATCCGGCCGCGATTCCGGCCGATATTCGTGCGGCCTATCTGGCGGCCTGCCGTAACGCCGTCCCGTCGATCGTCGCCGACTACCGGGCCTCGGCCACCGTCGATGTCGACCACGACCGCGCCGACCGCGCCGCGGGTCACCGGCTGGCGATGCCCGTATCGGTTCTGCAGCAGGACTGGGGCGCGGCGCTGGGCTATGAGGCCACCGCATTGTGGTCGAGCTGGGCGCCCGACCTGGACCACCGCACCGTCACCGCGGGCCATTTCATGGCCGAGGAAGCCCCGTCCGATATCGCCACCGCGTTGCGCGACCTGATACGGCGCTGAGTTCGGGTGTCGGCCGGCCGCCGCGCCCCGTGGGTGGCGGTTGTCTCGGAGCCCGATCACCGCGCAGCGCTGTCCACTGACTCCGGTCGGGTGGTCAACAGCGTGCGCACCATGGCCGGTACCTGCAGATCCAGTTCTGTGGGTATCGGCCGGTCGGCCGTGAGATACCGCCGCACCGCGGCGTAAGGCAGGTCGATGACGGTGAGAACGATCGTCGCCGTGGACAATCCGGTTTCGTCGCGTAACGAGTGGACCAGCCGCCGGATCGCGGCAGCCCACCGGGCTGTTTCGGTGGCGCGCTCCTCGGCCGCGGCGGCGGGCCAGCTCTCGGGAGCGAAGAGGCGGACACCCGCGAGCAGGACCTGCGCGTCCAGTGGGGTGCTCCGGCACCACCGTACGATATGACCGGTGACCGCGGCGGCGGCCGCTACCGGATCGTCCTGCTCGAACAAGATATAGGCGTCCCGATGCAGGCGCCCCACAGCAGGGACTGTGCGTTCACGTGATCCAAACCGTGCAGACCCGGGCTCCACAGGCGGCCCGCTGACAGCGACCGGCGCTCCAGGCCCCGATATCGCGAGCACCCCGAACGCCGGGCCGCACGAGCCGGCGAAGTCACACCCACCCTGCCCACGACGCCCCCGCAACCGTCACTCGCGCCGAATGCGTCGCCGACAGCGGCCGCGCTGCGCACCGATCACCGCCGAACGGCAGCGACCGCGCCGTCCGCGACACCGGAGACTTTCCGCAGATGCCCAGGGTAGGTCCCCTACGGTTTCCTGCTACTGCCTTCCGATGACTCGCCGCCCTCCCGATGCTTCACTGCGCCGTATCGTGCCACCATGGTGAGCACCGCCTGATCCACGGCATTCTCGATCTCGGCAGGCCCGGGATTCCAGTCCACCAGCAGCATGCGGGGCCAGAAGACGTAGTCGGAGATCATTCCGAGAAACTGGGTCGCGGCGGTCACGCTGTCGTGCAGGTCGGCCGTTTCGGCGGCGCGCTCGGCTTCCAAGTAGCGGCGGACGGAATCGAAGTAGGGCATCTTGCCTGTCTGGAACAGGGTCTGGCCGAGTTCGGGAAACCGTGGCAGTTCGGCAATGACGATCCGGAACAGCGACGCCATACCCGGCCTGCTCAGCAGGGTGGCGTACCGGCGTCCGGCAGCGGTCAGACCGGCCCGCAGATCGCCCGGCCGCGGTGGCACATCCTCGCCGATATCGAGGTTCCAGGATTCTGTGACGATGGCCTCGAACAACGCCGCTTTCGTCGGAAACTGTTTGAACAGAGTGGCTTTCGAAACCGCCGCCGCTTCGGCGATACGCGACAGCGGGGTGCCGTCGTAGCCCGATTCGAGAAATAGGCGAGTCGCGGCCTCGATGATGGCGGTCCGCTTCTCGGCGGCGACGCGCTGGTGATACGTCGAGGGCGCGGTAGTCATGGCCCAAGTATGCCCCATATTGCGAGGCGAGTCACTTGACTCACCAAGGTGGACGATCTATCGTCAGCGAGGTGAGCTACTCGACTCACCTTCAAGGAACGATCGGAGGCCATATCGACCCCGCAATCGAGAACGCTCTCGCCATCACCCCGGCCTCACCGGCACGGGACCGCACCATCGACATCACGACCGTCGGCGCGCGGACCGGACGCGCCGACGGATCGAAGTGTGGTTCTACCGCGTCGACCGGCAGATCTACCTGACCACCCAACCCGCGCGACGCAGCTGGTACGCCAACATCCTCGCGAACCCGTCGTTCACGTTCCACCTCGAACACGGCGTGCGCGCGGATCTACCCGTCCGCGGGACCCCGGTTCACGATCCACGCCGGCGAGAGGCGGTGTTCCGGTCGATCATCGCCGACCTCGAACAACCCTGGAACCCCGCCGGTATCCCCCAGCCGGTCGAGCCGCTACCACAGTGGCTGGACGGAAGCCCGCCCATCCATGTCGAATTCACAGAAGGCACACCCGCATGACATCGGAAAAGATCGCACTGGTCACCGGCGCGAGCCGCGGACTCGGACGCAGCGCCGCCCTCGCGCTCGCGCACCGCGGAACCAAGGTCGTAGTGACCTACCGGAAAGGCGCCCAGGGCGCCACCGACACTGTCCGCATGATCCAGGAAGCCGGCGGCGACGCGCTGTCGATACCGCTCGACATCGGCGATATCGAAACCTTCGACGCCTTCGGCACCGAGCTGGTCGAACGGCTCCGCGACCGATGGCACACCGACACGCTCGACGTCCTGGTCAACAATGCCGGAATCGGGCTGTTCAACCCGATCACCGAAGTGACGGCGGCCGATTTCGACGCCGTGGTGAACACCAACTTCCGCGGGACGTTCTTCCTCATTCAGGCACTGATCCCCCATATCCCCGCCGGCGGGCGGATCATCAATGTGTCGACCTCGCTGACGCGTCATGCCAGCCCCGGAACATCGGTCTATTCGGCGTCGAAGGCAGCTCTCGAAGTCCTGACCCGCAGCCTGGCAGTCGAACTCGGAGCGCGCGGAATCCGCATCAACGCGGTCGCTCCCGGCCCGAGCGCCACGGACTTCAACGGCGGTGCCATGCGCGACGACCCCGGACTCCGCAGCACTCTCGCGGCGCACACCGCGCTCGGGCGCGTCGGTGAACCCGACGAGATCGGCGACGCCATCGCCGCGCTCGCCTCCGACGATATGCGGTGGATCACCGCCGAGCGCATCGAGGTCTCCGGCGGCTCCCTCATCTGAGGCCGCCCACCGATTCCGAGCACCGCAATCATCCGAAATAGCCAGAAAGGCGCATAGGTTCAACCGCTTTCGCAAAGTCCGCGCCCTGCAGAGGTTATGAGTCGCAGATCCGCGGCGGCCGGCGCGCGGCCGATTCACCCAGCAGCGAACGGAACCCAGGTGAGGGTGTTGTCGCCACCCCGGACACGGACCACGGCGTCGCGCTGCAGCGGGTAGGTGAGCGTGGCTTCCTTCGGGATCAGCAGATATGTCGAGGTCCCGACGAGCTCCAGGTGTGTCTCGTAGTGTCGGTTGTGGACCATCAGCATCCCGTCGGTTTCGGCGGTGAACTCGGTCGTGGCCGCGGTTTCGGCCGCACCGACGACCCGGATATCGACCTCGCGCAGGTCCAGCACGGATCGGGCGGCAATCGACCCGCCCGCTGCCAGGCGCAGGGTCCCGCGCAGGGTGACCGGGTCCGGAAGACGCAGCGTGGTGACCGAATAGGTCGCACCTCCGCTCAGCGAGACATTCGGGGTGACGACCCTGCCCGCGGTGACCGGCACGGTGAACTGTGCGCCCGATCTGTCGATGGTGAGGGCGGGTGCGGCGCCGCCGACCGTGAGCCGTTCCTCGGCGACGAGATCTTTGAAGCGCAGGCCCGGATCGCCGACCAGGACCATGGTGGTGCGGCTCAGGCGCAGCTCACCGGACGAGTTCGAGACGGTGGCGCGCAGGGTGAAACTGGTGGTGTCGGTCAGGTCCGGGGTTTCCCAACGGCGTTCGGAACTGACATCGATGCCCTGGCCGGATGAGCCGTAGAACATTTCGTAGGTGGCCGCAGATCCCTCCCAGGTCAGCGTGGTACCGGCGCCGTTGGCCACCGAAAGTTCGCGCGGACGGAAATTGCGGAATGTGAAACCCGAAGGAAATTTGACGATTTCGGCGGTTGTCGTCTTGGCGGTGTAACCCGAGGCGGTCGGTGCGGTGTATTCGACGATCTCGACCGGCACGGTGCCGGTGGCACTGTTGACCTGGACGTTCGAGAGGATGAGCCCGACGGTCCAGGTACTGTCGAAAACCGGTTCGTAATACGGTTCGAAGGTGACGATGCAGTATTCGCCGTCGTCGGCTTTGGACGCCGACCAGCCGTCGCCGTGGTCGGGGTCGGTGCCGCCCCGGACACTGGTACGAATACTCGCGACCGCATCGACGGATGCGATCAGGTCGTCCGGTCCGGTGCCGATCGGGATGCGGATCACGATCTTCTGGCAGTAGCTGTCGGCGGCGCCGCGGCCGACGGTGAAGCTCAGGGCCGCGAGCAGGGGATTGCTTCCCGAGCTCACGGTGAGTGGTTCGGGGACGGTCTCGGTGCTGAAGGACAGCAGCGGATCGGCGGATGCCGGTTCGGCCATGTGCTCGGCTCTCTGTGCGAGGAAATCGGCTGCGGACATCGGCTCAGCGTCCGAAGGGGATGAACAGTAGATGCCCCTGGGTCGCCGTCCAGGAGACGACGCTCCCGGCCCGATAGGGCAGGCATGCGGCGCTGCGCGTACCGACCGGGTGGACCCGGCCGTCGATCGTGATGTCCGGCCCGTAGTAGTAGTGGGTCAGGACCAGCAGGAATCCGTCGGTATCGCAGGTCCGGGACCCGGCCGAGGCGGCCGACTGCTTCACGGGCGCGCCCATCATCCGAATCTTGTTCGTACCGTTCCAGATCGCCGCACCCGGTGCGCTGAGGACGGCCGTGCTCAGGGTCGTCGTGGAGGCGAGCCCGACCGTATCGATCCGGCCGAGATATCCGGCGTCCATCTCGCGTACGGTGAGGTCCTGCGCCCGCAACTGGGCATCGGAGACGGCCTGACCAGGAGTGAGCGTGGTACTGCCGACCCGCACCGAGGCGTCGATATCCAGGGTCTCGGCGTGCAGATCCGTTTCGGCCACGATGACAACGGCATTGAGCGTATGCGTGATCGTATCGCCGTGTTCGGCGATGGTGGCCTGCAGCATGAAGGCGGTCACCGCGGTCAGCGGTGGTGAGGTCCAGCGCCGCCGTCCGTCGGCATCGACCGGGACGGTACTGAGATCGGCCGACCGGTCGTCCCAGTACATGCGGTAGGCGGCCGGGGCGCCGATCCAGCTGAGCGTGACCGGCGACCCGTCGGGAACCTGGATGGAATCGGGTGCCAGATCCTCGAAATGGAATCCCTTGGGGAATTTCGCGATGGCGGCGGTGGTCAGCTGCAGGTGCCGCCCACCTGCCGGATCCCCGAGATCGGTGATCAGTTCGACGGGAATATGCCCGCTACGGCCGCTGAGGCGGATGCCGCGCACGGTCACCGTGACCGGTGCGCCGGGTTCCACGATGATCGCCGGATCGGCCCGGCAGTCGAAGGATTCGACACCACCTTCGGTGCGCCGATCGATCGAGAAGTTCCCCGGCCCGGCTGTGGCCTGCGGCGGGTCGGCGGTCTCGGTGAGGGCGCCGGGTCCGGTGGCGAACCGGATCTCGAGACCGTGCACCGCGGCCGTCGCGTCCGCGGTGGTGAGGGTGACAACGAGATCGGCGGGTTCGGGGGCGTCGGCGGTGAGCACTGCCGGGACGGTCGTGACCGCTGCGGTCACGGTGCTGTCAGGGATACGCAGGTGAACGGTCATGACCGGAACTCCTTGGCCGAAGGACGAGCGCTGGGACACTGGATTGTCCGGAATGCCACCATCAGGACCGTCGCCCGAACGGGATCCAGCCGACCTCGATGCCGTTGCCGGCGAAAGTGATGGCGGTGCCCTGCGTCAGCGGTATCACCCCGGTCGAATTCGGCACCAGAACGCATTTGGGCAGACCGTAGACGGTAACCTCGCCTGACGCGTCGGTCTGGATTCGCAAGAATCCGTCGCAGGGTGCGGTGAACGAGGTGCCCTGGACGGTGCCGCAATTCCCGACGATCGAGAGCGGCGAATCGTCGGTGACCTCCATCCGGTCGGTTACCGTCAGATTCTGCGCGACGATCCGGCCTGCGGTCAGACTGTCCGGTGTACTCCCGGTGGCCTCGAGCGCGCCGTGCACGATCAATTCCCGCGAGACCGCGACGGTTGCGGCGGTGAAGGTGCCGCTGAAATCCGCACGCTCGGTGGTGACGGTGGTGACGCTGGTACCGGCGGCCACCTGCATCGCGGTTTCGGCGGTAACGCGCAGGACCGTATCCACACCGGAGGTGATGGCCACAGCCAGCGTCAGACAGCGGGATTCGAGTGAACCGTCGACCAGACCGAAACCTTGGATCATGAAGGCGGTCCGCTCCCGAAGCGCAGGGCTGGTCCAGCGGCGCAGCCCGTCGTCATCCGGTGCGATATGCGACAGATCCTCGAAGGTGTCGGCCCAGTACAGGCGGTAGGCGGTATCGCTGCCGCGCCAGCTCAGCGTGACAGTCTCCCGGTCGCCGATCTCCGTGCGATCCGCCGAGAAGTCGGATAGTTCCAGTTCACGCAGCGGCAGTGCTGTCACCTGCGCGGATCGGATCGCGAGCAGATCGTCGGTGCTCACATTGATCCAGAGTATTTCGATCCGCGTGAATGCCGCCGGCGACTGGAGCGACAGGTCCAGGATCGTCGGCGTGTCGCCGTCGTACAGCACCTGATAGCCGCCCGCCGGCAGATACCCACGCACGAAACAGCGTCCCCGCGGCCGGTGACCGCCCGCGGGATCGCCGAATTCGACCCGTAGCAGGAAGACGATCGCCGGTTCGGCGAAGGTGAAAGTCACTGTGTCGAACATCTTCTCCAGCGGTTCGTCGCTGAGGAAGTAGGTGTCCGGGTCGTCGTCGAGCATATGTTCGGGCAGATGGGGTGGTCTGCTGCCGAGGCTCGGGGTCACCGTGACCTCGACGCCGACATTCTCGGTCATATCGTCTCCTCCGCGGAAGTGGAGCGCAGTTGCAGATATCCGGCGCGGGCGGTCGGTAGCGGATCGTCCGGGTGGGCCAGGGTGTCGGCGGGCAGGATCGGATGGGTCGCCCACGACGCCACCGGCCCGGCGCTGTCGAACGGTTCGGCCCAGGTCCATTCGCCGTACCAGGCGGCAGGGCGGGGTAGAACGATGCCGCCGCCGTTGTCACCGGTCCCGGCCCGGAACAGCCGCAACGCCACCGGCTCGGCGGATGCGGCCGTCGGGATCAGGCGCACGCGGCGCGCCACGGTCGGCTCGGCGGGGACGAATACCAGCTCCTCCCCGGCCGGGACCACCGCCAGTCCGGTCCAGCTCGCACCATCGGTGGAGATCTCCAATCGTGCCGCTGGAAAGAGGTGTTCGCCGCTCACATCGCCGCCGTACAGCTCGATCATCCGGAGCGGCCGTTCGGCACCCAGATCCAGCTCGAACCAGTCCGCGGTGGTCGCGGCCCGGTCGCTGGTCCAGGCGGTGCCGAAGGAGCCGTCCAACAGTACGGCCAGTTCCGGATCACCCGAGGCCGGATGGGCGCCGTCCGGACCTACGGTGAACGAGGAGGTGATCCGTTGTGGTTCGGTCCGGACCGGGGCCAACAGCGGATCGAGCCGGAAGGCGGCGCGGATCCGGGACAGCGCGGCCTCGATGCGGTCGGCGGGCATCCGCAGCGCGACCGTCGGCAGGATGCCGGTGATCGCATGGACCGCCGCCTGTGGATCGGCGAGCAGGGTGAGCGTGCGTCGCACCGGATCCGCCGGTAGGCATGCGGGTAACGCCAGCTCGTCGCCGTTCCCGATCACCCGCAGATAACCCGAATCCGCCGGTGGCAGCACGGTATTGAGAACCGAGTAGGACACCTCATCGCCGGGTTCGGCCCCGGCGTAGTAGCCGATGAGTCCGTCGGACAGGCGATCCCGCTCCCCCAATCGCACCGGCCAGGTGAATGTCGGATAGTCCTCCTCGGGCGGATCCAGAATGTGGTCCCAGCCGGGCCGGGTCAGCGGCGGGCCACTGAGCTGCAGTTCGAGTTCGGCCGAGACCAGCAGCAGTGGGCGGCCGAGTAGCCGGGGCAGGCCGTCACCGACAGCGGTATCGTCACCGATGGTGTCCAGGGTCTGATCCACGAGGTCGAGCAGCGCCTCGAAATCGGCGGGGCCGTGCTCGAGGCAATGCTCGAGCAATGCGACCAGCAGCCGGGACAACTGTGGAAACCGTGCGGCGAAATCGCGGTCGTCCGGCCGGGCGAAAGGTGCGTGCGGCAGCGCATTCCACGCGAGGGTACTACCTCCGCCGACCACCCGTAATTCCCCGAGCCCGGCTCCGTCGGGTGCGTAGACCAGCAGGGTGCGGTCGATATGGTTGAGCAGCAGCCAGCCGACCACCGGGTCCTCGGAACCATCCGGCACCGGTTCCAACCGGACCCGGGCCGGATGCATCAGCCGGGGCGGGAGCTGGAGGAACCGTTCCGGTTCGGTCACCCCGTCTGCGATCGGGAGGGTCGGAACGACACTGGTGGCGCGGGCCGGATCGAAGGACAGATAGTTGTCGTTGGTGGCGTTGGTGACCTCGCACGAGCGCCCGAACCGGTCGATGATGCGCAGATCGCGGAAATACAGCTGCCCGGCCCGCACTGTCTGGAAACGGTCGATCTCGGAGGAGGTGCCGCCGGGCGCGCCGGGATCGGGGACGGTGAGCGGATCACCGTACAGCTTCGGATCGGTGAGCTCGGGTATGAGCTGGGCGGTGCCCGCCTGTTCCAGCAACCAGTCGTTGAACCCGTCCAGGGTCTGCGACAACAGGTCCATATCCTGGTACTGCGACCTCAGGTCCGCGAGCGCGGCGGTATCGGCACGCGGATAGGTGCGCTCGAAGCGGCGGACCTGCTCACGCAGCACATACGGGGCGGTCGGGGCGAGGAATGCTTTGGCGGAGAAAGGCATCCAGCGCAGATCCAGATATCCGCCGCCGGCCGGGGCGCCGGAGCCCAGCCATCGGTGGTCGGCATCGTCCAGTTCCCAGTGCCGGGCCCCGCCGGACTGGTAGGGCAGCGGGCACAGCCACAGTTCCCACTGCAGGTACATGGGTACCCACGCCTGCTGCCAGGGTGCGGTGTATTCGGCGACGGGACCGTCGAAGCGATCCTCGGCGGCCAATGCCTCCGACAGCACGCTGCCCGTCCCCTCCGGAGTGCGCACCGCCCAATCGAGCAGCGCGAATTCGGTCAGCAACGCTTTGCAGGCAGGCGGAAGCCCGGTGAGATCGGGGGCGTTACGTGCCGGTGGCCGCTGCCAGTCACCGTTGTGCCGGATTCCGGCGAGCAGATCGGCGGTGACCCGGCAGGGCAGTGGATCGTCGACATCGCGGGTCAGCGGATGCGAGGTGCCCGCATCCGCCACCACGACAACCGGCTCACCGGGCCGCCGGAACGGCGGGCGGCCGCTACGCCGCAACCGGGTGTGCTCGGGTAGCGGATGAGTCCGCACATAGTCGGCGACGGCCTGCTCGAGTTCCTCGGGGGTGCGGCCGTACGGTATCCGTGACCGCACCTCGGCCGTGCACGTGAGCAATTCGCTGACCTGCCGGGCCGGTCCGGATTCCTCCGGATCCAGTGCCAGCGCGGCCGCCTCGTCGAACCCTTCCGGATGCGCGACCCCGTCGTATTCCACCGGCCGGTACCGCAGCCACCAGATATCCCACAGATGTGCCCGGGCGCGGGCGAGTTCGGCTGCGAGCCGCTCGTACTCGGCCTGATCGGCATTCAGTCCCGCCAGCCACGACGGGGTGGGCGGCGGCTCGGTGGGGGTGCCCTCGGGCACCACCTCCCAATGGTGGCCGCCGTCGACACCCTCGAACCACGCCTCCCGGGTGGCCTCGGCCAGATCCACGTCACCGTCCGGGGTGCCGTAGGTATCGATGGTGCCCTCGAACAGGGCCCGCACCAGATCCCCGGTGCGCGCCGACCGGGACTGTTCGGCGACCAGCGCGGCGGCGGCCTCGGCTGTGCTCTGCCCGATGCCGACCTTCATCTGTAACGGGACCGGCCGCTTCGAGATCGGGGCCGCACCCTGCCACTTCCATTCAATTCCCAGGGCGGTACCGGAATACACGGTGCCGGTGGGCTCCATACCGCCGGGGACGGCCCAGTGCAGGGCTTCGGCGACGGCCGCGGTGCCGCTCGTATCCGGCGGGAGCAGGCCGGGGATGTGCTGCGCGGCGTACAGAATGTCGGATTCCCCGGTGCCGCGATCGGAGTACCAGCCGATCACTTGATAACTCAGCACGGTATCGGCCGCCCAGGTCGGTGGATCGTCGGGGTATTCGGGATCGGAGGTGTCCGGGCCCTGCGGCAGATCCTCGAGCAGATCGTGGAAGCAGAAGACGTTCTTGTGGTAGTTCGCGTAGGCGGCGAAGGCCGGCAGGCCGGGGCCGACGGCGGTCAGGAACAGGTCCCGCGCAGGCGGTTCGGCCCACGGGCCGTCGCGTAGATCGTATCTTCGGCCTATCGAATCACGTTCCGGAGCACCGATTTCCCCGTCTGCTCTGCGTGTGGTGAGGTAACGGCTGGTACCCCGGCCGTATCCGGCGTCGGCCCGTTCCAGATAGTCGCTGTGCACCACCCAGCCGGCCACACTCGGCGTACCGGAATTCCCGGAGTAACGCACCACGAGCCAGCGATTGGGCACCAGCGGGAACGTCGTCTCCCCCGTCTGCGGATCGTAATGCCCGGCGGCGAGGGCCTCGGGCAGTTCCCACTGCACCTGCACCCCCGGCGTCACCTGGTGTCCGGTCGGATTCTCGACCGGGCCGGTGCGGTCGATCATCTTCTTGAAGTCGAGCTGCCAGAGCTGGAACGGCTCACTGAGACGGACCAGTCGATTGACCACCAGGGTGTGCAGCCGGATGGGCACAATGAGATCGTCGCTCACGTCAATCGGCTCCTTCGGTGGTGGGCAGCAAGAGTTGCAGCAGCGGGGCATTGACCATCTGCAGCGCGAATTGCCCGATCCTCAGCGGCTTTCCATCCAGCTGATCGGCGAGTTCGGTGTTGAGAGCGGGAATCAAGCCGCCGTCACCGAGCAGATGTAGGACCCCGGGAACCTCGGTGCCGGAGCGCAGGAAATCGAGGACGGTGCCCTCGGCGGGGAACCACCGGCCCTCGATCGAGGCCCCGAGCGGGATCTCCTGGCCGGCTTTCAACTGCCGCACATTGATCTGGTCCCCGCGATCGATACCGAAGTGGATGCCTTGGGCGGGTTCACGCAGTTCCACCCGATCGGGCACACCGTCCCACAGCACCAGCAGCACGTCGGGGGCGGGCAGATCGCGCCGCAGCTCCGCCAGCGGCGCACCCTGCGCGGCGGCGATGATCTCCATCTCCGGCCAGGCCGAGACCAGGGTGGACCGGATCAGCATGCCCGCGGGCGCACCCACACCGCCGCGATGCGCCGCCGTGGCGGCCCGCAGCGTTTCGTCCAGCCACTGATCGAGCGAGGTGTTGATGCCGAGACTGCACGCACCGTCGACCAGAGCGGCGGTCCATGCCGGATCTGTGCGGAACAGCCGCAACGATTCCGGTGGCAGCATCCGCGCATCCGGCACCAGATAGCCGAACGGCACCCCTTTCAGCAGTTCCAGCTGATCCAGCCAGCCCGGCATGGTGCCGGTGCGCTCATCGGCGGTACCGCGCAGGGCGGTGGCGCGGGCGGATTCGACCAGGGCCGCGCGTAATTCGACGTCACCCGGCCGCGCGGCGGGTGCGGAACGTATGGCGGCGCGTTCTGCCGCGTCGAGCCGGACCCGGGGGCCGGCCAGCGCCGCCGCGACTGCCGACCAGGATTGCGCCAGGGTCTCGAGCCAGTCCGCGTTCGGGCCGGTCGCGGTATCGCGGGTGCGGGCCGGATCGGCCGCCATCGACATGAGCTGCTTGGCGTGGCGGGACAATTCGCGACGGGCCTGGTTCAGGTCGGCGGTGTAGGAGGGGTCGGCGAGCGCGATGGTACGTCCCAGCGTCCAGGCGGCAGCATAGGAGACGTCGAACAGGCCCCGCCTCGGCTCGTATATCAGCGCGTGATCGGCGGTGGTGAACCGGCCCTGCGGGCGCGGCACCACCGGGGCGGTCACCGGCGTGCACGGGCCCCGGTACCAGGCGAATCCCAGTTCCCCGGACATGACCCGATGCGGGACCGGCGCATAGCCGAGGGCCAGCCGTTCAGTGATGTGATCGTCCGGGGCGTCCGCCGGACACGCCAATTTCAGGGTCAGGTTCTCCGGTTCGGTATTTCCGGGGGCCACCAGCCCGGCAAGGATGTGCTCGGCGTCGAACCCCGCGGCGGGATCGTTGACGAACACCCAGGAATGCAGCACCGCCAGCCGCAGCGCCGTCGCATCGGGCTCGATGCCGCCGTGGATCCGATCGTCGTGCCCCTCGAGCGATACCAGATGCACCGCGTGCGAACCCGGCAGCGTGGGCAGCCGATTCGCGGTCAGCACCCCGAAGTTCCCCTCGGTGAGCTCCTCACCGTCGGACAGCGCGCCTCGTCGGCGTACCGCGCGCACATGTGCCAGGTACTGCAATTCGTCCTCGGTCGGCGCGAGCGCGCGGAACACCGACACCGGTACGTCGATGGTGTGGCAGGTGCTGTCCGGGGTTTCCGGCGGCAACTGATCCAGCGCGATATCGGGCCCGTACACGCCCGGATGTGGAGTGCCGACGGCCTCGCGCACCGGGCGTGCGACGGTAGCTCCGAGGGCGGCCGGATCATCGGGCAGTTCCGCCTCGGCGAAGACCATCAGCGCCAGCCACGGGGCCCGGTAAGCCACATCGCGGGAAAACTTCGGTTCCCGCTCCCAGGGCAGGATCGAGCGGTCCAGGGTGATGTGCGGCAGCACCCGCCGGTAGTCGCCCGCGCTGCCCGCCGCCGGGTAGCGCGCATGCACCGACGCCTCCGACAGTACGAATTGCACAGCGCGGATCTCGAATTCGTGGATCGCGACGGGCAGCGGTTCGTCGCTGTCTATGGCATCGCCCGCACTGTCGCGCAGCACCTGCTGCGCGGCGACCTCGTAGCGGCCCGCGGTGGCACGTGGCAGCAGATTGTCGTGGAAGTCGATGATCAGATCTGTGGACACGGTCGGCTCCTGGGTCACGCGGTGACGGTCATCGGCGGATCGGTGAGCAGGTCGGCGGCGCGCGCGGCATAACGCTCGCGTGAGCCGTTGGCACCGGGAGCCAGGCCCAGGGCACACAGCGCCGCGTATACCTCATCGCGGCGGGTCGCGGTGTCGGGGTCGGCGATAGTGCTCGTGATCGTGGGGATACTGTCGGGCGCGGCCGCCGGGACGGGGCCCGAGGTCCCGGAAACGTCCGGCAGCACTCCGTCGTCGAGCTGCTCCACGCTCAACGCTGCCCCGGTGACACCGCCGGTACCGATGCCGAGCACCGGTGCGCCGACCGAAAATCGCACTCCGGCGAGCCGATCGGGCAGCATCGACTCATCGAGCGCCTGGTCGGGATTGTGCAGGGGCGCACCCCACAGCGCCGTTGCCGCCGCCGCCCGCACCGTGGTCAGCTGCCAGCCGTTGCCCTCGATATCGTAGTAGTCCTCACTCTGATTGCGGCGGATCGTGACCCGGTGCTCGCTGATCACCCCCTCGAGCCGCATGGGCCGGATGTGCACCGGCTCGGTGGTCGACGCGGTCTGGATATCGTTGACGAACAGATGGGTGGCGGGCACCACGGCCTCGCTGACGAAGACGAATCCGTCCGCCGAAACCAGCGTCGGCGCCGCGCGCTCGGCCCGGGCGGCCAGTTCGGCCGGGTCCACGTCCACCATGAGCCCGGCGAGCGGGGCGATGGTCAGTGGTTCGGGCAGCTGGCCGCGGAATTCGGTCCACGGGATTCCCGGCGGCGACTGCCTGCCCGAGCCGATATCGAATCCGAAGGAGATGAACCAGACCTTCACCTCGACCCGGCCGCCGAACGGCGGGGTCCAGATCGCCAGGTCGATACCGACTTCGATGGAGACCCGGACCTTGACGAAGGCGATCTTCACGGTGGCCGCGACGCCGATCCGGACGCCCAGGCGCAGGTCCACATAGAACGGTTTCCATTGGATCAGCGCGTCCAGATAGGCACTGAACCAGGCCGACAACAGGCCCGCGTCATAGGTGGCGTCGAGCCGCCCGCCCACCATGAACGCACTGGGGGTGGTGGCGGTGTAGCCCTGGGCGCGGATCATGAGCCGATCGTCGGGCGCCCAGCTGAACCCGACCCGCTCCGGATGCGGATAGTGTCGCGGCTCTCGGAAGGACGGGTGATAGCCGCCGAGCGAGTACACGAAGTCGCCCTGGTGTGGGCCGCCGGTCCACAGGTAGATCGACAGACCGCCGTGCAACTGCACACCCGGATCGAAAATGAACGAGCCCGGTGCGATCGCCGCATCCAGCGACAGCAGGCCCAGCGCACTGCGGTAGGCCAGCCGCAGGTCGATGCCCAGATAGGCGTGGATGCGCGCGCCCGGAGCGGCGTTGCGCGGCAGCGTGATCGCGGTGCGGGCCAGCAGCATCACCGTCAGGCTCTGACCGAACTCCACCAGCGCCAGCGCCTGCGCATCGATGAATCGGAACGAGGTGAACCGCACCCCGACCGCACCCCAGTACTGGCCGGACCTGGCGCGTACCCAGCCACCGGAACCCATCAGGGTCTCCAGCATCTCCTGGGGCGACGGGGCCGGCTCGGCCGAGCTCAACCGGCCCAGCAGTGGAAATTGCGGCAGCTCCGACATTTCCGGGACCCGGACCGAACTGTTGACGCCGAATCCGGCCGACAGCCCGCTCACCGAGAAGGCGGGCGGACCGAACAGTGCCACCCCGGCCGGTCCTGCGGCCTCACCGAAGACGAAGATCGACGCCCAGCCCTCGGTGCTGCGGGCGTAGGCGCCGACCGCTTGCAGGGCGAAGAAGCTCGATTCGGCGGTGGCCATGCCGACGACCAGGGTGCTGAAGGCCGGATCGAGCCGCCGCTCCAGCGATCCGGAGATCATCAGCGGCGGGCGCCGCACCAGCAGCCCGGCACCGGCCAGTTGCGGGGTGACGGTGAAATCGGGAGTGATGATCAGGCCCAGGCCGCGCAGCACCAGTTCCGCCGGGCCGACGGTGAGGGTGACGTCCAGGGCGATCAGCGCGCCACCGTCGGCATAGCCGAGGGTGAGACGGTTGAAGCGAACCGGGCCGAAGACGAGGTCCAGTTCCCGGCGCGGCTCCTGTGGAGCGACCGTCGAAGCCACTGCGGCACCGGAATTTCCGGCGCCGACCGGTAGCACCACCGGATCCACGGCGGCACCGTCGACGACCAGGTCCACCCAGACGGTCAGACCCGTCCCGT
The DNA here is from genome assembly GCF_053594175.1 of Nocardia sp. NPDC001965. NCBI lineage: Bacteria > Bacillati > Actinomycetota > Actinomycetes > Mycobacteriales > Nocardiaceae > Nocardia > Nocardia sp. NPDC001965. Next base: position 560,603 of record NZ_JBSFDZ010000002.1, read on the forward strand.
GCCCGGCGGTGAGCAGGACCGGCAGGTCCAGCGAGTTGTCCGGGTCCGCGCGGCGGGCCAGCGCGGCGGCCTTGGCGATGTCGGCGGGCAGCCATTCCTGCTTCACATGTGCGAACTGGACTGCACGGAATTCGACATCCATACCGGCCGGGATCGCCTCGCCGACCATCGGCAGGCCACTGGCCTTCACCGCGATGTAGCCGCGCGCGGTGACGGCGGTGAGCGCGGGTTGCCCGGTGCCACGGGTCAGGGAGTACAGCGCCCAGCCGGTCAGCTCGGTGCGGGCGGCGAGCATCTGGCTCTTGTCCACCGAGTTGTAGACCAGGGTGAGGCCGTACAGCGTCGGCAGCAGCGCCGCCGGCAGACTCGACAGATCGATGCCGACCACCTCGGCGATATCGGCGGCCGACAGCCCGTCGCTGTCCTCCCAGCTCGCGACCAGCCAGCTGGATTCGTCCAAGGTGACCACGAATTCCATGAGCCGCGGAACCTCGGTATCCGAGGGCAGTTCCAGCCGCAGGGCCGCGGACAGATTCTTGTCGTAGCCGGTGCCGGGGGCGGGCGCCGGGGTCAGCGCGATTCCCAGATCGAGGGTGGCGGCGGCATCGCCGAGCGGCAGCTCGAGGCTCGCGGTGAGATCGAACCGCTTCGTGCCGGTGTCGTATTGAACCGTCAGCTCGGCCATGGCCAGCCCCGACACCGAATCCGGCAGGCCCGGCACCCCGAAAGTGGACAGCACGTCCTCGAGGGTCAGAGCGGTCGCGGCGCCACCGAAGATCCAGGTGCCGCCGGTGTCTCGAACCGCCGACAGCAGCACCTCACCGGTATCACCGATCCCCAGGCCCGCCCACAACTCCGCGGTCTTGGCGGTACCCTCCGCGCGCAGCGCGATACCGAGGCCGGTGAGGGCGATACCCCCGGGCAGCTCCCAGCTCCCGGCCAGACCGAGTCGTAGTTCGTAGGACGTGGCCGGAGCGGCGGTATCGGTGGACAGGGTCAGATCGGTGATCAGCAGATCCGCGGGCAGGCCGGTGGCACCGAAATATTTCTCCGCCACCACGGCCAGCGGCAGCGGCTCGGTCAGCGAGCCGGATACCTCCCCGCCCGGAAGGGAGATCCACACAGCGACGCTGGACTCCGCGAGAGCCAGGGTGGCGCCGAGGGTGGCACGGACCAGGCCGTCGGCCGCGGCGGGACCGGCCACGCCGAAACCGACGGTGATATCGGAGAGTTCGAACAGTTCGGGGGCCAGCTGCCAGGTCCCGGCGAGCAGTACCTCGGCGTAACCGCCCACGATCTTCGGCAGGTACGGATCGAAATCCAATGCCAGACAGCTCAAGCGCGGATCACCGGCGAGATCGGAGAATTCCTGCGGGAGGGTGAACTCCGAGCCGGGAAGTCCGGGCGCGAATTCCGCGATGGCCTGCAGATCGCTCAGCCCGATCGGATCGAAAATCCCGGAGACGGAGAAGGTATCGCCGAGCGCCGGGGCCAGGCCGCTCAAATAGATTGTGGAGCCGAACTTTTCCAGCTCGACGCCGACGCCGGCGCCGACCGCGGGTGGAGTCGCCGGGTCGACATCGTTCTCCGGTATCGCTGCCAGCACCAGATGCACTCCGGCCAGGCCGTAGCCCTGTTCCAGAAACCCCAGCGAGAGTTCGAGCGCTCCGGAGTCGATCTCGAATCCGGGCACGGAGATCGCGAGTTCGAAGCCCAGAACCAGTTCGCGCCGCTCATCGGTGTCGAAACGAATCCAGGCCGGCCGCTCACCGTAGGCGGTGGTGACGACCGAGCCGGTCACCATCAGGGTGTCGGAGTCCGCACTGGCATCGGCTACGACGAGCCGCGGTTCGCCCAGATGGCCGGTGAACAGATCGGCCACCGGATCGATACCGAGTTCGGTTGCGGCGATGGTGAATTGACCGCCTTCCGCGGGAAAAAGGGCACACAGATCCGTGACATCGAGAGTCATTGACTGCTCCGATCAGGCCGATTCGATGGTGAAGGTATTGGCGCCGTCGGCATCGAGGTTCAGGTACCAGTACCAGCCTTCCGAGCTCTCCAGCTTCTTGGCGGAGTCGTATTTGTAGCTGTAGAGCGAGGTACAGATCGTGGCCTTGGTCCTGGTTGTGAAGAACTTCCGGAAATTCGGCTCGCCGCTGGTGGATTCGAAGGCGACGTAGCCGTGTTCGGGCAGTCGATCCTTCAGTACCTCCGGTGCCCAGGTGCCGATATCGCGGATCACCTGTGCGCGCGGAGTACCGGTGCCGCTGAAGGATTTACAGTCCGAGCTGATGAAGATCCCATCGGGTGCCAGACGTTTGATCCAGGTATCGGAGGAGGAGGTGGCGCTACCGTGATGGCCGAGTTTGAGCCAGGTCCGGCCGGTGCGGGCGAACGGGTCCTGCGCGCCCGGTGGGAAGACCAGGGCGATGGCCTTCTCGGTATCGATGGTGGCATCGCCCATCAGAAAGACCTTCTGACACTTCCCGCCGGCCGATTTCCCCTCCAGATACAGCACGACACTGTTGGCGTTGGGGTCCTCGGCGGGTCGCTTGGCCGCCCGCTTCCCCAGCGTCTTGGCCCGTTTCGCATCCGACGGCCCACCCGATACCGCATGAGCCGCGATGAGATACAGCTTCGCCCCGCCGTGCTCGACCAGCGGGGTGCCGAGTTTGGCCGGCATCGTCGCCCGTACCGGGGCCGTGGCAAGCGGGGGCTGCCCCGCGGTCTTGGAGATCTTCGGGGAGTTGGTCAGCAACCGGTAGACGAACCGGCTCGGCGCGGCACCGGAGTCGGTGCCGTAGTTGGCGGGCTGCCCGGTGTAGAGGATGGTGTCGATGGGGACATCGAGTTTCGCGTCCGCACTGCCGTCGCCGAGGACCTGGGCAAGCAGATTGTAGTGATCGATATCCGGATGGGTGAGGATCAAATGGTTCAGCCGCCCGCCCGACGCGGCAATGTACTCTCGCACCCGCTTCTCGACCAGCGAGCCGGTGACCGATCCGCCCTTGGTGGACCCGCAATCGATCAGCACGCTCACATCGGCACCGGGCTGAGCGGGATCCCAGAAGTGCAGCACGGTGCAGTCGCCCTGACCGACGTCGAGAAAGGCAATGTCAACTGGCATAGCAGACCCCCAAAGGGTGTGACAACTATTACAGCGCAATGGAATTCTTTGCCAGTTTAGCGGCGCGGCCGACCTGAGGACACCGAATCCGAGAGGTCGGGCAACAATCCGGCATCGGGCTGAGCCGCGGGCTCGCGGTGTTCGCGGATGCGCCCGAAACCCAGGACTCTTCTACGACTCGTACTCGACGAGCACAGCACCTTCCCGGCCCTCGAGACCGCCGCGGCGCAGCCGCGTGGCAGGTCGTGACCATCCACGCGAGGGACCCAATCGGCGAATCAGCGATAGCCGAGGCATGGAACAGGGCAATCGGCCCTGTTCGACGGCCGACTCGGCGGTCCGCGTCACAGGGCCCTCGGTAGGAGGGCGACACGGTCGACGCTCCGGCTCGTCGGGATCGACTGAGCTGCACAAGAACTAGCGGTAACTCCTGCGGAGGATCGCCACATCACAGGACTCGCCGAAATGGGCTTCGCCGAGACCGAAGCCGATCGAATCGTCTTCATGAGTGATCGAAGAATCTTCGAGGACGCGGATCCGGATCAGTTCTTCGACAACCGCGCAATCCCAGAACCCGCCGGTTCCTTCGCCGGATCCGCTGACGCCGCGACACCGGGCGCCGAGATCGCTGTTCGTCTGGTGGCGGAAGCTGTCGACGGTATGCCTCGGATCCCGGCGCCAGCGCCGTGCAAGAGCGATGCAAGTCTCGGTGGCGATAGTCGGTGACATGGAATCGGACCTCTTCGCGTCGGCCGGGAACAGAACAATCCTGGTCACCGGCGCAAGCGCGGGCATCGGGTACTTCGTCGCCGAACAGTTGGCGGGCGCCGGCGCCGCGGTCGTACTCGGCTGCCGCGACCGGGCCAGAGCCGAACTCGCCATGACTTCGATCCGTTCCCGGGTGCCCCGGGCCGCCCTCCGGCAGGTGCCACTCGACCTCGCGGATCTGTCATCACTACCGGCGGCTGCCGCCGAGTTGTCCGGCGATCGCCTCGACGGCGTCGTGCTCAACGCGGGAGTACTACTGACCGGTCCGCGGCGCCATCTCAGCCCACAGGGCCACGAGTTGATGTTCGCGACAAATCATCTCGGGCACTTCGCGCTCGTCCATCATCTGGCCCCGGTGTTGTCGGCGACGGCAGGTAGCCGGGTCGTCACCGTCGGCAGCTTCGCGGCCCGCTCCGAGCGCCTGGATCTTCCGGATCTGCAATCCGAGCGGGATTACCGGTCCAAACGCACCTATGGGCGGTCGAAACTGGCCCAGATGCTGTTCGGATTCGAACTCGACCGCCGCCTGCGCGCGGCGGGTGCCGATATCCTCAGTGTCCTCGCCCACCCGGGTGGTGCGCTGGATTCCCTGAGCCCGGCGCGGCCGCCGCTGTTCGTCCCGACCCGCGCGCAGCGCTTGTGTGGACTCCCCGCCCGAGCTCTGCTCCACGGCAAACATGCCGGTGCACGAACGATCGTTCGAGCTGTCCTCGGTTCCGACGTCTCCGGCGGACAGCTGTGGGGGCCGCGGGTGGCCGGTCTCCGTGGGCACCCGCATCCGGAATCTCCTCACGCACATATGACCGACCCCGATACCGCCGTTCGGCTCTGGCAGGCCAGCACCGCGCTCACCGGCCTCGGACCGGGTCGGTGGGATTGAGATGCCCGGCCGCGGGGCGGTCACATCCGAACACGGGAATACTGGACCGGCATCAACGGCTCGACCGTGCGCCACTGGAGCTCGGTGAACTCATGCCTATGTGTCACGACCCCACATCAGACCGGAACCGCACCTCGACGACACAGCCTTCGAGGACACTTTCCAGCGGAACCACGCTCCGACCGCCGACCGAAGGGCCCCAGCAGTGTCAGCACGCGCCGGGCTGCGCGCCGCCGTACTCCGTCCCGGCGAGCAAAGCCGACCGGACGGCTGCCGGTAGCATCTCGGCCCCGGCCATCGGCGCCCTCTACAGCTGACCACATTCCGACAGCCCCGCGGCAGCGTATCGGGGTGATCAGGACCGGTGAGACGCGAAACCACGCACCGAACCTCGCCTCGTAGAATGTTCTTCCGATCGACCGGTTATGGTGCGGCGCTGCCGAAGCGGGCTGCGAACTGCAGGTGATCTCGCCGGCGCCGACGGACGACCGCGATCGCTACTACGCCTACTTCAGCGGGAGCTTTCCCCAGCGGTGTGGCTGGTCGAGGGAACTTCGGCGTCGCGGCGGTGATGTGCGGGCACCTCCGGGCCGGCGTGCTCGACGTTGTGGACGGCGTCGGTGATCAGTTGGCGCACGTGGTCGTTGTCGAGGCTGTAGTAGACGGTGGTGCCGGATCGGCGGGTGCGGACGAGATGGGCCATGCGTAGTTTCGCGAGGTGCTGGGAGACCGAGGCGGCGGGTTTGCCGACGTATTCGGCGAGTTCGTTGACCGATAACTCGGCATCGGCCAGCGCCCAGAGCACTTGGACGCGGGTGGCGTCGGCGAGCATCCGGAAGACTTCGACCGCCAGGTTCAGTTCGTCCTCGGGAATAGGCGCCCGAACCTTCTCGTTACCTGCATTCATACGTAGATATTAAACTACGTAGGAAGTTAGATAGAAGGGCCGGATCGATGTTCACCTCATTGCTCTCCCACCGCGACTACCTCCGGCTGTTCACCGCCCAGGTGTCGGCATTGTTCGGCACCGGCCTGACCACTGTCGCGCTGGGCTTGCTGGCCTACGAACTCGCCGGCGCGGACGCGGCCGCGGTGCTCGGTACCGCGTTGACGATCAAGATGCTGGTGTATGTGACGGTTGCCCCGATCGTGGCCGCCTATGCCGACCGGTTCCCCCGCCGGCTGTTCTTGGTCGGGCTGAACGTGATCCGCGCCGCGGTGGTGCTGGCGTTGCCGTTCATCGATCAGATCTGGCAGATCTACGCGCTGATCGCGGTGCTGCAGACCGCGGCGGCCGCATTCACTCCCACCTACCAGGCGATAATCCCCGATATCCTGCCCGACGAGCGGGATTACACCAAGGCGCTGTCGGCCGCCCAGCTGGCCGCGACGATGGAGACGCTACTGAGTCCGATGGTGGCCGCGGCGGCGCTGGCGGTGATCAACTTCCACTGGCTGTTCGTGGGCACCGCGATCGGGTTCGTGCTATCGGCCGCGCTGGTGGTCATCACCCGCATCCCGGAAACCGATACCGGCCGGGCAGCGAGCAGCTTCGGGGAGCGGATCATGGTGGGGATGCGGATCTTCGCCGCGACACCGCGGCTGCGGGGCCTGCTGGGGTTGAACCTGGTGGTCGCGGCAGCGGGCTCGGTGATCATGGTCAATACCGTCAACTACGTCCGTGACACCCTGGGCGGGACGCAGTCGGGGGTGGCGGTGCTGTTGGCGGCGAACGGGTTCGGCACCATGCTCGTCGCACTGGTGTTGCCGCGGGTCCTCGACCGCCTGGATGCTCGGCCGGTGATGCTGACCGGCGCAGTCATCCTGCTCGCCGGGCTGGGGTCGGCGACGGCCCTGTCGACGGTGAGTGAGAACGGGTGGCGCTGGGGCGCTGCGATCGCGGTGTGGGCGGTCGTCGGAGTGGGCACGGCTGCGGTGCTGACGCCGACCGGTCAGGTGTTGCGGCGCTCGTCGCAGGCCGCGGATCGACCGGCGCTGTTCGCCGCCCAGTTCTCGCTGTCGCACCTGGCGTGGCTGATCACCTACCCGCTCACCGGATGGCTGAGCACCACCGCCGGGTTCACCACGGCCTGGGCGGTGCTGGCCGCGCTCGCCGTCGCCGGAATCATGGTGGCGCTGCGGATGTGGCCGCGCAACGACCCGGCGGAGCTGATCCACCTGCACGAGGTCGGCACCGCTGTTCCGGTCCGGTCGGCCGACGCCGTCCGTGTCGACGAACGCCCCTACCAGCACACGCACGCATTCGTCATCGACGCCGAGCACCCGCGACGGCCCCGGGAGGAACATTCGGCCGTACCGGCCGCGTGAGCGCGGGCTCTTCGTTCGACGGCCGGTATCCGTTGCGCTACAGGGCGCCCCGGCTCGTATCGGATCGCATCACGTGCGGGGGCGGAGACGCGCACGCCGATCGGGCGCAGGCGCGCGTGGGTGCGGTTGCCGGACGGTCTTCCACCGGGCCTCGTCGCGGGGGCGCGGAAGGTCCCGGCCCAACCGCACCCACGCGCGCGGAACCGGCTCAGGCCGCGAGCACGACTCCCGCGCCGGGGATCACCGCGGTGGACTGCGGAGGCGCCTGGTACTGCTCGCGGTTGTGCGTCGCGGTAACCAGCACGGGGCCCGCCCCGGTCACCACTGGCGCGCTGGTGGGCAGCGCCGCGGCATACTTCTGATCGCCGGGGACGTCGATGCTGTTCCAGTGCCGCAGATCGACGCTGCCCGCGGCCCCGGTGTTCAGGTTCTGCCAGTGCACGGTGATCCAGCGGTAGTTGTATTGATAGTGGTAGGGCGCCGGAACCGGCACCGAGAAGGTGATCGTCCCCGGTTGTTCGCCTGTCGTCCCCACCACCGAGATCGTCTGCAGAACTCCGCCCGGAACGGCGCCGGGGCCGATTTCCGGGCCGGTCACCACCGGTATCGGCAACGGGGTCACCGCCGGGGCCGCTACGGCCTCTCCCCCTGTGGAACCCAATGCCAACGGCGCGATCAGTGCGCCGATCATCACGGTCCTACGCGTACGAGACATACGATCCTTTCCTCGATGAACAGTTCCCTTTGTGCAGCGGATCCGCCTGGCCGGAGCTGGAGATCCGGCGCGCAGCAGAGCAACACCAACCGCCCCTGCATGCGCGGTCGACAATATCCGAGGCAGCTGCCGCCGATGCGAAAACACCCGACCGGAAATGGTTTCACATCGGACCAGTGGTACGCGACGGAAAGACTTCGTCCGTCCGGCCCCTCTGCGAGCATCGGCGGATGCACTCCTTGCCGGAAGTACCGTTCGGTCAGCTCGGAATCGTCCGCCCGGTACAGGAGCCCCACAGCGCCGTCGTAGGACATCGCTGACGTAACGGACGAGCCCAGCACGGCCACCAGCCCCCACCGGACGACGACCGCAACGAGGTACGACCGCGACGCCGGCACCATCCCAGCAACTGAGCCTATCTCAGTAGGGGTGTCCCCGGCGGGTTCTCTCGGTAGGTTCGGGCGTCGGGCCGGCGGTCGGCGAAGGTGATCGCGAACGCGTTGACCGCGGGCTTCCAGCGCATCGTCCATCGCGCCCGACCGGTACTTCCCGTGCCCGGTGGTCGACCTGGTCTTCGGTGCCCGGCCTCGGGCGCAAGCCCACAGACCACGGCCGACACACCACAAAAGCTGCAATCGCAAGGCTCGCACTCGCCGTGAACACCGCCTTGTCCGTCACGACCGCAGAC